>CAWGEQ010000045.1:0-39966 GCA_963821645.1 uncultured delta proteobacterium | reverse complement strand
TATTTTTCTGTTGACATAAGGTTTTTTTTCTGATACAGAAAAACTTTCACATTATCAATAGCCGGCATACTTTAGCATCTGCCTCACCGGGATCTTTTAGGGAAAATCGCCGGGAGATTTCCTGGTCACGTAGTTCCTTTAGAAACAGCGGCCTATTTCTCGGTCGCGTCTTCGATGCTTCTCTCCTCGAACCGGAAGGAGTATGGTTGTGGATTCCTTATCCGTAAGCCGCTTCCTCTGTTTTGCTTGGTTACCGGGCATTTTTATTAAAATCTCCTTCAAACCATCGACAGAACTTCTGTTCCTGTCCACTCCCGCTCTCTCAGTTTCCAACGCTTACTCATCTGACAATTTCAAACACACCAGGCAGCGGATCAGATACCGATTCTCACGACAGGAGGCCGCATAAGGCCTGTTTTGTATCCACCATTCATTTCGGGGGTCAGATGGAATATGGGCTATAAAATAAACAGAATCAAAACGGACAGTCAAAAGATGGGTAGAATGAATGAGTAAGAATCTCGGCCTCTTTGTCATCGCTTTTCTGGTTATTGAAATGACCTTATTTTTACCGGGGTCAGGTTTTTCCGCTGAAACTGGTGGAACGCGAAAGCATCCCTACGTGGAGAATGAAGTCCTTGTGAAGTTCAGGGATGGCCTTGCCTCCCAGGCAAAAACGAATATTCACGTCCGCTTGGGCGCGAAGCGGATGAAGGAATTCAAGATTGTCCGAGGCCTGGAGTTGGTGAAAATACCGGCAACAATGACCGTGGAAGAAGCGATACGACTTTATCGGAAAAATCCGGATGTCCTCTACGCCGAACCGAACTATATCGCACAGGCTCAGACTCTCCCCAATGATCCATCTTATAATTCTCTTTGGGGTCTCCAAAAAATAAATGCGCCCGGCGCCTGGGACTTAAGCACGGGGGGCAGCAATGTGGTTGTGGGGACCATTGATACCGGAATCGACTACAACCATCCGGACCTGGCCGCCAATACGTGGCGTAACTCTCTGGATTGCAACAAAAATGGCATCGATGACGATGGGAACGGGTATATCGACGACTGCCATGGCATCGACACGGTCAACCATGACTCTGACCCTATGGACGATAACGACCATGGAAGTCATGTAGCGGGCATCATCGGCGCAGTCGGAAACAATGGGATCGGCGTAGCCGGGGTCAACTGGAACATATCTATTCTTGCCTGCAAATTCCTGGGTGCCGATAGCTTCGGGCCGATCAGCAGTGCCATTGAGTGTATGGAATATTTCAAGCTAATGAAAGAAAGGGGAGTGAATATCGTTGCCACGAATAATAGCTGGCTCATCGTGGATTATAACGGGACCGGGCCCGGCCCATTCTCACAAGGGTTGTATGACGCCATTGAGGAGCACAGAAAGAGCGGCATCCTGTTTATTGCGTGTGCAGGCAATTTCACACTTAATAGCGACATCACCCCGACCTATCCTGCAAGCAACTATCAGTCCAACATTATCTCGGTCGCTGCCACCGACAGCTCTGATGGGCTGGCGTACTTCTCCAATCGCGGCAGAAGAACGGTCCATATGGGCGCCCCGGGGATGTCAATCCTCAGCACTATCCCGGGCAGTAGTTATCAATTTATGAGCGGCACGTCCATGGCCGCCCCACACGTAAGTGGCGTTGTCGCCCTGCTTAAGGCCCATAATCCTCAACTTGATTGGAAGGCCATCAAGAACCTGATCCTGGCCGGAGGAGATAATGTCTCCAGTCCGTCCGGCACTGTCACCGGAAAGAGGGTCAATGCCCGAGGGGCCTTGATATGTAATAACTCAACCGTCTTGTCTCGCCTGCGCCCCATTAGCGACCGAATCTCAACATCCGTTGGAATGCCGGTCAATCTTGCGGCCCTGCATATTAATTGTGCCACACCTAATGGGGAGGTTCCAGTCACTATTAATCCTAATCCGGGAAACCAGACCATATCCCTGTTGGATAACGGCCAGGGCTTTGATCAGGATGCAGGAGATGGCGTCTATTCCGGTCAATGGGCCCCTCCTGGTGGAGGGACATATACACTGACTTTTCCCGGAAGCGATGTTCTGACGGTTGATGCCCTCAAAAACTACCGGGCTCAGTCGACCTCGTCGCCCTATAGAACCATTACGGGAACCAGCCTCAATCTGGGCGATAATGCCACCGCCTCAATCAATTCTCCCTTATCCCATTCTCTTCGGCGGAAGCAGCTACAATCAACTCTTTGTAAGCAGCAACGGGAATGTGAGTTTCACCGCACCATTCTCATCATCGGTGAAAAGTTCCATCCCAACCCCAGTTATTGATACCCTGGTGGCGCCATTCTGGGACGACCTGTTCCCGATAGCCGGGACGGCTCAGAACGTTTTCTGGGCGGTCACCGGAAGCGCACCCAACAGGGAACTGGTGGTCGAGTGGCGGGATGTCAGGCATGGTTCCTGTAACACGGACCCCTCAAGTGTAAAATTCCAGGTGGTATTTTTTGAAGGCAGCAGCAATATTCTCTTTAATTATGCGGACACGTCCTTTGGCGGTAATTGCAGATATGCCTCGGGAGGAGGAAACGCTACGGTTGGGGTTCAAATCGCCGGAAATGTGGCGACTCAGTTCAGTTCCAACAGTCAAAGCCTGAACAGGATCAAGTCTCTTCTCTGGACCCTAATTGACGACCCCGGCTTTGCTCCACCTCTGCTTTCGTCGCCTCCTAACGGGGCGACGGGAATTTCCACGACCCCGGCCTTCAGTTGGTCGGCTGCCCCTGGAGCCGCTTCCTACCGCATTATGGCGGCTCCCAATCAGACGGATCTACCAGTAGGACCATGGGTAAACGTCTGCCCAGGCTGCGTGATCAACTCGACCTCAACAACCACCTCTTACCCAAGTTCAACTGTGCTTAGTCGTGGAACCAAGTACTTCTGGCAGGTCAAGGCTCAGGGGAGTTCGGGGCAGCCTGGCACCTGGTCTGAACAGTGGAGCTTCACGACCGATCCGACACTTCCGCCGCCTGCTATCTATAATCCGGCCAACGGTGCAACGAATGTTCCAACAACACCAAGCTTCAGTTGGTCTTTTGTGTCTGGAGCCACTTCCTACCGCATTATGGCGGCCACCAGCCAGGCCGCACTGCCAAGCGACCCTTTCGCGACCACCTGTTCCGGCTGTGTGATCAACGCGACCTCGACAACGACCTCTTTCGCCCCTGCAACTGCCCTGGCCCTCAACACGGTCTATTATTGGCAAGTCAGAGCAGAAGGAAGCTCCGGAGGCACCTGGACCGCCAAATCGAGCTTTACTACCGTGAACATTTACCCCGCGCCAACGCTTAGCAGCCCGTCTGACGGTGCTATCGGCGTTCCGACGACACCGGCGTTTCGCTGGCTGGAGGTTACCGGTGCCCCTTCCTACCGTATCATGGTGGCTAAGGTGCCATCGGTTCTGCCGACCGGTCCAACCGATACTCGATGCAGCAAATGTGTGATCAACACCACGTCAACTTCAACGTTATTTATGCCGGGTACGGCCCTCAACCCGGGCGCGGTTTATTACTGGCAGGTCAGGGCCGAAGGGAGTTCAGGCCAAGGGGGTTACTGGTCGCAACAGCACAACTTCACTACGATCCCTTCCGGCAGCGGCGTCGTTTCGATTACCTCGATCACCTCGGGCGCAGTCATCAATGACTTTTTCGTGCTGGTCCGTGGCTTTGTCAATGTGCCCTCAGGCACCGAAATTGGTGTGGCCGTCAATGGTCATGTGGCCTTTGTTGATTCAGGACAATTCGCGGTTCATGTACTATTAGAAGAGACCGTAACGGCCTTGACGGCTGTGGTCAAAGATGCTCTGGGTAATACCCTGGGCAGCCAGACCATTCCCGTGACCGTTCAGATTCCGGCTACCGAACAACCAACCCTCACTCTCCTGCCCTATCCGGTCACGGGCCCGGCACCTCTTACCGTGGTCTTTGACATGAATTGCCTGGAACCGGTCTTGCGCATCGATTTTGATGCCGAAGGAAACGGAACCACTGATTTTCAGGGAACCACGCTGAAGGACAAGCAATTTACCTATCAGGTCCCGGGACTATATTTCCCGAAGGTTACTGTTGTCGACAAGTCAAACAATACTTACACCAGATCAGCCATTCTTTGGGTCACCTCCCAAACCGAGTTAGATCCGCTCCTGCAGTCCAAGTGGACCGCCATGAAGAATGCCCTGCGTAGCGGGAACATCCAGAGCGCCTTGAAATATATTGTGATCAGCAGGAGATCAGACTACGAAAAAGCCTTCAGCAATTTAAATTCCTTTATCCGAAATCGATCAGGTGCTCACCAATATTACCTTTATTGAGATGAAGGGGGAGGATATAGCGGAATATGAAATGGAACGGGGCGGGATTATCCTATCTGGTACGATTTGGTGTCGATGAGGATGGTGTTTGGCGCATTCTGGAGTTTTGAAACAGGAGAAATAATATGAAGCGATTGTCGGAGAGAATTCCCTTTATGCTGCTCATATCAGCCTTGCTTTTCCTGTCAGTTCCGGCCTTTGGCTTATTCCATCCCCTGTTTGCCGGGGGACCTTACAGGGGCAGGGTGATCGATGCGGAAACCAAGCAGCCACTGGATGGGAGCAGTAGTCCTGGCGATTTGGGAGAACAAAACGCCAGGGGTTGCAGGCTATGGGTATTCATATCTGGACTCCGAGGAGGTATTAACCGACGAGAATGGAAGATTCGTAGTCGGGCGCATCCTCCGATGAGTTTAATCCCGGCCTGGGTAGACGGTCCACGCATTGACTATCTTTTATCCGGGCTATGGATTTTATCCCCGATATACCATTTGAGTCCCCCGTTCCCCTCGGCGGCAAGCACCCGGAACTCCTTGAGATGATGGCGAAAGCAGGAGCTGACCATCGAGTTACCGTGCCTGAAGACAAAGGCGGAGCGGCTCAAGGTAATTCGAGGGGCTCTTCCGCTTCAAGTTCCCAGGAAGAAGATCCCGAATCTTATGCGTCTGATAAACATGGAGTCGAAGGCCATAGGAATTCCGCCTTATAATGAGTAGGTTGAACTGAGAAAGGAGGACTTGAAAATGGGTCTGAAGCCAAGGCAAGTTCTGCCACTTGCGGCTTGCATCACTTGGGCTATTCTGCTTTTCCCCTCTCATGGTCATGCCTTCGCCACTGATATCTCATAGATATATTAACGAAGTTGCTGCGCATGGCTACACCGACGCTTGATAGCTATCTGAAAGGATACACTCGGTTTTCTATCGGGGTTGTATACAGAAATAAGTAATAGCCAAGGGGTAGGCTCAAGGATAATAGACTGGATTAGTGAGGGTGGAATCGCCGAGGACCAACTGTGGTTCCGTAACTGGATAGGGTGAGATGCTGGGTGGAATGACCCGTTCCCGCAGGCACTTCCACCAGCCTTTGCGTTCCTGGGGTCAAGCCGGCCTCAAGACCTTTGATGATTCCTCGATTTATTGGGCTCAAGATCGGAACCAATCACCGGGGAGAAAAGCCTCCTGGTTTGACGGAAGGAATTCATACTTGGCTGCCCTGCTTGCACCGACGGAGAAACAACGGGAGGAGTCTTTTGCCGAGACCTTTCAAACATTGGGTCAGGTTATGCACCTGGTGGCTGACTACGGCCTCTATTCCGCATGCGCGAGATGATATTCATCTTTTCGGTCACACGTTTGAAGATTTTGTGTTGAAGAATCGTCAGCTTATTTCTGGTGTTATCGATTTTGAAAAATCAATCCTTCAGCAACCGACTGGAGATGCTAAGGCTCCCGTTCCCATTGTTTGGTTATGGGATACGAACTCTACAATGGAACCAATCCCCCCAGAGATTCAAACGGCAAATAGGGCTTGCTGAGTTCACCAACGCCAACTTTTTCAGCGAAGACACAATAAGCCTAATGGGCTTTTAAAAATTCCGAGTTGCCTCTGCCGGCTATCGACAGGCTGGTTCTTGGACCGAGCGAGACCGACCCTCGAACCGGGAAGATTGCCAGGTATCTTTCCAAGACGGGTGACGGCGCAGGGATAATGCACATGGTGCGCGTGAATTCACTCTACGATTCCACTTCTTCTATCAGTTATACGCTGGATGACCGGGTCTACCAGGACTACGCGGGCTATCTGCTCCCACGGGCCGTCGGCTATTCCGCGGGGATCCTCGATTACTTCTTTCGGGGCAAGATAAAGATCGAGGCCCCGGACCGGTTTGCTTATGCCCTGGCCACGTACCAGGAAGGGAATACGGGGTCATTCACCAAGTTGCGGTTCAAAGTCAGTAATGACACCGACTATCCCAATACAAATGAAAATACCCAGGGACCGGGGCAGATGTGGGCTGTGGTTCGTTATCGCAAGCCCCTCAGCGGGAATCTTTTTGAAAATCCTTTCGCGAACGTTTCTGAGCCGTACTATGCGGTCTCCGCACCCCTCAGTGTTGATCTAAGCCGTGACCCTCAGGAACTTGCCTTTGACTTTACCGGGACCAATTCGATCCCAACCAATTCCGCGGACATTTTTCTTTGGGTGGTCTGGCAAGGGAAGCTGGGCCAGGAGGACGGGGCGATCATGGTCGGGGGAAAAGACCTGTTGGAGCCGGACCCCTTGACCTTCGGCAACGGAAGCGATTACGATTGTTTCCAGCAATCGCTCTACCATGTGGCGGACCTCGGAGCCTTCCCTCCGTTTGATTCAACCCATAAACAAAGGGACGTGACGCACGACAATGTTCAGGACCTTTTTGGAGCATTCATAGATTATGGTGCATTCATCAAGACCTATGATCTCTCCGTCCCTCAAGTCGCCTCGTCCGATCTTTGTTCGACTTTAAGGTTTCACAGCAGCAGGCTGCACCGACGGGTCCTCAATACAGTCGCTTTGTACTTCTGCAGGATCAGTCTAACTATGCCTTCTCCTGGAGGATAAGCAATTCTGTTGAGGTGCCTTCCGGAAACATCGATTCCATCCCCAGGAACTACGATTTCTACGTCTACGGGAACGTGAATGACTTTCTTGTAGACCCTTCCACCGGGGCGCTTAAGCGGCGAGTCACTTCCAATATGATCTACAGGGGCGTGCCAACCTTCTCTATCTACATTTCTGTTTATCTTGGTCTTTCAAGGTACGGGCCTTGTGTTTCTGCGTCATTCCTACTCCCTGAGCCTTTCACCAGAATCGAAGGGGAGTTGGCGCCGGAACAATAAAGAGGAGAATAGAAATGAAACCTATCGTTCTATCCTTTTCGTTTCTTGCGTTCTTGCTCGCTTTTACTTCTCTGGTTGACGCCCAGGAGCTTCATTATTTGGGAAAGTCGAGCGGCCAGGAAACCGGGTGGATACAAATATCGGGCAAGGATTATGAAGTATCCGAAGGGTCATTGATTCCGGGGTGGGGCACAATAAGGCAGATAACAGAGACCCATTTAGTCATAGACAAGGCACTGTCAGAGGAAGACAAAGAGGAGTTAAGACTTCAGGGAGCGGCGGTTTACGATATCCTTCAAATCCTTGTCCCTCACGAAGCCCTCCGGGTCGTTCCCGCTCCGTAAACTCGATCGTTCCCAGCCTCTTGCTACGGGGACAAAAGAGAAGCGGGATGATTAATCTGATAATATTTAGGCTAAACACCCGGGCTCGGTGATCGTGATTACCAAACCACCGAGCCCGGTAAGCTTATATTCAGAACACCACAGTATGACTATCTCACGGTATACCCGCGGGCATCGAGGCAGGCACTTATCGCCCGGAAATAGTCATCGCTCTTTTGGATGGTCTGAGCATTGGGGGCGCTAACGGGTGGTTTTGCCGGATCGAAGCCTGTCTGACCAACAGCCCAGTCATGGCACTTGTCAAAATCATTGGCCTTTTTCTCTTCGCTTTGACCTTGGCGTGGATAGATGAACATCTTACTACCAGATCCTTGGCTTGCCGCCGGTGGCACCTGACTCCCTTCGGCCGGAGCCTGATAACCATAGGTCGGCGGAGGCGGATAATAATCCGGCGGAGGTGGATAATAATAATTTGGTGGAGGCGGATAATAATAATAGTCAGGAGGGTAATAATAAGGCCCCAGGCCCCAGCCAAGGGCACCGCCGATAAACAATCCGGGGAAGAATCCTCCATGCCCTCTAAATCCACGAAATCCCCCATGGCCTCTAAATCCACCGTGCCCTCCAGATCCACGAAATCCTCCATGCCCACCCGGATCCATGGGATCCTCCAGACCCTCGGTCAGCCTGGGCCTGTTTAAGCGGCACGAACAGGGTTAACAAAAAAAGGATGCTTAACAGACTAATGAATTTTTTCATATTCTATCCTCCCGCCGGTCTGTAACAGGCAACGGGTTCAAACCGGCTTTTTTAAATAAGACCCTCAAAAGGACAAAAAAGTTAAAACCGGACAAGACTATTTTTACGCCCTGGTTAAGGCCATATTAATCATATCTTCGGAACTGCGTCCACTGTCGTGCGTGGCCTTCCTAACCTGCATCGTCGAGGTCTGTTCGGATCAGGCTGGTCTTAGCCTCTTCGTCCAGGCGATCAGGGCAGCAAGCAATTCCCTTATTTTTTCCCTCGTTTTGTCATCCGTCAGACGGCCATTCTGGTCAATCTTCTGGTCCACGAACGGTACCATGACCTCGGGCTGATTTATGGGGAACATGTTCAGAAAGACAAAGCTCTGCCGCAGGTGATATTGAGCCCGCGCCGTGCCGAGCATGCCTATTGATGCGCCCATGACCGCCACCGGTTTACCATTCCAGGCGTTATCCGCGTAAGGCCGTGAAGCGGAATCGATGGCATTCTTGAGTACACCGGGGATCGAGTAGTTATATTCCGGTGTCACAATCAGGATGGCATCGGCCGCCTTGATCTTTTTTTTGAACTCCTTGACCCTGTCCGGGGGTTGGCTTTCAAGATCCTGGTTAAAAGGCGGTATGCCGTCGAGGTCAAAGACTTCAAGTCCGGCACCTTCGGGCACCAACTCTGCCGCTACCCGCAAGAGGGCCTTGTTGAAAGAGTTTTTTCTTAAACTACCGGCAATACCGAGAATCGAAATGGTTTTATCCTTTGTCTCTGCTGTCTCTGCGGTTTTTTCCATGAATCAAGTCTCCCTTTCTATGGTTTTCCTGGCCTATGGCCTAAAATAAGCATCAGCGGTGTTTTACAATGGAAGGCTCCTTTTAGACCCATCGACTCACTGCCAATTTTTATGACACCTGTAAAAAGTATATAATTAGGCTCATCTCCAAACTATTTGGCGATGAGTGAAGGTTCAGGGGTCAAGGTTTCAAGGTCAGGGAAATCTAAGAATTACAAAGAGCTTTGAAACAAACCCTCGAACCCTTGAAACCTTATTGACACCTGTACAAAAGAACAGTATATAATAAAATCATGAATCCTCTTACCGCCCGACAGAAAGAAATTTTGGCCTTGATCCGGGATTACCAGAACCAACATGGCTACCCGCCCTCTCTTAGGGAGCTGGCCGGCCATTTCAAGGTCTATCCCAATACCATCCAGGATCACCTCAAGGCCCTGATCAAGAAAGGATATTTGCAGCGAGAGCCCAACCGCTCCCGCGGGGTAAGCCTGACCCGGTCTTCCGGACCTTTGCGCACCGTCCCTCTTTATGGGGCTATTCCGGCAGGAGATCCCCGGCAGGTCGAGGAATCCGCCGAAGGCTATGTTACCCTTCCCGAGGGATGGACCAAAGGCGAAGAGGTCTTCCTTCTCCGGGTCCGGGGGGAGAGCATGAGTCCTTTTATCCTCCCTGGGGACCAGGTCATCGTTCGCCGCCAACAAAGGATCCCGGAGGGGGCCATCGGGGTTTTTCGCCTGGACAACGAGGTTACCCTCAAACGTTACTATCAGCAAAAAGATCAAGTGACTTTGAAGGGTGATAATCCGGCAATGAAACCCCTGATCCTCAAGAAGGAAGACCTGTCCTCTTTTGCGGTCCTGGGGAGAGTGATCGGGGTTTACCGCCCTTTAAATCCTTGAGCAAATAAGTTTTATAGATATGACTGCTCGCGGCTGGCTGATTGATCTCTATGTCCGGGATGACCTCATAATCCTCTGGTTCCGGCTTCAATCGGGAACGCTCCTTTGCCTGACCGATTCTTTCCCCTACCGCTTCTATGCCCAGGGCAGCCCGAGGAAATTGCTGGCCCTTGAAAAAACCCTCTCTTTCCAAATCCGCCGAACGGGCTGGACCAAGCGGAGAGAATTCTGGAGTGGAAAGCTTATCCAGGTTCTGGAATTCGAAGTCGGCTCTCTTCAAAGGCTTTTTCAAATCCAAAACGTTCTCTCCCGCTTTCCGGAAGGCCTCAGCTTTTACAACTGTGACCTGGCCATCCCCCAGTATTATGCCTATGAAAAAGGCCTCTTCCCTTTATGCTATTGTCAACTCCAATGGGAAGAAAAAAGGCTCCTCGGCCTGGAAATCCTGGACTCTCCCTGGAACCCCGATGCCGCACTTCCCCCCTTCAAGACGATTGAACTCGGTCTGACCCGGCACCCGCAAATCCCGCTTGAGCGGGGAAATAGCCTCGAATTAATCGCTGAGGGCCGATCCTTTGAACTGGACGGATCGAGACCGGCCGAGCTTTTAGAAAGCCTCAATGCCTATTTGGTGGACCTCGATCCTGATTTAATTGTCTCCCGAAAGGGAGATGACCGGATCCTGCCCATACTTTGGAACTGGGCTCAAAGGGAAAAAATTCCCCTGGCCCTTGACCGGGACCCCCATCCACCTTTGAGGAGATCTGTCGGCCGGTCGAGGTCGTATTTCAGCTATGGCCAGATTATCTATCAAAGTTCAAGCTTCCCCTTATACGGTCGGTTCCACATCGATCGAGAACAACTCCTTCTTTTTTCGCGAAGCCGGTTTACAAGGAACCCTTTTTATCTCCCGGCTGACTAAAATTCCCGTTCAAACCCTGGCCAGGTCCTCTCCTGGGACCGCGATTACTTCCATGCAGCTTGACCGGGCCGTCCGCAAGGGAATCCTCATTCCCTGGAAAAAAGGAAGACCCGAGGCTTTTAAGACCGCCTGGGACTTATTGGTGGCCGATAAAGGGGGGCTGGTTTTTCAACCCCCCATAGGGCTCAGGGAAAATGTCGCTGAAATCGATTTTGCCTCCATGTACCCGAACATTATGGTCCAGCACAACATCTCCCCGGAGACCATGCTCTGTTCCTGCTGTCCGGGGCCGGTGGTCCCGGAAGTGGGATACAATATCTGTAAAAGAAGAAGGGGGTTAATCCCTGAAACCTTAAACCCGATATTAGAACTCAGGGCTGAACTCAAGGCCCGGATTAAGGCCAACCATCCTTCAAAGGAAACCTACCAGTCCTTTCAAAAGGCCCTCAAATGGATCCTGGTCACCTGCTTCGGGTACACGGGATATAAGAATGCCCGCTTTGGCCGTATCGAGGCCCACGAAGCCATAACCGCCTTTGGCCGGGACAAGCTCTTCCTGGCCAAGGAATGCGCGGAAGATAGAGGCTACCGGGTCCTTCACGGCCTGACCGACTCCCTCTGGATTGAAGGCCCGGGGCTTACCGAGGCCGGTATCATGGATCTTTTAACCGAGATTGGAACGATAAGCAAAGTGCCCATAAACCTGGAAGGGATCTACCACTGGATTATCTTTCTCCCCTCTAAGGTCCATGCCAATCGCCCGGTCCCTAACCGCTACTTTGGGCTTTTCAAAGATGGGAGCCTCAAGACCCGCGGGATTGCCTGCTGTCGTCATGACATCCCTCCTTTTATTAAAGAGGCCCAGACAGACCTTTTGCGGGTTATGGCCACAGCGTTTGACCGAAAATCCCTGGAAAACAAGCTGCCCGAGATGCTGGACCATCTGGGGGATTATGTGGCCCGGCTCAAAGAGGGCCGGGTGGAGACTCAGGAATTGGTCATCTCCCGCCGTATTAGCCGGACCCTGGAAGAATACCGGGTCAATACCCCCTCGGCCATGGCCCTTGAACAATTTGAGTCGGTCGGGCTGACCATCCATCCCGGGCAAAAGATAGGTTATCTCCTTCGGGATAGTGCGATTTCGAGTGGAGAAGAAAAAATTCTACCCGCCCCTTTTGTCGAAGGAGGAGAGGACTATGACCAGAAAAAGTATCTGGAAATGTTGTTAAAGGCTGCTGCCGAATTGTTGACGACCTTTGGCTTGGATTATAAGGATCTGGCCGAAAGATATCGATTGGTTCGATAACGACTCCCGCTCCACTATAATGGAGAGAATCCGCATAGAGCCCTGGCCTCATTTTCTTTTTGACGAAGTCCCCGGGAGACGTTATTATAAAATTAGAAATAGGAATTAAATTTTTTAAAAGGAGGAACGCACATGGCATCTGCTGAAGGCGCCCGATTGGCGCAAACGATTCGTCAAAAATTGGAAGAAATGAACCGGGTTTGTGCAGGTCTTGATGAGGCCAAGGCCTCCCGGGCCCCGGCCGGCCGCTGGTCTCCCAAAGAGATCATCTCCCACCTTTCCGGCCCTGAAGGAATCGGTCTCCTGCCGGCCTTTCAGGCCATCCTTACCCAGGACACCCCTCGCATAGATATAGAGGCCGCTGAATCATACTACACCGGGAAACGTCCCCAAATGACCTTCGCCGAACTTTTTTCCCAATTCAACAAAGAATACGGCAGTATCGCGGAGTTGGTAACCGGACTGTCTGATGAACAGTTGGCCCGCAAGGCCCATATTCCCCTGTTTAAAGAATTGCCGATGGGGGAATATCCAACTTTGGCCATGTTTGTCATGGCCCTGGCGCAGTTCCACATGGACGAGCATATCAATCACATGAAGGAGATCCTGGCAGCCCTTGGCGCTGCCTCGGCACCACAAAAGTAGGACACTTGATGGATTTGTAAAGAGGGCTTCAGTCCGCCCTTGCGGGAATGGAGGAGCGGGTTTCAAACCCGTTCCTCCCAAGAATCAAAGGGATGAGGGAAATAATGAATATCGCCAAAGTGGCTGAAGAAAAGGTCGAAGAACAGGGGGAACAGGTCAGTATCATCTTTGAGGACCGGGAAATCACCAACCTGGAAATGCTGAAAGCCTCCAGAAGACTGGCCAATGCCCTCAAAAAACTGGGCGTAAAACGGGGCGACCGGGTCATTTTGCAGATGCCCAACTGTCCGGAGGTCCTCCAGGGTTTTCAGGCGGTGTGGAAGCTCGGGGCCGTAGTCGTTCCCATAAACTATCTGGTCGGAGAGGAAGAAACCGCCCATATTTACCAGGATTCGGGGGCCAAAGTGGTCATCAGCAGTCAGGACTTTCTCCCCAAGATCCAGGCGGGCCGATCCAAGGCGCCCGGCCTGGAGGCCGTGATCCTCATCGACCGGCAGGTCCCTGAAGGGGTCCTTTCTTATCATCGGCTCCTGGAAGACAGCTCTGAAGATTTGGAAATCGTGGAAACCGAGGATGACGAACTGGCCGCCCTGATCTACACCGCCGGGACCACCGGCCGGCCCAAGGGGGTCATGCATACCCATTTGAGCCTCTATGCCAACGCCAAAATGCAATATGAAACGATTCAATTGCCCGACGGAAAGACCAGCATCAGCGTGCTTCCCCTTTGCCATTCTTACGGAATCGCCACCATGAACGGCGGGCTCTTCCGGAAGGGCTGGAAGGGCGTTCTCCTCAATACCTTCAACCTGGAGGCCATTTTTGCCGCCATCGAAAAATACCGGGCCTACACCATGTCCGGCGTGCCCACCATGTATGTCTATATGCTCTTATACCCGGAACCTCAAAAATACGATCTGAGCTCAGTCAAATATTGGATCTCCGGTTCGGCCCCTCTGGCCCTGGAGACCTGGAGCAGATTCAAAGAAGTTTTTGGTGCCGAAATCATCGAAGGCTGGGGTCTGACCGAAGCCGGGGCCAACAACTCGGTCAATCCCCTGGACGGTCTGAAAAAAGTCGGCTCCATCGGCCTGCCCATGAAGGGGACCGAGATGGGGATCATGGACAACGAGGGCAACCTGCTGTCCGAAGGTGCACAGGGAGAGATTGTCATCCGGGGTCCCATGCTCATGAAAGGGTACTGGAATAAACCGGTAGATACCGCTGAGATACTCCGAGGAGGCTGGCTCCACACGGGTGACGTGGGCTACCGGGATGAGGACGGCTATTACTGGATCACCGACCGGGTTAAGGATTTGATCATCAAGGCCGGGGAAAATATTTCTCCCCGGGAAATCGAAGAGGTCCTTTTTATGCACCCCAAGGTCTCGGAGGCCGCCGTGATCGGGATGAAAGATGAAATTTACGGAGAGAACATCAAGGCCTTTTTGGTCTTGAGACCCGGACAGAAGGCCACCCCGGCGGAAATCATGGATTACTGCCGGACAAAACTCAAGAGTTTCCTGGTCCCTAAAGAAGTGATATTTATGGACGCCCTGCCCAAGAGCCTGGTTGGTAAGATTCTCAAAAAGGAATTGCGAAAATTGGCATAGTTCACATAAAGGATTCAAGGGGTCGAGGGGTTTCCTGAACCTTGAACCGCATTTTCGAACCACCCATGTCGATCATCACCCTGAGCACCGATTTCGGCTTAACGGATCCCTATGTGGGCATCATGAGAGGGGTGATCCTGGGGATTAATCCTGACGTCCGGCTGGTGGACCTCTCCCACGCCCTGTCTCATCATCGTCTCCTGGAAGCGGCCTTTGTTTTAAATAGCGCCTTTTCTTATTTCCCGGGCGGGACCATCCACCTGGCCGTGGTAGACCCGGGTGTGGGTGGAGAGCGGAGGCTGATCGGCATCAAGGGGAAAGACCATATCTGGATCGGGCCGGATAACGGCCTGTTTACTTTGGTGCTTAAAGAACAACCCAAGGCCAAAATAATTCAATTGACCAACCGGGCCTTTTTTTTAAAGAAGATTTCTTCCACCTTTCACGGTCGGGACATGCTGGCCCCGGTGGCCGCTCATCTGAGCTTAGGAATCCGCCTGGAGGAAATGGGCCCGCCGGTATCCGATCCTGTCTTACTTTCCCTTCCCGAGCCGGAGATTAAAAAGAACCGGATCATCGGCCAGGTCCTCTGGGCCGATCATTTCGGCAACCTGATTACCAATATAAGCCGGGAAGCACTTCTTCCCTTTTTGTCCGGCCCATCCTTTAAGATTATGGTCGAGTCTCACATCATCACGGCCTTGCTTCAGAGCTATTCCCAGGGCAGGGCCGGCGCTTTAATGGCCTTGATCGGCAGCAGCGGTTACCTGGAAATCGCCTGTAACTTAGGCAGTGCTGCCGAAATGGTGGGCTTCGAATCAGGATAGGAAATGAAGGTCGCGGTGGTTCAAAAAAGGACCTTTGATAAGACTGTTTAAAAACCAATCATTCCGGCGAAAGCCGGGATTCAGGAAATTATTTTGAGTTCTGGTTCCTGCCATGCGCCGGGACGACGTCTGGACCCTGGCTTTCATTCCCGGATAAAGACATTCCAGGGCAGGCTTGGTGACGACCAGAGAGACTTTTTACGAGGTCATTACGAATAATCATCAACTCAATCATCAACTTAATCATCAACCGCTTTTGTTACCTTAAAATGTAATATAACGACCTTCCGGCTCCCACCGGCCTAATAACCTTTAGCTCCACCAGCTTGGCCAATTCCTTATGAATCGCTTGCGCTGAAATCTTAAAAAGGGCCTGTAAACCCTTATTCGTGGCTTTGCCCGTGCGCGTTCATAAATTCAACGATTCTCCATCTGTTTTTCGGTGAGAGAAATTTGTGTTTTTAAAGAGCGTTTTTTCTTGGAGACTAATTTCAAGATCGCTTCTTTAACCTCGTTTATTGAATAGGCGACACCTGTCGTGAAATATTCAAGCCATTTAGTAATATCGTCATTATTCTCCTGCGCTGTCTTGAGGGCCGAATAATACGCCTGTCCTGTCCCGGTCATAAAAATCATCAAGGGCAAAAAGCCTGCGGTGATCGAACCCACTCAAATAGAGAATGAGTGTGGCCAAAAGCCGAGCAGTGCGACCATTGCCGTCAATAAAAGGGTGGATTCTGGCAATTTCATAGTGAGCAATTCCGGAAAGCAAAACAGGGTTTATTTCCCATGTTTTATCGAGAATTCAGCCAGGCAATAAATTCTTTCACCAGATGAGGCACATCCTCGGTCTTTGGGGGTATATATTCCACTTCTTCCTTAAAACCGGTGCCATCAAAAACCCGCCTACCCACAAAAACCTGCCGGTCACGAAAAACACCGCTTTTGCTTTTGTCACGCAAAACGTCTTTCGAAACCATCCTGTGAATATTCAAAAGGTCTTCGACCCTGATTTTGCCCTTTTCGGCAAAGGAATGAACAGCATCCAAGGCCTCAAGATAATTAAGCACTTCTTTTTTGTCTTTATCGGTCCTCGATAACGTCCTTGCTTTCGGCAAGGGCCTCGACCTGTTCAAGGGTAAGTTTATTGCCTTCGATAGCGGTAGATGAATGGGTGTTACGAATTTTAGCCTGCCTGCGTAGCGAGGCCTCCCATCTCGGCACCAGATGCGCCTGCTCGACAACCTCACGGGCCGAGGCAATAAGAGTAAGGTTATTGAGTATCTTTTCGGTGATGGTATATTTTGGCCTAAATACCATTGGTTATTTCCCCAATCCTCGCCTGACCGCATCAGCAGGGACGTTTCACTTCTTCAATTTCAAAGTATTGTTTTTGCTTTCAGAGGTGACCCTCACCTATTCAGGTGACCAGTCGATCATGTTAATCTCGAAGTCGTCATCGATGGAGATGTGGATTTGACCGCCCGGCTTACCGACGGTAATGGCAGTCAAAGAAGTTTTCGGGACAAGGCCCCAATGCGATTCTTAATGGAAAGTTGAAGCTTAAAGCACCAAGGGCGGGGTTTCCCCGCAAGGTAACCTTTCTATTATTTGAAGTTCGCTCGGCTGAACCACGGAATGCTGCGGAATTCGCTCGCTATTCCCGAATTAAATCGATTTAATCAGCGCCGCCATCTCCTCGAAATTTAAAGAGTCTTTGGAAACAAAACGGCTGGCCCCGCTTTGCAGGGCCGCATCCCGATATTCCGGGTTGTCATAACTGGTGAGGACGACGACCAGCATTTCAGGATGGTTGGCCTTGATCTTTTTGGTCAGGGAAAGACCGTTCTCCCCGGGCAACCGGATATCCATGAAGACCAATTGGGGGCGGAAGGTCTCCACCTTTTCCAGGCATTCCTTCCCTTCGATCGCCTCCTGGATGAGGAGTTCAGGACTGACTATTTGCAGGTTGTCTTTAAAGGCCTGACGGAATCGGTCATTATCTTCGACGATCAATACCTTTATTTCCGGATTCTCGGCTGAATTTAAAAGGGCCATGTTCTGTTCTCCGCTTTTCTATTCTAACAATGTTCAATCTGGAGAATTTATCTCTCAGGTTGTTCTATGGGCAGGTTTTCATTTTCTGCGATGCCAGGAGCGTAATACTTGAGGATCGTTTCCCTGAAGGGGCGTTCGTCTTCAACGAAATCAAGGCCAAGGGCGGTTGAGACTTTCCTCAAGTTACAAATCAGTTACAAATCTAAGACATCTACCATTTTAATGGCGCTCCTACAAAAGTCAAGATCAATTAAATTTTTTGAGTATTTTAATAGATTTAATGCCCCAACTGCGGCAGAATGAGAACCACAAGGTCAGGCGGCCCGAATTTGGAAAGGCCATATTGTGTTCTCCGATTCCTAAGTTCTGTTCTATCGCCTATAGAAGGATTCAGCGGTCTCCGACTTTTTACAAGTCCATCAATCCCAAGATGATATTTTGTAAGAATCTACAAAAACTGTATCAATTTAGTTGTTTGAAAAAGCTTTTATAAATCCCTCCCGGCCTCCCTTTTTCAAAGGGAGGAGAAAGACTTCCCCCTTAGAAAAAGGGGGATTGAGGGGGATTTAGACTTGGAATATAATTTGATCGGTCCTAAAAGTCAAACGGTCTGATTTGAGTCATGTGCAAGGCCAGGTGGCCCGAATGATTGTTCCTCTATCTTCTGATTCAATGGCAAAGGTGCCGCCGGAAAGCTCGGCCCGTTCCCTCATGGTGGACAGGCCGAATCCCTTGACGACCTTGTCCACATCAAACCCGCGGCCGTTGTCCTGAATGGTCAATTGTATTCTATCGTCCTCTTTGAGTAGAGAGAGATTCACCCTGCCGGCCCGGCTATGTTTGGCGATGTTGTTCAGCGCCTCCTGGGATATGCGAAAGATCGGCGTTTTTAGAGAATCGGGCAGGTCCCCTTCCGACAAGTCGATTTCACAGTCAACAGCGATATGGGAATAGGTTTTCGGGTATTCCCGGCAGAACCAGTTCATGGCGGCTATGAGGCCTAAATCATCCAGGATAGAGGGCCGCAAATCAGCCATGATCCTTCGGGTTTCCCCGATGGTCTGTTGAACCGTGGAGATCAGACCTTGCAAGGATTCAGGCGTGGCCAGGCCTTGCTTCATCTCCATCTGGGTCTTTTCAATGCTGAATTTGATGGCGGCCAGGGAGGCGGCAATGCTGTCGTGAAGCTCAGCGGCAATCCTCTTCCTTTCCGTCTCCTGGGCCGTCAGGCATTGGGAGGCGAAGAAGCGGATCTGTTTCTCCGATTCGCGCAACGTTTCCTCCAGTCGTCTGCGTAGGCCAATTTCAATCTCCCGCTTATCGACGGCGTTTGATAGGTCCGCTGTTCGTTGCTGAACCCGGGCCTCCAACTCGGAACTGATTTGTTCGGCCTTTTGCCGGGCCTCGACGGCGTCTTCCATCAGGTTGAGCGCGGCCAGACGGGAGGCCCGGAGTGCTTCCTCGGCCTCCTTGCGCTCCGTTACGTCGACAAAGACCACGCCGAAATATCCTCTCTCGGTCTGAAAGGCGCTCACCTCAAAATGCCGTCCCAGGGCTTCGCTCCATTGGTCGAAGTGGGCGGGCTGACCGGTCAAGGCGACCGATCCATACCGTTCCACCCAGAGGCTCTCCGCCTGGGGCAGGACCTCATAAAGTGTTCGCCCCTCGATATCTGCGGCCTTGAGCCCGGTCAGACGCTCGAAGGCCGGGTTGACCTGCAGAAATCGGTAGTCGCGGGGCCGGCCCTCATCATCACAGATGATTTCATGGAGGGCGAAGCCTTCGGTCATGGTGTCAAACAGCTTTCGATACCGCTCTTCGCTTTGGGCGAGTTCCCGGAACAAGGTCCGATAGGGCTGCTGCAGGCCTGTTTCGATGATGGCCTTGTACAACAGGGCATAAGCGACGATCTTCAGGAAATGGCCCACCTGGTTGAAAAGGCCGTACACGTCTATATACAAGGTGAAGGATAGCTCCGAAGCGATACTTACGGCCATGGCGGCAATCACCAACCGCAACACCCCCTGGTCCAGGTGTTGCCGCCGCCGGTAAACAAAAAAGATGGCCCCGGCCAGCAAAACGCAGATGAGGTATTCGCTGATGACCTTGAAGACCGTCAGGCCCTGCCCTTCGACGAAACAGGGCGGAAACCATCCGCCGAACACCATGACCAGCAACAACGCCGTTACCAGGATGTAGGCCGACAGCAGACTTCAAGGCCCTTACCCGCCGCGATCAGGAACAACGGCGCCGACAACAGCGATCAAGGCCTCCACGGCCTCGAGCGGCAATCCACATTTGGGTCGACCAAATCGGCCGTTGCGCCGGGGAACACGCCCATGCCCTTATAGGACAGCATGTGAAGGAGGTCGAGGGCCCCCACCGCCAGAAAGGCCACCCCTAAAAAAAGAAAGAAGCTATGGGCAACAAACCGGCGGGAATTCCAGGCCACGATGAACATTCCCCAGGCCACTAAGACCGAAAACAGCTCTGCCAGGCTATGAAACAACAGATAACTGACGCGGCCCGTCAGCCATAATCCGATTATGCCGATTCCTATGGCCGACAGAATGAGGATGGCCCTCATTTTCTTCGGAGACGTAGCCGCTGCGCCATTCCCTATTTTCTCAAAAGAATTCTGCGGCCCTTGCTGCCCCTTATCTCCTTCGCCCTGGGTGGTAAAACGAGCCGTTCCGGTCTGACGGTCTTTCATGATCGCACTTCCGGTGGAGCCGCCGGAGATTCCTGTCCAGGGCCGAAATTGAGCGGATAGCGTGGTTGTTGGCCGATCCGGCCACACAGCTCGTTAATCTGTTTTTTAAGCTCAATCATGCGAAGCTCGCGGTCCACGGCCGCGCGGTTGAAACGGGTCAGTTCCTCGTTCATAACCCTTAGGTCTTCTACGTGGCGCTGGATCTCCATCTCGGCCTGTTTGCGCTCGGTGATATCGAAAAACACCACAGCAAAGCGATTCGGCTCGGTCCGGTAAGCACTGACTTCAAACCACTTCCCGAGGGAACCGAAGCTGGATTCGAAATGGGCCGCCTCCCCGGTAAAGGCCACTTTCCCGAAGCGCTCTAACCAGATGGGCTCGGCCTTGGGAAACAATTCGAGGAAGGTGCGACCGATAACCTCCGCGGCCTTCAGACCCGATTGGCGCTCGAAGGCTGGATTGACCTCTAAGCATCTTAGATCGTATAATTTGCCGGCATTATCAAAAATGATCTCGGCGATCAGGAAGGCCTCGGCTATGGTATCAAAGAGGGCCCGGTAGCGGGTTTCGCTGTCGTGCAGGGCCGCCTCCGTCCGCTTGCGTCCGGTGATGTCCTGCGCGGCCCCGACCACCCTGATAGTCCCGGGTGTAGAGGATCGGCCACCGGAGTGACCGAGTCCCGGACCCAGCAGGTCTCGCCGTTTTTGGTGACAATCCGATATTCGCTGACATGGGGGTGCAAGGCCTGAATATGACGGAAGCGTTCTTCAGCGACGGATTTATCCTCGGGGTGTAGTATCTCGGCTAAATCCGCATCGATACTATAGCCGGTCACCAAGGTAAATCCGGAAGTAACCCAATCCCAAACGATTCTCCCATCCGGCTCTATCCTGAAGCCATAGACCCAGTCGGATATGGTCTCCGTAACCATTCGAAAGGGTTCTTCCTGGTTTTCAAAAACCGGCCTGATGGGCCGGCGGTCCGGGATCTCCTGATCCGCCACATTCAACGGCCAGATGGCCCGAATGGTCGTTCCGATTCCCTCTTCGGAGCGGAGGTCAAAGGTCCCGCCCGAATGCTCGATCCTCTCTTTCATGCCCATAAGCCCAAAGCCCCTCCATGGTCCCGCCCGGAAAAGGATTTGCTCCAGATTGAATCCTTCCCCATTATCGATGACCGCGAATTCAATCCCTTGGCCATCTTTTTTCAAAGAGAGCAGAACCCGGCTGGCAACGCTATGCTGCGCGGCATTCTTCAGGGCTTCTTGCATCACCCGGTAGATCACAATCTTAAGGTGCTCGGGCAGGTCTTCTTCAATAACATCGATTTGTTTTTCAATGGTGATTCCGGCATGGTTGGTCTCAAATTCCCGGCAGTACCAGTTAATCGTGGCCAGAAGACCGATATCGTCCATAACCGGAGGCCAGAGGTCACCCTGCATGGTGCGGATCCTTTCAACGGCCTCTCTGATATTGGCGATAATTCTCTTTCCGGTCCGACGGGCGGTCGTAAGGTCATCGGCCGTCTTTGGGGACAGCAATTGATCGACGTCGATCTTGATGGTATTCAGGATTTGCCAGGTGTTGTCGTGAAGGTCTTCGGCGATCTCTCTTCTTTCTTTTTCCTGGGCCACCAGAATCTGGGAAGAGAGATAACGAAGCTCTTCTTCCGATTCCCGCAAGGCCTCCTCGGTTCGTTTCCGCTGTTCGATCTCCCCCGTCAACTCCTCAGTGCGCTCCGCAACCATGATCTCCAGATCATTATGGGCTTTTTTCAGCGACTCCTCGGCACGCTTGCGCTCGGCCATCTCTTGCGCAAGGTCCGCTTTGGAGGCCGTCACTTCTTTCAAATGGGCGGTCATCCGGTTGAAGGCCCGGGTTAAATCTCCGATTTCATCCTTGCGCTCCACGGTGATGACATGGTCCAGGTTACCGGAGCTGACGATTTCGGTCCCATGGCGGAGCTTAGTCATGGCGGTGATGATTCGCTTCCTCATTCGGGTCAAGACAACGATGAGCGGGACTGTGGTGAGACCCAGTACCAGGAGGATGAGGGTGATTTCTCGTCTTTGGCTTTGTTGTATGTCTTTATCCACCTGACTTCGCAGGGCTAGAGGCAATATAATCCGCTTGACGGGACCTTATCTGGAGTTGCCCCTCCAACAGTTCCTCCGTTTCCCTGCGCAATTTATTACTTCCGGACCGGACCGGAATGTTCGGTGTTGGCGACTAATCTGAGGAAGTCGTCTTTAATAGACTGGCTGTTAAGGCGAATCTCCTTTAGAAGCTGCTGCTGGTCGGGATTCCGGAAGCGGACGCCGGCCAGAAGGTCGGTCATTTTCCGGAACTCCGCCAGGAACTGCTGTTTCGGCCTTTCCTCCGGGTGATTAGCATAAGAAAAGACCAGGTGGTTGATCTCGGTAATACTGTCCCTGATCAGCCGCACTTTATCCCCTTCGTCCTGGGCCGTTTCCAAGTCCCGATAGGAAATGATCAGCGTCAAACCAACCGCCAGGGCCACCAGCAAGGGCACAAAAACGGCCAAATCATTAATTTCGTACTGATTTTCATATTCTTTTTCTACCTTCCGGCGATGCTGACCGCCCCGGGATTGACCGCCTTTAGGGCGTCGGGGTAAATGAAATCAAGGTAATTCGGCACCTTAGTGGCATCCGTCAATCTTGTTTCTTATGGCCCACCTGGCCTGGTCCTCCAGGGAAATCAGGATGGACTGGTCCAGAAATAGCTTAAAGACGAATTCATCCCAGGTCGCAGCCCCATTTCCCTCTATCTATTTTCAACCTTTGCCCGACAATCTCCATGGCCTCATTCCTATTCTTCCGAATAAACGCCTCCCCTTTTTCAATGGCCCGGAGAAATCGCTTCAAGACTTCGGTATGTTCTTTTAGATAATCCTTTCGGGCCACAAAGTAAACGTCCTCTCGATAGAGGCCTTGGCTGGACAAAAGCAAGGGCCTTATCTCCCAGGGCCTTCCTGGTTTGTATTGATATAAGGCTCCCAGGTGACTATGGCGTCCACCTGTCCTTCTATCAGGGCCTGGGATAAACGGGCCGGTTCCAAGTCGACAATCTTGACGTCGGACATTGGCATTTGGTGATAGGTCAGGAATAAACTCAGGAAAAAGTGGCCGGAGGAGCCGGCCGTTATCCCCACGGTCTTGCCTTTCAGGTCTTCGGGGGCCTTTATTCCCCTGTCTTGCCTGGCCAGCACCTTATATCCTTATCCGAGTAAACCATACCTCCGATAATGGCAAAATCATTCCGATTGAAGCTGTTAAAAATAACCGGCGTCTGGGAGGCGGTAGCAAGGTCAATGCTTTTGTCGTTCAACATGGTCTGCAAGGACGCCCGTCCGGAAGCAAATTCCCTTATCTCCACCTGGAGACCTTCTTCTTTGAAATAGCCCTTTTTCTCGGCTATCCAGACCGGGGATAATTGGATATCGCCTGTGTTCCCAGGACAATCTTCTCAAGCTGCTGCGGGGCCTTTTGGCCGCAGCCGGCGATAAGCAATAGGAGCATCGTCCCTAAAGCAGCAAGCATAAATTCCCGATCGATTTTCATAGTCCACTCCTCTTCACAACAAATTATTCAGATTGTCAGACCGGCCAAACGGCCCGGATAACCGTTCCTTTTCCCTGAACAGAGTCGATGGAAAAAGAGCCGCCCGAAAATTCAACCCGCTCTTTCATGCTGGAGAGCCCCATCCCCTTTTTGGAAATCTCCCTGGAAGACAGACTCTCAGGATCGAAGCCATTTCCGTTATCTTTGATCAGTAGTTCGATGGCGCCGTCTACCTTTCGCAGCCCCAGATTTACCGAGCCGGCCTGGGCATGTTTGCCGATATTATTCATGGCCTCCTGGGTGATTCTAAAGAGGACGATCTTCAGGGGATCCGGCACCTCTTCTTCCGAGATGGTAACCGCCTGCTCAACCTTGATGCCGGAGTAAATCGTTTCAAATCTCCGGCAGAACCAGGAAAGGGTAGGCACAATACCCAGGTCGTCTAAAAGAGGAGGCCGCAAATCGGACTGAATTCTGCGGGCCTCTTCGATTGTATCCTGGATGAGGGAGACGAGGGCCTTCAGGGGTTTGGAAATATCAGAGGGCCTGTCCTTGGGGAGATGAAGCATGGCCTCTTCGGCCTTGAATTTTATGGCACTTAAGGAAGACCCCAGGACGTCGTGGACCTCCAGGGCGATCCGTTTTCTTTCATTCTCCTGGGCGGAGAGGATCTGGGAGGCCAGGATTCGCAGTTGCTCTTTTGATTCCTGCAGCGCCTGTTCCATCTTCCGCCGTTCGGCGATTTTGATGGTCAGCTCTTTATTTCTTTGTGCCAGATCCGTGGTTCGTTCACTAACCCGGACTTCCATCTCGTCACGCGATCTGCGAAGTTCTTCCTCCGTCTGCTTGCGCTCGTTAATGTCCCGAACCACGGATACGGATCCGATGATATTACCCCGGGCATCTCTGGACCGGGGAAGAGTTGACCTGACGATACCGCAACTCCCCACTGGATGGGACGCGGATTATCTCCTCCTGGTTCTGGACTACTTCTCCCTGGAGCGCCCGCAATGGCGGGGCCTCTTCGACCGGTCGGGGGCTACCATCCGGGCGATAGACTTCCAGGCTTGCGGCAAATTTTTCCACATCTATCGTTCTTTCGGAAGTACCAATACCGAACTCCTGAAGGGCTGAGGGGTTTGCCAAGTGAACTGCTTCTTGGTGTCGGCAAACCACACTTCGTCGGTCATGCTGTTGATCAACGCGGATAATCTGTCCCGCTCCTGCTGGACAGCCGCCAGAAGTTCCCAGGTCTTCTGTTCGGCCTCTTTTTGTTCGGTAATAACATCAAAGACGGCAACGAAGTGTTCTTTGCGGGGAGAATAGACAGAAATCGAAAACCACATGCGCAAGGCTTCCACATAGGTCTCAAACCGCTCGGGGGTCGCCGGTGGTGGCCACCCGGCCGTAAATTTCGAACAACTCGGGATCGGATTCCCGTATGCCGGGAATGACCTCCGATACCTTTTTCCCGTTCACATTCCTTAACCCGGTCAAGGTTTCGAAGGCCTGATTCACCTTGAGGTAGATAAAGTCTTGCGGTTCCCCATTTTCAAAGATCATTCGGCAGTAGGCATAGCCATTCAGCATGTTATCGAACAAGGAACGGTAGTGCTCTTCGCTCTCCCGCAGCGCCTTCTCGGCCTGCTTGCGCTCGGTCATCTCCCTCTCAAGGTCCGCTTTGGATGCGGTTACCTCCTTCAGGTCGGCGGTCATCCGGTTGAAGGCCTGGGATAGCTGGCCGATTTCATCATTTCTCTTTTCTTCGATGACAAAATCGAGATTGCCGGAGCCGATAACGGCAGTACCGGCCCGGAGGGTTGCTATCGATTCCAGGATACGGCGGTAGGTCAACACATAGCTGACTATGAGAAAAAGACCGAACAAGGCCACTATCACATATATGAGCACGGTTCTTTTATTTCTCAGTTCGTCCATCTGTTGATGTAATAACTGGGACAGCCGTGAAGCATCCGTTGCCAACCCCTGGGCCTGGACCGCCATCCGGCTCCATGAGATCTGAAAAAAAGCCGGGTCAAGGGAGGCACTCAGATTCCGGTAGGGACTTTCCAGAGCAGAAGCGGCGCTGTCGAATACCTCCTTAAACCGGTTTTTATTTGCCTGTATATCGGCGACGAGCGCCCGCTGCTCGGGTCGGTCTACACGCAAAGCGGCCACTTCTGCTGAAAAAGAGGCAAATCTGGATTGCCAGCGCTTCAGTTGCTGGCTTTCCCGGTAAATCAGGTAGTCATTGGCCAGATAGCTCAGCTCGCTCGCCCCCTGGGCGATTTGAGCGGCTATCCTTTCCTGTCGGCCGACCTTCTCCACCTGTCGATCCGTAATGATCGCCGAGGCCGCAATAACGACTAAGATAATGCCGAACAGAAGCATGGTGATGATGAATTGAGTTCTTAGTCTCATGAATTCTCCTCAAGACTGATGCGCTGCGGTCCTACCTTATTATACTCACCGCTTCCGGTTTTATGGCCTTAAGACCACCCTCGTAGATATAATCCAGGAAGTTGGGCACACTTTTCTCCTTCGTCAGACCGCTTTTTATCATCCATCGGGCCTCGTCTTCCATGGCCGTAACGAGGGATTGGTCGAGGGAAAGAGCAAAGTGCTGCCTGGGCCAAATAACGTCCATGTAAGCCTTATCATATTTCAATTTTTGTTGTATGAAGGTTTTGGCTTCGGCCGGGTGCCGGTCGAGATATTTTTCCGCCTGGGTTATGGCGTTTAAGAAGCGCTCGGCTGTTTGAGGATGCTTGGAAAGCCAATCCCGCCCGGCGACCGTCACACAAAATGCCGGTTGGCTGCTTTGTGCCGGCCAAACGATGACTTTGTCGCGTAGCCGGTTTTCTACCTGTGACCGATAGGGCTCCCATAAGACGACTGCGTCGATTTCTCCGCTGATGATGGCTTCCATCATCTGGGGTAACTTGCCGTCTTTAAGGTTTACATCGCGTAGGCTCATCCGGTTTAACTCAAAAAATCGACCGAGATAAAACTCGGCATTGGTATGTCGGGGAAGACCGATCCGTTTCCCCTTCAAGTCGGAAATACCCCCAATACCACGGTCCTTTCGGGCGATAAGAGCTGCAATCTGAACTTTATCGTAACAGGCCATAATGCAAATGTTTTTCTTTTGAAGGACGTAGCGAACGACTCCAAATTCAGACGGCACGGCAATATCAACTTCACCTTTCAACATGTCACCGATAGCAGCCACACCCGTCTCATAATGCTTAATAGTCACCTTGAGGCCGTTATTTTTGAAGAAGTTTTGCTGGTCGGCGACATATAAAAGCGTATTTGCTTCTAACGGTGTTGAGTCCCCAACGGAGATCGGCTCCACCTTCCCTGAATAACCGCCCCGGGAACAGGACCACAGGCCGATGGCCTCTGCCAAAAACAGCAACATTACAAAGACAATGGCTTTACTCCGCATTTGACTACTCCTCACTCCGCATAAATCCATTCGTCCGGCCAAAGGGCCCGGATAACCGTCCCTTCTGCTCCGTACCTGCAGAAATTAAGGGGTTAAAAATCAATTATTAAAGTGATGGAGTATAAAATGCGAAAGAAACAAGAGTCAAGGAGAAAGGTCGATAGGTTGGATAACAATTTGATTGGATTAGGTTCGCACTAAATCAGGTACTATATGAACTTACCCAAACAAAATCATAGCCAATAGGTGTCAAGAAAAGAGTCATGCTCTCCTTTTAGACTCGGATTCAACTCCTTTGATAATCTACTTCAGGGAATGCCGGCCTCCCGATTTCTCTTTGACGAAGACCCCGGGAGACGTTATTATAAAACCCATATTATCGTAATTATAGTATCATTTTTTCATACAGATCAGATCCGATAAGGTTGGATAGTCTTAACTCTAATATGATATCCTTAAAAAATTTTAATAATTATCACCGGATTAAGTTGCAAGAGGGTTTGCTTTAGTGAAAAGAAAATTGACCCTGATCTGGTTTTTAATCCTCAACCTTTTGACCTGGACCGCCCCTTGGGCTTGGGCCGTCCCTTTATCCCTGGATCAAAACATCCAAGCGATTTTGGCCAGACAGACCGAAACCCGGGAGGGATTTGATTTTGTGGTTCTGGGGGACAGCCGCGGCGGGACGGAGGTGTTCAGACTTTTGTTAAACCGGGCCAGGACCTTTCATCCGCTTTTTATTATCCACACCGGAGATTTTGTAAAAAATGGGAAACCGGCTGAATATGAAAGCTATGCCCAACAGATCGCCGCTTATGATATCCCTATGGTTCACATCTCAGGAAATCATGACCTCCGTAACGGAGCAGAAACGTATTCCCATTACGTAGGGGCTCCCAACTGGTATTTCGACTTGGGCAATATCCGCGTCATCGGTCTGGATAATGCCAGCGGGAGGTTCAGTCCGGAAGCCGTGGCCTTGGCCCGTAAAGCGCTGACCACTCAAAAAATCTGCCTGGTAACCTTTCATATACCCCCGGCTATAGGCCGGTGGGCCGTTCACGCCATGATCGAGGACCAACACGGAGGGAACGGTGGAGAGGTGATGGATTTAATCAAAAAGGCCAAAGCGCCTCTCGTCTTTCTGGGGCATATTCATCTCTATGATGAAATGGATATCGCCGGCACCCAATTTATTATTAGCGCCGGTGGAGGGGCTATGCCTTACAAGATATTTAATTTTGGAAAACCGGAATATGGTTTTCTCCTCGTCAAGGTAAGGCTGGGGGGGATCATCTACCGATGGGTACCTTTGGAATAAATTTTTGCACATTTTTTAGAATCGCGGATGATGTTGTCCAAACGCCGTATCAATCTCTTTTCCCGGGATGGATTCTTCGCACCCTTTGGGTTTTTAGTCTGGGGCGGAGCCTCGGTTGGATGGCTATGACCCCTTCCGGGACGGTTTTCTTACCGGGGAAGCTATGCTGATAAAAGAGGCAGAAATGCGGCACACGATACTTTCATTCGTTGGGTTCCTGTGCCTACTCATTCTGGGAGGATGCGCTACCTCGCTTCCCAGGGTCCCTTATCTATTAATCTGCAAGATATTATCTTCCACCTTAAAAATATAACATTTTTTTCTCAAAAATAAGGTCTTCCCAGTATTCCTTTCTGGCCCTGTTTGAGGCAATGTACTATTAAAAAGTGATTGCAGCTTCCCCCAAGGCCATTAATGTCTATTTTAAGAAAAATTATCAAGATCACTGGTAATGACCATCCAAGGAGTTCGTAATGGGGGTTTTTTTAAATTTTTCCTGGCATTTTTTCCTGGCCGCAATAATCGGTTGGGGGAACAGCGCTCCAGATTGGTATTTCAATATACAAGAAACACTTTTTATGTGTATCTTTCTTTTTGGCCTGATCGGATGGATTATTTTTAGTCTCCGATTAAGTAAAAAGCCATGGCTTACACAACTTGCCGGATATAGAAAGAGGTTAACTGGAGAGATTTAATGAAACATCAATTTAATCATATTCTCGGGCAAAGCGATGGGCTTAAATATGTTCTTTATCGAGCAGAACAGGTCGCCCCTCATAACACAACGGTCCTCATCCTCGGGGAGACCGGTACGGGAAAGGAACTGGTCGCCGCCCTCATCCACAGCCTGAGCCCCCGCAAGGATCGGCCGCTGATCACCGTCAACTGTGCCGCCCTGCCGGCCAATTTAATAGAGAGCGAATTGTTCGGTCGGGAGAAGGGGGCCTTTACCGGGGCCAATACCCGGCAGGTGGGCCGGTTCGAGGTCGCCCATGGCTCCACCCTTTGCCTCGATGAGATCGGGGAACTGCCGCTGGAGTTGCAGGCCAAACTGCTCCGGGCGGTCCAACAAAATGAGTTTGAACGTTTAGGCTCATCCCAGACCATCAAAGTCGATGTGCGGATCGTAGCCACGACCAACCGAAATCTTGACGAGGAGGTCCGTCAAGGCCGGTTTCGTCAGGACCTTTACTATCGGCTGAATGTCTTCCCCATCACAGTCCCTCCTCTAAGGCAGCGAAAAGAAGACATACCGATCCTGGTCCAGGCCTTCACGGAACGCTACGCCCGAAAATTTGGGAAGCCGATCACCTCCATCCAGAAGGGAACGATGAAGGCCCTCCAGGATTACCCCTGGCCCGGGAACATCCGGGAGTTGGAAAGTATCATTGAACGAGCCGTGATCTTGTGCCCCGGGCCGGTTTTGCAATTGGCGGATAGACTGGAGATCCCATCCTTCCCCTCTTCGGCCGGCATGAATACCCTGGAAGAGGTAGAACGAAACCAAATCCTGAAGACTCTCGTCAGAAACCCGATGGCGCATCGAGGGAAATGACGGGGCCGCAACCATCCTGGGACTCCATCCAAGTACCTTGAGGGCCAGGATGCAGAAGCGCGGGATAACACGGCCAGAGACCAAAGAATCGGTCAAAGTTGTCCAGCGACCCTCAAGTTTCCCCTCAGTATATGCAGGTTCCACAAAATATTGAGGTCCGAAAAACAGTTCCACCCTTCTTTGTTGTTTTCTCCTGTTGATCGAATGAATAGACGGCTTTTCCAAGGAACTATCCCGGAAGTTGGGGTGCCCCGAGCATTCTGGGGAATTGGGAAAGGGGGGAGAGGAGGCCGTCAGAGGATAAGCAGTGCCGTATCCGTGTGTCCAGTAGGGGGATGTCGGCGTCATACCCTACAAATGGTTATCATAGATATATGTAGATGCTTGCATTAGCGAGTTGAAATAGATAATCTGCCCCAAAGTCTCCTGATGGCTCCCATCGGATGAAGGGAATATGAAAAGAAGCCCAAAGATGGGCAAGGAGATAATGAAAATGATCAGTGGGGGGCCTCTTCCGTGATGATCGAATGATGTCCTTGCTTTCCATCCAGGATATCTTGGATGGATTGAATCAACTCGGTCTGGGAAGAATCTTTTAAAAGATACCCGTCTGCACCGGCTTTCAAGGTGGCAGTTCGGTATTCAGGGTCTTTGTGAATGGTGAAGGCCAGAATTTTAGTCCCAGGCCATTTCTTCTTGATTTCTCTGGTAGCGGCTATACCGTCCATCCGGGGCATGGATAGATCCATCAAAACCAGGTCGGGATGAAATTTTTTGACGGAATCAATGGCTTCAAGACCATCACCGGCTTCACCAACGATATCGAACATCGGGGAATGGGAAAGAACGGACTTTAATCCCTCCCGGAGAATGGGATTGTCATCGACGATTAGGATGCGGATCTTGTTATCCATGGTTAAAGAATTAGCTTGAGGTTTCATGATCGCCTTATTGTGGGGTTCTGAAAGAATCAAATCAAATTCCTCAGTTTTCAGGAGTTGTATGGCCTGTTCGAGTGGAATAGGGGAACGGATTATACTTCCGGGATGTTTAATAAAATAGGTAACTTTAAATTCGGGGTCGATGTGCAGGATTTTAATTGGAGTATTCATTATTAGCCTTTTTTCTTAATAAATCTGCCCAGTGTAAAGCCTAATGAAATAAAAGATACCGAGTTATTGATTGAAAAAAGAAATTAAAAACTATTTTTGCTCAAATTGGGTCAATAAGGAAATATAGGCAAGAATGTATTTTGAAGAAAAAGATACTGTATTTTTAAGGGTGGGCTATTCCATAAGATATAAATTTATTATTCCAACAAAGGGAACCTTCTGTTTTGATTTGTCTACATAGCCCTGGTCCTATCCGTACCAAGGTCCCGGATGGCCAGGCTTTCATAATCAGACGGGCCAAACGGCCCGGACGATGATATTCCTTACTAATCCAATTAGTTCATATGGCCCGACCCCCCATTAGGGGTGGATACCAATCAGAGCGCCGGGCTCGATTATGATGAGGCGGCCCACCTATGGGAAGGCGTCGGTGGCGTGTGGGGTGGGGGCGGTGAAAGAATCCGGATCGGCCTCATTGCCATTAATCAAGTGCTCAGTTCACCTACCTATACACGGTTGATGGCTATTTTAAAAGGGAAGATTATGATTAAAATGAAGCATAAAATGAAACATTTTACTCCAACTTAAATCCCTTCTCCTTAAAAAGCCTCAGACAGGCATCGACCATCTGCGGATCATAAAGCCTACCCTTATTTTTGGTGATTTCTTCCAGAGCCACATCAACCCCCAAGGCCGGGCGATAAGGACGATAAGAGGATATAGCCTCGACCACATCGGCCACGGCCAAAATGCGAGCCTCAGGAAGGATCTCTTCGTCTTTTAGACCAAAGGGATAGCCTGATCCGTCCATTCGTTCGTGATGCTGAAGAACGATCTGAGCGATGGGACAGGGGAATTGAATATCTTTAAGAATATCATAGCCCACTTGGACATGGGTTTTTATCAGTTGGTATTCTATGTCGGTCAAAGGGCGGGGCATGCTGAGGATTTCCGTCGGAATGGCTAATTTCCCCAGGTCATGAATAATACCGGCCATGCGGATGGACTCTATTTTTTCGGATGAAAATCCCAACTCCTTGGCCATTTTCTCGGACAACTGAGCCACTCTACGCTGATGGCCGGCCGTGTAAGGATCGCGGGTTTCGACGCTTAAGGCGAGGACCTGGATGACCCCGTTAAGCATCTGCTGAAGTTGGTCCGTTCGGTCGGCCACCATTTGTTCAAGATTTTTTTGATAAGACTTGTTCTGAAGCCCCAGTTTCTGCCTTTGAAGGGCGCTGGAGACATTGATGCTCACCTCACTGACCTTGAAGGGTTTGACGATGTAGCCGTAGGCCCCTATCTCTATGGCCTTTTCAACGGTATCCGGATCATCCACCCCGCTGACTATAATCACGGCCGTTTCCGGAAACTCGGAGATAACGTATTGAATCAGATCTAACCCGGATTCCCCGGGCAGACGGATATCACACAGGATGAGAGCAAAGGCTTCCGCCTTAAGGAAGAGACGGGCCTCTTCTGCACTGGACGCCACGGAATATTCCCGATCCATCCTATTAAGGATACGTCCCAAGGTACGGCCGACGGGGGCCTCATCATCCACAATAAGGACTTTACTACGACTTGTTTCCTTATCCATGTTTATCCCTCCAGCGTTTCCCTCACCTTCCTGCCCAGGTCCTCCGGCAAAAAGGGCTTCTGGATAAAGGCGATTCCCTTATCCAGGATACCGTGGTGAACAATGGCATTGTCCGTATAGCCGGACATAAAAAGAACCTTCAGGTCTGGTTGCAAAACCTCCAACTTTTCAGCCAGTTCTTTTCCGTTCATCAAAGGCATAATGACATCCGTCAGCAACAAGTGAACGGGTCCTTCATAACCTTCAAAAATTTCTATGGCTTCTTGCCCGGTCTTGGCCTTTAAGACCCGGTAGCCAAATCGTTCGAGAACCTTGATGGCCAGATTACGAACACTTTCATTGTCTTCAACTACCAGAATCGTCTCCGAACCTCGACAGGCTTCTCCCCTGAGAACTGCATCCTTTTCCCCTTCGACGGCCTTATCCAGCCTGGGCAGATAGATCTTAAAGGTGGTTCCTTTGCCCACCTCACTATAAACCCAGATATTCCCCCTGCTTTGTTTAACAATGCCGTAGACCGTGGAAAGACCCAGTCCGGTCCCTTTGTCTCTTTCCTTGGTCGTAAAAAAGGGGTCAAATATCTGGGCTTGGACCTCAGGGGTCATGCCGATCCCGTTATCACTAATACTTAATACCACATAAGATCCCGGAATTACGGACACATGATGGGTCGCGTATTCCTCGTCCAGTTCAATATTGGCCGTTTCGATGGTCAATTTTCCGCCGCCGGGCATGGAATCCCTGGCGTTCACCGCCAGATTCATGATCACCTGCTCAATCTGCCCTACATCGGTCTCAACTAAGCCAAGTGTGGGAGACAGGTTCGTTTGCAGATCGATATCCTCGCCGATGAGACGCCGAAGCATCTTATTTATTTCCCGCACCACCTCATTGAGGTTCAGCACTTCGGGTTGAAATACCTGTTTTCGGCTGAAAGCCAACAACTGTCCGGTCAATCTGGCCGCCCTGTCCCCCGCCTCTTTGATCTCGTTCAGGATCGCATAAAAGGGATCATTGTTGCCCATATCCATGAGCGCGAGTTGGGCATTCCCGAGGATAACGGTCAGAAGGTTGTTGAAATCGTGGGCCACCCCCCCGGCCAGCCTCCCTACCACCTCCATCTTCTGGGCCTGGATGAGCTGCTCTTCAAGTCTAAATTGGTCGGTGATATCCCGGGCGACCCCCTCCAAATGAACTAAATGTCCATGCTCATCATACACTGTATTTAGGCTCGAACTATGCCAACGCCATTCCCCTGAAGCATGCTTAACACGGTACCGAAATCCTGAAATTCTGATGCCCCCTCTGATGACTTGCTCGATGTTTTCCATGCAGGCAGCCACATCATTGGGATGGACAATGGCCCGAAAGGGGCGGCCGACCAGTGCTACCTCATCATATCCCAGTAAATTGGTGACAGCGGGTGACATAAAAAGAATTTTTCCTTCCGGGCTGAGGGTATATATCAGGTCCCTGCTGTTTTCGACGATCAGCCTGTATTTTTCTTCACTCTCCTGCAGTTCCTCTTGCGTCCGCTTGCGCTGGTTGTTCATCTCGATGCCGTGAAGCGCAAGACCGATGTCCCCTGCTATTTCGACCACCAGACTCTGTTCTTCATTCATGGAGGCATAGCCGGTGGGCATGGAAACGACCAGCAATCCATAGACGCGCCCCCCATGCTCCAGGCGGATGCCGAGGGCGGACCGGTTCTCATAGAGGTCGTGAATTGGACAATCCGGGCACTCTTTTTCTGGATCGTTAAAGACATAGACTTCCGACCGCTGCAGCGCAGCGCTACATTGGGGGTTGCCCCCTTCCTTGATCCGCGTGAGCAAGGCATTGAAGCGCCCCCCGATTCCCGCCTCCGCAGCATCCAGGAAGTGACCTTCCGGATCAAATAACGCGACCCATGCGCTGTAAAACTGTCGGGTCTCGATCAACAACTCGCAAGCATGCCGAATGAGCTTTGCGGCCTCTTTTTCGCGGACAATAAGCTGGTTCACGTTGCGAATCGCCCGCAGCAAACCGCTGAGGTGCCGCTCGCGTTCCTCCGCTTGTTTGCGCTCGGAAACTTCTCTCTGGAGATTCTCCACGGAGACATGGGATTTCTGCAGTTTGGCAACCATCTCATTGCTGGCCCGGGCCAGGTCCGAGAGCTCATCGTCACCTTCCTCGTCGATGCGGTAATCGAGATTGCCAGCCCCGATGATCTCCGCTCCCTCATGGAGAATAGCCACCCGTTTGGCGACAAGTCTGTTGACGACGATTGAGTTGATGACGATGGCAACAACGCCGCTCGCAATAAAGAAGATAACAAAAATGACCCCTCGGTTTCTGGCCGTTATCGCTGCCCTTCGTGATAACTCATGCAGCCGGCCAAGGTCGTCGTTTAAAGCATAGGCCTTCAGAAACACCTGATTGATCATTCTTGAATCGGCTTCATCAAAAGCATTTGTTTTCTTTGTAATTCCTTCCGCCCGTTTATGTTTCTCCAATAAAGTGGAGAAAATGGTAAATGTCGCCTCAAAGTCCCCTTGCGCATCCTGCAACAATTTTTTTTCTTCCTTCCTTGTAAACCGGTTTGAGGCTGATTTCAGTAATCCCCGAAGAACTTCGGACTTGGCAATCCATTGGGCTTTGGCCCGTTCTTCCCGATGCAGAAGGTAATCATCTCTCAATAGGATTCTATCAAAGGCCGCTTTCTCTATTTCATGACTCCGGAGCACATTCCGGTCTGCCAGATAGCCCTCTCGGAAAGACCAAGCCAGGGAAAGCAACACGAGAATGACCACGGCCAAAGAAATCCAGGTATTGAGTCTCAGTTTTGTCTTGATTCTCATAGAGCTATCCCCCTACCGGATGACTCTGACCGCCTCAGGCGCGACCGCCTTGAGGCCGTCTTCATATATGTAATCAAGATAATTGGGCATGTCCTGGAGCGCAGTCATTCGGTATTTCATGGCCCACCGGGTCTGGTCCTCAAGGTCTACCAGAAGGGCCTGGTCCAGGGTGACCTTGAAGGTATAAATATCCCATAATGAGTCAAGAAGGGCCTGGTCGGATTTGCTGAATTCGGCCACCAGGCGCCGGGCGTCTTTGGGGTGTCGGTGCGCAAAAGTCTCGGCCCTGGTTATCGCCCGCAGAACCTTTTTGATCGTTTCAGGATGGGATTTAGTAAAATCCTGTTTGGCCGTCAGGCAAAAGGTCTCGGTATAAAGTTTTTCGCCATAAAAAGTGCATCCATTATTTCCCAGGGCTTTTTGCATTTGTATCACTACGGGATTCCATGATGTGGCAGCATCCACCTTACCCGCGCTAAGGGCGGAGACCAGCTCGTCGGGTTTCAGGGAGACGATGGTGACTCGCTTTCGGTCTATGCCGTAGGCAAGCAGGAAAATTTCCGTAAAAAAATCACTGGTTGTACCCGCCGTCATAGCAATGGTTTTCCCATTGAGATCCGAGGGCTTTATAATTCCCCGATCCTTCCTGGCCACAACGGCATTATCCTGGCTTGACGTCTGGATGGTCGCAACGATTGCAATCTTTTTGCCGTCCATGATGGCAAACATGATCGGCGTATCGGCCACGGTTGCCAAATCGGCTTTACCCTCGATCACCGCCTGGAGCGCAGCCTTCCCATAGGCATGGGGCTGAGGCGTTGCCTCCAGGCCTTCTTCCTTAAAATATCCCTTCGCAAAGGCGATATGTACAAGCGCCGCATTGAATGCCGTGGAATAGGCAATAGTGACCTTTTCCGGCGGACCGGTCTGCTTTTGCGAAGGCCCGCACCCTGTTCCCGAATGGAGGAGGATTGCAAGGATGGTGAGAGAAAAGAAAACCGACCAAAAGTGTGTTTTGAAATAAAACATATTGTTCATCCTGGATTTAAAATTGATGAGCATGGAAATTTTTTCCTATGAGGAATCACCGGGTACGGGTATGTCGCGAGTTTCTTCCATTTAAGCCGCCGGCAAACTTCGAATCCGTCCATCTCAGGCATATCGATATCCAACAAAATTAGTTGGGGTGGTTTGGCACCAAATAAAAAACCCCACCTCTCTTTTGAGAAATGGGGTCTGTTAGTATTCCATCGACATTCCCTTGGTTAAAAGGTTGCCAACAAAAAAATGGTTAATTTGACTAAGATTTCCTACCCTTTAATTGCCAAAAAGTCAATAAATTTCAATCACCTTTTTGTTGATTACGGTTAATACTCCTTCCTTTTATTCAAACTCAAGGCCTAAGGAGTACAGGAAGCGCCACTTCCCTAGGTCGTACTCCCCCGTTTGGCCACCAGGATTCCGAACAAGACCATCAGGCCGCCGAAGAGCTGCCAGGCCCCGATGGATTCATTCAATAAGAGCCAGGCGAGTAGGGCCGCGGTTACCGGCTGGACCAGCAGGGCCACCGAGGAGAAAGAGGCCTGGAGGTGGGCCAGGGCAAAGGCGATCAGACTTTGTCCGGCCACCTGGGAGATCAAGGCCAGGCCGATCAGGATTGTCCAGCCCTGAAGGGTGTGGATAGATAAACTTTCTCCGGATAACAGAGTGATCGGAAGCAAGGCAGCAGCGGTGACCAGTCCGCTCCAGGCCATCAGGGTGGCCGTGGAAAAGCGCTCCCGGAGCGATTTAACGGACAGGAGATATCCGGCGTAAAAAAGAGCGGCCGTAAAACTTAAGGTATCCCCAAGGAAATGATGGAGACTCACCTGGAAACTATGGCCGGCGATCAGGGTCATGCCCAATAAGGCCAGGCCCATGCCGAAGAGGAAAATCAGCCGCACCCGGAGGCCAAAAATCAGCCAACTCCCCAGGGTGACAAAAACCGGGGCGAAATTGACCAGTAAGGTGGCATTGGCCACCGAGGTCAGTTTGATCGACCAATGCCAGATGGACAGGTCCCCGGCAAAAAAGAGACCCGCCAGACTTAAATGGAAATAGTCCGACAAGGAAGAAGGTGTGCGTTTCGGATTAAGCCCTTCCCTCTTCATCGCCATCCAGACCCACAAGGGCGGCAGGGCCAACAAAATGCGCCAGAAGGCCGTGGCACTGGGACCTACCGGGCTGAGACGGACAAAGATGGGGGCAAAGGCGATGGCCACGGCCCCGGCAAATAAGGCCGCCAGGGGCCAGGAATTGCCGGACCGCGACGAAAGGCCAACCTTAAAATCTGTTGGCGAATGTCTCGAAGAATTCCGCGGGGGAAAGGATTTTTGTTTTCCCATAGACCTTCTTAGGAAAGTGGCGTTTATTTCCGGTAATAAGGGCGATGGCTTGAGATGAGAGGGCTATTTCCAGGAAAGGTTCATCATCAGGATCATCGCTTCCGGCCCTTGCGAACGGTTCTGATTTCCTCCTCGATTTCAGTTTCGGATAGATTATTCAATCCCAATTTCAAAGATTTTTGTTGCATCTCTTCCAAGGCCATAAGAGCCCGGGTGCGGCGTATGGATTGGAGAGTCCTTTCCAGGTTTTTTTCCGTCACTTCCGAAAACCTTCCTCAAGCCGAGAAATTCTCTCCATCAAAGGCGGATGGGAATAATGGAAGCGGACATAGAGCGGATGGGGGAATAGATTGCTCAAGTTGTCGGCCGCCAACCTTTTTAAAACCGTCACCATGGTTGAAGAAGACTTGAGCAGCTTGACGGCGAACCGGTCGGCCTGACGTTCGAATCGTCTGGAAAGGGCCATATAAAAAGGGGAAAGAAAAAACCCGGCCTTTTGTCCCAGGATGGCCACCAGAAACAGGCCCACATAGGGCGGGAAGTGTCGGAAACCAAAGGTCCGGTAGAGCAGCGGCCAAGCCATCAGAAGATAGGCCAGATAAAAGGCCCCCAGCATGGACAAGGCAAAGAGCAAAAATTGTTTCAAGATGTGCCGGCCCTTAAAATGACCCACTTCATGGGCCAGCACGGCCAGGATCTCTTCCTGGGGATGGCTCTGAATCAGGGTATCAAAGAGAACGATCCGTTTGGTCCTGCCCAGGCCGGTAAAATAGGCATTGGTATGGCCGCTTCGTTTGCCGGCATCCATCTGGAAGAGGCCCTTGATGCGGATCCCGGCCTCCTGCATCAGATGGGAAATCTTTTCGGCCAACTCCTGATCCTGGAGAGGTTCAAATTTATTGAAGATCGGGGCGATCACTATCGGGTAGAGTATGGCCATCAGGAGTTGAATAAAAAACAGGATCAAAAATCCCCACAGCCACCAGTGGACCGGAGAAATGCGAATCATCCAGAGAATGAGAGACAGGATCAAGGAAAACAGGACCAGCGACAGGGCCGCACCCTTGAGTTGATCGTCGATCCAGGTCTTCAAGTTGGACTTATTAAAACCATATTTTTCTTCGATCACAAAGCTGTGATAATAATCAAAGGGAAGATCGCACAAGGATGATATAAATCCGGGGACCAGCCAGAAAAACAGACCGGAGAGAATGAAAGGGAACCCCCATCTTTGGGCCAGATCATCTAAAAAAGGGAGAAAACCCGAAAGGAGAATGACCAGGAGGATAAGGTCCGAGATGATTTGTTGAAGGGAGGCGAAGCGACTGTTCTCCTGGGTGTAGGCCACGATCCGGGTAAGCTTCCGCCCGTCGATAAATCCTTCGAAAAGCCTGGGGACATGGTCCCCTTGACGTTCTAAGTGTCGCCGGTTTACTTTCTCTAACCAGAGAGAGAAAATAAGCTGAAGGAAATAGACGGCCAGGAAACCTACTAATAATAGATTGAATGTGATCATTTTTTAGGAGGATCTTGGAAGATAGGCAAGCTGTCAATGAAGATTCTTATTTCCAAAGGCTTCTGCCAGATAGGCATCATGTTTTCTGGAATATCTTTTTTCCCGGAATGATATTTCCCGACCACTTCCAAGGCCCTTTCTTTCATTTCTTCGGCTCGGCCCTGGTGTTGGATTCGATGAGATCATCCACCGCTTTTCGGATCAGGTTGGAAACCGATTCCCGGCGGGAGAGGGCCATCTTCTTGAGATCCCTGGCCTGCTCGGCCTTTAATTGAATTTGGGTCCTGACCATAATACCTCCATGATATCGTTAATGATTAAATGATATCACTATGACCCACGAATGGTCAATCGAAAGAAAGGTGTTTCAAAAATTTGGATTATACTATAGCATCACTTTGAACTAATCAAAATAAAGGAAATGCTGAGTATTAGAAGTTAATGATCTTGTCATTATAAAGGGTAAGAGCACTTAT
>CAWGEQ010000044.1:0-18584 GCA_963821645.1 uncultured delta proteobacterium | reverse complement strand
GAGCCAGATATAAAAAAGGCCCATTCAAAAATGGGCCTTTTTTATTCAGAGATTGCTATTATTTGACATCAAAATTCTGAGGTCATTCAACCGATCAGGGGCCGTCTCCGGTGCCGGTTGATTGAAGCGTCGTTCCGGACGTAGCGGGGAAACTTGTCGTTTATGAAATTTCTGATCGTATGATCCTATGGCAACACCATCTTTGGCATTAACCCAGATGTCCGAAAATATCAAGGTGTAGCCGGTCAAAACCAGCAGCAACACAATTACGGCACACAAATTTATTCTCATTTTTTCATTTTTTTTCATTTAATGACCTCCTGTCCCAAATGGAAAGAAGAAATAGTTCTCATCAACCTTCTTAGCCGGCTACCAGACTTTAATCTTCCATTCCCCGTTTTCTTTGACCAGGTCTTCCTTTAGGGTGACGGTAGCCGGCTCTTTCCTCTTCAACTTTTCAGATGGGCCGAAGGTCAGTTGTACTGCTGCCTCGGCAAGATCGCTTTTCGGCACTTTTATAGAAACGATTTTGTACGAGAGCAATACCGAAGCCTCTTTCCGGTGTCTGATAAATTCTTCCTGGCTTACCTTGGCCTTATAGGCGGCATAGTAGCAGGTATAGGTTGTGGCATAATCCTGTTTAACGGCGGAAGAAAAATATTTTTCCAAGAGCCCTTCCGGCCCGGCCTTACCGTCTTGACAGCCGGCGGCTATGAGTATGATCCCCAAAATAAATGTGACGCACCATAAAGGTCTGCTTTTCAATCGAGCACTTCCTTTCATTCATTTATGACAACTCGTAAAAAACCACAAAACGCTTTTTTATAAAATAAGGATTATTTGAAATAATGCAAGCCTGGAGAGAGGGCTTAAAGCCCGCCCTCCAGGCTTGCCGGTTATAGGGTTAAGTTAGACATCGCTTAGGCCAAAAACACACTACTATTAGTCGCTTCGGCTGGTCCTGGTGCGACTGTATGAGTCGCTTCCACCGGAGGTGGTGGTGCCTCCGGACTGGTGGTGCCGGATGAGGTACCTCCAGTGTGCATGGTCCGGCTGGAGGAGCTGCCGTGACAAACCGCACAATTCCAGATCCAGTAGTTATCGCCCTGGAACTTCTTCGGAATCGTCGGATCGGCGGCGTTGGCCGTGATCAGCTCCGCATGGGTGCTGTTATGGCAGGCCTCGCAATAGATCCTGTTGTTCATGTTGCTTTCAGCCGAATTCATCATAAGGGAATTGCGGTAAAGGGTGTTGGCGTTTTCCGCGTATGTCGCACCATGGCAGTCACCGCACTTCGGCATATCCAACCATGGCCGACGACCATTCTGTACCGAGGTCGTCAAGGCCGCCATGTCTCCATGACAGTCGGAACAGGTCTTCCCGGCACGGGCCATGACCCCCCGCAGACACTGGGTCTTCGGGCCCGGATGGCAGTTATAACATCCGGCAGTGGTTTGCTGATCGGCAACGCTCATCTTGTTCTGGTGAAAGCTGTGCATGGCCAAAGACAAGCTGGGCATGCCCGGCTTGCCGGCCGCACCCAGTGCGTTGTCCGGATGGCACTCGGAGCAGGCATGGACCTTGCCGCTTTTGCGGTCGGACACAAAGGTGGTCCCCATGGCCGCGTCATGCTTCTGCAAAATGTCGAGCTGCGGATTGATCGTGCCGTGACAGTTGCTGCACATCATCTCGGTGGAAACAGGGGCGACGACGCTGGCCGTCTGCAGGGTGCTGCCCGAGGTGTTGTTAACGGTGATGTCTGCCGTCCCGTAAGGGTCCCAGGTCCCGTCATCGTCATAAGGCGTGATGGGAATGCCCACGGCCTCCCAGCTCTTGCCATCGGCCGCCAGCTTCATTCTGCCGGACAACGGCGTACCGGTGATGCCCACATTGGTGGGTACATTAAAGCCGAACTGCGGGGCATAGGCCCAGAAGTTGGTGTGCAAGGCCGAATTCTTCTTTTTAGGGAAAGAATAGTTGACGGTAATGCCGCTGGTGATCAGACTGGCCCCTTCACTGCCCCGGCGGAATACCTGGGCCTTCAAGGTATTATAGGGGGGCAGTACCATAAAATAGGAATAGTCGTCCTGATCGCAGTGCATGCCCAGGTCGTTCCAGGCAAAGATCACGTAGCTCATGCCCTTGGCCGGGATGGCCTGGTTCCCGTAACTCCGGGTCAAGGCCCAATTGACCGTCTTTGTAGCACCCATGGTAACCGCGGCCACCTGTTGGGTGGTTAAATAGCCGGACTTGGTGATAGTCAGCGTATAACTTCCGGCTGCTTCGCCTATGGTATAAGACCCGCTGCTGCCCGTTGTGGTACTGCGTGTACCATCACTGACAAGGGCACCTGAAATAACAGCCCCCGTGGCGATGTCTTTCACTACTCCGGAAATTCCGGTCGCGCCAGTACCGCCAGTACCGCCGCCGCTTATGCTAATGGTCACGCTGGCGCTTCGGCTGGCCGAAACATTACCGGCGGCATCCTTGGCCCAGGCATAAAGGGTTATAGTCCCGGCCGCGCCGGCAGTATAGTTAGTCGGTGCCGTGGTGCTCCAGCCGGTGACGGTGGCCGAAGGTTTTGTCGAACTTTGGTTGACCAGATAACCCGTAACCCCCACATTATCGGAGGCCGTGAAGGAGGATATGGGTACGTTCAGCGATGTGGCTGTGGACGGAATGGTAAAACCATTGACCGTAGGTGCGGTCGTATCAGCCCCGGCTGGCAACGTTATGGTCACGCCGGCGCTTCTGCTGGCCGAGACATTACCGGCCGCATCCTTGGCCCAGGCGTAGAGAGTTTTGGCCCCGGCTGAGCCAGCCGTATAGGTCCCGGGCGCGGTCGTGGTCCAACCGGTTGCGGTAGCCAACGGTTTGGCTGAACCTTCATTGATCAGGTAACCGGTGACGCCCACATTGTCCGTGGCCGTAAAGGTGGTTATGGATACGTTCAGCGATGAGGCCATCGATGGGATGGTGAAAGCCGTGACTGTCGGCAGGGTCGTGTCAGCCGTACCGGTTGTTGGGTGACTGGTGGCATCCCCTGGGAAGGTCCGGGCCGTAATCTCGGCGAGGTTGGTGTACGTGTCGCCATCCGAATCACGGTTATTAAGGGTTGTGTTAAAGGTGTGATTGCCTATCGTGGCACTCGCAAAATCATTGCCATAGGAGTTTCTGGTCCCCCCCCCGGCCGGATTGATATGGCAGACCCCGCAGGTATTGAGCACGGTAGCGGAAGTGCCGTAGGTGTTGTTAAACGTGGTCAGAAAACTTGCCGAGGCATAGACGTTGTCCGACCCAGCCACCACGGTGATCAGCAGGAAGAACATCGCCATCATGGTAAGTAATTTAGGTATCTTGCTTCTTTTCATTATTTTCTCCTACTTAAGTTTGCTAAATAGTGTCAATTCTCGATTCTTAACTTTCGGTTATTTAATTTTTTGATCCTTCCCCCCCTTTCGTTATTCTCGTTTGGTTTATATGTCAGGGCTTAATACGAAAATTAAAACCAAGAATTCAGAATCCAGGAGTCAGGATTCAGAATAAAAAACTCTTAATCCGTTGATTATAAGTTTTATTTTCATGCTTCGTCGGTGCCCGCTTCAGGCGGCATGAGGGTTTAATAAAAAATAAGATTATTTTTCTACTTGACTGTTTTGGTAGGTTAAAGCAAGAGCTATGCCAACAAACTCAGTTCAACTATCTTACTGAATTTTTAGGTTTATTTTACAGAAGGGGAACCAGAATATTATTTTGTGGAGGGTTTTGCCTACAGGGCTGGGATGAAGACGTAGTTTAATCCCTACGGTTTTACTTTTGTTTTTTAAAATCTTTTATTTTCAGATCGTGCTTTTTTAGGAGCTCATAGAAATCGGCTCGGTATTTTCCGGCCAGTTTGGATGCCTTACTTATATTGCCCTTGCAGATTGAGAGGATTTGGATCAGATAATTCTTTTCATAGGCATTCCTGGCCTCTTTGAGGGGTGGCAAAGTCGACTGCTGAGAGACGATAGCTTTGTCCTTCTGCTGAAAAATAAGGTCTTCAGAGATGATGTCCTGCTGGGTAATGGCCACGGCATACTCCAGGGTATTTTCCAATTCCCGCACATTCCCCGGCCAATCGTAGAGCATCAGTTTTTGCATGGCCAATGGGGTCAATCCCTTGACATCCTGATTCATTTGTTGGGAAAACTTTTTACGAAAATGTTCGACCAATAGAGGGATGTCTTCTTTCCGCTCTCTTAAGGGTGGCAGGAAAATGGGAATGACATGGATCCTGTAAAAGAGGTCTTCCCGGAAAAAACCTTGTTTGACCAAAGCCTCCAGATCCTTGTTTGTGGCCACAATTACCCTGACATCAACCTCAACCAATTTCTCACTACCTACGGGATAAAACTGCCGTTCCTGAAGGACCCGCAACAATTTGGCCTGGATTCCCAGAGGCATGTCTCCTATTTCGTCCAGGAAAATGGTGCCCCCATTGGCCTGGGTAAATAGTCCTTTGGTACTCTTGATGGCCCCGGTAAAGGCCCCCTTTTCATGACCAAAGAGCCTGCTCTCTAAAAGGCCTTCCGGGAGAGCGGCACAGTTGATGGCCACGAAAGCCTCGTCTTTCCTCTCGCTGGCGATATGTATCGCCTTGGCAATGAGCTCTTTCCCCGTGCCGCTTTCTCCGTGAATATAGACCGTCGAATCCGTTTTGGCGATCTGAGAAACTTTTTCGAGGAGAAGGCGCATCTGCTCGCTTTGGGACACAATATTTGAGAAGCCGAAACGCTCCTCCAAAAGTGTTTCCAGCCTTTTGACCTCGGAAGTAAGATGGCTGTTTTCCAAAGCTATTTTGATCTGTAATAACAAATCCTGAGGATCGAAAGGCTTGGTGAGATAACTGTAAGCCCCTTTTTTCATGGCCTCCACTGCGCTTTCGATGCTCCCATAAGCCGTAAGGATCATCACCGGCAACTCGGGGATGAGGCGGTGAAATTCTGTCATCAGCGATATCCCGTCTTGATTATCCAGTTGAAGGTCAACGATAGCCAGATCAAAAATCTGCTCTTTAAGGGCTTGGAGGGCCTCTTCTTCTTTTAAGACCGCCGTTACTTCATAACCGGCGGATTCAAGCCTCATCTTTACCAGTTCCAGGAGGTTTCGGTCATCGTCCACCACCAGGATCTTTCCCAATCGCATGCTTTTTTATCTTCCTTTCTCTTTCTTCTTCTCTTCTATCTCGATATCGACTTTTTTGTATTCCTCTAACATCTTAGTTGATTTTTCATAATCTTTAACTAGTTTCTCATAATCCTTATTCATTTTTTCATATTCTTTAACCAATCTATCACGGTCTTTGATCGTCTTTTCATGATCTTTACCCAATTTCTCATTTTCTTTGGTCAATTTTTCATTCACCTGGAGAACATCGATCCAGACGTTTGCCTGATAAAAAAAAGAGCTCTGGGGAAAATCAGTTATCAGCCTTTTCATAAAGGCAAGCGACTGGCCATAGTTTTTCTTGGGATTTCCAGGATAGGCATGGATCAGGGCTATATTGAAATAGGCCTCATCAGCCGGGGGTTTTTTATTCAAAAGATCGATAACTTTTTGATAATTCCGGAGAGCCCCATCATAATCACCCAGAGAAAAAAGCCAATTCCCTTCAAAGAGCAGGGCCTTGGCCGTTTCGTTCTTTTTCTTCTCATCCACAGCGGCTGCCTTCCTTTTCTGAGCTTCTTCTTTTCCCGCTGGAGAAATTGTTGGTTGGACCAGGCCCTCCTTCACACACCCTGAAAACCCTAAAAATATCAAGCCGGCAACCAAAAATAAAATGTGCTTCCTTGCCCTAATGTGCTTTCTACCCATACCCTGCCACCATGCGATTGGATGATGTATTTGACAATGGCCAGTCCTAAACCGCTTCCCTTGATCTGGTAAGACTTTGTCGGCACTACTTGGTGAAATTTGTTAAAGATAGTTAAAAGATGCTCTTCGGGGATCCCAGGCCCGGTATCCCTCACTGCGACCTCGATACCTTGGTTGATGACCTCTGCGGAGATAACCACTTGTCCCCCCTCGGGAGTAAATTTCACGGCATTCCCAACCAGATTACGCAGTACCTGAAGGATCCTCTCCTGGTCCAATTTAATACTCGGCAAATTCCCTTTTATCGTTTTCTCAAACTTAATTTCCTTGGCTTCGACCAGGGGTCCCATCTCTTTGATCACCCTATCGATCAGAGGGACAAGCCCGGCCGGTTCAAACCGATAGGTCATCATCCCCGCCTCCATCTTGGACAAGTCCAAAGAGGAATTAACCAGGTCGATTAAGCGATGGCTTTCCTGGGCAATGATGTCCAACAATTTTTTTTGTTTGGCCGTAATTGGCCCTGCGGCTTCTTCCTTAAGAAGGGCAATCCCTTCTTTGATGGAGGTCAAAGGGGTTCGAAGCTCATGAGACATGGTGGAAAAAAAATCGGATTTCATCTTATCCAAATTACGGAGCTTTTGAATCATTAAGTTAAAAGCCTGAGCCAACTCTGAAATTTCAGGAGAGGAAAAAACCGGTAAATTACTTTTAAAAATGCCTTCAGAGATTTCTCGTGTTTTAAACCTTAACTGATTCAAGGGGCCGGTGATGCTCCCGGTGATAAGAAATGAGATGACGACGACAGAACCCAGGGCAATCAAGGCCAGGATTACCGCAACATTACGAGCCGAATCTCCCGCCTCTCCCTGTTCCTTCATCCAGCGATAAACGTCTTGCTGGATTTGGCCCTTCAAGATATCCAGCTCATTTAAGATTCCATCCACCAACTTATCTTTTTCCGAATCGTACCGTTTCGCCGAATGGTATTGTCTTGACCGGATTAATTCGTTTTCCTCCTCTGCCAAGGATTGGTAACGGTCATAGTAATCACGAACTTTCAGGAAGACATTCTTCCTGCCGGTGATATCGGAAATAGCCAGTGCCTGATTCAGGTCTTTGTAAAAAGCTTCTTTTGTGGAAAGGAACTGGGTGTAGAAGCTCTGATCTTTAGTGATGATGTATTTTTTTAAAAATCGATGTTGGGAAAGGATCAAATCTTCAAGCTTCTTTTCATATTCCAGATGTCGATTGTCCACGTTCAGGAAGTGTTGGGTGGCTGTATTAAACCGTTTAAGTTGGATAATGGCGTAAACTCCGACCATCATCACCAAAAGAAAGATGATCAGATAGCCGATCATTAATCGCCAAAAAATAGTGAGCCGCATTTTTTTAGCCGAGGCCTTTATTCCCGAATAATGCTATTATACCTTATTTTCTATATATGGCAAGACCCACCAAAGGGGCTAACAAGACGCAAAAGAATCGAATAGGGGTGATTCGCGGATAGGGAAAGCAGTCCTGTATTTTCTGATAATTAGCGAAAAGGTAAGGGCCGCAAAAACGATATCTCTTCCAAGAGAAAGGGGATTCCTTGACAGGTCGCGGACAGCTCTCTATACTTTTAACTAAACGCTTTTGATAAATATTGCCTCCGAGACCTGAGATTAGAGCTGTTAAGATAATCCGCAGGTAAAAAAATTGAAGGCAGCCCAGACAGATCAGGAATGTCGGCTTAAGCCAAATGGAGGGTCCATTATAAATGCCGTTGATTAAAAAGTTGCCCAAGCATAAAACCAAAATCGTTTGTACGATTGGACCTGCCTGCCGTTCTAAGTCCATCTTAAAGGACTTGTTAAAAGAGGGGATGGATGTGGCCAGGCTCAATTTGGCTCATGGCACCTCCGAGGAACACCGGGAAGATATCCGGATGATCCGGTCCTTATCCAGGGAAAGGGATCGAATCTGTCCGATCCTGATAGACCTCCCCGGCCCGAAGATTCGCATCGGCCGTCTTTTTATTGATCCGTTGATACTAAAAAAGGGAGAAGAAATTACTCTGAGCACCGGGGGGATATCCAACAACCCCTCGATGATCCCGGTGGAATATAATAAATTACCAAAGATTGTTTCCAGGGGGGCCATGATTTTTCTCAACGACGGCTTCATCCAGTTACGGGTTCTGGGAGTTTCCAGAGATGAAGTACGCTGTAAGGTCCTCATGGGCGGGGTCTTGCTCTCTCATAAAGGATTGAACCTGCCGGGGACCAAGAACCTTGCCGACCCGGTTACCGATGCCGATCTGGCCGGGGTGGCCTTTGGGTTGAAAGAGGGGCTGGATATTTTTAGTCTCTCCTTTGTTGAAAAGGCCGGGGATATCCTCAAGGTCAAACAGTTCGCCCGGGAAAAAGGAAAAAGAATCTCGGTAATCGCCAAAATCGAACGGGCCGAGGCCGTCAAAAACATCAGATCAATACTGGAAACAGCCGACGGGATTATGATCGCCCGGGGGGATCTGGGGGTGGAGATCCCTATCGAAGAGGTGCCGGCCGTCCAAAAAAAACTCATCTACCAGGCCAATCTCGCTGGCCGACCGGTGATCACCGCCACCCAAATGCTCGAGTCCATGACCGAAAATATCCGGCCCACCCGGGCCGAAGTCACCGACGTGGCCAATGCCATCTTAGACGGCAGTGATGCCGTCATGCTCTCGGAAGAAACGGCCATCGGCCGACATCCGGTCGAAACCGTAAAAATGATGGCCCGGATCGCCTCTTCGATTGAAAGTCAAAGGAGGAATATCAATCCCTCTTCCCACGCCTACGAATACCTAAAAACGGACGTCGAGCAAGGAAAGGTATCGGTAATCAATGCCATTTCCCTCAATGTCATAGAGGCCTTGCAAGTACTAAAGGTAAGCCTCATTATAACACCCACCCGTACGGGTACTACTGCCAGGCATATCTCCCGATTTAAGCCGGATTGCTGGATCTTGGCATTTTGCCGAGACCCCCAAGCAACCCATTTTTTATCCTTCTCTTATGGCGTTTGCCCCTTTTTAATGAAAAGGAAGGATCCTTTTGACTGCAAAAATCTTCTCGCCTTTATCAAGGAGTCGCGATTGGCCAAAAAGGGAGACCGGCTCATTCAGACGGAAATGGCCGCCCCCGGACAGGACGGCGGAATCAATTCCCTTAATTTCATCACCATGACCTAACGGGAAGAGTCAAAAAGATCCGCTTACTCCTGTCTAAAAAATGGTGGGATCAAGCAGCCTCTTGTCCCTGGTTGGAGTTTTTCAGGGTCCTCAAAAAAGACGGGAAAAGGCAGAGGGTTCCTCCGATCCGGCCCAGGATAAGGGCTAAGGCCGCGGCCGTGGCGCCAATGGCATCGAAATAACGGATGGCCGCAAAAAGGGCGGCGATGACGATCAAGAGTTCCAGGCCGGTAGCCCAGGTGATCGGTCCCGTGTCCCGGGCGCTGACCAAGACCGACCTCTGGAAAGTGAGCAGCACCCAAATCCCGGGCATGATGGTCAACAGCTTTAAAGGGCTTAAGGCAAATTGCGTTAATTCCAAAGAAAGGCCGGAAACGAAACGGAACCACAAATTGGATAATGGGGTGAAGGCGATAAAAGCCAGGGCCCCTACGGTGATCCCGCACAAGATCAAAGCAAAGTCGCGCAGTTCCTTATAATTGCGGTTCCTCTTCCCCATGAGGGCGATACTGGCCTCATGAAAGGACAAGCCGCAACTCATAAAAATAAAGATCAACCCGTAGATGACCGGGAGTACGGCCAGAGACTCGATGGCCATCCGGCTTTTTCCGACAAAAAAGGTCGTTGCCGGTTGGACCCCCAAGGCCAGCAAGGAGGTCAGGGCCAGGGGCATGTAAAATTTAAAAATGGCCCGGTAAGTCAAGGTGTCCTTAGCCATGACCTTTGGGGAGGGGTTCTCCTAATAAATTTTTGATGATCGGGGCGGCCATAAGCCGACTGGAGACCGCTTCCAGGGTTACCGCGATGGCCAGGACAGCGGCCCCGACGGAAGCCCCATCAAGATGTGAAAAATGATATAAACACAGGCCGACCAAAATTATAGTAGCCAGCCGGATCGCGGTTCCGAAGGCGACATAACGGGTTTTGTTATGACGGATCAATATCCCCTGACAAAACCGGCGAATACCTATGGCCCAGGGTACGGGGATTGAGATGAGAACCGCATGGTAGGTCAGCCCGGCAACTTTTTCCGGTAAGCCGATCAGCTTTTTAGTAAGAAAAGAAAAAATGGTCGGTAGAAGGACGATTCCCATGATTAAGGTAATCATCCCGATCAAGACCAAGGTAAAACGCTGCATTTTGATAAAAGAATCCCGGTCTTTGACCAGGGCGGTGGCGGCGCTGATGATCATCAGAATAGGGGCTTCGACCACCAGGATAAAGGAGAAGGCTACCCCGTAGGCGGCCAGGTTAAACTTAGGTGCAGCCATCCTGGCAATGATCGCACTCAGGAGTGAACTTTCCAGGGCCATCATAAGCCAGGTGGATTCCAGGGGCAGCCAAAACAATAAGATGCGTTTGTTGGTTAATTTAGGGATATCGGAGTTCATCGATGGTCACACACAGAAAAATCATTTTATGCCGGCTGTTTAAAAAGTTCCCCCATAGGGCAAACCGAGCATCCGGGAAAAGTAATAAGTAATGCGCGAGAAGACGCCGGCAAAAACTTAAAAACTCGTCACTCGTCAGACCAATTAGGGATGAGGGCCATGGGCATCGGCGGGAGGGGATTTTTCCTCAATTTGTTAAAAATGGATAACATTTTAAGAGGAAGCAGGCAAGAAAATTAAATGGATAAAGTCTTTTGACTTGCCTTTTTTTTGGTTAACCAGTAAAAATTACGGAAATATGATATGGTTGCAAATTTTCTCATCTCATTTGACCGCAAATAAGGACCAATGTGTAAAAAACCTTTATCCGTAGTGATCCTGGCCGCCGGAAAGGGGACCCGGATGAAATCCAACCTCCCCAAGATGCTTCACCCTTTATTGGGGAAGCCGATGGTCGGTTATGTGCTGGATGCGGCCAAGAGCTTGAAACCCGCAAAAAACATCATGGTGGTGGGCCATCAGGCAGAACGGATAAGGGAGGCTTTCCGGGGATGGATGGGGACATTTGTCCACCAATCCCCTCAATTAGGGACGGGCCATGCCCTGAAAGTAACCCAGAAAGAACTCGAATCCTTTCAAGGGACCGTGCTGGTCCTTTCCGGGGACGTCCCTTTGATCGAAAAAGGGACCTTGAAAAAACTGCTTCGGTTTCATCTAAGAGAGCAGGCCGTTCTGACCCTTATCAGTACGGCGGTGAAAGACCCAAAAGGATACGGTCGGATCATCCGGGATCCTCAAAAACAACTTGTGCGGATCGTCGAAGAAAAGGATGCTTCTCAACAGGAACGGCTTATCCGGGAAATCAACACCGGCCTATATGCCTTTGATTCGGAATTCCTTTTTTCAGCCCTTTCCGGCTTGACCCGAAAAAACCGACAGAAGGAATATTATCTGACCGATCTGGTTCAGTTTGCCCGGGAGAAAGGATTGCCGATGGCCGTGCTCTGTCACTCTAATCCTGAGGAGGTCTTGGGAATCAACGATCGTGAAGAACTGGCCAGATCAGGTCAAGTGTTGCGGCAGCGGATCCTCAAAGAATGGATGCACCGGGGAGTGACTATTATCGATCCCCTGACCACCTATATCGAAGGCACGGTTCAAATAGGCCCGGATACGGTCATCGCCCCTTTTACGAGCATCCGGGGGAAGACCCGCATCGGCTCCCATTGCGAAATCCAGTCTCATGTGGTGATAGATGCGGCTACCCTTGAGGATGGGATTACGATTCCTCCTTTCTCTTTAATAAAAAACAAAAACCTCAAAAGAAAATAAGAATTCTTTAAGAAAGGAGCAAGCCTATGTGCGGCATTATCGGATATCTCGGCCCTCAAAATCCCGTAGAGGTCATTTTCGAGGGATTAAAAAAATTGGAATATCGGGGGTATGATTCCGCCGGCATTGCCGTGATTCAAGACAAACATTTCCAGGTGCGCCGCAGCCAGGGAAAATTAAGTGAACTGGGCCGTCTGCTCTCTCAGAATCCCATTGCCGGTAGTATAGGGATCGGCCATACCCGCTGGGCCACACACGGCCGGCCTTCGGAAACAAACGCCCATCCCCATGTAGTCGGCCGGATCGCCTTGGTCCATAACGGCATCATCGAAAACTATCTGGACCTTAAAAAACAATTGTCCGCCGAGGGTCGTACCTTTTTATCGGAAACGGATTCGGAGATCGTTGCCCATCTGATCGACAAATACTTGAAAGGCCGGGATCTGGTTAAGGCGGTTCAAATGGCCCTGGGAAAAATCCGGGGGTCTTATGCCCTGGTCGTCCTCGACAGCCAGGACCCGAACCGCATCGTAGCCGTTCGAAAAGAATGCCCTTTGATTCTGGGGATCGGGGAGAAGGAGTTTTTTATCGCCTCCGATGTCCTGGCCTTTCTCCATCACACCAACCGGGTCATTTATCTCGAAGACGGGGAAGTGGCCTTGATCGAGCTGCCTTTTCCCCAAGTTATTTCTTTGAAAAAAGGAAAAATAAAAAAGGAGGTCCAAAAAATCTCCTGGAGCCCGGTAATGGCCGAGAAGGCCGGGTACAAACATTTTATGCAGAAGGAGATCTTCGAACAACCCCATGCCGTCATCGATACCTTCCGTGGCCGGGTTTCCCCGGAAAAGGGAGAGGTCCTCTTGCCGGAAATCAATCTTTCCGTGCAGGAGTTGAAAGAGATCGACCAGATCAACATTGTAGCCTGCGGGACCTCCTGGCATGCGGCCCTGATCGGCAAGTTTCTGTTTGAACAATATTGCCGGATCCCCACGACGGTGGATTATGCCTCTGAATACCGCTACCGAAATCCCATTGCCAATCCCAAGACCCTGCTCATCTTGATTTCCCAGTCTGGAGAAACGGCCGACACCCTGGCCGCCTTACGGGAAGGCAAAAAGAAAAAGGCCCGGATCCTGGCCATCTGCAATGTCGTCGGCAGCAGTATCTCCAGGGAGGCCCATGGGGTGATTTATACCCATGCCGGACCGGAAATCGGCGTGGCCTCTACCAAGGCCTTTACCACTCAATTGGCGGCCCTCTATCTCATGACCTTGTACATCGGGCAAACGTTGAAGAAGATCTCCCGGAAAGACCGGTTGGCCATGATCGAAGAACTGTTGCGCATCCCTCACGGAATCGAACAGATACTGGAGTCCGATGTTCAGATCCAGGCCGTTGCCCAACGTTATTTTCAGTCCCAGGATTTTTTATTCCTGGGCCGGGGCATCCATTATCCCATTGCCCTGGAAGGGGCTTTGAAATTAAAGGAAATCTCCTATATCCATGCCGAAGGCTATCCAGCCGGAGAGATGAAACACGGGCCCATTGCCCTCATCGACGAGAAGATGCCCGCGGTCTTTTTAGTTCCCCAAAACGAAATTCAGGAAAAAGTGTTCAGCAATATCGAGGAGGTCCGGGCCCGGGGTGGGATTATTATCGCCCTGACCGATGAAAAGAAGGGGGGGCCGCTCGGGTCGAAGGCCGATGATTTAATCCGGCTGCCCAAGGCCGGTCGGGGACTGTCTCCAATTTTATATGTAGTGCCTTTGCAGCTTTTGGCCTATCATATTGCCGTGCTCCGCGGGACCGATGTGGATCAGCCGCGAAATCTGGCCAAGAGTGTGACGGTGGAATAAAGACAGGCGCACGGTTTAAGGTGCAGGGTACAAGGTGGGGATGCAAAGGAAAAACGAAAAAACAAATGATTCCTCAAGCCGTAGACCTTATACCTTGAACCGCAAACCGTGTTTTTCAAGAAGACGCCCCTGTCCGGATTGCCGTTTTTGTCAGGGCTGTTCCCAGGATCGATGTCGCTTATGCCGGTCATCCAGAAAAAAGGTCCCTAAAAAATTATCCATCGCCGAACAGATCGCCTTATACGACAGGATCAATAAAAAGAAAGGCACAAGAAAAAGTGAATAAAATCAGGCAACCGGCCTATACCGATATTTTACAACTGATCGGCCAAACCCCTCTGGTCCGTTTAAATCGGTTGAATCCCAATAAAAAAGTTTCCGTCTGGGCCAAGCTCGAATCCTTTAATCCCGGAGGATCGGTCAAGGATCGAATCGCCTTGTCCATGATCGAAGCCGCGGAAAAAAGCGGGGCCCTCACCAAAGACAAGACCATCATTGAAGCCACTTCAGGCAATACGGGTATCGGTCTGGCCATGGTGGCGGCCGTCAAAGGATATCCCCTGATCCTGGCCATGCCCGAATCGGCCAGTATCGAAAGGCAGAAAATCCTCAAGGCTTACGGGGCCAAGCTCTTGTTGACCCCGGCCAACCAAGGAACAGACGGCTCTATTGAGAAAGTTTACCAAATGGCCCGGGAACACCCGGAAAAATATTTTTTAGCCGATCAGTTTAATAACGAAGACAATATAGCCGCCCATTATCACGGCACGGCCGTGGATATCTGGCAACAGACCAAGGGCAAAGTGTCCATGGTGGTGGCCACCATGGGAACCACCGGCACCCTGATGGGGATAACCAAACGGTTGAAGGAATACAATACGGCCATCAAGATCATCGGGGTTGAACCCTATCTGGGCCACAAGATCCAGGGCTTGAAAAATATGAAGGAATCCTACAAGCCGGGCATTTACGATAAAAACATCCTGGATGAGGTGGTCAATATCGGAGATGAAGAGGCCTTTGAAACGGCCAGGAAGATGGCCCGGGAAGAGGGGTTGCTGGTAGGTATGAGTTCCGGTGCGGCCATGGCCGTGGGCCTGAAAAAGGCCCAGCAATTAAAAAAAGGACTGGTCGTAGTCATCTGCCCGGACAGCGGGGAAAGATATCTGAGCACTACCTTGTTTACCGAAAAGGAAAAGGACGGCCTGATTTTTTACAATACTCTGACCCGGGAAAAGGAAAGCTTCCAGCCCCTTCAGGAAGGCCGGGTTTCCATTTACACTTGCGGCCCGACGGTGCATGATCTGATCCACATTGGGGTCGGTCGCCGATTTGTGGTGGCCGATCTGCTCCGCCGTTATCTGGAGTTTAAAGGCTTCGAGGTCCTTCATATCATGAATATTACCGATCTGCACGATCGGACCATTCAGGGGGCCGAGGCCAAAGGGTTACCTTTGAGCGAATTCACCGAAGCCTATATCAAGGAGTTCCTCAAGGACATTGACGCCTTGCGCATCAAGCGGGCCGCCTATTATCCCAAGGCCAGCGAACATGTGGAGGACATGATCGAGCTGGGTCGGAACCTCCTGAAAAAAGGTTTTGCCTATGAAAAAATGCATTCCCTCTATTTCGATATCTCCCGGTTTAAGGGTTATGGCCGGCTTTCCCGGGTGGATTTGAAAAAGATCAAACTGGGCAAGACCGTGGATCTGGATGAATACGAAAAGGACAACCCTCAGGATTTTACCCTGCTCAAACGCTCCAATCTGGCCGAGTTGAAAAAAGGCATTTATTTTGTAACCGAATGGGGAAATGTCCGACCCGGCTGGCATGTGGAATGCTCGGCCATGGCCCTCAAATATTTGGGCGAGACCTTTGACATCCACACCAGCGGCGTGGACCTGATCTTTCCCCATCATGAAAATGAGATTGCCATCAGTGAGGCGGCTACCGGGAAAAAGTTCGTCAATTACTGGCTGCACAGTGAGATGGTCATGGTGGACCGGAAAAAAATGTCTTATGGTGGAGGAAATATCATTACCCTGCGGGACCTCCTGAAACAGGGGTTTACCGGTCGGGAAGTGCGTTATTTTTTGCTGGCCACCCATTACCGGAAACAACTGAGCTTTTCTCTAAAGGCCTTGGAGGCCGGCCGTCAGACCTTGAAGCGTTTGGATGAATTCATCCACAAGCTTTATACCAGCAAAACCGGATCGGAGGACATTCCCGCGGTGAGCGAGGCTGTTTATCAATTTAGAACCGATTTTAAAGAGGCCCTTGACGATGACCTGAACATTTCTTCGGCCTTATCGGCCCTGTTTAAATTGGTCCGGACCATCAATCCGATTCTGATAGAAAAAAGAATCTCCCATGCCCAGTTTATGGAATTGGACCAGCTCATCAAGAAAGCCGATTCGGTCTTGCAGGTCATGGATTTCCCGGACCCGGCCCTGCCGGCCGAAGTCCAGGATCTTTTGGCCCAACGGGAAGAGGCCAGGCAGCGGAAGGAATATGCCGAGGCCGATAGGATTCGGGATCAGATCTGCGCCCGGGGATTTCGTTTGATCGATCTCAAAAACAAGACCCTCTGCACTTCTTGTGAGCATAAGGAACCCAAATGCCCCGAATAGATGATTATAAAAACACCCTCGAAATCGCTAAAGAGGAATTCAGAAAAAAAGACCCTCGAAATACGGCCTTAGACAGCGGGGCCGAATACCGGCCCAACCCGAGCGGAGGGACCATAGAACTTCTTGTTGTTGAACCGGCCGATCACCATCACCTGGCCGGAAGGAGAAATCGTGGCCACGGCGGGAACCAAAGAGCTTTCTTTGCAGGAACAGGGCTTGATCATGCATTATCTGATTCAGGCCAAGGGCGCCCCTTTGGCCGAAACCTGGATTACCTTCCGGGAAATCCCCTCCGGAGAATTTTATTATTCGGCCTTTGTCAAGAGGGCCAAGGAGCCCCTTGTCAAGACCTTCGGGGACCGGCCGGATCTTTTCATCGAGTTGGGGTTGAAGATGGGCGGGAACAAGGGTGAGGAAGGGGATGCCTCTCTTTACTTTAAGGTCTTCCCTTGCATCCCGGTATGCCTGGTGCTCTGGGCCGGCGACGAGGAATTTCCCCCTGACGGCAATCTCCTCTTTGATGCCAGCATCTCGAAATATCTGTCGGCCGAAGACATCGCCGTCCTCTCGGGAATGGTTGTTTATCCCCTTATCGGAATGGCTTATAAAAAATGAGCAGGGTCATCCTTTCTTCAAAAAGGTGATTTGGAACAACTCGGTCTGAGGGTCTTCTATTAACACCTGACCGTGAACTTTTTCGATCAATTGCCTGGCTTGCCTAAGATCGTTAGCCCGGAAAAGAAAGACCCCCTCGCTTACATCATCCACAGTGTCCAGCGCTCTTAATGGCTTAAAGTCCTTCCCGGTTAATTTTAATCTATTTTTGTCCGTCTTGATTAACTTCCCCTTTGCCCTATCCAAAGTGAAGAGGGGATTTTCAATTACTCCTTGACAGTCAAGGGAAGATTTCGATAAAGTTCTAAAATATAAAATTCCAAAAAGATTGGGGATAGACTGATGGAACGAACATTATCAATCATTAAACCCGATGGGGTGGCCAAGGGGCTGATCGGGAAGGTGCTTAAAAGGTTTGAATCAAACGGCCTCAAGGTGACTGCCATGAAGATGATCTCCATGAGCAAGAAGCAGGCCGAGGGTTTTTATGAGGTTCATCGGGAAAAACCTTTTTTTGACAGCTTGACCGATTTTATGTCTTCCGGACCCTGCGTGGTCCTAGTCCTCGAAGGTGAAGGGGCCGTCCAACGAAATAGAAAATTAATGGGGGCTACCGATTACACCAAGGCAGATCCCGGAACGATACGGGCCGATTTTGCCAGCAGTATCGAAAAAAATATCGTCCACGGGTCCGACGGCCCGGAAACGGCCAAGGTTGAAATCGGGTATTTTTTCAATGCCCTGGAGATTGTCGGATAATTCCTGACCAAAAAGAGTTGCCTAATATAAAAATCTTATGGTGAACAAAAAATCGACTATAAAATTTTTTCTTGTTTTTGGTTTATTGGTAGGATGGTCTCTTCTCAGGACAAGCCCATGCGTCGCCTTCTATTATACCTTTCCTTCCTTTCTGACTCTCTGCGGTGAACCGGTTCCCTTTGCGGATCGAAAGGTTTGGGAACGAATGGACCGGGAATTTATGTCTAAACGTTTATGACCGCGCCCAGGTTTTTTTGTGGTTAAAGCGGAGTAAACGTTATTTCCCCTATGTCGAGGCCCGACTCAAAGAAAAAGGGATGCCCGATGACCTGAAATACCTGCTGGTGGCCGAAAGTTCCCTCCGGCCTCAGGCCCTTTCCAACAAAGGTGCGGCGGGCTTTTGGCAATTTATTGAGAGGACCGGCAAGAGGTTCAGCCTCCAGAAAAAACCCTGGATTGATGAACGGCTTGATTTGATCAAATCCACAGAGGCGGCCATCAATTACTTGAAGATTCTCTATGACCAATTCGGCAAATGGAACTTAGCCATGGCGGCCTATAATTGCGGGGAAGACCGGGTTAGAGAGGAAATATCCCTTCAGGGAGAAAGCGATTATTACCGGATGGCCCTGCCCCAGGAGACCGAGCGGTACATCTTCCGGATCCTGGCTGTCAAGGTTATCTTAGCCGATCCTAAAAAATACGGATTTGATCTTCCTGAAAAAGAGGGCTATCTCCCTATCGAATACGATCAGGTTATGGTACAGCTTCCCCGTGCCGTTCCCCTTCGGGATATTGCCAAGGGATGCGGGTCCTACTTCAAGGAACTCAAAGAATTAAATCCGGAAATTCAAGGGTATATCCTACCAGCCGGTATCTACCAATTAAAAATTCCAATCGGGAAAAAACCCCTTCTGGAAAAAAATAC
>CAWGEQ010000043.1:0-84209 GCA_963821645.1 uncultured delta proteobacterium | reverse complement strand
GCCGAAATAAGGCGGTTTGTGGATTCGAACCTACGAACATTCAACGGAATACCGGGAAAGGCTGAGAGTTTCAATCTGTTGGATGACCTCCTGGGCCGGCAGCTCTTTCGCTTGGCCTTCTGGAAGGTTGGAGCTGAAGAAATAGACTACCGGAGGTTCTTCAATATCAATGGTCTGATTTCTCTGAGAGTGGAGGATGAGGAGGTCTTTGATCACACGCATCGGCTCGTTATGGAACTGTTGGAGAGAGGAATCTTTTCGGGGTTGAGAGTTGACCATGTGGATGGTCTGTACGATCCTGCCGCCTATCTCCGACGGCTGAGAGAAAAATTTCCGCAGGCCTACTTAGTCGTGGAAAAAATTCTGGCCATGGATGAGACCGTGCCCGAGTATTGGCCTGTCCAGGGGACAACGGGTTACGATTTCCTCAATTACGTCAATGGATTGTTCTGTGATCGCGCCAATGTCAAGAAGCTCTCGATGATCTACTCGAACCTGACGGGATCGAAGCATTCTTACGGCCATCTGCTGCGTGAAACAAGGCGGTTGATTATTCAAAACGACCTGGCGGGAGATGTCGCCAACTTGGCCTATTGGGTAAGGAATATCTCCGGTCGTGACCGTCACGGCAGTGACCTAACCCTTTGCGGGCTGCGCAACGCCTTGACCGAATTGCTGGCAGGATTTCCGGTCTATCGCACCTATACCCATCAGTCGATTGTGTCCGAGAAAGACACACAGGTCATAGGACAAGCGGTGGAAAGGGCTCGAGCCGACAATCCGGGTCTGCTGCATGAATTGGCCTTCCTTCAGAGCGTTCTCTTGTTGAATTTTCCCGGATATCTTTCCGACGAAGAAAGAGCACACTGGCTTCAATTTACGATGAGATTTCAACAGCACACAGGGGCCCTGATGGCCAAGGGGTTTGAAGATACCATGCTGTATGTGTATAACCGCCTGCTGTCGCTGAATGAGGTGGGGAGTAATCCCGGCAGATTCGGATGTTCCGGCGCTCAGTTCCACGCCTTCAATGCCAAGAGATGCAAAACGTGGCCCCATGCCTTGAGCGCCACGGCTACTCACGATACCAAGCGGGGAGAAGACGTCAGGGCCAGAATCAACGTCCTCTCGGAAATCCCGACCGAGTGGGAGAAAAAGGTGCGATCGTGGAGGCGACTCAACAAGACCAAGAAGAAGCGAGTCCGTGGAGTGCCGGCTCCGGACGGGAACGACGAATACTTCTTGTATCAGACCTTGATGGGAGCCTGGCCTTTTCGCGAGACGGAGGTTCCGCAATTCCGGGAACGGATTAAGGCCTACGTTATTAAAGCCGTGCGGGAGGCCAAGGTGCATACGACCTGGCTCCAACCGGACAGGGAATACGAGGAGGCCTGCCTGTCGTTCGTGGAAAGCATTTTGGCCCCGGAGGAATCGAATGCTTTTCTCCGGGAATTGAAACCATTCCAGATCAAGATTGCCCACTATGGCGTCTTCAATTCGCTTTCGCAGACCCTGCTCAAGATTACGGCACCGGGGGTGCCGGATTTCTACCAAGGCACCGAACTGTGGGATCTTAATCTTGTAGATCCGGATAACCGCCGCCCGGTGGATTTTGGACTACGGTTCCGATACCTTCGGGAGATTCGTCGTAGAATTAAGACCGACGTCCTGGAATTGATCCAAGAGCTTCTGGCAATGAAAGAGGATGGAAGGGTGAAGCTCTTTCTTCTGGTTCGAGCCCTCAACGCGCGCAAGGCAAGGGCAGAAATCTTCCAAAACGGCGCTTATAAACCTCTGGCCGTCGCGGGGCGATTCAGGAAGCATCTCATTGCCTTTGCCAGACGGGACGGTTCCGCCTGGTCCGTGACCGTAGTCCCGAGGTTCCTCACCTCAGTGGTTGAGGACGGAGGACTGCCTCTCGGTTCGGAGGTCTGGCAGGACACGGGGGTGATACTGCCTCGGCCGGCTCCGTCGCTCTGGCGCAACGTGTTGACCGGCCAGATTCTTTCGAACGACCGAACTCTGTGGGCTGGTGAGATCTTTCAGCATTTTCCCGTGGCACTGCTGATGTCTGAGCCAATGAGGGGTCAGGCCAAGCCTGAGGATAAAAAATAAAATTCCATTTATCAGGTTCTGCTTGTCCCCAATCTCATTTCTTTTTCGGTCGCTTTATTATAAGCTTGAAAGGATTGTGTTCCAAAGAGGACAAACCCGACCCGGTCGAAAATCGGATTTTCTCGAATATAATCCGCTACGGTCTTGAGGGCGATACGGGCGGCGTCTTCCAATGGATATCCGTAGGCACCGGTGCTCAAGGAAGGGAAGGCTACGGACCGGATTCCTTTTTTGTGGGCCAGTTTCAAGCTTTCCCGATAAGCACTGGCCAAAAGTTGTGGTTCTCCTCTATTACCGCCGTGATATATGGGACCGACGGTGTGGATGACATATTTGGCCTTGAGATTGCCTCCGGTGGTGATCACCGCCTGTCCGGTAGGGCAGCTTCCGATCCGACGGCCTTCCTCCATGATGGCCGGTCCACCGGCCCGGTGGATGGCCCCGTCAACCCCGCCGCCTCCGGCCAAACGGGAATTGGCGGCATTGACGATGGCTTCGGTTTCTTGATGGGTGATGTCACCTTCTTCCAAGAAAAAGATGGTCGGTCCGATTTTGAATTCCATGGATTTACCTCCTTGTCGGGTTTAAGTCGCAAGACACGAGGCGAAAGTGTAGAAGATTGGTTTGATTTAGGGTTAAGCCTTGCGCCTTAGGCCATAAGCCGGTTGTTAAAACTTTTTCATGGCCTCCTTAAGTCTTCCCCGAGCTTCTTCACAATACCAGAATTTTATAAAGAGCTGAATATCTTCATCCAAACGTCGGCGAATCTTTTCATCTACTTCCCCGGTCCGGTTAGCCTTGATCGCCCCAAAGGCTTCCGCCGGAAGATTTCCTAATTCCCCTGCCTTGGCCAGGGATTCCGAAAGGAGACGCTCAGGAGGAAAAAGGGCATCCACAATTCCCATCCGCAGGGCTTCTTCGGCCGGGATCATTTTCCCGGAATACAACATCTCTGTTGCCTTCCGATCCCCGACTAACTGCCGTAAAATAAGGTCCGACAGATAGGGCACCGGCACCCCCAGGTTGATTTCGTTGAGGGCGCAAAATTTTTTCCCTTCGCTCATAAAACGAAAGTCACAGCAGGAGGCCAGGATAAAACCCCCGGCAATGGCATGACCGCTCAGGGCGGCCACTGTCGGCTTGGGAAGGACATAGAGGTCCAGGCAGAGTTGATTGAAGGAGGTGAAAAAGTCTTTAAAGCCCTGGGGTTCCTTCGGATACAGATCAGGGATGTCAAAGCCTAAAGAGAAGAATTTTTCATTAGCGCTGGTGATCACCAGCGCCATTATTTCCTTATTGTCCTTGACTTCCCGGATGTGGCTGCCGAGTTCCTCCACCACTTCTCCATTCAACGGATTGGTCACCCCCCGATTTAATCTTAAGATTCGGACCCCTTTTTCCGTAGACTCCTCGACCCACTTCATAGACAGACCTCCTGCTGGATAGATTTTCTTTAGAAGAATATCAATTTTAACTCATTTTCTTAAACTTTCAACCTATTTTAGATTTTAATTAACCAGTTACACCTATTCTTTGTATTTGACAAACCCAAGAGGATATTCTAATATTCTCTAAATCTTATCTGGAGCGGCTTATGGAGAAAAAAGACGAAGAATTAATCAACCAACTGATTCCTGAAAATGAAGAACTTGGAAAGTTGGTGAAAGAACACAAAGAATTTGAGGCCCAGTTAGAAGAACTCAAAAAAAGACTGTACCTTTCCGATGAGGAAAACCGGGAAAAGAAAAGGCTTCAAAAATTGAAATTGGCCGGCCGGGATCGGATTGACCAGATCTTAAGAGAACATCGGGCCAAGGGGTAAAAGGCTTGAAATTAAGTGGAGCCGAAATAGTGGTTGAAAGCTTGGTCCAGGAAGGGATTACCTCCATTTTCGGGTACCCCGGCGCAGCCATTATGGATATTTATGACTATCTGGAAAAAAGCCCCATCCGCCATTATCTGGTGCGTCATGAGCAGGGGGCTGTCCACATGGCCGATGGGTATGCCCGAACTTCAGGCAAGGTCGGTGTCTGTCTGGTGACTTCCGGGCCGGGGGCCACCAATACGGTAACCGGAATCGCCTCGGCTTTTATGGATTCCATCCCGATAGTCGTTTTTACCGGTCAGGTCCCGACTCCCTTAATAGGCAACGATGCCTTTCAGGAAGTAGATATCGTGGGCATTACCCGCCCTTGCACCAAGCATAATTATTTGGTTAAAAAGGTCGACGATCTGGCTCAGGTGATCAAGGAAGCCTTCTATTTGGCCCGTTCCGGCCGACCGGGGCCGGTCCTGGTGGATTTGCCTAAAGACGTACTTCATGACAAAACTGAGTTTAAGTATCCCAAAAAAATAGAATTGCGCAGTTATCGGCCGACTTATAGCGCCCATCCCAGACAAATCGAAAAAGCCGCGGCCATGACCTTAAAGGCCAAGAGGCCGGTTATTTATGCCGGTGGAGGGGTCATTACTTCCCGTTCCTCGCCGGAATTGAAGACCTTGGCCGAGGCCTTGATGATTCCGGTTACGACCACCCTGATGGGGTTGGGTGCCTTTCCGGGCAGGCATCCCCTTTGGTTGGGGATGTTGGGTATGCACGGGACTTATTGGGCCAATATGTCTGTGGCTCATTGTGATCTCCTGATTGCCGTGGGGGCCCGTTTTGATGACCGGGTAACCGGAAGAGTGGACCAGTTCGCCCCGGAGGCCAAGATCATCCATATCGACATCGATCCCACATCGATTCGTAAGAATGTTTCGGTTGAGATTCCCATCGTTGGAGATTGCCAGGACGCCTTAAACAAATTGAATCAACTGCTCCAAAAACCCGGGAAACAGGATTGGCCTAAGATACGTCAACCCTGGCTGGAGCAGATCAAGGAATGGAAGCAAACCCATCCTTTAAGCTACGAAGGGGAAAAAGATGAAATCAAACCCCAATATGTAGTCGAGAAGATCTATGAACTGACCCAGGGGAAGGCCATCATTGCCACGGAAGTGGGTCAGAACCAGATGTGGACCGCCCAATATTATCATTTCGACCAGCCCAACTCTTTTATTACTTCCGGTGGGCTGGGGGTCATGGGCTATGGTTTTCCGGCCGCCATCGGTGCCCAGGTGGCCTGTCCGGACCGGATCGTCTTTGATATCGCCGGGGACGGCAGCATCCAGATGAACATCCAGGAGATGGCCACGGTCGTGGCCAATCAACTGCCGGTGAAGATCGCCATTTTAAATAACGGTTATTTGGGCATGGTTCGTCAATTTCAGGAGCTTTTTTATGGAAAACGGTATGCCCAGACGTTTCTGAAAGGGAACCCCGATTTTGTTAAATTGGCCGAAGCCTATGGGGCTGCCGGACTCAGGGCTACGCGACCGGAAGAAGTGGGACCGGTAATCGAAAAGGCCTTGTCCATCAAAGGCCCGGTGATTATCGATTTCAGAGTAAGCCCTGAAGAATGCGTCTCCCCCATGGTCCCGGCCGGGAAGGCCATGACCGAAATGTTGTTGGTGTAATAATCAATAAGGATTCAAGGGGTCAGGATTCTAGCATTCAGCGAAAAACATCGGTTGTATACTGAACCCTTGATCTCTACAGCTGAGTTATGGAAAATCATCAGGATCAAAAACATACCCTTTCCGTATTGGTGGATAACGAACCAGGGGTCTTGTCACGCGTTACGGGTCTATTCAGCGGCCGGGGGTTTAATATTGAGAGCCTGTGTGTGGCTGAAACCATGGATCCTTTGGTTTCCCGCATTACCTTGGTCACCCGTGGAAGCGATCAGATTGTCGAGCAGATAACCAAACAGCTCAATAAGCTGGTCAATGTGATCAAGGTCATGGACTTTACCGACACCGAATTTGTTGAAAGGGAAATGGCCTTGATCAAGGTCCGGGCCGAGGCCCAAACCCGGGCCGAAATCTTGAGGATCGTGGATATCTTCCGCTGTAAAGTGGTCGATGTAAGCCCCCAATTTTATACCATCGAAGTAACCGGCAATGAAGGGAAGATCAAGGCCATTTTAGATTTACTCACTCATCTCGGGATCAAAGAAATCGCCCGGACCGGAACCATTGCCATGGCCAGGAGCAAAAAAGAAGGACCGTTAAAAAGGGAAAAAACCGTCGCAATAGAGACACTCGGAGGAGGAAGAAAATGAAAATTTTTTATGATCAGGAAGCAGACCTTAATTACTTAAAAGGCAAGAAAGTGGCCATTATCGGCTACGGGAGCCAGGGACACGCCCAGGCCTTGAATTTGCGAGATTCGGGGGTGGATGTGGTCGTGGCCGAATTAGCCGGGACCCCCAATTACCAACTGGCCCAAGAACAAGGCTTTGTACCGGTTACCGCTGCCCAGGCCGCGGCGCAGGCCCAGGTTATTCAAATCCTGGCCCAGGACCATGCCCAGGCCTCTTTGTTTGAAAATGAGGTCAGGCCTCACCTGACACCGGAAAAAACCATTGTTTTTTCGCACGGCTTTAATATTCATTATGGGCAAATTGTGCCCCCGGCAAACGTAGATGTGGTCATGATCGCCCCGAAGGGGCCTGGCCATTTGGTCCGCCGGGAATTTGAAAAAGGGGCCGGGGTTCCCTCGTTGGTAGCCATCTATCAGGATCCTTCGGGAAAGGCCATGAAGACCGCCTTGGCTTATGCCAAGGGGATTGGGGCCACAAGGGCCGGGGTTATTTTGACTACCTTTAAAGAAGAAACAGAGACCGATCTTTTCGGCGAGCAGGCCGTTTTATGCGGAGGGGTAACCGCTTTGGTCAAGGCCGGATTTGATACCCTCGTGGATGCCGGATATCAACCGGAGATCGCCTATTTTGAATGTCTCCATGAATTAAAACTGATCGTGGATTTGATCTACGAAGGGGGCATCAGCCGGATGCGTTATTCCATCAGCGATACGGCCGAATACGGAGATCTGACTCGAGGCCACCGCATCATCACCGAAGAGACCCGGGAAGAGATGGAGATGATTTTGCAAGAGATCCAGACCGGTGAATTCGCCCGGGAATGGATCCTGGAGAACCAGGCTAATCGCCCGGTTTTTAATGCCTTGCGGCGTATCGAAGCCGAGCATCCCGTTGAAGAAGTGGGCCAGAAACTCCGGCAGATGATGAGCTGGCTTAAGAAATGATGAACAGGGTCAGATTCAGAGGTTCAAGGTTCGAAGAAAACCGTAGGCCGTATACCTTGCACCCTGCACCATTTTTTATGCCTATTCCGATAGCCCGTCAAGGGGTCCCATTTATTGCCCTGGGCCTGGCCGGAGTCGCCCTTTTTATCTGGCTGGGCCTACCCGTTGGTTGGGGGGTGGCCCTTCTTTTTACCTTGTTTGTGGCCTCTTTTTTTCGGGACCCCGAACGGAAGTCCCTTCAGGGTGAAAAGGCCGTATTGGCCCCGGCCGACGGCAAGATCCTTTTGATTGAGGAAGAGGAGAAAACCCCTTTTTCAACGGGAAGATCGATAAAGATCAGTATTTTTATGTCGATTTTTAACTGCCATGTGAATCGAATCCCGACGAGCGGCAGGATTGAAAAGGTTTTTTATCGGGCCGGTAAATTCTATTCGGCCAATAAAAAACAGGCCTCGTCCGAAAATGAACAAAACGCCTTACTCCTCAGGACCGACGACGGCCATGAGATCACTTTCGTTCAGGTTGCCGGTTTGATTGCCCGAAGGATCGTCTGTTGGGTCAAGGAAGGTGAGAAGGTAAAACAAGGAGAACGTTTCGGGCTGATCCAATTTGGGTCCAGGGTGGATCTTTATCTGCCCCCTTCCGTCCGACTTCGGATCAAACGGGGAGATAAGGTCAAGGCCGGGTTAACCATTGTGGGAGAATTGCCATGAGGATTCAACATCGAAGGAATAAAAACCGGAAGGAACGGAGGAGAGGCGTCTATGTGCTCCCCAACCTGATCACCACGGCCAGTCTCTTTTGCGGTTTTTATGCGGTGATTAGTGCCATTGCCGGCAATTTTCACCAGGCAGCCCTTTCGGTTCTGATCGCCGCCGTCCTGGACGGCATGGACGGCCGCATCGCCCGGATTACCAGGACGACCAGCGCCTTCGGCGTTCAGTACGATTCCTTATGCGACCTGATCGCCTTCGGACTGGCCCCGGGTGTATTGGTTTTTCTGTGGGCCTTAAAACCCTTTAACCGATTCGGCTGGATGGCCGCCTTCCTCTACGTGGTTTGCGGGGCTCTGCGATTGGCCCGATTTAATGTTCACGCCGGGCAAGCGGGGAATCAATATTTTGTCGGCCTGCCCATTCCGGCCGCGGCCAGTATCGTAGCGGCAACTATTCTGTTTATCTATCAGGTCGGTGGGACGGGATCCACCGGCTACCTGGTGATTTTGATCATGATTTACGTCTTGTCTTTTCTGATGGTCAGCAATATTCCCTATCCCAGTTTTAAAGGACTGAAATTAGCCGAACGGCGCTCTTTTAACTTCCTGGTGGCGGCGGTCCTGATATTTGTTCTGGTGGCCTTGGAGCCCTTTGTCATGCTGGCCGTGGGAATCCTGGGATATGTGCTCTCAGGGCCGGTCCTGGCCTTATATAAATTGAAAAAGAAACCGGCCCCCGAACCTGTTGAAAGAACCGTTTAAAAAACGGATACTGGATTTGATTAAACCATCACCGAGAACAAAAATATCCACCATCAAGTAACGAGAATCGAGAATCAAGGAGCATGGCTGAGCGTATTATAATATTTGACACGACATTAAGAGACGGGGAACAATCTCCCGGGGCCAGCATGAATAAGGCTGAAAAACTCCGGTTGGCCCGGCAACTCGAAAAATTAAAGGTGGATGTCATCGAAGCCGGTTTTCCCGTGGCCTCACAGGGCGACTTCGAGGCCGTGGCCCTGATCGCCAAAGAGGTCCGGGGATTGACCGTTACCGCCTTGTGCAGGACCGAAATGTCGGATATCGATCGGGCCTGGGAGGCCGTAAAAGCCGGGGCCGACCCCCGGCTGCATATCTTTATCGCCACTTCGGATTTGCATTTAAAATACAAACTGCGCAAGACCCGAAGAGAGGTGCTGGAGATTATCCATAAGGCAATCTCTCACGCCAGGCGGTATACCACCAATATCGAATTTTCGACCGAAGACGGTTCCCGGACGGGTTTGCCTTTCTTGATCCGGGCGGTCCAGACGGCTGTCAAGGCCGGGGCGACCACCATTAACATCCCCGATACCGTGGGGTACGCCTTGCCCGAAGAATTCGGGGAAATGATTCGCCTTGTCCGGGAAGGCGTATCGGCGGACGACCGGGTGGTCTGGAGCGTTCATTGCCACAACGACCTGGGGCTGGCCGTGGCCAATACCCTTGCGGCCGTCCGGAATGGAGTCCGGCAGGCAGAGGTGACCATCAATGGGATTGGGGAGCGGGCCGGAAACACCTCTCTGGAAGAACTGGTGATGGCCCTTCATACCCGAAGGGATCGAATGCCTTTTTTCACCAATATTGAGAAACGGCAAATCTATTCCACCAGTCGATTAGTCAGCCGCATAACCGGTCTGCTGATTCCGGCCAATAAGGCCGTCGTGGGGGCCAATGCCTTTGCCCACGAATCCGGAATCCATCAGGACGGCGTGCTTAAAATGAGGACCACTTATGAGATCATGACCCCCAAGGATGTCGGCCTGGACCAGAGCGTTTTAGTATTGGGAAAACATTCCGGCCGTCATGCCTTTCAGGAACGGCTCAAGGAGTTGGGCTATGTCTTAAGTCCGGAAGATTTGAAAAAGGTTTTTGAGAGATTCAAGGACCTGGCGGACAAGAAAAAAGAAGTGGTCAATGAAGACATCGAGGCCCTGATCGCCGATGAGATCCTGATGATTCCCGACACCTATAAACTGGTCTATTTGAGTGTCATCAGCGGGAATATGGCTGTTCCCACGGCCACCGTTAAGATAGAGGTCAACGGGGAAATCATCCAGAAGGCCGGTTTCGGAGTCGGTCCGATTGATGCCACTTTCAACACGATCAATAAGATTATCCGGACCTGTACCAAGGTTTGCAAACTCTTGAGTTTTTCGGTCAACGCCATAACCGGCGGTATGGATGCCCAAGGGCAGGTCAACGTCCGAATCGAGCAAGACGGCAAAGTCGTCTTGGGCAAGGGTTCGGATTCCGATATCATAACGGCCAGCGCCAAGGCCTATTTAAACGCCCTGAATCGATTGGATTACTTAAAAAAGAATCCGATTAAGAGGCTGTCGTAAAAATCGTTTGTCGTTCGGGGTTCGGCGTTCGCGAAGAAAAATAGTCGACGAACGACGAACGCTTGACGCTGAACGGTTTTTATAAGGAGAATATGTCCCAAACCATCACGGAAAAAATATTAGCGGCCCATGCCGGATTGAAAACGGTTCATCCCGGCCAATTGATAGAAGCCAAAGTGGATTTGGCCCTGGCCAATGACATTACCGCTCCCATCGCCCTGGAGGTTTTTCATTCGGCCGGCGGCAAAAAGGTCTTTGACCCCAAAAAAGTGGTTCTGGTCCCTGATCATTTCGTACCCAACAAGGATATAGCGGCTGCCGAACAATGCCGGAAGATGCGTCTCTTTGCCCGGGAGCAGAGGCTTCCCCATTTTTTTGAATTGGGGGAGATGGGGGTTGAGCATGTCTTGCTCCCGGAAAAGGGGCTGGTCTTGCCCGGCGACCTGGTTATCGGGGCAGATAGCCATACCTGCACCTATGGGGCATTAGGAGCCTTTGCCTCCGGTGTGGGGAGTACGGACCTGGGGGCGGCCATGATCACCGGCCGGACGTGGTTGAAGGTCCCCGAGACCATCAAACTGGTGTATCAGGGGAAACGCAGACCCTGGGTCTCGGGAAAGGACCTGATCCTTTATACCATCGGGGACCTCGGAGTCGATGGGGCCCGTTATCTGGCCATGGAATTCAGCGGTCCGGCCCTGACCCTCCTTCCCATGGCCGACCGTTTCACCATGGCCAATATGGCCGTCGAAGCCGGGGCCAAGAACGGTATCTTTGTGCCCGATGAAATAACCATGGCCTATGTTCGGGAACGGTCCAAAAAAAAAGGGAAGATCTACCAATCGGATCGGGATGCCCGGTATAAGGAAACACGCACCTATGATCTGAAGGATATTGAACCCCAGGTAGCTTTTCCCCATCTGCCGGAAAATACCCGGCCCATATCCAAGGTGGGAAAGGTTCCCATCGATCAAGCAGTCATAGGCTCCTGTACCAATGGCCGACTGGAGGATTTACGGATTGCTGCCGAGGTTTTAAAAGGTCACAAGGTGGCCAAGGGAATCCGATTGATTATCATTCCAGCCACCCCTTTGATTTACCAGCAGGCCATGTCCGAAGGACTGCTGGATATCTTTCTAAAGGCCGGCGGGGTGATCAGCACACCGACCTGCGGGCCTTGCCTCGGCGGTCATATGGGGATCCTGGCCAAAGGGGAACGGGCCATCGCTACGACCAACCGAAATTTTGTGGGCCGCATGGGCCATCCGGAAAGTGAGATCTACTTGGCCAGTCCGGCCATCGCCGCTGCTTCGGCTGTATTAGGCCAAATCGGGCCGGTGGAGGCTTTGCCAAGGATAAAGAGAAAATAAATAGAGTTCGGAGTGGGAAATAAGAGTTCAGGCCTCGGAGAATAAATTTTTCCTTAGTAATAGTACTCGATGGAAAGATAACAAATTGTCATCCCCTCGCGAAAATCTCGTAGAGGCGGGTTTTAAACCCAGATCTACTGTAGTGTTTCCATAATGTCTTTACCAAATCGTTATTCCGGACCCCCGATTACGCCCTTCGGTGGCAGGCTTAGATCCGGAATCCAGTCTTTTTAACCTGGATTCCCGCTTTCGCGGGAACGACGGCCTTAGGAAGATTGTAAAGGTTAGTTAGTAGCCATCCGGAACATTGCCTTTTCCGGATGAGAATTAGTTAGAGACACTACCCTACAGAGGTTGAGGGTGACCAAAAATCTATTTGAAAAAGGATAAAAAATGAAATATAGCGGTCGAGTTTGGAAGTTCGGAGACCATATTGATACCGATGTCATCATACCGGCACGCTACTTAACCTCCTCGGACCCCAAAGAATTGGGCAGCCATTGTATGGAAGATGCCGATCCTGATTTTGTTAAGAATGTCCGGAAGGGTGATGTTATCGTCGCCGGAAGAAATTTTGGAAGCGGTTCTTCCAGGGAGCACGCCCCCATAGCCATCAAGGCCGCCGGCATTTCCTGCGTAATAGCCGAAAGCTTCGCCCGAATCTTCTATCGAAATGCCTTTAATATGGGCCTCCCCATATTTGAATCACCGGAGGCCGCCAGGGATATTAAAGAAGGAGATGTCCTGCGGGTTGATGCGGGGACCGGCTTGATTGAAGACAAGACGCAAAAGAAAAAATTTCAGGCCGAACCTATTCCCCCTTTTATGCAGGAATTGATTGATGATGGGGGATTGGTTGCCCATATCAAAAAGAAGGCCCAAGGCCCAAGGCCCAAGGGTCAATATAAAAAATCAAAGGCGTAAGGAAAAAACCATGAAAAGAACTTATCAGATAGCTGTCATTCCGGGAGACGGGACCGGGCCGGAGGTGGTGGCCGAAGGGTTAAAGGTGCTCAAGGCCGTGGGCCGGAAGGAGAGACTGACCTTTAAGGCCATCCCTTTTGATTTGGGTGGAGAGCGTTATCTAACGACCGGGGAAATCCTGCCGGATTCGGTCTTGGAAGAATTAAAGAAAGTCAACGCCATTTTTCTTGGGGCCATTGGTCATCCAAGGGTAAAACCGGGTATTTTGGAAAAGGGGCTGCTCTTAAAACTGCGTTTTGAACTGGATCAGTATATCAACCTGCGACCGGTTATTCTCTACCCCGGGGCGGACACCCCTTTAAAAAATAAGGGACCGGCGGAAATCGATTTTGTGGTGATTCGAGAGAATACCGAAGGTCTTTATGCCGGGGCAGGGGGGTTCCTGAAAAAAGGGACTCCCGATGAAGTGGCCATCCAGGAGTCCATCAATACCCGTAAAGGGGTCGAGCGCTGTATCCGATATGCCTTTGAATATTGCCGTCAACGAAACAAGAAGCGTAAACTGACCTTGTGTGGGAAGACCAATGTCTTGACCTTTGCCTTTGATCTCTGGGAAAGGACTTTCCATGAGGTGGCCAAAGAATTTCCGGAAGTGACCATTGATTACGCCCATGTGGATGCGGTCTGTATGTGGATGGTCAAAAATCCGGAATGGTTTGATGTGATCGTTACCGACAATATGTTCGGGGATATCATTACCGATTTGGGGGCCATGATCCAGGGAGGGATGGGCATTGCCGCCGGTGGAAACATCAATCCCCAGGGGGTGTCCATGTTTGAGCCCATCGGCGGATCGGCCCCCAAGTATACGGGGAAAAATGTCATTAATCCTTTAGCGGCCATCGGGGCCGTCCAGATGATGCTGGCCCATTTGGGACTGGAAGAGGCCGCCCAGAGAGTGGAAAAGGCCATCCGGTCGGTGGTCAAGAATAATATCAAAAATTTGACCGCCGGGAAAATGGGATTCACCACCCAGCAAGTCGGAGATTTGGTGGTATCGTATTTATAAGCGGTCAGCACTCAGCGTTCAGCTTTCAGGAAAAGCCTTTTTTTAAAACGCTGACTGCTGATAGCTGATCGCTAATAGCTATAAGAGAGAGGTAAACTAATGAGCAGAACATGGAATGTGGCAGTAGTGGGCGCTACGGGCGCAGTGGGGAATCAGATGATTCGTTGTCTGGAAGAAAGAAATTTCCCCGTAAAAAATATCAAGTTCTTGGCCTCGGCCCGTTCCGTAGGCAAGACCCTGCCTTTTAAAGGGGAACAGATCCCGGTTGAAGAATTGCAGGAAGGTTCTTTTAAAGACGTGGAGATCGCCCTGTTTTCAGCCGGGGCCTCAACCAGCCTGAAGTTCGCTCCCCAGGCGGTCCAGGCAGGATGCGTAGTGATTGACAATTCCAGCGCCTTTCGCATGGACCCGGCCATCCCTTTAGTGGTGCCCGAATGCAATCCTCATCGTATAGTCAGCGGCCCCGGGATTATCGCCAACCCGAATTGTTCGACTATCCAGATGGTGGTGGCCTTAAAGCCGATCCACGAGCAGGTTCGGATCAAACGGATTATTGTTTCTACTTACCAGGCCGTATCCGGGACCGGTCAAAAGGCGATCTTTGAATTACAGAACCAGATTAGAGACCTGCTGGAGGGCAAGCAACCCGAGATCAAGGTCTATCCCTATCAGATTGCCTATAACTGTCTCCCCCAAATCGACGTCTTTCTGGAAAATGGTTATACCAAGGAAGAGATGAAGATGGTCAATGAAACCCGAAAGATTCTGGAAGACGATTCCATCAGGGTTTCAGCCACGACGGTACGGGTGCCTGTTTTTTACGGTCATTCGGAAGCCGTTTATATTGAAACCGATAAAAAGATTACCCCACAGGAAGTTAAAGACCTCCTCCGAAACGCACGGGGGATCGTGGTGGTCGATGATGTGGCCAACAAGATTTACCCCATGCCTTTGATGGCCGAAGGGAAAGATGAAGTTTTTGTCGGCCGGATCCGGGAAGATATTTCCCATGAAAAAGGGATCGCCCTGTGGGTCGTGGCCGACAATATCCGTAAAGGGGCGGCCACCAACGCCGTCCAGATAGCTGAAATATGGACTCAGAGGGGATGATAAAGAAAGTCGGTCGTCACATCTCCCATGAGGATTATTGCCGGACAATGCAAGGGACGCCGATTATCTCCCCTTAGAGGCAGGCAGACCCGCCCTACTCAGGATCAGGTGCGAGAGGCGATATTTAATATCCTGGGGCCTGACGGACCTTTCTTAAAGGTGGTCGACCTCTTTGCCGGGAGCGGGGCCCTGGGATTGGAGGCCTTAAGCCGTTGGGGCGGGGCGGCCCTTTTTGTGGATTCTTCCCGAGCGGCAGTTGATTGTCTCCGGAAAAATATCGGTCTTTTAAAAATGGAAGAAAAGGCCCAGGTGATCCAACGGGACCTTTTACGAGGGACGAAATTTTTAAACAAGGTCGGCGGCCCTTTCGATCTTATTTTTATGGATCCTCCCTATGGACAAGGGTGGTGTAATTTAATAATCCCCTCTCTTTTATCCCTTCTTATCCTGGAGGAGAAGGGAGTTCTGGTCCTGGAACATGATTTAAAGGAGCCCATACCCGAACAGGTGGGGGACTGGGGGATAGAGGATCAGCGCCGATACGGAAAGACCAGAGTCTCTTTTTATAAATCCATGAAAAGGTAGAAAAACGAAATGGATCGTGTGGCTATCTATCCGGGATCTTTTGATCCCATCACCAACGGGCATCTGAGTCTGCTTCGCCGAAGTCTCCAAATATTTGATAAAATTATTGTGGCTATCGCCATTAATCCGGAAAAGAGACCATTATTTACCCTGGAAGAGCGATTAGACATCCTAAAACTGGTTCTGAAAGATTACCCCCGGATTCAGATTGATCATTTCCAGGGGCTGTTGGTAGAGTATGTCCAGCGGCAGCAAACCAATATTGTTTTAAGAGGTCTCCGGGCGCTTGTCGGATTTTGAATACGAATTTCAGATGGCTTTGATGAATCGTAAGCTGAGCAGGAAAGTTCAGACTGTTTTTATGATGACCGATTATAAATGGTTTTACATCAGTTCAACCATCATTAAAGAAGCGGCCTCTCTGGGGGGAAATATCGACGGACTTGTGCCCGAGGTAGTCAACCAGCGGCTTAGGGAAAAATTCGGGTTTCCCCCCCTGTCTCCGGCCAACAACCATTTGAAGACCAATTCATCCTTGAAAAATTCCCGTCGCAGGGTTCTAAAAAAGGAAATTTGGGAATAAAAATGACCCGGGAATCCAGAATCCAGAAGTCAGAATCCAGAATAGAACCCAACCCTTTTTACTCTAACGGTTCTTCATCATTCTGAATTCTGGCTCCTAACTCCTGAATTCGATATTTTATTTTTATCCTGCCACAATCTGATCTATTCCAATGACTTTGGAGAGGGTATCGCGCAAGTCGCTGATCCGGTAGGGCTTGGCCATAGCGCCTTTGAACCCGTACCGTTCATATTCCATCATCACCGGGTCGTTTGAGTAGCCGCTGGAAACAATGGCCTTGGCCGAGGGATCGATTTTAAGTAATTCCTGTATGGTCTCCTTGCCCCCCATCCCTCCGGAGACGATTAAATCCAATATGGCCGCGTCAAATGGGCGTCCTGATGCCTTGGCCTGCTGAAAACTGGCCAGGGCCTTCTCCCCATCCTCCACAAGTTCCGCTTCAAAGCCTAACTGTCCAAGGATTTCGCCGAGTAGATGAAGGACCATCTCCTCGTCATCCATTACCAGGATCCGGCCCGTCAGTGGAAGGTGCCCCTCCATCGCCGGTTCTGCCGGCAGTCCCTGCTTGAAGGCCGGGAGATAAATATGAAAGGTCGTTCCTCTCCCTGTCTTCGAATCTACGGTAATCGCCCCCCCATGTTTCTGGATGACCGAATGACAAATCGTCAGTCCCAAGCCCATCCCCTTCTGGTCTCCCCGGTGTCTGGTTGAAAAATAGGGGTCAAAGATCTTCGGAAGGACCTCCTCGGGAATTCCGCTGCCTTGGTCGGCGATAGTCACTCTCACGTAATCCCCCGCCGGTAAGGGAAGACCCGATGATGTGTCTACCTCCCAATTTTCGGCACCAATAGAGATCATCCCGCCCTCCGGCATGGCCTCCCGGGCATTTAAAATGATGTTCCGCATGACTTGTCCGGTCTGATTTTCGTCTACTTCCGTACGCCAGAGATCTGGAGAGATGGAGCACTTATATCCCACAGGGGAGCCTCCTTAAGATAAACTTGGCCTCCTCTTTGAGCAGGTCGGTTAAGGAGATCAGCCTTTTCACCGGTGCATCTCCTTCGGCAAAAGTGATAAACTGATGAGTCAAACTCCGGGCCGCCATGGCCGCCTTCTCCGCGTCGTTTAAATAGGCGGCCATGGTCTCGTTGAACTGGGAGGACCTTTGGGCTAACTCAAGATTGCCGAGGATTACCGTCAATAGGTTATTGAAGTCATGGGCTATTCCGCCGGCCAGTATCCCCGTAGACTCCAACTTGCTCATGATCATTCGCTCCTCATCCCTTCGTTTGCTTTCGGTGAGGTCGGTTAATATTCCTCGAAGCCCGATCACCCGGTCCTTTTTGATGATCGGCCGACTTGAAACCCTCACCCAGCGGAGTTCCCCAAAGGGGTTAACAAGCCGAACCTCGATCGAATGAACATGGCCGGACGAAATTTTCCGGACACTCTCCATAGCTACGGGCCTATCTTCGGGAAACAAGAAATCCATAATAGGCCTGCCGATAAATTCCGCAGGGGGCAATCCAATAACCGCTTCACAGGCGGGACTGATATAGGTTATGCTTCCATCTTCATCCACTTCAAAAATAATATCGTTGATATCCTCTACTAAATCACGATACTTCTCCTCCGATTTCTTTAGGGCTTCTTCGGTTCGCTTGCGCTCGGTGATGTCCTCAATGATGGAAATTCGGTATGGCTTCCAAATGTTTTTGGCCAGCGACGTGGTCACTCGGACCCAGACCGGATGCCCATCTTTGTGGAGGAACCTCTTTTCTATCGTGTAGAAAGGACGCTCTCCTTTAAGCAACTGCTCAATCAAGGGTTTTTCGAGTTGCCGGTCTTCCGGATGGGTAATTTCCTCGAATGTGCGTTGGCGAATCTCCGACTGGGTCAAGCCGATGATCTCCGAGAGCTTGTCGTTTCCCTTGAGGAAACGCCCTTCCAGGTCGCGTTGTTCGATGCCGACGGCCGCCGACTCGAATACTGCTTTAAATTGTTCTTTACTTTCGCGCAAAGCCTCCTGGACGTCCAGACTCAACACCTGCATTCCGGCCAAGGTTTCCTCGATGGATTGAATCAATTCGTCACGGGTGGATTCTTTCAAGATATACCCATCGGCCCCGGCCTTGAGGGTGGCCGTGATGTATTCATCGGTTTTGTGGACGGTCAAGACCAAAATTTTTGTCTCGGGCCGTTTCTCCTTGATTTCCCGGGTGGCTGCCAAGCCACTCATCCGGGGCATGGAAAGATCCATTAAAACCAGGTCGGGGAAGAATTGATTGACGGATTGAACGGCTTCCAGGCCGTCGCCGGCTACCCCCACGATTTCAAAATCCTGGTGAGAAGAGAGAAGAGAACGCAGGCCTTCCCTTATATTCGGGTTGTCATCAACGATAAGGATGCGCTGTCGTTTATCCATTTGAGAACCTCTTTTTCTCAATTACTTCAACGAAAATTTATTCGCAAAAAGTCCCTCTATAACACGAGATGGCCAAAAGGACCTTTTACGACTTTATCTTTTTGATGGGATGTAGGAGAAACTATACCGAAAATTTTTAGAAGAGAAAATAACGTGAAAGCGGTATTTTTTAAAAAAAGAACTGTATTTTAGACCTAATGGATACGCGGAGAGTCCCTAAAGCCGGCATCCCAGCGGAGAGGGATTTCGAAGTGGTCATAACCACATAGGATTGACCGGAGATCCGGAACGGATTTTATGCGAAAATAGTGTGAAATTGTAAAGATAGGTTGAAGAATTGGTAGGGTCCCTTGAAAAAAATGACAACTTTTATAGAAGGACGGCCCTATAGATTATTCAGTGCTGTCCAAACTAATCACTTGGTTCCCGGCCAGGATATTCTTGATAGATAGAATCAGTTTAGTGCGGGGAGAATCTTTTAAGATATAACCATCTGCCCCGGCTTCGATGGCGGCCTTAAGGTACTCAGGGGTCCTATATACACTGAAAATCAGAATCTTTGTCTCGGGCCTTTTACCTTTGATTTCTCGCCCAAATTTTGATAATCAGGACCTTCGTTCAATGTTTCCAGGATGCGCCGGTAGAAGAGCAGGACCCAGGGGAACCCCGGCGACCCGCGCGTCTCAAGAGGTTCTATTTAAATTCCACCACAACGGGATTATTCATTTCTATCTTTAGCCCTTTAAGATCCTTGACCAGTTCTTTCATCTCCTCTATGGTCTTAGGTTCGGCGGCACTAACCATGTCAAAGACTTCATTGTTTTCGAAAATTTTGCCGAAATGCATTTCCATGAGGGTAAGCTCGGACTTATTGCGATAAGTGGCATTGGTTTTAATGATGGTGCCATCTATTACCAGGGAAACCTTTACCCCCATGTCTTTGAATAACTCTTTCATCATCTCCGCCGCCTTGGGGTCTGTTGGGCTTTTGATCGGTTCTTTACTCTTTTGATCCTGATTTTTTTTGTCTTCTTTATGCTCGGGCATCGTCACGGTAAGAGTCGATACCGGCCCTTTCACCAATTTGAAGAGAATTAATTCTTCCTTTTTGGCGGAATTGTCCTGGCCATCTCCGAGCTTTCCGGTCTTATCCTTAGGATTCTGGTTGATCCTAAGGGTATTGATATCCTTAAAGGCGTATAGGGCTTTGTAACCACTCAGGGTTTCCGTCTTCACTGGAGTTGCCGAAACGAACTCCACATCGGGGCCGTACTGCCTGGCCTTTGACCGGGCTTCTTCTATCATACCCTGAAGGGGATCTTTACTTTCCTTCTTCCCTTCGTTTTTGGTATTGGATTCGTCGACGGTTAACTCCTTGGACAGGTTCTGAAAAGAGTCCAGGACCGCATTAGAGAGCATGAAGGTCTCTTCGATAAAACCGCTTCCGTCCGGCTTGAGATGAATAACCGTATCGGTTTGGAAACATCCGAATAAAAAGACAGAAGATAGGACCGCACAAAGGAATTTGAAATAACGCATTGGCAGCACTCCTTAAGAAATACCCAAAGCTTCTCTTCCTTCCCGAAAGATGAGATTCATCCACCCCATCCGGCCCGACGCCTTCGTTGAGGTCGAATTCATGGCAAAGTCCGTCAGGCAGGGACATTCCCTTTGGGAATCATTATCACGAAACAGGAAATCTGGAAACAGGTATTTTCTGTTCACCGGCTGAGGGGAATCTGCTCGCTGTCCCTGTTAAAAAACAATTGACAACCAATGATGACTTTTGATTCAATTATTATTGACCTGAAGACGTTTAAAAAGGCCAAATAAATTTGTGTAGGATGTCTATAGATAGATTGTTAACGGATATTCATGGCCCCCTCTGAAAAAATATTCACCAAAGAATTTCTGGCCTTAAACGGCGTCATCTTTCTGGTCTTCTGCAATGTGGCCATATTTTTTCAATTCCAGAATTATCTCCAGGGAGAGCTGCACCTGCCGCAGTCAAGCCTGGGGTTCCTGATCGGTATCTTTGCTTTCACCGCCTTAATCGTTAGGCCGATTATCAGTCCCTTTCTTCATTCCGACAATGCCAGGAAATGGCTGTTTATAAGCACCGTTGGTGTCATAGCCTCTCTGATTCTTTATTATCCGGCCCGCGGCTTTTGGAGCATGGCTGTCGTCAGGGTATTGCACGGCGGGATTTATGTGGTCCTGGCCACGGCGGCTTTGACCAAGATTATGGATTCCATTCCTGAAAACAGAAGCGGCCAGGCCTTCGGTTTAATCACGGTTATCACCTTGCTTCCTTATGCGGTTATGCCGCCTCTGTTGGACCCGCTTATCCGGGCCCTCGGGGGCTTTTTGCCGGTCCTGTATCTTACCGCCTTTCTCATGATTTTGGTCTTTCCCTTGCTCCTTTTGATCAAAACGAAGGACAAAGAAATGGGAAAGAAGGCCGGACAGCGGATAACCGGCCGGGAACAGATCGAGAACTTGAAAGACCAACAGGTCTTTTCCTTGCTGCTTATCTCTTTGTTGGTCTATACGGCCTTTGCCCCGGTTTTTTTCTTTTTAAAAGGCTATGCCCTGAAAATCGGGATCAGTAATCCAGGCTGGTTTTTCACCCTGTCCACTTTTGTGGAGATCGCCGTCCGTCTCTTTGGGGGGTCTTTGTTGGACAAAGGGGGCAAGTTCCGTTTATTGTTTTTTTCTTTATCCGGACTGGTGGCGGCGTATTTTATCCTGGCTCATACCTCTGGCCTGTATCTGTTTTATGGACTGGGGTTAGGATTCGGCCTATGCTGGGGCGTTGCCATGCCCCTTTTGAACGGTCTGATCTTTGATTGCTCGGCGGTACGATTCCGGGCCCTCAACACCAACCTGGCCATGGTTATGTTCCAGGGGGGCTTTTTCTTGGGACCTTTATTGGGAGGGTGGATTTTAAGTAACTGGGACTATAAGATCCTTTATTATGCCTGTGGCCTTATGATCCTGGGGGCCTTGGTTCTAATGCCTTTGGCACGCAAAAAATAAGGTTCGGTGTTTAGCGTTCGGCGAAGTCTATTTTTATGTTTCGTGGTGGATAGTCGCGGCAAGCGAGGGATGATGGTTTAATAGGACATTCAATGATAGAGGGAGAAATGATGAATTCAACACCAAAGACTGATGATATCGAACCCGGTCAAAGTTATGTCTTCGATCTTTTCCGTCCCGAGGACGCCGAGGGAGTGGTCCGTCTTTTCAAGACCGTCTATGGGGAGGGGTATCCCATAAGGACTTTTATAGACCCGCAACTTTTGATTGCTGAAAACGCGGCCGGCCGGACTATCTCCAGCGTAGCCCGCACACCCAGGGGGGATATCGTCGGACATACTGCCATCTTTTGCTCGGCCCCTTATAAAAAGGTCTATGAATCCGGGGCCGGTCTGGTGCACCCAAACTACCGCGGTGGTGCGGGCATCTTCAGCGGCTTAGGCATCCACGGAGAGAAAACCGCAGCCCCGCAATTCGGAGTGGAGACCATCTTCGGGGAACCGGTCTGCAATCATGTCTTTTCCCAGAAGGCGACCGCCGGCGTTGGTTATGTCACTCAAGCCGTTGAGGTGGACCTCATGCCGGCGTCGGCCTATGATAAAGAAAAAAGCGCCCTGGGACGGGTTTCCACCTTGTTGGATTTTAAGACCTTGCAAAATAAGCCTCATGAGGTGTATTTGCCCAGGGTTTACGAAGAACCATTCAATTATCTCTACAGCGGCTTGGACGACAAACGGCAGATCCATCTATCCGCTGGCGCACAACCTCCGGAGATTCCTACCGACCTGAACGTCCAGGTATTTGACTTTGCCCAGGTAGCCCGAGTAGAAGTGAGCCAGGCCGGGAGGGATTTTGCCATGGTCGTGGGACAGGAAGAAAAAAAGCTTTTATCCCGGAATGTGATTGTGATTCAGGTTTGGCTGAACCTTGCCTGGCCCTGGATCAATACCGTTCTCCTGGATCTTCAGACAAGGGGCTATTTTTTAGGTGGTCTTCTTCCCCGCTGGTTTGATACGGACGGGATGCTGATGCAAAAAATTATCGGCAGGCCCAATTGGGAGGGGATTCAACTCTATTTTGATCGGGCCAAGAAACTATTGGAATGGGTGAGGACCGATTGGGAAAGAACGATAAGGTGACGAGGGTCAAGATAAAAGCATTCCAGACTCCTGATCACAACCTTCGAGTGCCGGCTTGATCCAGTTGTTGCCAATCTGGATTCCCGCTTTCGCGGGAAGGACGGCATTTGAGATATTGTAAAAGACAATTGGAAGCATTACACCAGAATCTGTTCGCCTAACCTATATGGTCATCCGCTTAAAGGCCCGTTGGGTATTTTGCAATATTGCCTGGCTTAATTCCGATAAGGAAATGCCCCGAAGACGGGCCACGTGTTCGGCGGTATGGACCAGATAGCTCGGCTCGTTTCGTTTTCCCCGAAAAGGATGGGGGGGCAGGTAGGGGGCATCGGTTTCCAGGAGTAGAGATTCGATAGGGGCCTGGCGAACGACTTCTTCTAAGACCGAGCCTTTTTTATAAGTGACAGCCCCGGTGATGGACAGAAAAAAATTCAGGTCCAGGCATTGTTTGGCCATTTCCCAATCGCCGGAAAAACAATGAAATACCCCGCCGATATCTTCGGCCCTTTCTTCTCTTAAGATCGTCAGCACTTCTTCATGGGCCTCCCGGTCGTGAATGATGATGGGCAGGGCCACTTCGCGGGCCAAATGAATCAACCGGCGGAAGGTTTCTTTTTGTGCCTTTTGTGGCGAAAGGTTGCGATAAAAATCCAGTCCGATTTCCCCTACGGCCACCACTCGCTGATCGCCAGCCAGTCTGGTCAATTGAGGAAGAACATCCGGATGAAAACCATCGGCCTCATGGGGGTGGACCCCGACCGTGGCCCAGATATCGGGATAGGCTTTGGCTAAAGCCAGGGCCTTCCGGCTGCTGTCCAGATCGGTCCCGATGGTTATGATCCGCTTTATTCCCTGATTAAAGGCCCGTTCGATTACCTGAGGGCGGTCCGGGTCGAAGGCGTCCATCTCCAAATGTGCGTGAGAGTCAATCCACATGAGTACTTGTCCGTTTAAAATTTCTTTAATATTTCCCGGTGACTATTACACCTCCTCCGGCGGGACAAAGGGAATTTTTTATCCGCTGAGTTCGAAAAAAAGCTTAGGTAATCGGGAGGTCAACGGGAAGTCAGGCTGAAAATATTTTGTTCATCTACTATCATACTTTTTTTGATAATCCAATTGATTTCAAGTCTTAAATAATTGAATTTATTTTTGTAGTATGATATAAAAGCGAAATAGATAAAATATAAATAATTTTTTGAGGACACCATGTTGTCCTGGAGTATCTCCTTATGCCTATCTACGAGTTTTGTTGTGATCATTGTCAGAAAACTTTCGAATTGCTGGCCGTTCAGAGTGACGACCTCATGGCCCCGGTTTGTCCTTCCTGCCAGTCTCCCGAGATTAGCCGAGTCCTTTCCAAAATTAATGTTGGGTGTTCTTCAAGAGAAGGCTTATCCTTTCCCAGGGTGAGTGAGAGAACCTGTTCGTCCGGCAATTGTGCAACCATAGATATTCCCGGCCCCAGCAAATAGCCCGACCCCTATCCTTTTACGATCAGCTACTACGACGGCTTTCATTACCATTAATCGCCATAGGGTAACCCTGCGGTAGGACGCCCCTTTAAGTCGGGCGGCGGTTTTTTATAGATCGGTAAGAAATTTTTGCCCCATTTTCCCGGCTTGACAAGAAGCTTGAAGTGTATTAAAGGCTATTATCCTGATTATGCGTAAGGAGCTACACCCCTCCTGCAATCCAGCTTCAGCCGGATATGGGGTGCTATTTTATAATTCTTAAGCCATGAAAGATTTAATCACCGTATTGGGACTGGTTTTGGTTTTAGAGGGGCTGCCCTATTTTGCCTTTCCGGAAATTTTTAAGACTTGGATTGGGCGGATGCTGGAATTACCGGAGTCCCGGTTGAGGGTCTATGGGCTGATATCCATGATGGTCGGCCTTTTTTTGATATACCTGGCCCGCCGTTCCGGATGGCTGGCAGGATAGTGGCGATGGAATTGACTTTATCCTCTTTTGATTTTATGCTTCCTATCCATTTGATCGCCCAGGAACCTTGTGCCCGGAGAGATCATTCCCGGCTCTTGGTCATGGACCGGAAGACGGGGAACCGAGAGCACCTTATTTTTAATCGAATCATCGACTATCTGAATCCCGGCGATGTATTGGTGATTAACAATACCAAGGTAGTCCCGGCCCGTTTAGAAGGAAGAAAGAAGAGCGGGGGCCGGGTGGAATGCCTGGTTTTGAATTATCCGTCCGATTCGGTTTTAGGCAGCTATACGACTGCCTGTCTGCTAAAGGCCAGGAGAAAAATGCGTCCGGGCGAACGGATCAATTTTGGGCCCGGTCTGGAAGGAGAAATCCTGCCTCCTTCTCCTAACGGAACGGCCCTGATTCGCTTTATTTTTGAAGGCTCTTTTGATTCGGCGTTGAAAAAATTCGGCTCGGTTCCCCTCCCTCCTTATATAAAGAGAGATGGTTTTGATTCCAGTCTCAAGGACCAGGATCCGGAGCGCTATCAGACCGTGTATGCCTATCATCCCGGGGCGGTTGCCGCACCCACCGCCGGTCTGCATTTTTCTGCGGAGCTTATGACGGCCCTTCAGGCAAAAGGGGTTTTTTTCGCACCCATTACCTTGCATGTCGGCTACGGGACCTTTGCTCCCATAAAAACGGAAAATATTGAAGAGCATAAGATCCACACCGAAGCCTTTCAGGTCACGGCTCAAGCCGCCGAGGTGATCGGAGAACAAAAAAGTCGCGGGAAAAGGATTATCGCCGTGGGTACCACCAGTGCCCGGGTCCTGGAATATCAGGCCGTGAAACATGGATTCATAAAATCCGAAGAAGGGGAATGCGATTTATTTATCAGGCCGGGCTTTTCATTTCAAATGATAGACGGATTAATCACCAACTTCCATTTACCCAGGACCACTTTGCTTCTTTTGGTATCGGCCTTTGCCGGGAGGGAAAGAATCCTTAAGGCCTACCAGGAGGCCATTGAGCACGACTATCGGTTTTACAGCTATGGCGATGCCATGTTGATCGTATAAACCAAAAGAGAGGATTCAGAGGGGTCTAAGGATTCAAGGGTAGTAAAGAGTTGTTCACTCGAATCCTTGAACCCTCGACCCCTTTTGATTATGTTTTCTTTTCGAGTTGAACATCACGAGGCCCATAGTCAGGCCAGGAGCGGAAGGATCGACACCCCTCATGGTGCCATCCGCACCCCGGTGTTTATGCCGGTCGGTACGCAGGGTTCGGTCAAGGCTTTAACGCCGGAAGATCTTCAGTCCTTAGGAGTTGAAATTATCTTAGCCAACACCTATCATCTTTATTTGAGACCCGGTCATGAAAGGATTGCCCGTTTAGGGGGACTTCATCATTTTATGCATTGGCCGGCACCGATCCTCACCGACAGCGGAGGTTATCAGGTTTACAGCCTGGGGGCTTTAAGAAAGATCAACCCGGAGGGGGTTTCTTTTCGTTCTCACCTGGACGGCTCCAGCCATTTTTTGAGTCCTGAATTGGCCGTCCGAATTCAAGAGGCCCTGGGATCGGATATTGCCATGTGTCTGGATGAATGCACTCCCTATCCGGTCGCCTATGATTATGCCCGTTTTTCCCATGAACTGACCCGGGATTGGGCCCTTCGCTGCAAGGAGGCCCATCAAAAAGAAGATCAGGCCCTGTTCGGAATCATCCAGGGAAGTGTCTTTAAGGATCTGCGCAAAGAGAGTGCCGAATCCATCGTGAACATCGGGTTTAACGGATACGCCCTGGGGGGCTTGAGTGTGGGCGAGGGAAAAACGCAGAGGCAGGAAACCATTGCCCATACCCTGCCTCTATTGCCCGACGATAAGCCCCGGTATTTGATGGGGTTGGGGACTCCAGAGGACCTGGTTGAAGGCGTAGGTCTGGGGGCCGATATGTTCGATTGCGTCTTGCCGACCCGAAATGCCCGCAACGGGATGTTGTTTACCCGCAACGGGCCGGTCATCATCAAAAAGGCCGAATATGCCGAAGACCCGCAGCCCGTCGACCCGGATTGCACTTGTTACACCTGTCGAAATTATTCCCGGGCCTATCTTCGTCATCTGTATGTTTCGAGGGAACTGCTGTCTTATCGACTGAACACCTTGCATAATCTTCATTATTTTATGGAGCTGATGCAGACCCTGCAGGAAGCCGTTGTCCAGGATCGTTTCCTGGAATTTAAAAAAGATTTTTATAATCAAAGAAAGGAGTAACCTTTATGAATCTGTTTACTGGTGTTGCCGAGGCCATGGGACTTCCGGGAGGAGGGTCCGGCGGGTCTGGAGCCGGGGGATATGCCGGAATGATCCCCCTGGTACTGATGTTTGTGATCTTCTATTTCCTGTTGATTCGACCTCAGCAAAAAAAATCCAAACAACACAAGGAATTATTGGCCAATTTAAAACGAGGAGATTCCGTAATCACCAGCGGGGGGATTTACGGCCGGATCGCCGAGATCAATGATAACATCATCGTCCTGGAAGTGGCCGACAAGGTGCGCATCAAAGTGGCCAGAGGTTTTGTGTCCGGATTGGCCGGGACCGCTCAGGATGCTCCCCCACAGCCGCCGAAACCGGCCTGAAAAACAAGGTTAGAGGTTTAAGGTCTAAGGTTTGAGGCAGGTAGAGGTAGTCGCCTCAAGCCGAGCGATCCTCCAACCTCAAGCGAAGCGCTCCTTGGCCTGAGTTATTTATGGATCGATCTTCCCTTTATTACTGGCTGGCCTTGAACCGGATCGCCGGAGTAGGGCAGGTGAGCTATGTCCGTCTCCTGGAAAGATATGGGACGCCGGAAAAGGTTTTTCAAGCCGACCTCGATGATTTAGTGTCCGTCGAAGGGATGAGGAAGAACACCGCCCTGGCCATCGTCAGATTTAAAAGGGCGGAAAAAATCGATCGAGAGCTGGATGAACTGGAAAGGCAGAGAGTCGGGGTCCTGACCTTACATGATCCTTTATACCCCTTGCTCTTGGCCAAGATCCATGATCCCCCGCCTTTTTTGTATTACAAAGGGTCTCCTTCCGCCCAGGACGACCGCTCTCTGGCCCTGGTGGGGTCTCGCCTGGGGACCGACTATGGGATCAGGATGACCGAACGGTTGGCCAGGAACTTGTCTAAAAACGGATTGACTATTGTCAGCGGCCTGGCCCGAGGGATCGATGCGGCGGCCCATCAGGGGGCTTTAATGGCCGGCGGCCGGACCGTGGCCGTACTCGGCTCGGGGCTGGATGTCATTTATCCCCCGGAAAATGAAAAGATTTACGATCAAATCGTTGAACGGGGCCTGGTTTGTTCGGAATTTCCCTTGGGCACACTTCCGGAGCGACAAAATTTTCCGATTCGCAACCGGATTATCAGCGGCATGTCTTTGGGAGTGGTCATCGTCGAGGCCACCCAGCGGAGTGGTTCTTTGATTACGGCCAGGCTGGCCCTGGATCAGGGGCGGGAAGTCTTTGCCGTCCCCGGAAGCATTGAATCCTTTAAAAGTTCCGGGACCCATCGGCTAATCAAGCAAGGGGCCAAGCTTGTGGAACATGCCCAGGATATCTTGGAAGAACTTCATTGGGAAGAGCCGTTTAAACCAAAAGAAGAGGAACCTCAGGAGACGGCCGGGATAGCGGTCCTGTCCCCACAAGAAAAACAGATCTGGGACCTTCTTTCCGGTGAGCCTCTTCATGTGGATGAAATAACCCGAAAGTCTGAGATTGGGATATCCCGCATCCTGTCTTTGTTGCTGCAGATGGAACTCAAGGGATTGATAAAACAGATGCCGGGGAAATTTTTTGTGCGTCGATAGGCCGATGCTGATAGTTTCAGTATTTTCAAGAAAAATCCGTACCGAAAAATACATAGGATGATGGAATAAGGATAATGGAAAAAGCATTGATGATTGTGGAATCGCCGACCAAAGTGCGAACCATTAAAAAATATCTTGGACCGGGATTCGAGGTCAAAGCCTCACTCGGGCATATCAAGGACCTGCCGCAGAATCTGCTCGGTGTGGATGTCGAACATAATTTCAAACCGGAATTCCAGATTATTTCCGGAAAAAGCAAAATCCTTAAAGAATTGAAACTGGCGGCCAAAAAGGTTCGCCATATCTACCTCGCCCCGGACCCCGACAGGGAAGGGGAGGCCATTGCCTGGCATTTGGCCGAAGAATTGGCCGGCAAGGACAAGGAGTTCCACCGGGTCCTGTTTCATGAGTTATCGCCCAAGGCGATCCAAGAGGCCCTGAGTCATCCGGAGCAGTTGAACGAACAGAGGTTCCAATCTCAATTGGCCCGTCGGATTTTGGACCGTCTGGTGGGCTACCAGATTTCACCTCTCCTTTGGGACAAGGTCAAAAGGGGGCTGAGCGCCGGCCGGGTCCAGTCCGTGGCCGTTCGAGTCATCTGTGACCGGGAGCGGGAAATCCAGGCCTTTGTTTCCAAGGAATACTGGTCCATTACCGCCCTGCTTCAGTCCGATCTTCCCCCGGATTTTGAGGCCCGGCTGATCAAAGGGCAGGGGAAGGCCGTCAAGGTCGTCAATGAAGAACAGGCCCTGATGATCGTAGGCCACTTGTCCAAAGAGCGGTTCCAGGTGGTCAAGGTTGACAAAAAGGAACGGAAGCGAAATCCTTTACCGCCTTTTACCACCAGCCAGATGCAGCAGGAGGCCTTTCGAAAATTGCGTTTCCCGGCTAAAAAGACCATGTTCCTGGCCCAGAAACTTTATGAGGGGGTCGAGGTGGGGGACGAGGGGTTGGTGGGCTTGATCACCTATATGCGAACCGATTCCACCCGGGTTTCCCAGGATGCCTTGACGGCGGTTCGGAATCATATCCAGGACAAATACGGCCCGGAATATGTGCCCGCAAAACCCCATTTCTATACCAATAAAAAGTCGGCCCAGGATGCCCATGAGGCCATCCGCCCAACTTCCATGAATCTATCCCCCGAGACCCTGACGGCCCATTTGGATAAGGATCTATTAGCCCTTTATCGTCTGATCTGGAATCGTTTTGTGGCCAGTCAGATGAAGGCCGCTGTTTATGATCAAACCTCGGTGGATATCCAGGCCGGTGATTATCTACTGCGGGCTACGGGCTCGATCCTGCGGTTTCCCGGTTTTACCACGGTCTATGAGGTCGGCAAGGATATCGTGGCTTCAGAGGACGAAGAAGAAGAGAAAAAGGGACAACTGCCGGATCTTAAGGTCCAGCAGATACTGACCCTGCTTCAAATTACCCCCAAGCAGCACTTTACCCAACCGCCGCCCCGTTATACCGAAGCCACCCTGGTCAAAGAGTTGGAAGAAAAAGGGATCGGCCGTCCCAGTACTTATGCGGCCATCATTTCCACTATCCAGGATAAGGAGTATGTCAAAAAGGAGAAATTTTTTTTCCAGCCCACGGAACTGGGTTTTTTGGTCAACGATCTCCTGGTAAAAAATTTCCCTGATATCCTGGATGTCCAATTCACGGCCCTCATGGAAAACAATCTGGATCAGATCGAAGAAGGAAAGATGGAATGGACCAAGGTCCTTCAGGATTTTTATCAGCCCTTTGCCAAAACCTTAGCCTCAGCCCGGGCGAACATGAAGCAGGTGCGGGGGAAGGGCCTCAAGACCGATATCGCCTGCCCGGCTTGCGGCCAAGCCATGACCATCCGAATCGGGAAAAACGGGCCTTTTCTGGCCTGTTCCGCTTATCCCGAATGCAAACAGACTCAGAATTTTGTCCGGGATGAAAAGGGGGAAATACAGCCCGTTTCGCCGGAAGCCACCCCGACCACGGATTCGGAGAAACAATGCCCTCAATGCAGCAAACCCATGGTGGTTCGCCAGGGGCGTTTTGGGGCCTTCTGGGCCTGTTCGGGATATCCGGAATGCAAAGAAACTCAGCCGTTTTCTCCTGAGGGGCAGGCCCCTGAGGTTTCTCCCAAGATCGTCAGCGATCAAACCTGCCCCAAGTGCGGGGGCACTATGGTGGTGAAGAAAAATCGCTTCGGAGGGACTTTCCTGGCCTGTGAAAAATATCCGAAGTGCAAAGGGGCCTTGCCGGTGACGACCGAGTTCCCCTGCCCGAATCCCGACTGTACCGGAATGCTGGTTTCCCGGGTGGCCCGGAAAAAGGGACTCAAATTTTTTGGCTGCAGCCGATTTCCGGAATGTAAATTCATGGTCTGGGGAAAACCGGTCAAGGAACCCTGCCCGAAGTGCCAGGCCCCTTTCCTGGTGGAAAAGACGACTAAAAAAGAAGGGACCGTTTGGTCCTGTGCCAACAAGGAATGCGGGTATCAGCAGGAAAAGACAGGTGAGTAAAGGGGAAGAAGGTTCCGGGTTTTAATTAACTCCGCCAGGGCAAAAAGGCCTTCATGGTCCGGCCGATCTGCTGCAACCAGGTTTGGGAGTAAATATAATTGACCATGAGCCCGCAGGATTCCGATACCCCACGCGGAAAACGATTGGCGGCGAAGTTGACGTTTTTTAGATCCACCGTGGCCCCATTCCCCAGATGAAAATTGGCCACCGGGTTGAGGGGTTTTCCTCTTCGGTCTTTTTCCTGGGAGAGATAAAAATAGGCTATTTCCGTCAAGGGTTTTTTTAGCATCCGAAGGTAGTCCGCATCTTCAATCCAGTGACCATCGGAAAGGATTTCCAGAAGGGCCGCGCCCAAGTCAGTGGTCTTTTTCCCCGATTTGTCCTGATGGACTTCCAGAAAGGTTTGCCGGATTTTCTCCGGGAAAAATTCCAATAAACGATCCTGGTTCATCTGGAAGGAAAGCTCTTTCCCAGTCAGAATCGGTTTAAAATATCTTTCCCAGAAGCCGGGCATAGGACTCAAAGTGGAAAAAGTTTTTATACCGGGATCGCTTTTCTCCAAAGTTTCCACGACCTGAAAAATAAGGACCTTACCCAATCCCACTCCGGCCAGGCCGTTTTGGGTGTTGTTGATGGAATAAAATATGGCGGTATCCGGGTGTTTTTTTGCGACTCCCCGAAGCTTCATGGTTTTCGATGATTTCATGGATGGAGGTGGCTATGCCCCGGGTAAGGGCCACTTCGATGAAGGTAATGGGTTCGTCGGGCATAAGGCGATGGTAGAGTCCGAAACAGCGGCGGTCCGCGCCGAGACGGTTGCCCATTTCTTCCAGGCTGGCCATGGGATGGACGAGGTCATGCTCTTTCAGATAACGGATTTGGCGGTAAGGAGAATCCAGGGTGATTTCATTTAAGAACAGGAAACCGCCCTGGAACCAGAGATTGAAAAGTTGAGCAATATCCTGATCCAAAGGCTCCAGATTGAATGCGTTCTGACGCTGAGCCGAAATGACATCGGCCCGTAAGTCCAAAAGAAAATTCAATCCTCCGGAAATATTCAGAAAGTTTCTAAAGATCTGGATTCTGGGAGACCCTATTTTTTGACGCAGGGAGGTTAGGCCCTGCCGCCACTGTAGCGGATCCTTCCCTTCATCGGCCAGTAAAAGCTGCAATTCTTTTTCAATCTCTTTTTTGCCGACTTCAAATTGAAGAATCACCGCCTCGAAAAACCAGGGTCGATCTTCCGGTAAGACTTCCCCGTAACGGTCCCGAAACTCAACCAAAAGATCGGGTACAATTTCTTTTTGGCTTTGGATGTCTTTGAGCAAACCAAGAAGGTCGTCAATTTTTTTTAAAGAGGTCTTGCTTCGTTCCATGGGCGGTGCTCCCGGCTTGGATATTCGGACAAGTAATCAGAGATAATATTAATTTAAAAAATTGACCGGCAATTGTCAACTATTGAAAAATGGTTTTAGAACTTGTTTCCGGGAACACCAATGCTATATTATGGACTTCCTGGAACAAAGATTGGATTAAAAAGGCTATGATCAAAGAAGAGACAAAAGGGATCACCGTCATCGGCGGGGGACTGGCCGGATGCGAGGCCGCCTGGCAGGCGGTGAAACAGGGGGTTCCGGTCCGACTGCTGGAGATGAAACCCTTGCGGTTTTCTCCGGCCCATGTATCCCCTTTATTAGCTGAGCTGGTCTGCAGCAATTCCTTCCGCTCCCAGGATTTGGAAAGCGCGGTCGGACTGCTGAAAGAGGAAATGCGCCAATTGGGCTCCATCGTTATGGAGGCGGCCTTGGTCCGTCGAGTGCCGGCCGGGAAGGCCCTGGCCGTGGACCGGGAGGGGTTCGCTAAAGAGATTACCGCAAAAATTGAAGCCCATCCCCTGATCGAGGTTATTAGCCGGGACGTTTCCATCCTTCCTGAAAAAGTCCCTCTGATCCTGGCCACCGGTCCCTTGACCACCGATGAATTGGCCCAGGATCTTGGACGGCTGGTGGGTTCAAGTCACTTGCATTTTTATGACGCCATTGCCCCGATTGTTTATCTGGAATCCATTGATTTCAACAGGGCCTATCTTGGTTCGAGGTACGGCCATGGAGGAGCGGATTACATCAATTGCCCCATGGATGAAGGGGAGTATGCGGTTTTTTTAGAACAGATGCTTCAGGCCGAACAAGTGCCCCTTCATTCCTTCGAAGATGTCCGCTATTTCGAGGGCTGTCTCCCGGTTGAAATAATGGCCCAACGAGGAAAGGACACCTTGCGGTTCGGCCCGATGAAACCGGTGGGATTGCCCGATCCCAGGAGCGGAGAGATTCCGTATGCCGTGGTCCAGCTTCGTCAGGATAACCAGGAAGGGACCTTATACAATATGGTCGGTTTTCAGACCAAGCTTAAATGGCCGGAACAGGAGCGCGTCTTTCGTCTGATCCCCGGCCTGGAAAAGGCGGAGTTCGCCCGTTTGGGAAGTATCCATCGCAATACCTTTGTCAATGGACCGGAGGTTCTGTTACCGACCCTGCAGCTTAAAAAGGCCCCTCACATTATACTGGCCGGTCAGATTACCGGGGTGGAAGGCTATGTGGAATCAGCAGCCATGGGGATTTTGGCCGGGATCAATGGCAGCCGCTTTTTTCAGAACAGGCCGCTGGTGACCCCACCGGCCACGACGGCCCTGGGGGCCTTGGCGGCCCATGTCAGTCAAAAACCGAAAAAAGATTTTCAGCCCATGAATATCACCTTCGGCCTTTTTCCATCTTTGCCGAGGAAGGTCCCCCGCCCCCTTCGTGGAAAGGCCTATGCCGAAAGGGCCACCGCTGATTTAAAGGCCTGGATGGTCCAAGAAGGATTGGCTTAGCCCTTCTTTTCAAGCTCCTCCTTCAGGGCAAATTTTTTCACCTTGCCCGAGGCTGTTCTGGGAAGGGGTTCGCGGCGGATGAGGACCTCCTTGGGCACCTTGTAGGCCGCTAATTCAGCCGTGCACAAGGCCTTGACAGTGCCAGTATCCATAGACACCCCCTCCTTGCAGACGACGACGGCTAAACCGACCTCTCCCCACCGTTGGTCCGCGACCCCGATGACGGCTACTTCGGCCACCGCCGGATCTTTCAGAATAACGTTTTCGATCTCGGCCGGATAGACGTTCAGCCCGCCGCTGATGTACATGTCTTTTTTGCGGCCCCGGATGAAGATATAACCCTCCTCATCGGTTTCGGCCAGATCTCCGGTGTGCATCCACCCTCCGGCAAAGACCTCCCTGGTGGCTTCAGGCTTATTCCAATAGCCCTTCATGGTGGCCGGACTCTTGATGACGATCTCCCCCTTCTCTCCCGGTGGGACTCGGTTCATGGCCTCGTCAACGATCAGCACTTCGCAATTGGTCACCGGCTTCCCGGCCGAGCCGATCTTTCGGACGGCATCTTCCTTTTTCATAAAGATGGCGATGGAGGGACCTTCGGACAGGCCGTAGCCCTGAAGCAGGGCGGTCTGCGGGATCAGCCGGTGAAAGGCTTCGATCACCGTCACCGGCACCGGCTCGGCGCCGGTGAGTACGCTATCGAGACTTTTAAGACCGTACTTCGAAAGTCCGGGATAATCGATCAACTGCTTGACGATGGTGGGGACGAGAAGCACCCTGGTGACCCTTTCCCGTTCGATCAGTTCCAGGAGATGGCCGATATCGAACCCGCCGCTGGGCATCAACACCACGGTGCCGCCCATCCATAAAGTGGCCAAGGTGAAGTCGTGGAAGCCGGCGACCCAGCAAAGTCCTGGGATGCACAGGTATCGCTCCCGTGGCGTGACCTCAAAATCCCCCACCTGGTGGAAGGAATTCCAGGCCACCGTCCCCTGGGTGTGCATGGCCCCCTTGGGAAACCCGGTGGTGCCGGAGGTGTATTGCAACAGGAAGAGGTCTCCCGATTCCACTTTTTCAAAAACCGGAGAGGCCTTGGCTTGATTAACCAGGGTCGAATAAGAAAGGAAAGAAGGGGAGGATGATTTCCCGCCGACGCAGATGATACTCCGGAGATTCGGCGTGCCGGCCTTGCTGGTATCGACTAAGTCCAGAAGATCCTCTCCCACCAGGAGCACGGAAGCCCCGGAGTCGTTGATGATGAATTCCACTTCTTTGGACCTGAGCAGAAAATTCACCGGTACCAAGACGGCCCCCAGGGTGGCTACGGCGAAGAAGATGTCAAACCATTCGGTGCAGTTCCGCAGGAGTACGGCCACCCGGTCGCCCTTGCCAACCCCCCGGGCCCGCAAGCCATTGGCCAGTCGGTAAGCCCGGTCTCTCAACTGCCCGTAAGTGATCCTCTCCTCTTTAAAGATCACGGCCTCTTTGTCCGGGTTTACGTGGCAACCCTGATCCAGTCTTCTCAAAAAGTACCCAAAGTCCATTTTCCTAATCCTTTCCGTCAGACCTATTCAGCTCTGCGGAATTTTTTTTAAATCCTCATACCGCAATGGGTGGTGATGAGATATGAATACGGGTTTTTAAAATTCCGAAATCCGACCTCTGTTTTTAAGAGTCAATCTTCAAAAAAGAGCGTATTTTTGACCGGGTTCCTGCCGTCGAAGGAAATGGGCACTCCCTCCCATCCCCAGAATGAGCCGGTTGACACTTTCATGGCTTGTATATGGAGATGGGGCTGACTCGTCCATCCTGAATTGCCCACCTGGGCGATGGGTTGCCCTTTTTTGACCTGGTCCCCCTCCTTCACCAATAGACTTCCTTTTTGGAGGTGACCCATCAGAACACCGAAGTCCTTCGACGTTATAAAGACATGGTTGCCCACATTGTACGGGGGAGTACCACTCCAGGGCTTTTCATTGGGCCATTGGTCTTCGATATGGAAGACCAGGCCGTCACAAGGGCTGTATAAGACTTGATTAAATACGGCGTACTGGTCATTCCGCAGGGGCAAGAATCCGTCGGCGTCATTGCCCCACCGCCTAAGCTTGGTGATGTCTACCGCATATCTCATTGAAAGGTTTGTACGGGCCCCTTTGTGCATCGATGATCCGTAATGATAGTTCATGAGAGGGCTCATTCTGCCGTTGCCACCTTCAAAGACCGCATAGGCGCCATTTTTGAACGGAAAAGCCAGAGGGATGGGCCTTTCGTCGTAGAAGTGGGACCGAATCGCACCCACGGACAAATAGATCAGCGCGGCTGTGATGATCACCCCGGTGCCGTATCCGGCCCACTCAAGGAAATGAGGCGTGACGTAGAACGGCAGACCGCTCAGGCGCATAAGAGACCGTATGACGACCGCTATGGCGAGGATAAGGATCACATAGCGCAAATAGAAGCTGGCGAACACCCATGACCCCATGAGAAAGATAAATGCCGTATAAGAAACGAGGACCAGCACTTGAACGCCCAAGGCCGTGATACTGGTGTAGCTTCTTCCCCAGGTCCAGAGGATCAAAAGGAGCGGAATGATGAGATGAAGGGTGGCGATAAGGGCCATGGCCGTGAAATGGCCGAAGCGCATGTTATTTTCTCCTGATAGGGGTTGGGTTGATGCGGTGTTGGTTTTTGGGTAGGAAGAGATTAAAGCATGAAAAAAATCGAGTCAAGGGAAAATTGTGTCTTTTATTCCTCTTCTGGACCCATCTCGTCGCTTCCTTTGAGTCGGAGATGGGGGAGGGACAGGTTCCAGTACAAGGCGGCAAGCCGGATGAATAGGGTGGCCAAGGCGGCGACTAATATAACGAAAAGACTTGGCAACCGGAGAGAATACAAGAGCGTCAGCAGAAGGGCCCCGCAAAGGCTCGCCGAGGCGTAGATTTCCCGGCGAAGAATCAATGGGATCTCGCCTGAAAGCAAGTCGCGGATGATGCCGCCGACCACACCCGTTGCCACACCCATGACGATTCCTATGCTATATTCATGGGTATCCTGAAACCCCTTCTGGAACCCAATGACCGTAAAAACAGCCAACCCGACCGCATCGGCATACAGCAAAACTTTCGACGGCAGTCTCCAGCGCCGGGCCAGCAGGAATGTGCCGACTGCCGCTATCGTGGTCACCCCGAGATACGTCGTATCTGAAACCCAGAAGACCGGGTGAATTCCAAGAATCACATCCCGAAGTGTGCCGCCTCCAAGAGCGGTGACACTGCCCAGCACCACCACGCCAAAAATATCCATTTGCTTCCTGCCGGCTGCCAGTGCCCCCGTAATCGCAAAGACGGCCGTGCCGAAAAGGTCAAACAGATGTATCGCGTTAGCTATAAAAGGATCCATGATTCTTGCGCCCCCAAAGCTGGATTCAATGAATAGTCTTTGGTTCAAAACAAGGTTTCCAGCCATTCTTTGACTTCCGCGGGGAGAGGATAAACGCCTTTGGCGTGATCGCAACAGTGCCGGAATCTTTCGGGAAGGACGATCTCGTACAGGCTTTCCGATCCGTCCTTGGTTATCTTCTGCAATCGGACCTTATAGGGTTCCTCCCAGGTGTCGATGGAAAAATAATAGGTCTCCTTTTCCGGGTCGACATAGCGCCCGGAATAACCGGTGTTGCCCCATTCCAGATAACAGGCCACGGCGTCCGCTGGACCCATCTCCCAATCAATCGATAAATCTTTAAACGGTGACAATTCGCCCATGGGATTTCTCTTCATCGGTAAACCTCTTTTCGATGACCAATTTTCGCTATCCAGATGGTAGGTGTCTTATCTTGAATGGAATACACAATCCGGTATTGGCCTTGACGGAGGCGATATCGTTCCTGGCCGGTCAGCTTTTCGCAGCCTGACGGCCTTGGATTATCGCCCAATGCCTTAATACGACGCAGGATCTTCACGAGATCTTTCTTGGGTATCGAACTGAGGTCGTTCTCAACGGACTCCCTAAAGTAGATCTTATATACGGCCATTTCTTCTCAGTCTTTTGACCATTTCATCGTAGGCGATCAACGATTCCCCAGCTCTTTGCTCGAAGGCACCTATATCTTCAGCATCTTCCGCCAATGCTTCCCTGACGGCATTATTCACAAGCTCTGATACTGACCGAGAAGTCTCGACCGCTTTCAACCGTAATGCCTTATGCAACTCGGGGTCCAAATATATTGTGGCCCGTTTCGCTGCTTGTATGGCCATAATGTTACCTCCTGATCGAATAGCTATGTAACCATAACACTGTGACGTCATAACGTCAAGACTTTAACCCTCAGAGGGATCAAGAAGAAAAAGAGAAAGATCTATTGGGTCAGGCAATTTTCACCAATACGTTTTCATATGATGAAATATCCAGGGAAAGAAGTCGGTCAGATCTCTTTCCGGCAGAAGGCTCCTTTCCCGGGCCCTGATAGAAGGGACGATGAACGGCAAAAGTCTCATTGAAAAGTAAAGAGGAAGGATAAGTAATCTCACCTGAATAGTAGGTTGGATTGTGAATTACTCAAACTCCTTTGGCACGGCGCAGATCATAATGAAGGGGTGATCGGCCGATGTATTCCGATATCGATGTTTCTCACCGGGCAAAACAAGGGCAAAATCCCCTTGTTTCACGGGATTCTCTTTCCCGGATTCGTTAATCAACACGCCTTGGCCTTCAATGATATAATTCAGGTGCTCGAAATCATGGGTATGGTAGGGGGTATGTCCCCCCGGTTCAATGGTAAATACCCGGAAAGAAAACGATGGTGTCCCGTCTGCCTTGGAGATGGGGAGTTGCTTATAGACATCCTTGGCCCCTTCCATGGCCATTTTCGACTTCGCAACCTGATCAAGCGATATTGTTTTCATGAGCGTCCCTCCGTATGTTATGGATTTACTCGGTCCTTCGTTGGAATTATAAAAAAGGAAACCAGGGGGGTCAAGGAGAAAATGAAATATTGGGGCATTCTGACCGGTTGTCCTCATCCCGATTGATCATTGAAGGATCTTTCCCATTATTAGCCACTCATGCGATCTGATAGATGACCGGACGGTAACGAGGTTCGGGAATGGGTTTTCCATTCTCGTACGCCGCCTCAAGCCATGCTTCTTTGGCCTTAAGTACTTCTTGCAAGGCCTCTTCCGGGGTTGAGCCGAAAGCAGAACAATGTTTTAAATCTGGTATGTCAGCAATGTAGCCTTCATCTTCTTCGCTGTAAAACAAGTTAATATGATAGTCTCTCATTCCTCATCCTCCAGTTGGAGATTGTATCGTTCAATGATCTCAAGTAACTGTTTAACCTGATAAGGCTTGGCTTTCCCCCCTATGTCTTGCAGGTTTACCAGTTCTGGTATTTTTGTATGTACGTATATATGATGGTCACCAGAGGTACGTGATAATCGGAATCCAAATGCTTCGGCACAGGACGATGCCTCAGAAAATCGGATGTTTTTCGACCCAAAAGCAATTTCTGTAGCAATTTTCGTTTCTTCATTGGTGCCTCTCTGAGGTTCCTCAAAATACCATTTAATGAGACGCATACCGTTCCGTCAAGTATGATACCTAAAAATCCCCACTCAAGGATTCTTTTAGGAAGACCGAATTTAGATAAATTATCTATTTGATCGAGCTCATTTTATTTTGTTGTTTCTTCGACGATTTTGATTTCTTCCTCCGTCAATTCATAAAGCTCATAAACCAGTTGGTCGATTTGGTGGTCGGTTGTGTCGATCTGTCGTTGGAGGATGGTCCTTTCTTGGTCGGTTTTGGCTAAGGGCAGTTGCTTATGCAAGGATAGCATTTGATCGACATAGGCGACTATTTGGTCATGGCGGGCTTTCTCCTCTGCATCTGCAAAGCTAATTGCGCGGATGGGAAGCGTTTCAACGTATTGCTTTGTACAGGTTATCCAACCGCCTCGAAACTTATTACTTATTGATCGAAGGCGCCAAAAAGTAGCTGAGAATTCAACAGGCCAAGCACATAATTTGGTGCCAGTTGGCATTCCGGATCAACTGTTATACTAAAACCGCCACTTGCCATCAAACAATATCCGTTTGTCCTTTCAGGCAGACGACAATATAGTCCGCGATCTGCAAGAAGTGGCACGAGCATTTGAGCTGTGTCATGAACATCAAGATTCCTAGGTGCGCTGAATCCATACCAATCCTTATATTGTTTTCGGATTTCGAGTTCTTTCCTTCGACTTGCCAAATACTTGTATGCCTTTGGAAATTTTTGTCGCATTTCGTACTCAGGCTTGAGTTCATAGCAATTTTCCATTACGGTATAAGGAAAAATAATCACCTCGTTCGAAACAGGATTAAACAAATACCTGTTGAAATCCGTCGCATAGATTGGAATTCTCAGAACTCCAGATTCAATCGCAATTTTGTCGCCTTGTCGGGTTGTGAACCCCTTTCCATTTTGTCTTAGGACAAAAACTTCATCGGCCCCTGAACTTGAACCCCTTCCAATTCTAGCAGACAAATCACTCAGGGGCACCGCACTTAGGAATATTTTGTCTCTGAGAATTTTTTCCTGATCCGAGGAGAATATCCAGGAGCCTGTTATGAAGTTCTTAGTTTCCATTGTCTGTCTATCAACTGGACTTATGGCTATCGATGGCGGAAAGGTAACTCTATCGTAGGACACAGTGTCAGAAGGTTCGTTTGCCAGGAACAGAAGACAGGTATAGGTTGTAGCTTTCTCAAAAACTTGGGCGTGGCCAAAGTCAACTATTTCAGTCAGTGCTTTTCGATTAGTAATCAGCTTACGTAAACCTTCCCCATAATCTGTCGAGAAGAATTTACTGGGCAAAATAAAACCTAATCGCCCGCGTTTATTCAACAGGCTTAAACCTTTCTGGACGAAGACGACATAGATGTCGTAATTACCTTTACTTGCAGATGTATAGTGTGTCTTATAAAGTTCTACCTCGATGGGAGCCCATTCTTTTAAGGCTTGGATTCGAATATAGGGCGGATTGCCAACGACCGCATCAAATCCCCCTGATTTCATGGCCTCGGGAAACTCGGTCTTCCAATCAAAGGCATTGATTCGATAAACTTCCTCTTCATTCAAAAAGCTTAATTGCTGCCCATGAGAAAAATCCGGTCCGATAAGGGAGTTGCCGCATTTGATGTTATTGCCCAAATCCGGCAGGGCTCGTTCCCTGAACAATTTGAGCTGTCTGGAGAGGGTTTGTTCATTTTCTCCTTCCAGCACTTTTAGCAAAAGCGATAATTTGGTTACCTCCACGGCTTGGGAGTCGATGTCCACGCCATAAATATTCGTTCAAGTAAGATTCGTTTCCGTTCGGCCGTGGTTAACTTCCATTCCCCCTTATGTCCCCGGGATAAAACAGGAGAGCGCCCGGTAGCCCATTTTTGCGGTGTATTCTTCTGATACCATTCCAAGTGCCAGTCCAGTAAATACTGATAAGCATTGATCAGAAAAGAACCCGATCCGCAGGCCGGGTCCAGGATCCGAATTTGGGCCGCTTGTTTGGGTGTTTTCCCTGCCACCAATTTCCCGACGGTATTTTTAACGATGTAATCGACAATATAGGTAGGGGTATAATAGACCCCACCGGCCTTTTTGACCTCCGGCTTGTCTTCCACCACCGCCCGGTGCCCGGTAGTCAGGCGGATAACCTTCCCCAAAAACTGCTCATAAACCTGGCCCAGAATATCGGCCGGCAGGACGGAAAATTCATAAGGGCTGTCTGGATAGTAAAGGTCTTTAATGATTTGCTTAAGGGGTGTGTCATCGATAATCAGGTTCGGAGTAAGCCTGTCCGGTTCTTCGTTTCGTCCTTTTTCCAAAGAAAAATGAAACAAGCCCGAATTATAACGTTCATCAGCCAAGCGAAAGAAATGATCAAGACGTCGGTAAACATTGACACCATTGACTAAAGATAAAAGTCGGTTGTAGTCTTCAATGCCCCGGTCCTCGCAAATGCGCAGGAAAATGATCCGGTCGATAATTCGTTGAACGGAAAAGTTGAGTTCCCGCTGAGTGAGTTCAGGATTACGTATGGCCAGATTGCGAGCGAGTAACTCCCTCCAGGATTCGATCTCTTTGAGAAAAGCGGTGTCTACCTCCGCGGTTCCTTTTTTCCCCTTACCCGCTTCGGCATATTTGTCAAAAGAACCCTTAAGCACCGCCTCATGAGAGAAGATAGAGGCAATTTTTTCCCAGTCCCGGACATAATCTCGGTAAGTAAAATAGAGGATGCGGGCCGTGGAGGCTTTATCGGCCTTATCCGGTTTGATTCGACAGTCGTAGACGGACAATTCTTCAAAATTGGTCAGGATGCTTAACGGGAGTTTGGCCGACCAGGCATAGCGGCGAAGTTGAAAGGCAGAGTTGATGTCTTCCTTAATCCTGATCGAAGGTTTCTTGGCCTCGATAAAAAATTTGCGGGTGCCGCCGATACGAAAACAATAATCCGGGGCCTTGGTAACTCCTCCCACTCTGATGGCATCCTCATGGATGACATCCTTATAAGCCTCAGCATAACCTTGTTTGTTATTTACGTCCCAACCCAGGGCTTCAAAAAAGGGATCCAGAAACTCCCGGCGCAATTGGGTTTCATTGTATGGGTCGGAATGATAGGCTTGATGGTTCTGGTCAAACCTTTCAATCAGTTCGACGATGGTATCAGGAAGAGTGATCATTTTTTTTGGATGTTGTTTTAAAATGGCCCAGATACCCGTCATAAGGAGTCGACGGGTATGGCCTGTAGTCCAGGGCTAAAGAGAATGAAGGGAGTATAAAATAGGGGAAAGTCAGGGTCAAGGAGAAAAAGAGAGGCGAATTGAATCATATTAAATGTTACCGAAGGGGTTAAAATAAAGGGATCGATAACTCATAATTGATGTTACCGAGGAAATTTTCTCGGTAGGAGGTAAAAAATTATGAGTCCCCAATCCAAAAAAGAATACCGGGTAGCCATTGTTAAACGATATAAACAGGGCACCAAAGCCCAGAAGAGTCTCATCCTGGATGAATTCTGCGCGGCTATCGGTTATCATCGAAAGCACGCCATTCGCCTGCTCAGGGGCTTTAAACGGTTCACCAAGCCCCAGCCTAAACCCCGGGGTCCCCGACCCGTCTACGACTCTCCAGAGCTCTTAAAAGCCCTAAAAAAAATTTGGCTGGCCGCCAATCAGCCCTGTTCCCCCAGGTTAAAAGCCTCTTTGCCTTTATGGCTGCCCAGTTACGGTCCCACCTTCGGAGAACTATCACCGCAGGTTCTAACAAACCTGGGAAAAATCTCTGCCCCCACTATAGGGCGGTTGCTGAAACCCGTTCGCAGCCAATATAAAAAACGAGGCCGGGCCACTACCAAACCCGGCACTCTTCTGCGAAAACAAATCCCCCTGAAAACCAACCAGTGGGATGAATCCCGACCAGGCTTTTTGGAAGCTGACACCGTGGCCCATTGTGGAGACTCGATGGCTGGCATGTTTGCCTTTACCGTAGATGGCGTCGATATCGCCACCGGGTGGACCGAACAACGGGCGGTCTGGGGAAAAGGCGAAACAGGCGTTTTGGAACAAATCCATCATATCGAACAATCTCTGCCTTTCCCTTTACTCGGCTTCGATTCCGATAATGGCTCCGAATTCTTAAACTACCACCTCCTGAGACACTTCACCGAAAGAAAAAAGCCCATCCAATTCACCCGTAGCCGCGCCTATCATAAAGACGATAATGCCCACGTCGAACAAAAAAACTGGACCCATGTCCGCCAGTGGTTGGGATATGACCGCTTGGACAACCCCCAGGTCGTTCCCCTCCTAAACGACCTCTATACCCAGGAATGGCGTTTGTTCCATAATTTCTTCTTGCCCTCGGTTAAACTGTTGGCCAAAGATAGAATTGCTTCTAAAACGATCCGGCGCTATGATCCTCCTAAAACGCCCTACCAGCGGGTCATGGAATCCCCCTTGGTAACGCCGGCGACTAAAAAGGAACTCACGGCACAGTTCTCTACCTTGAACCCCTTCAGGTTGAGAGCAGCTATTGAGATAAAACTTAAAAAAATTTTCCAAACTCAATCGCAAAATGGCAAGGTTAATCCCTGAACCCCTCGGTAACATCAATTATGAGTCAATGATCTCCTCCCTCACTCCCTCTTGGTAACATTTAATTATGATTAAACTAGAGGTCCAACCCAATGCCGTTCAAAGTTACTTTTACCCCCGGCCAAAGCATTCACCCCCGTGGGACGGAAACCTTCCGGATTCGGCAGCGATTGGATTTCAGATTTGGAAAACCGGAGACTGGGTCAGGGGCTTCCGCGCCGGTAAGCTCATTGGCATTGGCCTCCTCCCAGCCCTGGGGAATGTGGATGGTGTCCGGTTGAATACCGGGCGTGAACCATGTCTTCAGTCGGATGCGGCCTATCGGGGTTTCCACCTCCGCCAGGTCCCCGTCGGTCAAACCGTACCGCCGGGCTGTATCGGGGTGAATTTCAACCCGAGGTTCCGGGGCCAGGCGTCGAAGATGGGGAAGGTAGCGGTACTGCCAGTGCAGGTATGGCAGCAGGTTGGCGCCGGTGGAGAGCAGCAGTGGATAGTCGGTTTCTCCGGCGGACTCCCCTGACCCCACCTGCGGGAGGAGGGAAGGATCATAACCAAACTGCCGGAGAAGCTCCGGCTCGACATCCACTTTACCGCTGGGTGTCCTGAAGCCGCCGGTCTCATACTTGCGGTAGCGCCGCGCGTCGTACTCGAACGTTCCTTCGTGTTTCGCCAGGTCCTGATAGGTGAGGCCGAGGCCGCTTAGGATGTGGTCAAGGCCGTCCCGGGGACCGGTCCATGGGAAGTGTTCGCCGTAACCCATGGCCTGGGCCAGCCGGATCCAGATCGTCTGGTCCGGAAGTCCGTACACCGGTTCGAGCACCTTTTTCCGCAGCAGTACGAGTTGCTGATTGTGGTACAGGGGCACCCGGTGCTCGTCCCGTTCCAGGAAGGTGCAGGCGGGCAGGATGACTTGGGCAGTGCGGGTATCCGGCGAATCGACCACGTCGATGACCAGCAGGAATTCCAGTTTCTCGAGGGCCGCTCGAACCCTCCGGCTGTTCGGCCACTCCAGGGAGGGGTTGCCCCCGGCGATGATCATGGCGCGAACCGGGTACGGCCGGCCTTCCAGGATCGCGTCCGGTACGGCCAGTGCATGGGCCTCCTGCCTCAGGCGGCAGAACAGAGGAAAGGTGTCCGAACCTATGGGCGGGATCGGTGACGGAGGGAGCGGAGCCGTAATATCCCGGAGCCTGGGCCCGGAGGTAAAAAGGTCTCCGCCCGGCACGTCCAGATTGCCGGTTACGGCCTTTAAAACAGCCAGCAGGCGCATGGTGTCGATTCCCCGTCCGTGATGTTCCAGACCGTTGCCGATCAGCAGACAGGCGGGTTTGGTCGAGGCATAGGCTACGGCCACCCGGCGGACCATGTCCGCAGGCACGCCGGTTTCGTGCTCCCCGGCTTCCGGTGAGAAACGATCGTCAGCGGCCCCCTCCAGTGTGGAAAACCCGTTTATCCAATCGTTCGTGAAGGGACGATCCCACAGGCCCTGCCGCAGGATTACATGAAGCAGATTGGCCGCCAGGACCCCATCCTTCCCGGGACGCACGGCCAGGTGGTAGTCGGCCAGGCCGGCGGTCGGAGTCCGGCGTGGGTCCACCACGGCCAGCACAGCGGTCCGGCGGGCCAGTCTGCGCATTTCGAGCGGCGTGGTCGGTTCATTGGAAACCAGGGGGTTGCCGCCCCAGACCATCAGGAAACGGGTGTTGGGGATATCGGGGCGGGTGACCTGACCCAGCGTGAGGGTGTCAGCCATGGTCCGGGCGGCGTTGCACAGGGACCCGACCCCCATGAAATTCGGCGTTCCGTAGACGTTGGCAAACCGCTTCATGTAAGACTTGATCTCCTGGTGTCCCACTCCCTCACCGTGGTAGATTGCCAGGCTCTGGGGTCCGTAGGTTTCTCGGATACGATGCAGTTCGCGGGCCGTCACGGATAGAGCTTCCTCCCAGGAGGCTTGGCGGTGGAGGCCGTCTTCCCCGCGAATCAGGGGAGTGGAGAGCCTCCGGGGGGAGGAAAAGAAATCCAGGGCCGACAGGCCCTTGATGCATAGCCATCCGCGGCTGTACGGATGTCCCTTATCACCTCTGACCCGGACCGGCCCATCCGGCCCCAGGGTCACCTCCATTCCGCAGCCTTGTTCACACATCCGGCAAAGGGTGGTGATAGTCCGTTCACCGGTCGTGAGGTCTCTATGGCCCATGGTTCCTCCGACGTGTTAGAGAGTTGAATGTGAAAACAGGTTAATGCATTTTCTTTTTATTCGCAACCCGACGAAAATTTGGTAGCGGGTCACTTTGACATACTTTCCCGATTCTGATAATATTTAGCACCGCTTAACCGCATTTATTAAAAAGAAGAATTTCAAACGGCCGTAGTCTATCGAACCAATGAGGCTGTGGACACTGCATCCCTGCTATCTCGACGCCCCAGTGGTTTGTGGCCTTAGATCCTCCTAATCGATTAGAATGGCAGGCAGCACTTCCGGTTCTCGAGAGATCAGAGCCGGACTTCGGAAGGCGATCAGATAGACGGTCTGGTTACCGGTATTTTTTACGGCATGGTTGACTCCGGGCGGGATGATGGCAAATGAATGATTATTTTCGATCAGGTTTTTTTGAATTGTTTCTGAATCCGGATCTTGCCAGGCCAAGAGAATGGGGCCGCCGCAAAAAAATAGCCACTCCGTAACCTGGGGGTGGAAGTGGTTTCCACGGACGGTCCCGGGTTCCAGGGATACGATATGGAAAGTGGTCCAGTCAATATCGACCTGAGGAATCAGCTCAGGAATTTTAAAGGGGGCAAAATAAAATCCACGGAGGTCCTGACTGAAATTTTCCGGCAGGGAATAGAGCTTCAATGACGGCATATCAATATCCTCTTATGAAAAAAATAGTGTTCGACAGGATTAACAGGATTACATGAGCTTTGTTCAGACCCCGGAAGACCCTGAACGACTTCGATCCGCTTTCAGCGGAACCTAAGGCTTCTATCCGCAGGACGCATCGGTTTGTGCCCTTCTTCCGGAAAGGCACAAAAAACCAGGCAATCCTGTAAATCCTGTCTAAAAATTATTTGAATTCATGGCCCGATGAACTTGTCAAAACCGATTCTGATCATCCACCAGGGAGCTCTGGGAGACCTGATATTGTCTCTGCCGGTCCTTTATTCCCTGCGGTTATTCCATGGGCCGACGCCCTGGACCATGGCCGGGAACCCGGAAACTCTGTCCCTTCTCCATCACCGCTTCTATGCCCAGGAAGTCGTTTCCATCCATCAAAAGGAATGGGCCTTGCTTTTTCAGGAAGAAATCTCGATCCCCGATCGATTCCGGCGCACTCTGTCTTCTTTTCAAAAAGCTTATCTGTTCTCCCCCGGCAAGCCTGAGATCCTGACCCAGGGATTGATCCGGGCCGGACTTAAAAGGGTCTTATGGATTCCTTCCTTCCCGGATGTGCGGAAGAATATTTCTCTTCAAAGTCTTCAAAAAGAATTTCTAAAATCCGAAAACATCCCCTGGGTTGAATCCGAGGAAATTATTTTTCCGGCCCGGGAAGATCTCCGGAAGGCCGAAGAATATTTGAGCCGAGATCTCAAATTAAGTGGGAAGTTGCCCCTCTGGGCGATTCATCCGGGTAGCGGAAGTTCCCATAAAAACTGGCCGCTGGGGCGGTTTTTAGATGTGGCTCAGGAACTCCTGGCCGGTAAAAAGGCCCAACCCATTTTCATTTTGGGACCGGTCGAGCAGGAGACTTCACCGGGGACGGTCAAGATGATCGAAACCCGGGGGTTCCCAATTTTAGGAAATATGACCTTGCCTGTTTTGGCCGGGGTACTGAGTTGTTGTGCCGGGTATATCGGCAATGATTCCGGCGTCTCTCATCTGGCCGCGGCCTTGGGCCTTCCCACGGTCGTTCTCTTCGGACCGACTGATCCACATTTCTGGGGACCGAAAGGGGAAAAAGTCAGGATCCTTTCCGCTTCCATCCCATGCTCACCGTGTATGGAGGACATTAAGAGATTGTGCGCCGAAAAAATTTGTCTGACCGATTTAACCGTTCATCAGGTTCTGAATACTATTTGCCAAGTAAAAACCGAGCTATGTTAAACTCGACGACTTCATATTAAATCATCATCCCGGTGAAAACCGGGGTCAAGAAGGATTTTAAAAAGGGGCTCATAATAATGAATCTAAACTGCATTGATTGGGTATCTCTTGTTATCCAACAAAAGGGCAAATCCCCCAGTATCTTCTTCGACAATGTATTCGGCCAACTGATAGTAAGCCGGGCGGAGGAATCGGGCCGGGAATCGACCACCTTTGACCTGACAATAGAGGACACTTTCTTTATTAATCCACATAGTTTCCGGGTCGAGTATTTCTTGGGATTCATCGTTCAGGGTAAGTCGGATCTGGTCCTTTCCTATAGTCTTCTCCCGAACTAAGTCCACCTGCCGGACTACTAAGGGGGTATCTTCCACCTCGAGAACGCATTTTTGGTTGTTAAGGTTGACGATAAATAGGCCGTCCTCCGTTTTTTCCAGGCTTTGGATCAGCCAAAGGAATATCGGCCGATGAATGATCTCTGCACCTTCATGATACCATTTCCCATCCTTGCTGACAAAGATGAGGCAGGGAAGGATGGGTTTATTCTTTTCAGTCATTATGCTTCATACCAATTTTTATATCTCTCCTTCACCCGGGACATGACGGAGTTCCGCTTTGAGGACCTTGCCGGCTGGATTTCTGGGGAGGCTGTCCATGAATTCAATGTATTTGGGCACCTTGTAGTCGGCCAGGCACCCGGTACAACATTGAATGATTTCCTCTTCCGTGGCCTGGAGGCCGGGTTTTAAGGCTATGCAGGCCTTGACCGCTTCACCCATAATCCGGTCGGGGACACCGACCACGGCCACTTCCAAGACCTTGGGATGACCGGAAATGACGTTTTCCACCTCCAGAGAATAGATCTTTTCGCCCCCCCGGTTGATCATGTCTTTTTTACGGTCCAGAAGGTAAATAAACCCCTCGGCATCAATTTTCCCGATATCCCCGGTATGGAGCCAGCCGTCAACGAGAGTCGCCCGGCTGGCTTCGGGTTTCTTCCAATAGCCCTTAAAGATCTTCGGACCCTTCAGCAGGATCTCGCCTGAGGCTTCCAGGGGCAGTTCACGGCCTTCCTCATCGACTATCCTGGCCTCCATCAGGGGAAGCAGTCTGCCCACGGCCTTTATCTTGCGCACGGCATCTTTAAAAGGAGTCGAGGTAACAATAGCGAAGCTTTCCGTCAACCCGTAGCCCACACTTATTTGAAGCTGCGGCAGCTTCTGGAAAATACCTCTGACCATCTCCTCGGTAGCAAAAGAACCGCCCAACAGGGCCATTTTAAAAGAGGAAAAATCATATTGATCGAAATGGGGATGATTGACCATGAGCCAGATGACATTGACCACGCCGAGATAGTGGGTTACCTTTTCCTTAGAGAGGGTTTCCAAAAAATCTTTGGTCTTAAATTGTCGCAGGTAGACGCAGGCCACTCCGCTGAAAATCGGGGGCAGCATGATACAGGCCAGGCCGGTGATATGGAAAAGAGGGATGCAGCAGACCATTTTGTCTTTCGGTCCGAAGAGAACAAAGTCGCTGACCATCATGGCCGTCAGGGTCAGGCCCCGTTGATGGAGCAAAGCCCCCTTAGGTTTACCCGTGGTTCCCGAAGTATAAAGGATGGCGGCCTGATCCGATTCCGAAAGGGTCGCCCGAGTAAATTCCTCCTCGGGGTTTTCCCTCAAGGATGAAAAAGGAAGTGTTCCTTCGGGTACCTGAGGGCCATTAAAAAATATCTTTTCAATCGAGGACAACCGGTCCCGGACGGATAATATAAAGGGCCAATACTCCTCATCCACGATCAGGATTTTGCTCTCCGAATCGTTAATTTCATAGGCCAATTCTTCGCCTTTGAATCTCGTATTCAGGGGCACGACTACGGCGCCGAGTTTCATCAAGGCAAAAAAACTTAAGGGGAACTCTAACTGCGTGTCCAGGAGCAAGGCCACATGGTTTCCCTGTTTCACTCCGTTTTTTTCCAGCCCGGCGGCGATCCGGTTGACGAGGCCGTTGAATTCCCGGTAGGTCAAACGATGGTCCCCGGAAATAAAACCCACTTTATCGGGATATTTTTTGACGGTATCTTCCAGCAATTCGACCACATTTTTTGGCCTGTTTCTGAAAATGGGGCCTTTAAAGTCCGGGCCTTCTTCCTCGACAATTTCCCAGCCCATTTTGCTTTTTAAGGTTTCCATAGCACCCCGCCAATCATGTCGGATTGAGAACCCATTACTTCATCCAATTGGGCAGAAACAAGGCAATGTCCGGGAAGAAAAAGAGCAGGGCCAAACAAGCCACCAGGCTCAGGAGAAAGGGATAGACTCCGGAATAGATCACATTGAAGGGCTCTCCGGTGATGTTCTTGACGATGAAGACCGAGATGGCCACCGGCGGGATGATCACGCCGATCATGAGGGTGATGGCGATGATGATGCCGAACCAGATCGGATCGAAACCCAGCTTGAGGACGGCCGGATAAAAAATCGGGGTGGCCAGGATCATGAAGGCCAGGTCGTCTATGAAGGAACCGCCGATCAGATAGATGAAGATGATGAGAACCATGATGAGGTTTCGGTTTAGAGGTAACCCACTTACCCAGTCGGCCGTGATCTGGGGAATCTGCGTCACGGTCAAGAAGTGGCCGAAGACTTCCGAACCGGCAATGAGAACCAGTACCATACAGGCCGTTTGCAGCGACCCTTCGAAGGCGTTCACCAATTTTCCAAAAGGGAATGATCTTCTGAGATAGGCCAGGAGCAGCACCGCCGCCGTTCCGATGCTACCGGCCTCGGTGGGCGAGAACCAGCCTTCCATAAGTCCTCCGATGACCACCACGAAGATGATCCCGACCCATAGAAATTCAGGAGACGATTTTATTCTCTCCGCCCAAGTTGATTTCGGCGCCGCCTGGGCCACGGCCGGGTTGATCTTCACCCAGCCGTAGATAACGAAGATAAAGAACAAGGCAATAATCAATCCAGGAATGATGCCGGCCAGAAAGAGTTTGCCGATCGATTGTTCCGTTACAATACCGAAGATCATCAGGGGAACGCTGGGAGGGATCAGCATCCCCAGGGTGCCGACGGAGGCGACTACACCGGTGGAAAGCCTCTTGCTGTAACCCAGCCGGGTCATTTCCGGTATGGCGATGCCCGCAAAAGTGGCGCAGGTGGCTAAGGTGGACCCGCACATGGCCTTGAAGAGGGTGGCACCGACCACCGTGGTCATGGCCAGGCCGCCGGGGATATGGCCCACGTACTTCTCAGCCGAATTGTAAAGTTTCTTGGCGATATCTGAATTAGAGGCCACCTGGCCCATGAGCACGAAAAGGGGGATGACTGTAAACCCGTAGGAGGTGAAGACATCGAAAAAATCTTTGACCACCTGGTTGGAGGCCGCCGAAAAAGTCCCCAGATAAACCAATCCGAAAAAGCCGATAATCGTCATGCCGTATCCCAGTTCGATGCCGGTCAAAAATACCACCATCAACACGAATATACCGATAATGCCGATCATTATGTCACTCATTTTGCCCTCCGGATATTTTCATGATCTGGGAAAGGAGAGTGATACACTGAATAAGACAGACAAAGGCCAATCCGAACGAGATGGGGTAATAAGGCAATCGGAAGACCGGGGTGACCTCCTTGGACCTGATCAGGTCAACGCTCATAATGATGAAGTTCCAGCTCATCCAAAGAAAGAGCGCTATGCCCAGAATACGCGTGGCGATCTGCATAATATCCCCCGCTTTTTTGGGCATTTTCTCAAGCAGGAAATCGACGAAGACATGTCCTTTTCGCATGGAGGTGTAAGGGATGGCGAAGCCGACTACCACCGCCCCCAAAAAGGAGATCACCTCGAAGTCTCCGACAATCGGCTTCCCAAAGGCCCGCATGATGACATCGGTCAGGGTGAAGACCAGCATAAAGGCCAGGGTCAATCCGGCTATCAGCAAAAGAAATCGGCACATCTTCCGCTCGAAAGCGAACCAGGCATTCATGAATTTCTCCTTTTAGAAAAACTAACCGACCAGAGGGCGATGAAACCGGCCCCCGATCGATTATAAATCTTATTACTTGGCCGGATGGGTCTTCAGATAATCCAGGCAAAATTTCAAGGCCTCTTCACCGGGCAGCCCCTTTTCCTTCATGCTCTTCACGTAGGCATCGAACAAAGGCTTCATCCTTTCATGCATCTGGGCCTCTTCGGCCGGCCCGGCATAGACGAACTTCTGGCCGGTCTTCTTGGCGAACTCCAGCCCGTCTTCATCCACCCAGGTCCACAGGTTGGCCTGTTTTTCAAACCACTCTTCATTGAGTTTGTCGATGATCTGCTGAATGTCCTTGGGCAAAGAGTTCCATTTCTCTTTGTTCATGGCAATGAAGAAGCCGTTACTATAAGCGGCACCGTGGTTGATATAGGTGTGTTTACAGACCTCGCCGAACTTCCAGCCTTTCAAGGTCTCTATAGGCAGGAGCACGCCATCGGCCAGGCCGCGCTTCAAGGCATCGTAGGTCTCCAACATAGACATGGTGGTGGGTATGGCCCCGGCGGCGGTAACCACCTTGGAGGTATTGGCATCGCTCTTGATCCGGAGGCCTTTCAGGTCTTCAATCTTGTTGACCGGGGTCTTGGTATGAAAAAAACCGGGACCATGGGCGTGGAGATAGAAGAGTTTTACGTCGTCATATTCCTTCGGTTTAAATTTTAGATAGAAGGCGTTGGCCATCCTGGTGGCCTGACCCCCGGTCTTGTACCCTAAGGGTAGAACAATGACCTCTGAAAGGGGCATCCTCCCCGGTGTGTAGGACATGATGCTCCAACCGATATCGACGATGCCCTTGACCACGCCGTCATAAGTCTGATTGGCCGATACCAGGGTACCAGCTGGAAAAAAAGCCGTCTTGACCCGGCCGTTGGTCCTCTTTTCCAGCTCTTTGCCCCATTGCTCGGACAACTGGGCGATGGGATGGGTAGGGGGCATAAAGCTGGCATATTTCAGCTTGATGACCGGCTCTGCGGGAAAAGCCGGAACAGCAAACAGACCCATCAATGAAACCAGACAGGCGAAAAGAAAAACTTTTTGCAAATAACCCTTCATGACAAAATACCTCCTTTTCGGTTTAGTTGTTCTTGGGATCGGTTCAAGAAGACATCACCTTTTGACGAAAGGATCTTAAAATGAAAATGAAATAAAGGTCAAGGGGAAAAATAGCCTGAGGTGAGGAGGTTGGAGGCTGATAGATCGGGGCGATAAAAAATATTCACATAAACCGACAAATCCTATATATAATACTCTACTGAAAAATATCAGGAAGGAAAGATGGATGGAACTTCAATTTATCAAGGCCCGGGATCTGCCCGACGCCTGGTTTCAATGTGTCTATGAGATCCTGGATCATGGCCAGGAATATAAAATCGACCGGGGCAGTTGTGCCGGTCAGAAGCGGCTGGAATTTGACTATCTGACGGTCCATATCAAATATCCCGGGACCCGTCCTTTGATCCCGGATATCCCTCCGACGCTCGGCATCCCTAATCCGGTGGCTGAAGGTTACGTCGAACAATATCTGCCTTACCTGATGACTTCAGTCAAACAGCCCAATGAGGATTATACCTATGGCCAATATCTGGAGCCGCAGATCCAGGAAGTCATCCGCATGTATAAGGAAGAAGGCTACGGGACCAATCAGGCCTTTATGACCGTGGGGAACCCGCAGACCATCTATTTAAACGACCCGCCTTGTCTGCGTGGCATCGACACCCGGGTCCGCGACGATCGGCTTCATTTCTTTGTCTATTTTCGGTCCTGGGATTTATGGAACGGCTTCCCGGCCAACCTGGCGGCCATCCAGCACTTAAAGGAGTATATGGCCCAGGAAATCGGGGTAGGGGACGGCGAGATTGTTGCCGCCAGCAAAGGCCTTCACCTCTATGACTATGCCTGGGAGTTGGCCAAACTCAGGGCGTTGAGGAAGTGAGAGGCGTTAAATGTTGCGAGTCGCGGGTTACGGGTTTCCGGTTCAAGACAACTCATGGAAGAAAAAATAGCTTTCTTCGACCATTCGGCCTTCGGCAAAACCAAACTTCATATTTTTTAATCATGCCTTTTTTCAACTCAACGGTTGGTTGATTATGGCCCGCAACCCCGAACCTCGAACCCGTAACCCGGAACACCAATACGATGTCATAGTCATCGGCTCCGGGGCCTCGGGGATGATGGCCGCCGGCCGGGCCGCTGAATTGGGTGCCCGGGTCCTGGTGCTGGAAAAGATGCCCCGGGCCGGTCTGAAGCTGGGCATAACCGGAAAGGGGAGGTGCAACCTGACCAACCTGGGGGATATCCAGGCCTTTATGGAAAGTTATTCCCCGGATGGCCGATTTCTGAGAAATTGTTTTGCCCGGTTTTTTAATCAGGACTTAATGGAATTTTTTGAAAAAAAAAGGGTTCCTTTAGCCGTGGAAAGAGGGCAGAGGGTATTCCCCAAATCGAACCGGGCACTGGACGTGGTTTCCGCCTTGATGGCTTTTATGAAGGAGAAGGGGGTTACCCTGATCAAAGAGCATCCGGTGGAGGAGGTCCTGGTTCATTCCGGTCGCGTTGAAGGGGTCGTGAGTCATCACGGGATTTTCAAGGCCCCGTCCTTAATCCTGGCCTGTGGCGGAGCCTCTTATCCCAGGACCGGTTCCACCGGGGACGGTTACCGCCTGGCTCAGACGGCAGGGCATACTATTATTCCTATCCGTCCCTTTTTGATCCCCCTGGAGGTCAAGGAAACCTGGGTCAAGGACCTGCAGGGCGTATCATTAAAAAATGTCTCGGCCACGGTTTATGTCAATGGCCGGAAAAAGGATTCGGAATTCGGAGAAATGCTCTTTACCCACTTCGGGGTATCGGGGCCGATTGTTCTGACTTTGAGCGGAGGGGTGGTCGATTATCTGAGTCAGGGAAAGGTCGAAGTCTCTCTCAATCTCAAACCCGCCTTAACCCAGGACCAATTGGACGGTCGGCTCCAAAGGGAATTGAAGGCCCATCATTTAAAGGGATTATCCGCTGTCCTGAAATTGTTGTTACCCAATAAAATGGTCCCGGTTTTTCTCGACCTGTTAAACATTTCCGGAGATAAAAAAGGAAACCAAATAAGCGCTGAAGAACGTTCCCGTCTGAGGGGTTTGCTTAGCGATTTACGCCTGACCATAACCGGCACCAGGCCCCTTGAAGAAGCGATCGTGACCGCCGGCGGGGTCTCTCTGAAAGAAGTCAATCCCAAGACCCTGGAATCCAAGATCGTCCCCGGTCTTTTTCTTTGTGGCGAAGTTTTGGACGTCCAGGGAAAAACCGGGGGCTACAATCTCCAAGCCGCCTTTTCTACCGGCTGGGTGGCCGGGGAGAGTGCAACCCGCAACTCGTAACTCGATTTATGTCTGATAAAATTGATCTGAGAAATCTGACCTTCGAAGAATTAAAGGACTGGACATCCAACCTCGGGTTGGAGTCCTATCGGGCCGAGCAGGTCTTTCGCTGGATTTTTCAGCCGGACTTTCAATCCTTCGATCAAATGACCAATTTGTCCAAAAAATGGAGAGACCTTTTTCAGCAGCAGGCTTATTTGAGCCGGTTGATCGTTAAAAAGATGGAGAAATCCGCCGATGGAACTCGAAAATTTTTGTTTCAATTGGAGGATGGAGAGGGTATTGAAAGTGTCCTCATCCCCGAGCGGGGTCATTATACGTTGTGCATCTCTTCGCAGGTCGGCTGTGCTCAAAGATGCCGCTTTTGCTTTACCGGGAAGATGGGCCTTAAGAGAAACCTCAAGGCCTCGGAAATCATCAATCAGGTCCTGACCGTCCAAGGAACCTTGACCGCCTCCGACCCTCTGCTGACCAATATTGTCCTCATGGGCATGGGGGAGCCCCTGGATAATTTTGAGAATGCGGTCCGGGCCTTAAAATCCCTGCTTTCCCCGAGTGGAATGCGGTTTTCCCATCGGCACGTGACCCTTTCGACCGCGGGATTGATCCCGAAGATAAAGGCCCTGGGCCAACTCCTTCCGGTCAACATGGCGGTTTCCCTGAATGCCGCCGATGATGCCACCAGAAATCAACTGATGCCCATCAACCGGAAATATCCCTTGGAACCCTTGATCCAGGCCTGCCGGGAGTTCCCCTTACCCCGCGGGAAAAGGATCACCTTTGAATACATCTTGATCAAGGGAGTCAATGATTCCCCTAAGGAGGCCAAGACCCTGGCCAAATTGTTAAAAGGGGTAAAGGCCAAGATCAACCTGATTCCTTTTAATCCCCATCCGGGTATTGGCTTTGAACCACCCGAGGAAAAGAGTCTCTTGAAGTTTCAGGATATCTTGATCCGTTCTCAATACACGGTCATGGTCCGCCGAAGCAAAGGGGCCGATATATCGGCGGCCTGCGGCCAGCTCCACGCCGAATGGACCAGACCTGCGGTGTCCGCCCGCCCTCATTAGGTTAACCAGAATTTTTTTTGACGATTGATCCGATCTCAAGGCATCGAGCAAGTTATTAACCGTTTCATTGTAGCCTTGACTTAGGTGAGGCACCCTTTTCTTCCGTCTGTGGCTTTCAGGCTGGTCTTTTCTTCTGACTTATCCACGGGGAATACTTGTTCTCTCCGCATTCTCGTCCGCTAAAATCAGCGGACGAGCTGCGGTCTCCCCCGTTAATAAGTCCGGAAAAGACAGCGCCCTTTCGCCAATGACTCCAGAAAAAGTAGCCTCACCTCCCGGAGTCAAGCAGTTATTATTATGAGACGGTTAATATCAAGGCGGTGTCGGAGAAGAATGGGGAAAGTCTGTTGAGGATTCTTTGACAGGATAAACAGGATCTTTTGGGAAAACGGACCCTGTCTATCCTGTCAATATTAATTTTCCGACTCTAAGGGAATTATTTTCTCAAATTCTCGATGACGGAAGCCACGCCGAGCCCGCCACCGCAGCAGGAAGAAAATAATCCATATTTTCCTCCCCGCCGGGCCAGTTCCCGCATGGCAAACATGCATACTCTGGCCCCGGAGGCCCCGTTGGGATGACCGAAGGCTATGGCGCCCCCCAGGGGGTTCCAGTTGTTCATGTCGATCTTGGTCCCGGCCTGATTTTCCAGCTCTTTGACCACCGCCAGGTTTTGAACGGCGAAGGCCTCATTGCATTCAAAGATGTCGATGTCGGAAAGCTTCAACCCGGCCCGCTTCAAGGCCCTTGGTATGGCAAAGGCCGGTCCGATACCCATGATCTTGGGGTCCACGCCGTATTCGGCACCGGCCAGCCATTTGGCAAAGGGCTGATAACCGTATTCCTTGGCCTTTTCGGCCGTCATCATGAGCACAAAGGCCGCACCGTCGTTACGCCCGGAAGCGTTTCCGGCAGTTACCGTCCCATCCTTTTTGAAGGCCGGGGCCAGCTTGGCCAGCCCTGCCAGGGTCGTGTCCGCGCGGACATGCTCGTCGATTTTAAAAACAACTTCCGGAGTCTTTTTGGTGGCCGGGAAAACGACCGGGATGATTTCGTCGTCGAATTTTCCGGACTCCATGGCCGCTTTGGCCCTCATCTGGCTGTTATAGGAAAATTCATCGGAGGCCTCCCGGGATATTTTATACATGACCTGCAGGTTTTCCGCGGTCAAACCCATGGCCATATTGTCTTCTTTGACCGGAGAAAGCTGGGTCATGATGGGCATTGGGGGGATAAGCTTATAGGGCGGGTTGGCCATGGAAAATTTGACCCACATCTGGCTGTAGGATTCCATTCCGCCGGCAATCATGACATCGGCATGATCGGCCAATATTTTCCAGGCGGCGTGGTTAATGGCATCGATGGCCGAGCCGCACTGCATCTCTACATAGGAGGCCGTCGTTTCATAGCCCAGCCCGGAGTCGAGTACGGCCCAGCGCGCCGGATTCAGGGCCGTCGAGCAACTGGTGGCACTGCCCAAAAAGACGGAGTCCACCACCACCCCTTTTTCTTTAATTTTGGCCTTTTCTACCAGACCCCTGATGCCGATACCGGCCAGTTTTGAGGCGATAATCTCTCTTAACGATCCGCCCATGCGGCCGAAGGCCGTGCGGGCGCCATCCACAAAAACCACTTCTCTTGCTGCCATAATTTATTCTCCTTTAGTTTATTATTAAAAATCGGGATGTTTCCCTATATAAAAAGATCGACAATAAAAAAAGAATTATTTTAAGAGAACTCTTTGAAAAAATCAAGAAAATTTCAGGCTGGTCTTGGGAATTTTTTCTATTATAAAGGGTCTCATAATAATGTCGGCCTAACCCCCCATCCTCGCCCGCCGGGGGAAGGGGGCCAAATTAACTCCCTCCCCCTTGATGGAGGAGGATTGAGGTGGGGGTGGTTACGGGTCAAGACTATTCTGAGGCGGTTAATAATAACCCCGAAGCTCAAAAATTGAGAAAGGTATTTCGGGTGATCATGGCCACAGCACCCCGTTGATTGGTAAAGGTCGTCTCCACGGTGGTGACCAGGGTGGGACCCATCTTGGTTTCCCGGCCTTCCAGATGGCTGATCCTGGAGAGGGCGCTTAAAATATCACCGGCGCCGATGGGGGCCGGGAATTCAAGTTCCACCCCCCCGTCGAGATTGCCCCGCGGCGCCCCGGCGGTGATCAATTTTTCCACCAGGTGAAAAAGGTCATGGCCGGGGCTGACCGCCCAGCCGGCAAACCCGGGAGGGGCCATCAATCTCCCGAAGCGGCTCCGGGCGGCATATTCGACATCATTGTGCAGGGGGTTTTCGTCTCCAACGGCCTTGGCATAGCGTTGGATGGCCCCTTCCTCAACCTTGAAAATGATCGGTCCGACGCTCGAGCCGATTAATTTTTTTAAAGAATCGGTTATGATAAAGGCACCCATGATTCGATCTCCTCATTTCTTCAACGGCAGTATGACCAGGGCATTGCCGGTTGTGGTTTTTTCGCCCCGGTCGTTTTCAATCCAGATGGTACATTCGACCAGACCCTCTTCTCCCTCAAGGGCCTTCCGGATCACTTTGCCCTTACACCACCAGGTCTCGCCCTCATGAGGTTCCCCAAAAGTCTTCATTTTGCGCGGATAGTCCATGCCCTGATAACGGCAGGAAAATTTTTTCAACCGCCCATTTTCCCCCGACCAATCGGTCAACAGGTTGATGAGCCAAGCCTTCTTAAGGGCCCCATGGACGATCGGCGTCCCGACTCCCAGGTTTTTGGCGAAGTCATCTTCATAATGCAAAGGATTAAAATCTCCCGTGGCCCCGGCCCATTGGACCAACATCCGGGTGGTGGCTATTTTTTTAAGGGGAGTCACTTCGCTCCCGACATCAATATCCTCGTAGTAAAGCTGCTTGGCCATTATCCCTCCTGAGACAGAAATTTAAAATTCATCGGGTTTGTTTTGGCGAGATGACTATAAAATAGAGGGTGAGGGGAGGTCAAGAAGAAAAAGGATTTTGCCAAGGTCTAGGATGGTCGGCCTGCTTCAGGAAATATATTTCCATGGGTTCCTTCTCCTTGATTAACGGAAGCCGTGAAGCTCCCCCTCCGGAGGGCTTCACGGCTTCCCGTTAAATGCAAAACCTATTTAACCGGGGTATGCCAAATATGATTGGGATGGAAGTGTCGGTTTGCTCGTGGCATCGGTGTTATGCATAGAACCTTCTTCTCAGGGGTAAAAAGGATACTTAAGGTCCCTTTTGCCGTCAGTGTTTTAAATAATTCACTTATAATAACTTAACCTGTTCGGATAGTCCCACCCGATGCCAGTTCGGGATAACACTAAGTTCCCAACAAAGGCGAACCAAGCCCCTTGGCCCAGGACTGGATTGCCCCCCAGTTACGGAAATCCCCTTCCGGTACGCCCTTATCTTTCATTTTTGATTTCATGATCGTCCGGTAGATTATATTCAGCTTGCTGTAATCCAACACGCCGGCAAAAAATCCCAGGTCAACCGGTTGCACGGCAGGGGCCGCCTTTAGAGCGGGGTTCATATAACTCCTGGCCACCTGGCGGCTTTCTGCGGTATCCTTAAATAAAGCCAGGCAGGTTAAAAAATAGGCCACCGGAATCCCTTTCAAGGGTTCTTTGTTTTTTTCCACGAAGGCGACGGCTTCGGGCAACCAGGAAGCACTCCGGACCGAACTCCCAACGACGGCCCCGTCATAGGATGAAACGTCATTGACGTTTTTCAAGAGCCGCACCTCTACTTGGGCCCCTTGGTCAGACAAGACCCTCCCTATCGCCTGGGCTACTCCGGCGGTGGTCCCGCAAAAACTGGCATAAGCGATCAGGATCATCTTCTTGATTGGCCGTTTGGCTGTTTGGTTTGATTCGGAAAATTCAACATCAGCGCTCAGGACTCTTTGGGGGGATAGAAAGGCATTGCCCAAGGTCAAGGCGCCAACGGTTCCTCCGGCCATCCGCGCGCCTTTAACCATAAATTCCCTTCTGGTTATCATTTTCATGGTTCCTTTCTTTGGTTAAGGGAAGCCGTGAAGCGCTCCGCCTGGAGGGCTTCACGGCTTCATCCGAATCATAACGGCTGATGGGTTTTCATTCTTTTCCTGATTTCATCATTGACCAGGCGTTTTTGATGGCTATCCAGTGAGTCATAGAAAGCTACCAGCAGATCCAGGTTTTGATTCACGAAACCGGAGTGATCCTTCATCTTGGTTTTCAGGGACTCCGCCAGGTCCTTAACATTCGGGTCCTCCTTACTCATTTCCTTTTGGAACCGATCTTTCATTTTCTGGCGGTCCCTCAGGCTTTCGGCAAAATGGGTTTTTAGATTCTCTTTAATGACCTCGTATTTCTCTTTTTGAACCGGCGTCAGCTTGAGTTCCTGGGCCTTTTTATCCATTCGCCAGAGGATGAAATCGGCCATGTCCTGGCCATGACCTCCCGGGAATAACCCTCGGCCATGAAACCGGGAGTTAGTGCCTCCGCAGGGGCCGCCCAAAGGTCCATAGGCCGAAACCAATCCGAATCCGGCCAATAGCAAAAGCATAAGAATAATCCCGCTGCCGACAAATACTTTGTTTCTTGTTTTCATTTTTTGACTCCTCTCTTTGTTTTCTGAACTACAAGTTAACCGGCGGGCGATAGTCCGTTTGGTTAAGCGAATTGTTATGCGCTCCTCAGCCTGTATTGCCATCATATGTTTCTACTTGTCTAACCTTTGGGGTTTATTATTTATTGTCCTACTTTTGAACGAGCCGAAAGCGGATGTCGTCACCGTCCATGAGCAAGGAACTCGTGACCGACGAACACAACGAGAAGAGACGCGACGATGATGCCAGCGAGAACAAACTCGCGACTGATGGACGGGACGTCCGAAGCCTTGCTCCTGATGTAGTTCCATAAGGGGCGGCGGTTGAGCACGATGTGCCAGATGGAGAACACCACGAAGAGTACGCCAAGAACATTATGGGAGGAATGCCATGCATGGCCCTCCACCGAGACCGGCGAGAACTCGTTGAGGTGGTTGACTACACCGGTCACGGGTAATCCGACCCCGCAGAAACCGATCATAAGGGCCACGAACGCCCGGATGTTGAGTTTTCTTATTGGGTTCATTTATGGTCCGCTCCTTCCTTCGGCGGGGGCTGTGAGCGGGCCGAAAATGTTAAAGACCTTGGCCCTCCACACCGGCTTGGCTCAGCGGGTGTTTTGATTGCATAGCCCATGTAGTTTAGGCTTAGGTTGTCAGCTTCGCAGAGGCCGAGTCTGTCGGGCAGGTCTTCGCTGCGGACTCCACCTTTTGCTATTGAACGAAGCGTCCATAACATAGCAATGGGGTTTCTGTTCTTCGATGAAATGCCCTTCCTCTCCTGATTGATCAGGGAGTGGCTTCTCATAAGTTCATCGAGTTCGGCCGGCTTGATAAACCTTTCCCATACGTGCGTATTGGGGTCACATAGCCGGGTGATTCGCCAGTCCTGCCAAATCTTGATGAGGACCAATTGGCTCAGCCAGGTTCGATTGACCGTTTCGTAAAAGAACACCCCTCCCGGCTTCAACATGCGGGCTACTTCACTCACCGTCTTGTCGAGGTCATCCACGTGCTCAAGGACGTCGCAGCAGGCGACTACCTCGAAACAGCCGTCAGGAAATGGCAGGACTTCACCTCGCCCGACGCGGTAGTCGATAGTCAGGCCTTTCTCGGAGGCATGTTTCTGCGCTGCCTCGATTGAACCCGCCGCCGGATCAACCCCGGTCACCATGAAGCCATCCCCGGCGAACGCCTCGGTCAGATAGCCTCCCCCGCAACCAACGTCCAAGACTGTCTTCCCAGGTAGATGCAGTTGCGACATCTTGCGCTTGAAATACCCGTACCGCACCGGGTTCAGGCAAAGCCTGAGACTGGAAAACCCGAAGGCGGCATTGTCAGCCCACCAATCATGCCCTTTGGTTTCGTAGATCTCATTGTTTACTTTCATGAGTTGTCCTTCCCTTATGCAGATAAAAGTATAATAAGGGATAAACCCTGACTGTTAGGGACAGCCTACCAGAGAGATGTAAAGGATGTTTTTTGCGCTTGTAAAAAATTGTAAAATGAATGTAAAAGAAGGTAAAAAGGAGTGACAGGAATGGAAAATCGAGTATTAATAGTCGATGATGATCAAAAGCTCCAGAAACTTCTCACGGAGTACTTGGAGGATAACGGATTTCGGGTCCTGTCCCTGTTGGACGGTTCCCAGGTCTTGAAAACCATCGCCACCAAATCTCCGGATCTGATTATCCTGGATATCATGCTGCCGGGAAAGGATGGGCTGGAAATCCTGAAAGAGATACGACGGGAGAATCTCATACCGGTTATTATGCTTACGGCCAAGGGAGAGGATACCGACCGCATCGTCGGATTGGAACTGGGTGGCGATGATTATCTGACCAAACCTTTCAATCCCCGGGAGCTGCTGGCCCGGATGAAGGCGGTTTTACGACGGTCCAACTCCAGCGAAAAAGACGGGTCCTCCTATCCCGAAAGTCTCTTCATTAAAGCCGGAGGACTGACATTGAACAGGGCCAGGCAAACCATAACCATGGACGATAAGGAATTAGAACTGTCTTCCGCCGAATACCGGATTCTCGAAGTACTGATGAAACATCCCAATACCGTCTTGAGCCGCGATCAACTCATGACCTTGGCACGGGGGAGGGATTTTATGGCCTTTGACAGGACCATCGATGTCCATATCAGTAAAATCCGGGCCAAACTGGAGCCCGATCCTCGCTCACCCAAGAGGATAAAGACCGTCTGGGGGAGTGGTTATATGTTTATCGAGTCGCCATGAGACCAGGAAAATTATATATCAAGATCCTCCTATCCTTCCTGGCCGTCCTCTTCACTACCTTACTGGTGGTTTTTGTCCTTTTTCTTTCCTTGCCCATTAACCACTTCACCACACGATTGGAAGAATTTACCCAGAAAAAAGCCCTCATCATCAAAGGGGTGGTTGAAGAAAAGATCCAAGCGGCGCCGACCACGGATATTTCCCAAAATGGGCCGCTAAAAGATTTTGTTTTGAATTTCGGGAAAATAATGGAGGCTAAGGTCTGGATTCAAAAACAGGATGGAACCATACCATTAAAATCCTTTGAGGGTGAAATTCCGTCGTCCGTCGCCGGGTTTAAGGAAAAGCGCGTCATTCAACCCGGAAATATTACCCTTTACCATCATAGAAGTGGTGATTTTTACGGGGTTATCCCCATTGCCTTCCCTGGAGGGGAAATGGGCACGATTCAGGTCCTGTTCGACCGCTGGCAAGGTCCGCCTCATTCCGGGAAAGGCTTTGCCTTAGGATTGGTTATTATCGGTCTCTTTGCCGCTTTATTGATCCTTCCCGTGTCCCGGATCATTACCAATCGTCTCAAGAAACTCCGCCAATCGGCCCTGGCCATCGCCGAGGGAAACCTTTCCCATCGGGCCCATATCCGGGGCCAGGATGAGATCGGTGACCTGGCGCAGGCCTTTAATCGAATGGCCGACAAACTGGAAACCATGATCCGGAGCGGAAAGGAACTTACCGCCAATGTCTCCCATGAGCTTCGGACCCCGCTTACCCGGATCAGGATTGCCGAAGAGATGGTCCGGGAAAAATTGGGAAAAAATGAACTCCCGTTTTATGAAAGACATCTGGATGAAATTCGTGAAGATATTCAAGAGCTGGATACCCTGATCGGACGCATCCTGGAATTATCCAAACTGGATCTCCGGGATGCGCCGCTGACCATCACTTCCTTCGATCTGTCGGAACTCATAGAGACTCTTCTTCTAAGATTTAAATCCATCATCGACCGTAAGAATCTGAAGGTTGAAACGGACCTGTCATTCCCTCTCCCCTTTTCCGGGGATAAGGAAGCCCTGGCGACCGCTTTAGTAAACATCCTGGATAACGCCACCAAATTCACAGCCGAACACGGCCACATCCGGATTCAAACGCACCCTGCCTCCGGTTATTTACAGATAAGCATACTGAACACCTTTGCGGAACTGCCGCCGGAAGAACTTTCCAGGATCTTTGACCCCTTCCATCGGGCCAAGCGATCCCAGGCGGCCGGCTCCGGTCTGGGTCTGGCGATTGCCAAAAAAATAATCGAAAGACATGGGGGGATCATTGGCGCCCATAATACCGAAAAAGGGCTGGAGATCAGGCTGTCGTTACCGAAACAAAATAGTGATTTGGGATAGAGAGTTAGTTTGAAGCGGGGTCGGGCCACGATAAGTCAGTTATTATTCAGGGTTAACATCCCCCAATAGGTATTTTCAAGATCTATGTCGTCGTTTTCGACCCTTTATAGAGCCTTATAGGGAGCAGATCCCTCCCGCAGACATTATCCTTTATCGCCTATTCAGATGGTCCGCCCCAATGCGCCATTATCCTTGTTGCGGGAAGCAAAACGTATTGTTTGCCGGCCATGGGCTCATAAGAGGGGCTATGATCCGTCCACTATCTGTTGGGCCAGGTCGCGCATTTTTTTTCTTTGGACCTTGGTGGCGTTGGCGCTCACCGTTACCGGGAAGGCCTCGACGGCGATAAACCGCAGGGGGACTTTATAGTTGGCCATCCCCTCCCGGCAGTGGGCCCGAAGGGTCTCTTCGTCCAACCGCATTCCGGCGCGGGGAATGACAAAGGCGACCGCCTTGGGTCCTTTTGAGGTGGTCACACCGACGACCTGGGCGGCGGCCACCTGAGGATGGCGTTCGATGTAGGCCTCGATCTCGGTGGGGCTCACTAAAAATCCGGCCAGCCGGAGGACATCTCCCATCCGCGTCTCGAAGACAAAGGAGCCGTCTTCCCGAATATAACCGGCATCCCCGCTTCGCAGAAACCCGTCCTCGGTGAAGACCTCGGCCGTGGCCTCCGGGTTCCCCTCATAACGCAACATGAGGCTTGGCCCTTTGATCTCGATCTCGCCGCTTCGGCCCGGCGGCAGGATTTCTCCGCTTTCCGGGTCGCGCACCCGCACCCGGGCCTCGTCCGACACCGGGTAGCCACCGGCCGCATAGCGTCTATGGGGAGGGTCTTCCAGCTTTTGGACTGAGAAAAGGGACATGACCTCGCTCATCCCGTAGAGACCGACCAGGGGAAGCCCACGCCTTTGGCTGTCCGACAGGAAGGTGTCGAGGTTGGGACTGAAAGCGGCAAAACCGCACACCTTGAGGCTGGGGAAGGGACGTTCCTCGGAGCGGGTTGCCAGCATCCGGGCGAACATATCATCCGAAGCCATCATGTGGGTAACCCCGTGGGAAATAATATCGGCTCCCGCCTCCCTGGCATCGAAAAGGGGGCGCACCAGGATTTTCCCGCCGCCGGCCAGAGCACCCAGAATCTGGCCCCAGCCGAAGACCCCGCACAAGGGTAGGGCTTGAAGGGTGACGGCCCCGTCCCGGTCGAAGCCGAAGCCCCGGGCTGCGTCCCTGGCGTGTTGGGCCAGGGCCCCTTGTTTGTGAAGCACGAACTTGGGGGCTTTGGTCGTCCCGGAGGTGGTAAAGATGTTACACGGTGTCTCGGGGGTGGCCCAGTCCTCCTCCATAGGCGAAGAGGATTCCAGCTCGGCATAGGTTGCCGAGGGGCGGCCCAGCACAAGATCCGATCCGCCCTGGCCAGGTCCCTCTCCATAGAGCACAACCGTCTCCAGGGAAGACAAGGCCTGGGGGTTCAGGCCGCTCAGGATCCCCACAAAGTCGATATCCTTAAATCCGGGCCAGAAGACCAGCATCTTGGCCCTTGACCGGCCCACAATATCCTCCACCTCCATACTCCGATAACGGGTATTGACGGCAACGGCAACGGCCCCCAACCGGGCCAGGGCAAAGCAAAGCACCACATAGGCGGGGACATTCGGAAGCCACAGGGCCACCCGATCTCCCCGCTCCACTCCCATGGCCCTCAATCCCCCCGCCACCCGACGCGACCGTTCTTCAAGTTCCTTGAAGGTTATGATCGAATCCCGGTATTCGAGGGCAGGGGCCTCCGGGCAGGCCAAGGCCTTTTCGGCCAAAAGACCGGTAAGTGTGTTTGGATCATATTGGGTCATACTATTTCTCTGTGCATAGAATCTGGAGAGTGCTTTGAAAGTTAATAAGTTTTTCTAAACCTCTCAGACCAATCCACATCAAAATTTTCCGTATAGATATTCAAAATTATCCAGGGTTTTTGAATGCCGCCTTGGCGGGAAACAGACCTTTCATAATCCTCTCAATCTTTATATGTGTCGGGTTCTTTCCGTGCTTCGGGGTTCCCTATCGCACCGAAGTACGTTCTGCGCGCTCTCTCCGTGATAATGCTCCTCATCTTCCCATCTTCGCGGCTCGACTGTTTATCTACCAGGTCCGTATCGCGCAACTTTGAGGTTCGATGGCCGACTAACTGATACGTGACGTCGATCAAAGCTGAAATCTCGCCGGCTCGCATTGGCCTTCCTTCTGAGTCTAACGTGTTCAAGATATCGAGTTCCACGCTATCTAGCATCAGGTCTTCGCGTAGTTGTGCCACTTCTACTTGGAAATCGTCAGCTAGATTCACGACTGCACAGAACCCATCTCGGCATTCCGGGCAGAGCCATTTGAAGAGCTCAAAACTTCCTTTTTGCTCAAGCGGGTAACACTTCCCGCAGTTGGAGCAACGTATAGTCTGATTCTTGGAGAGGAATTCGTGTATGGCTCCTGTGAAATCAAAGCAACGTTGCACGAAGTAGTTACGGTATTCCCTTCCCGGCGGATAGCCCCAAGCGAGCCGCTCGGATTCAGTCAGGCCGTAGTAAAGAGCGTATACTGCAACTGCGTTGCCATCTTTATCACGCGTGTCTTTGTACTTTGAAAGAAGAAAATTCGATTCAAGAGACCTAAAAATGTCGCCGAGAGCTGGGTTGACGAGGAAATGACTTGTTGGTGGATTACTGAGGCCTTGGAAGTAAGTACCGCCAACAGTGCCGTCGATGATCCTGCGACGCACGTCTCGCGCTTCCTTCACGATACACCTTAGCAACTGCTCCTGATTATGTCTGTCGAGTTTATTGTCAAAGGGTTCCAGCGCAAAACGGTTCATTCGTTGGAAGTATTGTGCGATTGTCGATTCGTAGTATTTCCGGGCGGCCAAGCGTAGCGAGGCCGCGTTAACTTGTCCTCCCTTAGAAACCCGGTCAAGATAACAGGTATGGAGAAGTGAACCCATTAGACGAGGGACATTGAACGAAGTCTGAAAGATGAGCTTCATGTGCTCGTCGAGTGGCAATGACGAGTCGAAGTATGCCGCCATATCTTCTCCGAACGCTTCAAAACGAGTGGCAAGGAGCCTGGTGGCGTAATCAATTGCTGCCTTCTCCATGGTCTGAACTTCCGCAGCCTCGTATAAGGCAGAGAAGTCGAGGCAAAGTGTGTCGACTTTTGTAGCGTCGATTCGGCCGTAGTACACGCGGCCAGGATAGCCTGCAATCTTCAGCTTTACGGCTTCATTGCTCGAATTGTTCAAAGGCGCCAATACTACATCGACAAACAGTCGCTGATCAAGGAAGTTAAGCTCTGAGAAGTCATCAAAGAACACCACCAGTCGCTTCAGGGCGACCTCATAAAGAAGATCACGTATCTCAGAAATAATTTCGTCAAAAGGAAAGGATCTGAGCATGACGTCGGAGTACTCTTTGTAAAGTTCGCTGTCATCTAAAGATTTGTCAAAATCGGAGAGAGAAGCATGAACGCCAGCTCTTACACCTATTGCCGAGACATCGCCCCTCACTCCTGCAGCCGAACCTTCACTATGTTCCGACTGTTGGCGTGATTTCCACTTACGGTTGATTTGCTGAAGGATTGGTAATTCCTGTTCCGTAAGTTTGACTTCCTTCGCTCTACTCTGAAGTCCAGAAAGCTTACCCCTAAGATCTACAAGGGATTTTCTTTTCCCTCGCCACACATCCCAAAGAGACATATCGCTGCATAGGTGATCGATTTCCTTCAAGAGCTCTGAGATTACGGCACCCAGGAAGGCTTTCCGAAGCAAGTGTGCCCTACAGATTCCTGTATCGACATCCGCAGCATCGACCGTGCGGATAGGCACCTCCGCGGCGTTGATAATGTCATAAAGGCTCTTGACGTCGATGTAGGTCGAAAGAAGGTCTTTGCGCGCTCGAAGAACGCTCTGAGCCCGAGCGAACACAGTGCTCTTGCCAGTCCCCTTGCGTCCTAAAAGGAACGTGGTATTGCTGGATAAAACGGAATTCAAAACCGCGTCATTGGGTAACGGGTCAACGTAAAGGGCATCCACGGGACGGGACCCGATTTCTTCCTCGAAGTCCTTGAGTTCCGCTCGCCGATACTGACGTAAAGATTCTGCGATTCTTGCGAATTTTTGAGCATTCACGAGTAAGCCTCCATGATTCCCTTGCTCCCAATCTGCTAAGCTAAGTTAGCCCGTTTGTAATCGAAAAATCTACGAATCGATATAGTTTCAAGATTAGAAACAAAATCGTTCAAAAATTTCAGGCTATCTTCATTTTTTGAAGGCGTCTTTTTGAAAGCGGCTATTATCCGCTGGGAATTATTAATCAGGCTGCTATCCGTTCAAGATGGTCAATATCAACATTTCGCTTCGCTTTCCATAAATCATATTGAAGTTGCAGCCTTAGCCATCCTTCGGGAGTACGACCAAAAACCTTCGAAAGTCTCAAGGCCATTTCAGGACTAATCCCCGACTTCCCGTTCAAAAGCATTGAAAAGGTTTTTCGAGTAACGCCAAGAGATTCCGCTGCTTTGGTAACGGTCAAATCGAGTGGCTCAATACAAAATTCTTTTATTATTTCGCCAGGGTGTGGTGGATTATGCATACTCATAACAAACTCCCTTAATGATAATCTTCATAATTTACTTCCAATACATCTCCATTTTTTAGTTTAAATGTTACTCGCCAATTTCCGCTAACCTTCGTGGCTAATGTGTTTTTTCTTTTTCCTTTTAAATTGTGCAAATTCAAACCAGGCAAATCCATATCATCAATAGTTTCAGATGTCTCAAGAAGTGCGAGGATTTTTCGAAGGCGCTCTATATGCTGTGGGTTGACTCCTGAAGCGTTTCCCGTTTCAAATAATTTCTTTAGGCCTTTATGTGTAAATGATTTTATCATTATGGTTATTGTAACCCATGTCGTAACAGGTGTCAATAAAAGCTATGTCTTTTTTCTGGTTTGATCATGGTTCCCCAAAAAGGCCCGGGGGTAAGGATGAGGGTTGGTTGCTCGGGTGGATCTTTTGAGACATGGATCAGGGCCATAAATCTCCTCAAGATCTTAAAGAAGGGGTTATAAGATTGAAGCTTTCGGAGACTGTAGAATATGACTGGTTAATGTGTCAAGGGGAAAGAAGCGGGAATGAAGTTCGGAGTTCGGCGTTCGGAGTTCGGAGAAAATGATGGTAAAAGCCGAAATGCGAGAGGAAAAGGCAAGGGGTGAGGCATGAGGCGTGAGGGGGAACTCAAAGTTCAAAGGGGGAGGGGAAAGAAGTTCGGGGTTCGGAGTTCGGCGGAAAAAAGGGAAAATTGGAAAGGCGGGGGAAATAGCTGAAAGCTCAAAACTCAAAGCTGAAAGTGAAGGGAAAAAGCTTTCGGGCTTCTTCCGGGCCCACCGGACAGCACTCAATGCCGAGGGCATGGTCTTTGGCCAGGATGTGCCGGTATTCATCCATACGATCCCGGGTGGTGGCCAGGGGAATACTGCCGGTGGTATGCCAGCCGGTGCTCTGTCCGGTTTCGGCTTCCGGTTGCTGATACAGTTGGATGCCGTATTGGTGCAGGCCGGAATTGGGTCGGGTTGCGGCCCATCGGACCACGTTGCCGGCGGCCATCCAGGTGGAACCGGAGGTCAGTTCGTTTTTTCAATCAGCAAAACATCGGTCCAGTCGCGTTCAGCCAGGTGATAAAGGACGGAGCAGCCGTTGATTCCGCCTCCGATGACAACTACTCTCGCATGGGCTTTCATAATAATCTCACTGTTACCAACAGCCTACAAAAGGCTATCGATGGGGACATAGTCCATATTAAAGGCCTCGGCCACCCCTTTATAGCTGATTTGCCCCTGAACCACATTGGCCCCCAACTTGATATCAAAGTGATCCTTCATGGCCTTTTTCCACCCCAGACTGGCAATTTTAACTGCATAGGGTAGGGTAGCATTGGTCAGGGCCAGTGTTGAGGTCCGCGGCACGCCTCCCGGCATATTGGCCACACAATAATGCACCACGTTGTCCACCGTGTATATGGGATTACTATGGGTGGTCGGTCTGGAGGTTTCAAAACAACCGCCCTGATCAATAGCCACATCCACCAGGACCGCTCCCGGCTTCATGGTCTTGAGCATTTCCCGGGTGACCAATTTAGGCGCTTTGGCGCCGGGAATTAGAACAGCCCCCACCACCACATCGGCCCGTTGGACAAGTTCACGAATCATAGCCGGGCTGGAAAAGAGATTGAAGCAGTTGGCCGGCATTACATCGCTCAAATAGCGCAGCCGATCCAGGCTCATGTCCAGGATATACACCTTGGCCCCCAGCCCGCAGGCCGTTTTAGCAGCATTGATCCCGACGATACCACCGCCGATGACCACCACATTGCCGGGGTCCACACCGGGTACGCCCCCCAGCAGAACCCCGGCACCACCTTGAGCCATTTCCAGATATTTAGCTCCCTGTTGGATGGCCATCCGGCCGGCCACTTCACTCATGGGAGTCAGAAGGGGCAGAGATCCGTCCGGTTTCTGAATGGTTTCATAGGCAATGCAGACTGCTTTGCTTTTGATAAGCGCTCGAGTTTGAGCTTCATCGGCCGCCAGATGCAAATAGGTAAAAATGATCTGGCCTTCCCGAATTAATTCATACTCGGGAGGCAGTGGTTCTTTGACATGCATGATCATCTCGGATTTTCTAAATATCTCCTCCGGTGCAGCCACAATCTCCGCGCCCGCTGCGGCGTAAGCCGCATCATCAAACCCGCTGCCGGTGCCAGCCCCTTTTTCCACCAATAAAGTATGGCCATGGGCGATCATAACTTCGACACCGGCCGGAGTCATGCAGACCCTATTTTCCTCTGTCTTAATTTCCTTTAAAATTCCAACTATCATGTTTAAGTCTCCTTCCGCTCAGACGGACCTCATCTTCTTTTCGTGGGGAAAGCCAAAACTTCTTAACTTTCGTTATTTTATTTCTTAACTCGAATCTTCAGAACTTTTTCAATAGCGAGTCTAACGGCCCTCACGATTTCATCTCCGGTCCTGATGGCGATTAGGACGGAGATAAATTAATGAAAGTCTTGTTTCCCGGTCGAGAGCTGCCGGTCCGTCTGGCCAGCGCACCTACGGCAGCCAACTCAAAACCTCTGACACCTTAAATCGCCAGTTGCGGGCGCATGTCCTCTTTATTGATACCGGCGACCCGTACCGGTTTTTTCATCGCATCCCGGCGGAAAGGCTCGCCCAGTTCCTGGTTGAGGATCACCTCGATAAAGGTGGTCTGATGGTTCTGCATCTGATCTTTAATGGCCTTGGACAGGGCCTCGGTCAGCCCCTCCATGGTGGTGGCCTGAACCCCCTTCATGCCGCAGGCCGCGGCGATTTTCGCGTAATTGACGTCCCGATCGAGCTCGGTGCCGACAAAGTTATCATTATACCAAAGGGTTGAGTTACGTTTTTCCGCCCCCCACTGGTAATTATGGAAAATCACCATGGTGATCGCCGGCCAGTTCTCCCGTCCACAGGCGGTCATTTCGTTCATGGAGATCCCAAAGGCACCATCCCCGGCGAAGCCAACCACTGGAGTCTCCGGGCGGGCGATTTTGGCCCCGATGATGGCGGGAAAGCCATAACCGCAGGGGCCGAACAGACCCGGAGCAAGATACTTGCGCCCCTCTTCGAAGGACGGGTAGGCGTTGCCGATGGCACAGTTGTTGCCGATGTCGGAAGAGATGATCGCCTCTTTCGGCAGGGCCTTCTGGATGGCCCGCCAGGCCATCCGGGATGACATCCACTGAGGGTCCTTGGCCCGGGCGCGCTGGTTCCAGGTGGTTCCGTCGTCGTCTTCTTCGTGGTCCATGGTCGATAGCTGCTGCAGCCACTGGGCCTTGGTTTTCCGGATGAGCTCCTCACGCTCCCGGCGGCCCTGATTCCCGGCATCCGTGGTCAGGGCGGCGAGAATGCGCTCCGCCACGGTGCCGGCATCCCCCTGAATCCCTACGGTAACCGCCTTGGTGAGCCCGATGCGGTCGGCATTGATGTCCACCTGGATTAGCTTGGCTGTTTTGGGCCAGTAGTCGATGCCGTAGCCCGGAAGGGTGGAAAAGGGGTTAAGCCGGGTGCCGAGGGCCAGAACCACGTCAGCCTTGGCGATCAACTCCATGGCGGCCTTGGAACCGTTATAGCCCAGGGGCCCGGCGAACAGCGGGTGCGACCCGGGAAAGGCGTCGTTGTGCTGGTAGTTGCAGCAGACCGGGGCGCTGAGCCGTTCGGCAAGGGCCTTTGAGGCATTGATCGCCCCGCCGAGAATCACGCCTGCGCCATTGAGGATCACCGGGAACTTGGCGGAAGAGAGCAGTTTCGCCGCTTCGGCTATGGCCCTGGAGCCGCCGGCAGGTCTCTCAAAGCGAACGATCTGCGGCAGTTCGATGTCGATGAACTGGGTCCACAAATCGCGGGGAATGTTGACCTGGGCGGGAGCGGAACCCCGGCGAGCCTTCTCGATAACCCGGTTGAGCACTTCGGCCACCCGAGAGGCATCACGAACCTCCTCCTGGTAACAGACAATATCTTCAAATAATGCCATCTGGGGAATTTCCTGAAATCCACCCTGTCCGATGGTTTTGTTGGCCGCCTGGGGGGTGACCAGCAGCAACGGGGAATGATTCCAGTAGGCGGTCTTGACCGGGGTGACCAAATTGGTGATACCAGGCCCGTTTTGGCCAATGCACATCGACATCTTGCCTGAAGCACGGCTGTACCCGTCGGCCATCATCCCTCCGTTACACTCGTGGGCGGCATCCCAGAAGGTAATGCCGGCACTTGGGAAAAGATCTGAAATCGGCATGAAGGCCGAGCCAATAATGCCAAAGGCGTGCTCAATACCGTGCATCTGCAGGACTTTTACAAAAGCTTCCTCCGTGGTCATTTTCATTATACTTTCCTTTCTTAATCAGTAGGTTTTATTTTCATCTGCTACCGAGGTGAAACCCCAAAGCAAGAACTTTCCTTATTGATAATCTTCAGAACTTTTCAATGGCCCGTTTGACAGCCGTCACGATCTCATCCATATCCGCTTTGGTGGCAATCAGGGCCGGAGCGAAATTCATGATGGTATTGTTACCCGGCAGTGAGCTGTTTGTCCGTCCCACCAGTACCCCTTCGGCGGCCACCAGACCCATGAGACGACCCATTTCCCCTTCGGTGATGGATTCTTTAGTCTGTTTGTCCTTGACAAATTCCAGTCCGCAGAAGAGTCCCTTGCCCCGAACATCCCCCACCAACGGCATATCCCGGAGGGATTGAAGACCTTCCAGCAGGTAGGCGCCGACCACCCGGCTGTTTTCCACCAGTTCCTCCTCTTCAATAATCCGGGTGCTTTCCAAAGCAGCGGCCATAGCGCCAGCACATCCGCCGTAGGTGCTGATGTCCCGGAAATAGTTCAGCCGCTCAGCCGGCTGGTTGGGATCGCACAGAAATTTATCAAAAATATCCTGTCGGAACACGGAAGCGGACAGGGGCATATAGGAACTGGCCAGTCCTTTGGCCATGGTGACAATGTCCGGGTCCACATCATAATGCTCGTGGCCCCAGAATTTTCCGGTTCGGCCAAACCCGCAGACGACTTCATCCATAATCAGGAAGACCCCGTACTTGCGGCAGATGGCTTGCAGGATCGGATAATACTCAAGGACCGGAACCATGATACCGCCACCAGCTACAATAGGTTCGACAATACAACCTCCCACCGTATCCGGTCCCTCCTTAAGAATCACTTCCTCCAGGCTCCGGGCGCGGTCGATTTCGCAGCCGGGGTAGGCTTTTCCAAAGGGACAGCGGTAACAGAGCATGTGGGGAAACTCGACAAAGCCCTCAAGGAAAGGCCCGAAATCCTCTTTTCGTTCCAACTGGCCCGTTGCGCTCAGTGCGCCGAGGGTGGTGCCGTGATAATCCCGGTCTCGAAACAGGATTTTGAACTTCCCTTTTCGAACCGGTTTTTAAAATTTGAGGCACCCGCCGAAAATTAAACATACACAACCATGGATCGGTGGGATGTGCTTGGATTGTCAATTATGCTTTGAACTGTGTAAAAAAACAGGCCGAGCCATTTCTGACCCGGCCTTCCCCTTTCCATTCGGCAACAGACCTCCTTTTGCCTTTTCCAGTCCACGTACTCGGTCGAAGCGTGGCTTAACGTCCATAGATGTCCGTTTGAGTCCGTGGCCAAAAACTCCTTAACCCAACAACCCCTGATCCATCCAACCGAGCTTGATGATCTCGATGCGGTTCAGATCGCTTATGCCGAGGCGGTATTTTTTATCGGCCACCGTAATGTGGATAGGCTGAACATCCAGTTCCCGGTCTTCACCGAAGAAGGATATCCGCTTCAACCGGAGAAGCTCTGCCCCGACGGCCGAAACGGAAACGGGATCGGTGCCGACGATCAGCCCTTTGTAGGCCCAGAGATAGCGCCGGTCGATGGAATTGGGGCCTCTTCCGTAGAACTGGGGGGTGAGGGCCACGAGTATGTTCAACCGCGTCTTCCCCTTGACCGGCGGGAGGGTCCAGATCTTCCCCAGGTCGGAACAGCCCTCCGGATGATAGGCCGAGGGGGTGGTGACGAACATGATATAATTCTTCAGACAGGAGCCGACGCCCGCCCAGTGATGGGTTCGAATGGGGCGGACGTTGATCAGGGCCGTTGATTTTTGAAATACGGGATTGTTGAGCACACCTCGGTCGTCGACGGCCAGGGACCCCTCGGGAATCCCGATGTCGAGGACACGGCGGCGGATGGCCTGCTCCATCTCTACCGGCGTGGGCAGGTATCGCCAGGAGTTGCTCTTGATGCCCACCACATCCGTTTTTTTGATCAGCCTCTGCCAGGCCGACAAGGGGTCCTTCTCATTGAGGAGGGTCTGGACGGCCTCGTCGAGCATGGACTGAAGGATGTTTCCGTCTATCTTTTCGTCCGGACCCAGCACCTTGGGGTTGCGGATGACGACCACCCTGGCCTTGTCCTCGGCCATCGCCTCGGCCGGGAGGGACGAGCCCAAGCCCATGGCCATGATCAGGCCGGCGGTTCCTTTCAGAAAGTCACGGCGGGTCACCGGGAATCGTTGATTCATGAACCTTCCTCCTTAATTTTGGCAACAACGGCTTGAATAAGGGCTTCGGCATCGGATTGAAGCGGTGCGCCGAAAACGACGACGATGAATTTTTGGTAGTGTTCCGATTTTGTCCAGGTGTTGTCTTCCGTGCGGACGGTATTATTCCGGTCCGCATCGGGCATGTAGGCGGACCGGAAACCGGCGAAGGCCGATCCGGCCCTGGCCTCTGACGGGTAGCCGGCGATGAGCACCCGGATCTTGGTCTTTCCTTGGGAATAGCCGGCGAGGACCGCCTGAACGTCGCCGCCGAGTTTGAGCAGGTTAGTATGGGAGAGGAAAAAACAGCGGTTTAAAAGGATGTGGCTGCGGACGAAACAAAGCCGGTCGCGGGGAGGGAGCGAGGGAAGGTCGGGTAAGTAGCGAAGCATCCGTGGAGGCTCGCCGGTCTCTTTTATCGAGGCCGCCAGAGCGCGTCCGAGCCCGAGAACCGCAGCCTCTATGTCCTTTCCCCCCGCCCCTTCTCCGAGGACGGACACAAAGGTTCTCCCTTTCCAGAATCTCAGAAGACTGCCCCCGAACTCCGACCCCTGGCCGATACCGGCCTCCGGGTCCTGGCGCTCCAGGGAAAAGACCCCAAAGGCATCCTCGGAGGATCCCATGATGTAGACCTCGGCCACGATATCCGGTTGTCCGGCTTTCAGGTAGCGGTGGACAAAGGCCTTTTGGAAGTTGTAGGCCAGGTAGACCTCGGCCCCGCCGTCGATATGATCGAACAGGGTCTCCCGGTCATAGGTCTTGTCTTCCCGGTCCCATGTCCAGCCGTCTATCGCCGAAGGCCAAGCCGGACGATCAGCCATTTTTTCCCCTTCATCACAAACCCCCGGAAAGGGTGCGAAAAGGTTTAAGACGAAATAGAGAAAGCACAGTATGAGTGCGGGCCTTAATCTTCCTGCCCGGACTCTAATCTTTTCGTTACCCTTCTCAGGCTGCGCCGTATCCATAAAAGGGAGTACTTTCGATTTTAATGGGTTCACCGGTATCTTCGCCCACTCGTCCCCCCAGACAGTCCCACCGTGGCTTAACGGGGAATTCGCTCATGGTCAGAGAAAGCCATTTTTCGATGAACAAATTAAACCATATCCGTCGGTTAAAGTCAATCCTGTAGGGAAAATAATCCTACCAACTAATCGTATTGGTTGACACTATTTGGTTTTACTATTATAGTTACCCTAAAAAAATTCCTCTCTCTTTCGGGAGGATTGTACCCTGTGATGATTTTATGGAAACAAAACCTGATTTCGAAAAAGGGAAGGGCCTTCTTCCGGCTATTGCCCAGGACTGGCAAACCGGACAGGTTCTGATGCTGGCCTATATGAACCGGGAGGCCTGGGAAAAAACCCTGGAAACCCGGAAAGTGCATTACTGGAGTCGGTCCCGGAATGAATTGTGGTTCAAGGGGGGTACTTCCGGGCATGTGCAGGAGGTCAAGGAAATCTTTATCGACTGCGATGGAGATACCATCCTGTTAAAGGTGGAGCAAATCGGCGGAGGGGCCTGTCATACCGGGTATAGAAGTTGTTTTTTCCAAAAACTTAACGCGGACGGGTCCATGGAAATCGTGGGGGAAAAAGGGTTTGATCCCCGGGAGGTTTATAAAAGGTGAAGGTGTTAAAACTGGGCATCCCCAAGGGAAGCCTGCAAGAGGCCACCATCAATTTGTTTAAGAAGTCGGGCTGGAAGATCAATGTCAACAGCCGGAATTATTTTCCGGAAATCGATGATCCGGAGATCCGCTGTTCCATCTGCCGGGCCCAGGAAATGTCCCGCTACGTGGAAAGCGGGACCATTGATGCCGGTATAACCGGGAAAGACTGGACCCTGGAAAATAATTCCAAGGTCAAGGTGATCTCCGATCTTTTTTATTCCAAAGTCAGCAGCCGTCCGGCCCTCTGGGTCCTGGCGGTGGCCAGTGATTCCAAGATAAAGAAGATAGAAGACCTGCGAGGCAAAAAGATCGCCACCGAGTTGGTCAATTTCACCCGCCGCTATTTCGCCGAGAAGCAGATCCCGGTTCAGGTCGAGTTTTCCTGGGGGGCTACGGAAGGAAAGATCATCTCCGGACTGGCCGATGCCATTGTCGAGGTGACGGAAACCGGCAGTACCATCCGGGCCCACGGCCTGAAGATCATCCATGAATTGATGCAGTCCAATACCCAGATCATCGCCAACCGGGACTCCTGGAAAGATCCTTGGATAAAGGAGAAGATCAAACAGATCGTCTTGTTATTACAAGGGGCCTTGCGGGCCGAAAAGATGGTGGGCCTCAAAATGAATGTCCCGGCTGAGAAACTCAAAGATCTGGTGGCTATCCTTCCCAGTCTGAACGCCCCCACCATCGCCAATCTCTATGACAGCAACTGGCTGTCGGTGGAGACCGTGGTAGAGGAATCCCAGGTCCGGGAATTGATCCCCGGTCTGATCCGGAAGGGCGCCCAGGGGATCATCGAATATTCGTTGAATAAGCTGATATGAAAAAGGCGTAAGGTCTAAGGTTCAAGGTGCAAGGGATAAAGAATAAGATTAGCGTTCGGAGATTGGAGGATGAGGAGAAAATGAAAAGGCCCATGGCTAACAACACTCCGAACTCCGAACTCCGAACTCCAAAGGGCCGCCCGGGGATAAGGACTCGAAAAACCTTAGGGCTGATCCTGGTATTCCTCCTGGCCTGTCTGTCCGCCTGCGCCCCTTCCCTCCAAAAAAAAGAACAGGCCTTGTCCCATATGCGTTTGGGAAACTCCATGCTGCAAGAAGGACGTCCCACCCAGGCCTTGTCCGAATTGATCAAGGCCAATGACCTGGACCCCGACAACCCGGTGATCCGAAATGTGCTGGGAATTGCTTACCTGGAAAAGGGGATGGTCCGCCAGGCCATCTATCAATTTGAGAAGGCCTTAACTCTCAATCCCGATTATGTGGAAGTGCATAACAATTTAGGTACGGCCCTGCTCAGGGAGGGGAGGGTCAAGGAGGCCATTAAGGAGTTTAATAAAACCCTGGAGGACCCCTTGTATGGCACGCCCCATTTTGTGTATTACAATTTAGGTCAGGCCTATTATACCCTGAAGGATTATGATAAAGCCCGGGAAAACTATCAGGAGGCCATTAAAATCTGGCCGTCTTATAGTCTGGCCTATCATGGTCTGGGACTGGTCTTAAAGGCCACGAATCACCTGGAGGAAGCCTCCGAGGCCTTTAAAAAGGCCATCGAACATTCGCCGACCTTCGCCCAGGCCCATTTTGATTTAGGCGAGGTACTGGTTGAGCTAAATCAACTTTCTCTGGCCCGGCTGGCCTTCAAGGAAGTGGTCGGCCTGGTGCCCGACAGCAACCTGGGAATGAAAGCCCAACAAAAATTGAAGGAATTGAAATGAGCCTCAGAGAAGACGAGATCTCCTCCGTATCCAAAAGGGCCCGGGAGATTACCCCCTTTATTGCCATGGATGTCATGGAAGCGGCCCAGGAAATGGAGCGGGCAGGGGAACGGATCATCCATCTCGAAGTGGGAGAGCCGGATTTCGATACTCCGGAATGTATTAAGGAAGCCGCCATCAAGGCCCTCCGGGATGGAAAGACCCATTATACCGACAGCCGGGGGCTTTTCGAACTCAGAGAGGCCATCTGTGCCCACTATGACCGGCAATACCAGGTCAAGGTTTCCCCGGACCAGATCATTATCACCTCAGGGACCTCTCCGGCCATGTTCATGGTTTTTTCGGCTTTACTTGAGCCGGGACAGGAAGTCATAATCACCGATCCCCACTATGCCTGTTATCCGAATTTTATCCGCTTCGCCCAGGGGAAACCGGTAAAAGTTCAGGTCTATGAAGAGGACGGTTTTCAATACCTTCCGGAAGAAATCGGCAAACGGATCGGACCGGATACCAAGGGGATATTTATTAATTCTCCTTCTAATCCCACCGGGACTCTTTTAGCGGCAGATCGTCTGAAAAGGCTGACGCAATTTACCCCTTATATCGTTTCCGACGAAATTTATCATGGTCTGGTTTACGAGGGCCGGGAACATTCCATTCTCGAATTTACCGATCGGGCCTTTGTTTTAAATGGTTTTTCCAAATTGTATGCCATGACCGGCTGGCGTTTGGGCTATCTGATCGCCCCCCGGGAATTTATCCGTCCATTGCAAAAAATCCACCAAAACTTTTTTATCTCCGCCAATTCCGTGGCCCAATGGTCCGGGATCGCCGCCTTGACTCAGGCCCAGGAAGATGTGGCCCGAATGAAGGCCATCTATGACCAGCGCAGAAAGGTGATGATAAGGCGGCTCAAGGAACTGGGATTTGGCCTGGCGGTTGAGCCTACCGGGGCCTTTTATGTCCTGGCCAATGCCAAAAGATTCCATCCGGATTCCTATAAACTGGCCTTTGATATTTTGAAAAAAGCCAAGGTCGGTGTTACTCCTGGAATTGATTTCGGCTCCGGGGCCGAAGGGTATCTCCGGTTCACCTATGCCAATTCCATCGAGCAGATCGAGGAGGGGATGGAACGCCTCCAAGTCTATCTGGATCGGGAGACCTATAAAGAAATTCTATGATTATTCGCACAGCGGAATTTATACAAAGCGGGCTGAAGGCCGCTCATTTCCCCCCAGCGACTTTCCCGGAGGTGGCCTTTGCCGGGCGTTCCAATGTGGGTAAATCTTCCCTGATCAATGCCCTGTTAGGCAGAAAATCACTCGTTCGGACCAGCCGGCGGCCCGGTCAAACCCGGCTGTTGAATTTTTTTTCGGTCAATGACGATTTGATGCTGGTGGATTTACCGGGTTATGGATTTTCCCGGGCCCCTAAAGAAGTCATTCGCAGCTATCAAGAGGCCATGTCGGCCTATATAAAAACCAGAAAGACCCTGTTGGGGGTGATTCTTTTGTTGGATATCCGGCGTTTGCCCAGTAAAGAGGACAAACAGTTTCTGAACCTGGTACGATCTTGCGGCGTTGAGACCCTGTTGGTTTTAACCAAAGCAGACACCCTGGGGCGCGGTTCTTGGAAGAATGCCTGGTCGATGATCTCCAACGATCTGAATCTTCCCGGAGCTGACCCGATCTTTTTTTCAGCCAAAACCGGGCAAGGAAGGGATGAAATTTGGGCCGCCATCGAGGGAAGTCTCAAAGGGTCGGTCCTGGAATTTTAACAGGGATAGCGAGCGAATTCCCCGCAACTTGCTGCGTGGGTAAGCGAGCGAACTTCAAATAATAGACATTAACCTTGCCTGGAAGATTCCCTGCACCTTGGTGCGGGAACTTCAATTTGTTATCATTGGTCTAAAAAGAAAGGAGTTATCATGAAACAAAAGAGGAGCATGACCTTAGCAACGGGATTATCAGCCACGATTTTTATGCTTATGTCGGGAATGGCCTGGGCGGCCCCGCCGGACAACTACACCGCCAAAATAGTGACCATGGGCCTGTCCATGCCCATGGCTAAAATGGGCAACAAGACCCGGGTAGAACATATGATGATGGGGGGGCTGATAACCATAAGCCTTATGGACCAAAAAAAGACGATCACCATGAATACCAAAAATAAGACCTATTTTGAAAAGGGTCTCGAGGATAAGGTCCCCTCGGTCCAAGATCCAAGGGCGGTGGTTGATAAAAAAAAGATCGGGACCGAGACTATTGACGGACATCCTTGCATCAAATACGATGCCGTCTATTATTTAAAAGATAAACCCCAGGAAAAATTCAACACCGTTCTATGGGAAGCACAGGATCTGGGGGGGTTGCCTATTCGAACCGAAATGGTGGTTCCGGAAAGCAAAAAAATGGGCGGTCCGGGAAAGATGGTTACGGAATTTAAGGAAATCAAGATCGGGGCCGCCACAGCGGCCATGTTTGATGTCCCCAAGGATTTTAAAAAGGTGGGCAGTATGAACGAAGTGATGGGCATGGGGCAACAGGGGGACATGAAGGAAATGCTGAAACAGATGCAAAAGATGAAGACACCCAAAGGGGAGTAGAAGGGGCTAAAATGCCAGATACTGGATGCCGGATACCGGATGCCGGATGCCGGCTAAAAAGGAGACTTAGCAGTATCCTTGAGCCCGATAGTAGATATCAGGCATCCCTATCTTTTCCTCTGAAGGAGTTTATTTTTTGGCTAAGTCTTATAGGGGTGCTTTTCATGTTAGCCGCCTGTGGCAGCGAAAATGCCTATCAGAAAGGTGCCGGCGGGGCCGCCATCGGGGATTTGATCGATAAGGTCTATACCTGGCGGGGCGGGGCCATCGGGGCCGGTCTTGGCAAACCTCTTGAAGGAAGGATATGGGAAATCGCCACCCGGGCCTCGGGGGAAGCGGCAAAAGCTGGAAGACCTACGGCCTATCTAAGTTTGGATGGGTTCCAGCGGGTGGAAGTCTATCCCTTGGGGAAAGGGTCCAAACCCAATTGCCGGCAGGTCAGGGAACAGATCTATCAGGAGGAGAAATTATATCTGGATGAGACGAAAGAGGTATGTCAATAGACCAGGATTCGAGGGGTCCAGGGGTCAAGGGTTCAAGTGAAAGGCTTGGAATAAGAAAAAGCTTAAAACACTTGAACCCTTGAATCCTGGATCTTGAACCCTATTTCCGAAGGAAATTCTACAACGATTCCTGCAACAATTCGGTTATATCCTTAACCACGACTTGATCTTCTTTTCCGGTTCCTTTGCGGCTGTCCTCAAAGAGGCTGATGCAGTAAGGGCAGGCCGTAGCAAAGATCTCGGCCCCACGGTCGGCCGCTTCGACCATCTTTTTGTCGGAAAAACGCTGTTCCGGCTTGGTCTCCATCCAGAGACGTCCCCCTCCACCACCGCAGCAGAGACTGAAGGCCTTATTTTGACCAAATTCCATCAACTCCAATTCCGGGATGGCTCGCAAGAGATCGCGAGGGTCATCAAAGAGGTCATTATGTCGGCCAAGATAACAGGGATCGTGATAGATAACCTTCTTGCTTAAGGGTTTTCTGGGCGTCAATTTTCCCTCCCGGATCAACTTGGTCAAGAACTGGGAATAATGCTGGACTTCAAAATCCCCTCCCAGTTCCGGGTACTCTTTGGTGAAGGTGGTAAAACAATGGGGAGAAGTGGTGATGATCTTCTTGACCCCTTTTTCTTTATAAAGGGCGATGTTTTGTTCGGCGAGCCTGGTAAACAAGGCCTCATCCCCGATTTTACGGACGGCTTCTCCGCAGCAGGCCTCTTCATTGCCGATGATGCCGAAGCTGACACCGGCCGTTTTCAGTAATTCAACCACGGCCTTGGCGATTTTCTGACTCCGTTGTTCATAGGCCGAGGTACAGCAGACAAAGAGAAAGTATTCGGTGTCCGGGCCAAATACGGGCACATCCAACCCCTGGGTCCAGTTGATTCTTTTGGCTTTATCCTCAGACCAGGGGTTCCCCTGGCTGTGCACACTCCCCAGGATAGGGCGAAGGCCCTGAGGGATGGCCCCGGTCTCGACGATCATGCTGCGCATGGACCGGACCACATCGACGATTTTTACTTTACGGGGGCAGTTGCGGACACAGAGGTTACAGGTGGTGCAGGCAAAGAGAATATCATCGGATTCATAGCCTTCCATTCCCAGTTGACCCATCCGGACGAGTTTTCGGATATCAAAAGGGGATCCTTCCACTACCCGACCCCAGGGACAGAGTCCGGCGCAAAGGCCGCATTGCATACATTGATTTAAGGTATCTCCGCCAGTAGCCACTATAGCCTGGTTGACTTCTATAAAGGGGGTTATCGGCATAAACAGACTCCTTTCTTAGGTGGTTAATCCTGATAAACTGGTAAAAGTCCCTAAAGTCGTCAGCAGGTTAGCCCTGGTATGTGTCTATCCGCGAAACCCGGGGTCCGGACACCTTCCTGCCAAAGCAGGGAATCATACAAAAACCTGGATTCCGGCTTCCGCCGGAAAAATAAAAACGAACCTTTGGGGAGTTTTTACGAAGCTGTCAATCCTTATCACAAGGCAAAAAGGCAAGTCAAGAATTTTCCCTATCTTGACCAGATTAGCGGGTTTCACGATGTTTCTGCTATCAGATCATTAAAGGCAGGGGAAATTCTATGGAGAAGAAAAGACAATCAGGTAGAATAATTAAAAAAGGAGATGCCCTTTTCGCAACCGCAAAAGGGCATCTCCTTCCGAAATAAAAAGGTTGAAACGGTTACTCCAAGTCAATCGACTTTTTGGTTTTATCCCTTCTCTTGGATTCTTTGGCCGCATAGGCTTGCATACAGGAATCATCTTTTCCTTTAATCATTGAACATTCCAGGTACTCACTGATTTCTATGAT
>CAWGEQ010000042.1:0-33471 GCA_963821645.1 uncultured delta proteobacterium | reverse complement strand
ATGGTTACTTTGGCGTGGCCCTCTATCCTGGTTACGGGTTCTATCGTAATTTTCTGCATTTTAAGTTCTCCTCATAGTGGACCCATGTGCTTCCCTTGGTTTTTGCTCAAAATCAACACGATCCTCGGTACAGGCAAATCTCCTCTACCGACGGACACCTTCCCCGATTAGTCGTACTTCAATACCTGGTCTTTTAAGACCGGAATACGGCCTTCCAATAGCTCACTGATGACAAAATGGATGGCGTCTGCCGACGGAGGGCAGCCGGGAAGAAAGACATCGACCTTGACAACCTGCTCCAGCGGGCGGGCAAAAATCGGCTTGGCCAATTCCTCCGATCGGGGAATAAAACCATCCACCGTGCTTTCGGTCTCCACGTAGGCCCTTCGCAGGGCATCTTCCATGTTGACTTGGTTCCTCATTAAAGGGACCCCCCCGAGAACAGCGCAATCCCCCATGGCCACCAAAAGCTGGCAACGCTCTCGCATTACCCTGGCCACCTCCAGATGGGCGGTATTATTAACCGTGCCGGTAAGAATGCCGACCGTAACACCATCTCTCGGGGGGTGTTTCAAATCGGTAATCGGGCATGAGGTGATCTCTATTTTATCCAATAACTGGACAAGCCTCTCATCCATATCCAATAAGGACATATGGCATCCGGCACAAGCGGCTAACCAATCTGTTGCAATTTTAATCTTGTCCATTAGTCGTTCTCCTCCCTTACTACATTCGGGCTGCCAGTTGGGTTAATACTTCGTTTTCAGGAATCAAACCTTCCGGTAAAGGCACGGCTTTCCGGACAGCCACTTTTTTGCCTTCCAGGTTATAAAGCGAACCTTCATGTTCATACCAAAGCAAGGCCGGAAAGACGACATCGGCGACCTCGGTGATCGGGCTTTGATAGCTGGCATGAACTGCCAAAAATTTGGCTTCCCGGGCCTGTTTAATTTTCTCTTCCGATAACGTGGTATCTTCCAGGAGAAGATAGACCGCTTCCATCTGGCTGGGGGCAAAATTCGCCCGAAGACCTAAGGCCTTGGCATGGAATCCATTGCTTTCCGGAAACAAGGGGATGAAATGGGCCTTTCTCTGCAATACGGCCAATTTTTCTGCTTGTTCCGGCGGTGTTTCCTCACCATAGAGGACAACCGGAGAGACACTATCCTGGCAAAATTTGACGGCCTTGCCCATTTCATTGAGGGCAAAGGTCTTATGGGCAAACCGCCTCATCTCGTTGTTATTGTCGGATACCAGGACCAACCTGGCCCCTTTCATACAAGCCCGTTTTATATGATAGCCGATGACCGGATGATCGGTGAGCGGATCGGCCCCGGTGACCAAAATGGTATCCGCAGACAGCAAATCATTTAAAGAGCCTCCCAGGGGTAATTTAAATCTGGCCAGGGTCAGTTCCAGGACACCCACATTGCCACCGACCTTTCCCAGGAATACGGCTACAAATTCGCTCAAGGTCAGGTTAAGGGTCCGGCAAGTCGTCCAGGCCCCAACCTTTTTACTCGGACTTCTTTTGATGGCCTGAGTAACGGCGTCAAAGGCCTCCTCCCAGGAAACCGGCAGCATCCGGCCATCTTTTCGGATTAGGGGGGTTTCGATCCGCTGACGGTCTTCCTTGAAGGGCAGAAAGCGGCCTTTTTCGCACAGGACCCCATTATTATGTTCCTCCCATTCCCCCTCCACCCGCAAAATTCGTCCGGCCCGGGTAATGATCTCCGAACCGCAGCCCACGCTGCAGAACAGGCAGACGCTTTTGGTCCTCTCCACCTGAGCTTCGCGACCGGCATAGGCGCTTTTGCGGTCGATCAAGGCCCCGGTGGGACAGATTTGCAGACAGGTGCCGCAGGTGACACAGGTAGACTCTCCGAAGGGGACACCTCCATCCGCACAAATCATGGTCTTGGCCCCCCGGAATTTTACACCCAGGGTATTATTGGCCGCCAGTTCGCTGCAGGCCCGAATGCACCGGCGGCAGAGGATACATCGATTATGATCCATGATAAAATATTCCCGTGTCCCATCCACCGGTTTGGGATCACCGGGATTGGGATACACCCAGTGATCCAAACCGTATCGATAGGCCAGGGCCTGTAGTTCGCAATCCCCGCTCGATTCACAAAAGGGACAATAATGATTGCCCTCCGAGAAAAGCATTTCCAGAAGGAACTTTCGTTCTTCAACGACCTTGGGCGATTCGGTTTCCACCCTCATCCCTTCAGTAACCGGGAAGGTGCAGGCCGGTTGAAGCCCCCGTTGCCGCTCAATTTCAACCAGGCAGATCCGGCAAGCCCCAAGAGGGGTTACGGCCGGATGATGACACAGACTGGGAATATCAATACCGGCTGCCTTGGCCGCCTCCATGACGGTTTGTCCGGCCCTGGCCCGAATGTGACGTCCATTTATTTTTATATTCACCACTTTATCCATTAGAAAAACCTCCTTTTTAGCGATCCGGAAATCCCGTTTTTTCTGTCCCTCATGCGGATTGCGCTCTCTTTTGCTCCGTCTGGAATCCCATGGACTTTAGCCTTTCCAAATCACATCGGAGACAGCGTTTACATTCCTCCCGAGCGATATGTTCTTCGAAACCGGCTTCCACCTCTTCAAAGCATCGAATACTTTTCTCCTCGGAAAGTCTCCTGACTGCCGGGCGCCTGGCCTCGGCATAATCCTCCATGGAAAAAAGTTGCGGGACTTCTTGGCAGGGAGTAATAAACTTGATTCTTTCCACCGGCTGCCCCTTAAGAAAGGCATCAACCGTTACAGCGACTTTATTCCCCTGGTCAACGGCCTCAATGACCGTTGCCGGTCCCAGAGTCACATCACCGGCGGCGAATACCCCTTCTCGGGTCGTCATCAAATTGGCTCCCACGAGGATAGTGCTGTCCCGTTTCACCTCAATCTTTTTCTCTCCCTGGAGACCTTCCAAATCAGAGGCCTGTCCAATAGCGGCAATGAAAAGGTCCGCGTCCAGAATAAATTCCGGGATCTCAAATTCGGTCGCCTCAATCGGAATAGGACGCCGACGGCCCCCGGTATCAAATTCGCCGAGCCTTTGTAACTGGCACTCCACACCGGTCACCTGTTCCGGCCCAAGGACTCCGACCGGATTGGTCAGGAAATGAAATTGGATGCCTTCGCGAAAGGCTTCTTCGATCTCCTCTTTCCAAGCCGGCATGTCTTGGCGGGCTCGACGATAAAGGATGTGGACCTTTTTGGCCCCCAAACGCAGGGCGGTCCTGGCCGCATCGATAGCCACGGCCCCTCCGCCCACCACGGCCACACTCTTACCTTTTGTTTCAGGAGGTTTACCCAAAGCGACGTTTTTCAGGAATTCGATTCCCTGATAGACCCCGGGCAGGTCCTCCCCGGGTATGCCCAAACGTCGGCCTTTATGGGCCCCGATGGCCATAATGACGGCGCTATAACCATCCTTGTCCAGCAATCCGTCTACCGTGAAGGTCTTTCCCAACTCCTGATTATGTCTAATTTCCACACCGGCCCGTTTAATGGCCTCGATTTCCATATTCAGGATATTTCGAGGCAGTCGATATTCCGGGATGCCAACGGCCATCATACCGCCGGCAACGGGCAGCTTCTCAAAAACAGTCACCGGATAACCCCTCTGGGCCAATCTCAGGGCTGCGGTCAAACCCGCCGGTCCGGCCCCAACGACGGCCACTTTTTTATTTTTGGGACCTTCGATCTTTGGAGGGTTCCAGGGTTTTTCAATCTCATGATCGGCCATAAAACGTTTGGCCAGACGGATGGCTACCGGATCATCGATCTCGCCTCGCCGGCATTTTTGCTCACAAAAAGCCGGACAAACCCGGCCGCAGATCGAAGCAAAGGGGTTCCTTTCCCGATGGACCTCCAGGCCCTCGGCATAATTGCCCTGAGCGACCAAGGCAATAAAGGCAGGGACATCCACCTGGGCCGGACAGGCATTGGAACAACGGGCCGGTACCAGGCTCTTACAGGATCCGGCCGGACACTCGCCATCCAGGATGTGGGACAAAAATTCGGATTCAAAATAGCGCAAGGCCGACATGACCGGGCCCGGGGTCAATTGCCCCAAGGCGCAGAGGGAACCCGTTTCCATCCCTTTGGCTATCTTGCGTATGGTATCAATATCTTCCAATTTTCCTTGCCCTTCGGTGATGCGGGTGAGAATTTCCAGCATCCTTTTACCACCTACACGACAAGGGATGCATTTCCCGCAGGATTCCGCCTGGGCGAATTTCAGAAAGTATTTGGAAAATTCCACCATACAGGTGTCTTCATCGACCACAATCATACCGCCGGAGCCCATAACCGCGCCCACTTCCTGCAAAGAATCGAAATCCACTTCCACGTTGAGATGCTGAGGCGGTATGCAGCCTCCCAAGGGGCCACCGGTTTGTACGGCCTTGAATTGCTTGCCTCGGGGAATCCCCCCGCCGATGTCAAAAATGATCTCACCCAGGGTAATCCCCATGGGGACCTCAACCAGACCCGTATTATTGATTTTTCCGGTCAAGGCAAAGATGGCCGTTCCCGGACTTCGCCTGGTGCCGATGTTATTAAACCAATTGGAACCATTGACGATAATCTGGGGAACGTTGGCATAGCTTTTAACGTTGTTTAAGTTGGTCGGCTTTCCCCAGAGGCCGGAGACGGCCGGAAAGGGAGGACGGGGACGCGGCTCGCCGCGACGGCCTTCGATAGAGGCCAGGAGGGCCGTTTCTTCTCCACAGACAAAGGCCCCTGCCCCTTCTTTAATATGCAAATGAAACGAGAAATCGGTGTTCAGAATATTATCTCCCAGCAGGCCATACTCTTCCGCCTGGGCAATGGCCACATTGAGTCGTTTAATGGCCAACGGGTATTCGGCCCGGCAATAGATGTTTCCTTCGCTGGCCCCAATGGCATATCCGCAGATGGTCATGCCTTCGATCAAACTGTGGGGGTCGCCTTCCAGCAGGGAACGGTCCATAAAGGCCCCGGGATCCCCTTCATCGGCATTACAAACCACATATTTGACCTCTCCGGGCGCCTTGGAGGTAAATTCCCATTTGGTGCCGGTGGAGAATCCCGCTCCGCCACGGCCTCTCAACCCGGATCGTTTGACCTCCTGGATGACTTCTTCTCTGGTCATATCAAATAAGACGCGGGACAGGCCCTCATAACCGCCTCGAACAATGTATTCCTCGATCTTCTCCGGGTCGATGATCCCGCAATTACGCAGAGTGATGCGCACTTGTTTGCTATAAAAGGGAATATCCTGATACCGGGGAAGTTCCTTATAGGTTTCAGGCGCTTTAAAGGTCAAACGACCGACCACGCGGCCTTTAACCAGGGTCTCTTCCACAATGGTTTGAACATCCCTGGGTTGCACCTGACAGTAAAAAATCCCCTCAGGGTAGATGACCATGATCGGTCCCATGGCACAAAAGCCACGGCACCCGGTCGGCACCACCCGGACTTCTTTTTCCATTCCACGACGGGCAATCTCTTTGTTTAATCCGGTGATGATTTCTCCGGATTCTGTAGCCGTACATCCCGTCCCCCCACACACGAGGACATTGGCCCGATAAAAAGGCTCAGCCATATCTGCCTCCTACATTATGAATAGGTTAAAATTAATCTTTTCATAGTCAAATGACTCCAGTTTAACGGGATTCCATACGACTGATGGCCCATTCCTGAATCACCTGGCCTCGGATGAGATGCTCTTCAATCAAGCGAGATACCTTTTCCGCAGTAATGTTGCCGTAGCGAACCCTGGCCTTGCCTGCTTGTTCTATATCCACCAGAGGTTCCTTGGCGCACATTCCAACGCAGCCCACGGTCTCCACGTGGGCCTCAATGTGCCGTGTATCCAATTCCTTTAAAACATTCTGCATAACCTCCCTGGCCCCGGCCGCAATCCCGCAGGTTCCCATTCCTATAATGATGCGGGTCCCGGTCTGAACACGGGTCATCAGATCTTTCTTGGCCTCTTCACGGACCTTTTTCAGCTCTTCAATGCTTTTTAATTTTGCCATTTATCGACCTCCTATATCCTCTGCCGAACGCTTAACCCTTTCTTAGGCCGTGGCCTGCATCGGTAAACTATTCGACGACAGGCTGTTTTCTCCCTCTACCAACAATTCAAGCAACCACTTCCTCACCTTGGGATGCGTCAAGGGTACTTCCATTAATTCCTTTCGAACCTCTGAGGTGTCTACTCGAAATTCCTTTCCATTGACCCTATGGGTATAGATCCAATCCAGTGGCTTTTCGGACAAGGTGGCGGCAATAAGGACCGACGGCATATCTCCCAAAGGGGCTCGATCGATATGGCTATGTCGAAAGGTGGCCAGTATCTTGGCCCCTGTCCCCGGTTTTGAATGGATTTCCAGATCCCCCTCACAACGTCGACAGGCCTCCCGCAATAGAGGAAGTCCTAAGCCGACATGACGCGTTTCCCGGGTCGTATAAAAAGGATCCAGGACCCTGGCTATCTGATCTTCGGACAGGCCTCTTCCATTATCGACGACTTCGATGCGCAACCGGTCCTCGGTCAGATTCTCATCGATGGTGATTTCGACTTTGGACGCACCGGCCTCGATAGAATTCCGCATCAGATCCAGGAGATGTAGAGATAGCTCGATCAAAATACTCAGTGCTCCTTTAATATTTGAGCCATTTTTTCCGGAACTAAACGGCCCACCACTTTGTTGTCCACCACCGCCACCGGGGCAAGTCCGCAAGCCCCCAAACAATAGACGACTTCAAAGGTATATTTATAATCGGGAGTGGTTTCCCCGGCTTGGATCCCCAATTTATTCTGAATGGTGTCCACGATCTTGGCCGCTCCACGAACATGACAGGCCGTGCCGTCGCACTGCCGGATAATCGTTTTTCCCCGGCGGGTCAGATAAAATTGAGAATAAAAAGTGGCTACGCCATAAATCTGGCTAAGGGGGATACCGGTCTTCTCCGATATCCAGTTCATGGCCTCAGTCGGAAGATATCCATAAATTTCTTGGGCCTTTTGTAAAATCGGGATCAGACTCCCGGGTTGGCCTTCATATTCTTCGATTATTTTGTTGAGAGGTTCTAATTCGATGGTTTCCGATTGGTTCATTTTTCCCTCCTGTCTTTAAGAAACTTTACCCATCAGTTATTGGGCCACTCCACCATGACCTGTCGTCCTTGCTCACCCTTAAAAGCCAGAACCATCTCTTTGATCTCCGGCTGGGCCATCTTGAACTGCGTTCGGTTTTGAATCTCATGAAGTCGATGGGCATCGCCATTGACGATAAGACACCAATTCTTTAATTGAGGCCATTGTCGAAAATCCCTTTGTTGCTCAAAATGAGGAGTAACCTCCAGGGCCTTGACCGAAAGGGTCTCCGGGATGAGGCCGAGATTGGATAACAAACTAAAGGAAGGCCGGTCCACATGGGCCGGGATGACCACTCCCCCCAGAGAGACCACTTGGTCCGCAATCTCCTCCAAGGTCATGTCCGCCGAAGTGGCCAGAAGACGTTCTTCAGTCCAAAGCCAGTCCCCGGCGGCATCAACCACGTACTGGGGACCGAACAACTCCTCTTTATTGACCAGAGAGGGCAGTTTTTGAAAAACCTTTTCTTGCCATTTTCGACAGGGTTCAACCGTATCGAACAAACAAAGGAGGTGGACCTCCTCTTTGGACTGAAGTTCCATTCCCGGAAATACGTGTATATTTGTTCCCGCCGCCGCCTTCATGACCGCTTCCGTATTGTGACAGGCATTATGATCGGTGATGGCAATCAGATTTAAACCTTTTCTTTCGGCCTCCCTCAGGATTAAAGAAGGAATCATCTCTATTTCCGCACATCCCGAGAGGACGGTATGAATATGTAAATCCGCTTTAAAGAGACTCAACCGGTCCGGATTAAACAGGGCGCTCTCCTGCTCCCTACTCACCGTTGATCCCCAGAGCAATCAGTTGCCCGACAACGGAAAAGGTGTTTTGGGGAGTCAGCAGCAAGGTCACCCCTTCTTTTTCCGCCTGGGCGATGGTTTCCGGGGAAGGCCGGTTTCCTTCGGTAATAATGACACCGGCCAGATCTATCAGACTGGCAACCGCTACCACATTAACATGAGACTGGAGGGTAACCCAGAGGAAGTCCTTCTTCGCTCCCCGCATGGCACAACTCAAGAGGTCCGAAGCATATCCGCCCTCCACCGGACGATTCACACCGGTGACCGAAGAGATGGTCTCCAGGTTTAACTTTTCAATCACGGTCTTTAAGTCCAATCATGACGGTGTCCGAGATACTCCTCTCTTTTGTCCCTTCACAAGGATAAACAAGCAAGGTCTATGCCGAAAAATGGCAAGGGTGGTCCTGAAAAGGTTCGAGGGCCATTTGATCCTTAAACCCAGTCTTTTACGGGGGTTAAGTGGATTAGGAAGGGAAAAGGGAAAGGAGGTTGGTTTTTCTTACCAACCTTGAAGGTGATTAATTTTTACAGGGTGTAAAAAAAACTGGCAGGGCGTTATGGAATCAGAGATAAATGATGATGTTCAGGGTGGTTCCGGTGCCCGGACTGGATTCGATCACGAAGGAATCGGCACACTTTTTTATATTGGCCAAACCCATTCCCGCTCCAAACCCCAATTCCCGAACCCCTTCCGGGGCGGTCGAAAATCCCGGACACAAAGCCTGTTCCACGTCGGGAATTCCAGGCCCATGATCGATAACGGTCATACGAATCAGGTCGGGTTGAATCTCGGTAATCAATTCTCCACCGGCATCGGTATGGATAATAAGATTCATTTCAGCCTCATAAGCGGAAATAGCCACCCGTCGCAGTACTTGGGGCGAAATCCCCAAATGCTCCAATGCCTTTTTGATCTTGCTCGAGGCGCTACCGCCATTCTTGAAATCTCTTTCCTTGATCCGATACCTGAGAATCAAACTGGTTTGATCGGAGACAATATCTTCCTTAAAAACAAGTTGGGGTTTTCGATTGACCTCGTGATCCTGATATTTGCGGCTGACAACCTCTAACAAGCCCTTGGTGATGTCATTGGCGGTCAAGACTCCGGTCAAGGTCCCCTGTTCATTAACGACCAGCAACCGCCCTACGCCAAACTGGTAAAATTTTCTAATGGCCTCGATTATGGAGGCCGTTTCCAAAACCGTAATCAACTGGGTGGTCATTTTCTCACCGACAGGGCAGTTAAGCTCACCGTTTTCGATGGCTTTAATCAGGTCTTCGGTAGAGACGATCCCGACTAAACGATCCCCATCCAGCACCGGCACCCCTGATATCCGATTAATCCTTAAAATCCCCTTCAATTGCTTGATGGTCGTATCCGGTCTTACGGATATCACGTTCTTCTTCATGACATTTTCGATAGGCAAATTATAGACAAGTTCCTGCAGTTTGGTAAATTCCAAGGAAAGCAACCTCGTTTTCATTCATCTCATACTAATGATACTAACCTTCCTGTCCGTCTGGTGTAGGCGTCATGATCCTGAAAAGATTACCTCTCGATTAAGGAATAAATAAAGTTCGAAGGAAGAGAAGACAAATCAGGTCATAATTCCAAATTCAATGTTCGTATTTTCGCCTCAAAAAAATTAGCGCCGCGTCAAAGGGACAGGAGACATTCCCAATTTATAAAGACGTCCGCAAGATTCAAACATTCCAAAATTGGTTTTGATCAGCGGGATATCCAAATCTTCGGCCAACTGTATGGCCTCTGGATCGGGGACTTTCCCCCGCACAAAGAGAATCGCGGTGACAAAGGCCATTTCGGCTGTTCTTATGGCTTGAATATTTTTCAACCCGGTAAGGAGCATCGAGCCTGAAGGCATATAAGCCAGGGCATCGCTCATTAAATCCATGGCCCCACAATATTTAATCTCCAGGTCGAGATTGGTTCGTCTCGTTAGAACGATTCCTTCTACGATTTTAACAACCTCTTTTAGCTTCACAGACTAACTCCTCGGATGATCTTTCTCTTTATTTGCCTGAAGCAAAGATTATATCAACTCAAAATTAAAATCAAATTATTCCTGACCCGATCTCTTTGATCAGCCAATCACAGGCTCGTGGGATGGCCTCTCTGACCTCCAGGGAGAGACCGGGGCGCACCGTATCCGGGAGTTCCCGGATCTGCACCGCGAGTATCCGAATTTCCACCCCGGTTAAACCTTCGAGTTCTTGAAGCTGACCGATGGAAGGAAACTGATGAAAGGGACGGCCACTCGTTTTTCCTTCAGGAAATTGGGCCAGGTCAATCTCGAAGAGATCACCGGGTTTTCGGTCAGGCAGGCAAATGGCATCCAAAAGAAAAATGCGCCTCGGTTTGGTCGGTGCGATCAATAAATCAAAAAGAAAATCCCGAAGACCGGTTCCTATATCCTGAGCCAGTACGGTTTCCGGAAGCGGGTAATGGGCTTCCAGGTGGGCAATCACCTCCGGACCGAACCCATCATCACCAAAAAGGATATTTCCACATCCTAAGATTAAAATATCTCTCTTGAGTATATCCTGAATCATCCCTATTCCCCTTTGGTCCGAAAGGCTTTTGGACCCAATTCGGTTGCCGCCATTATTATTTTTATAAGGCCACCCTTTGCTTTTATATTTGATATTCGGATTAATCCTATTGTCAATCAAAAATTGGGGGATTATCGCCGAGTTGACTTGAACTCTTTTTTCGGGCAAACAATTGGCGTAGCAAACTCACCATAATTTTTCAATTTATCGGCTCGGTTGCTTTCGAAGGGGAATACAGGACTTCTTCTTAATGACTGATGGGGACACGCTCCAACTGGGGGCTTAATTGCCGATAGGCCTGATCATAGGCTCGGCGGATTTTATTCAAATTGGTAGAGAACAACAGACCGAATCGCACGCAGGACCGATAAAGGGATTCTCCCTTGAGATCGATCACCCATTCAATCGGCAGAAGACCTTCCGGGAGTTTTTCTTTGATACCGTCGCGGAGTTGTTCCCAGGCCGGAGAAAGACGTTTCTTCTCTTCCTGGAGATAATTCAGAATAGGCACCACCACCAGATCTACCTTCTCTTTTAAGGGCTGTAAGAATTCCGGCCGGTCACTGCCCTGGATCACCTCGACCCCCAACCGGGATAAAAAGCTGGCGATAAAATTTTGATAGGTCTCGGTGGCATTCCCCGGAACCAGGGCCACCTTTCGAATGCCCCGGAATTTCCAGGCTGGACCGAATTGTTTCTGGACCTGCTCCAAAAAGTTATCCGCCAGCCAACGACGATGGTTGTCCATTCGATCCTTGGCCCTCTTGAGCAGTCTTCTCCCGTAATAGCGAATATAGCTATAATAGAGATCCATTTTGATTAAGCGTTTCAGGATAGCCTTCCTGGAATAAAAAGAGATCAGGGCCTGATAAGCGGCCTCCTGTAATTCTTCTCCGGTCATGGAACGGGGTTGGAAAACTACGTGCGTGCCGTCATAAAGCTCCCAATTTTTGGTCAGTAACCGGTTATCTTTTTCCAGGCCATCAAAGGTTTCCGTACCGGGAATGGGGGTGAGCATCATAAACTGGGCCGAATCCACCCGATTTTTTATGGAAAAGCGCACCGTCTCCCGGATGGTTTCCGGAGTATCCTCGTCTGCTCCAACAATAAACATACCATGGATATGAATCCCATGGCGATGGAAGGCCTTGATGGCCTTCTGCATGGTGGCTTCATCCTGTTTTTTCCGGTAGGCCTTGAGGACCTGGGCGCTGGCGCTTTCAAAGCCGATATAGACCCCCCAGCAGTTGGTTTCCCGCAGGAGTTCCAGGAACTCCGGGTCCAAGGCCGATTCGGCCCGAACCTGGGTACTCCAACTGGGGTGATTCCCTTCTTCTTTCATGCGGCGGAGGAGTTCTTTGGCCCTGACTGGATTGGCGGCAAAATTATCGTCACAGAAAAAAAGGTGCTTGGCTTGAGAAGCATTGGATCGGATCTCCTCCATAATCAGATCATTGGACCGAACCCGGTACCCGCGGCCGAACATGGCCACCACGGAACAGAATTTACAGGCAAAGGGACAACCCCGGGAAGTAGCCACAGAGACGAAGGCCTGACGAGGATTCCACCCCTTGATCAAGGAAAAATCCGGAATCGGCAGCCTATTCAGATCTTGGATCAACGGACGGCCGGCATTGTGTTTCGGCCGACCCTCTTCCCAATAAGACAGGCCTTTAATCCCCTCCAAGGAACTTCGGCTTTGCAGGGCCGTCATAAGTTCCATTAGGGTTTCTTCCCCTTCCCCCCGAACCACGAACTCCCCATGACCCAAGGCGTCTTCCGGTAAGAAAGTGACATGGGGACCACCGAAAATTACCCTTTTCCCCTGGTCTCTGGCCTGGTCCCCTATTAGAAAGGCCCTGGGAATAGTACTGGTGATCGAAGAAACACAGACCGCATCGGCCCAGCGCAAGTCCTCTTCGGTGGTCGCCCCGGAGATCTCTTCGATGAGGACCCGGGGTTCATACCCTTCTTTCCGGAGCATGGTGCCCAGGAGTATGGTCCCTAAGCGAGGGATCCGGGCTCTGGAGAATACATGCTCAGCCGGGGAACGGGGTTCTATCAACAATACGCGGTCGATGGCCTTTGATTTCATAGCGATTTCTTTCTTACTTTGGATTCCGGCTGGGGTTTGTCCAGCAATAGGAGGGAATGAAATGAGTCCAATATGCAGTCTTCGTCTTTTTACAGGTCCATTTTATTTGTCTGGCGGTAATTGAATGTTGTAATCATACCTTCGGGACTTGATAAAGTAAAGGGAATAATCGTTTTTTCAAAAATCCTGGACGTAAACCGGAATTTTGTCTATATAGATCAATAAACCCGACAAGAGAGAGAGGATAAAACCGTGATCATTCGTAATTTAAATCATCCCGAGGTAAAGGCCACCCGGTACCGGGCCCATGAAGGGGGTATCGCCCACATGATCCTGGATACCCGGCATCTCCGGACCCTCATGTTTCTGGCCCAAGCCTCGGTTCCCCCTGGGGAAAGACTAAGCGGTCATATCGATCCCATGGAAGAGATCTATATCATTCAAACCGGCCGCGGTCGAATGCAGGTTGGTGAGGAGGATCAGGAGGTCGGTCCGGGCGATGCCATACACATCCCCATCGGTGGCTTTCATGAGTTGACCAACATTGGAGATGAGGAATTGACCATCCTGGTGGTGGCCGGCGTTATCCCGGATCCCGGACCACGGTTTATGGTTTAAGGTTGAAGGCTTAAGGAAAAATCCTTTTGTCCTGGACATTAAACCGTGTACCCTACACCTTGCACCTTAAACCTTAACCTCGTTAAGGCATTGAATCCGTTCTGTTTGAAAATCAAGCCCCGTTGACTTTTTTCTTCAAGAGATTGGCCGCAATCAGCAAAGGGTCCCAAACCGGGCTGTAGGGAGGGGCATAAGCCAGATCCAACTGGGAAATCTCTTCCAAGGTCATTTCCTGATGAAGGGCAACGGCCAGGGTATTGATCTTGCGGGCCTCTCCGTCCCAGCCGATCCAGTTTCCACCGAGAATCCGGCCTGAAGACTGGTCGGCCACGATCTTAATCAAAGAACGTCTAGACCCCGGATAAAATCCGACCCGTGAGGGACTTTCCACCACCTGACTGATGGTTGAAAAACCAAGGCCTTTGGCCTGGGCCTCGTTGACCCCGGCCGTGCCGATTTCCAGGTCAAAAACCTTTACACAGGCGGCCCCGACGATGCCCTTAAATTCAGTCCGGCCGCCGAGGGCGTTCTCTCCGGCCACCCTCCCCTCTTTATTGGCGATATCTCCCAAAGGGGCCACCACCGCTTGCCCGGTCACCCGCTGGATCTTCTCACAACAATCACCGGCGGCAAAGATATAAGGATCGTTGGTTTTCATCATCTTATCGACTTGGATTCCGCCGGATTTCCCAATGACGAGCCCTGCCTCTTGGGCCAGTTCCGAGTTGGGGATTATCCCCACGCCGACGAAGAACAGGTCGGCAGGAAAGACCCCTTGATCGGTCACCAGTTGATCGGCTTTTTGTCCATCCCCCTCAAAGGAAAGGGGCTTGACTTCACCGATATAATGAACACCGTGGTCTTCCAGTTCTTTGACGATGATCGGACCCAATTCCGGCTCCAATCCACTATAGGGCATCTTACCCCGGTACAAGAGGGTGGTTTCAATCCGCCGTTCCCGTAAGGCCTCGGCCACTTCCAGGGAAATATAACCTGCCCCGATAATCACCGCACTGCGAGGTTTTTGTCGGTCGATGAAATCTCGAATCCGAATACCGTCAGTAATATCCTTCAGGGTGAAGATATTTCGGGCCCCTTCTCCCGGTATTCCCAATTTCCGGGAACGGGCCCCGGTGGCCAGGATCAAGCGGTCGTAAGGCAAAAAAAGTTCTTTCCCCTCGTCTAAAACGGAAACCAGGACCTCTTGTTTTCCCCGATCGATGGCCAGGGCCTGATGCTTGAGTTTAACCTCTATGTGCTGCCTTTCCCGAAACTCCTTCGGGGTCCTGACAATCAAGGTCTTATAGTCGGTGATTACATCCCCGATGTAATAGGGAAGTTCTCAGGCCCCATAGGAGACAAACTCTCCCTTCTCCAACATGGTAATATTGGCGTCAGGATCTTTCCTTCGGGCCGTGCTGGCCGCAGTCGGTCCGGCCGCCGAACCCCCTATGATGAGCAGGTTGAGTTTATCAGCCAAAGCCCTCGCCTCCTTACCGTTTAAGGTTCAATGTTAGCACGAAGATAAAGTTTGACCCCTTTCGATCGTTCGGGTGGTTTTGAGGCCTTATCTTCAACGGAGACATCTCCCCAGCCGTTCCGACCGTCGCCAGAAAAAATACCCAACAACAAACCGCTCCATATTTCATCTTTCCTCTTTATATAATAAACGCGAAAGAGGAACCAGACGAACCTTGTCCCGCAGATCAGGCATTTTTTCCCTTATGGCCTGCAGTGTCTGCGGGTATGGATGACCGCAGGCAACTGCCGAACCCCGTTCTTGCGCCAGCAGGATTAATTGGTCCAACTGCCGTCCGATGGCTTCCCCTTCTATAACATTATCCAAGAAAATATCCCTGGGGATGGCCTTAACCCCTATTTGAGAAGCCACAGAAAGGACAACCGACTTCGGCGTCGTCCGACTGTCTAAGAAAAAAAGCTTCTTCCCTTTGATTGTCTTTAAGACCACCGCCATCTTATCCCGATCTTCGGTAAAATGGGACCCCATATGATTATTAACACCGATCACCCGAGGGAAAGCCTCCAAGTCTCTTTCTATAATTTTTTGAATTTCTTCATCCGGCATTCTGGTTAATAAGGCCCCTGGCCCCGGATCGGTTTCCGGATAGGCATTGGGTTCCATGGGCAGGTGGAGCAAGGTTTCTTTGCCTTTTTCAAAGGCCAACCGAGCCATCTCTTTGGAAAAAGGGGCCTGGGGTAAAAAAGACAGGGTCAATGGCAAATCCAGTTCGATAAAATTCGTGGCCGTATGCCTTTGAAAACCCAAATCGTCAATAACGATGGCTGCCAGCGGAAGTTCGTTCCTGATTGGAGGGATACGTCCCGCCGATGGTTCCGCCTGGGGGGGAGGACTGGTTTCCTTGGGAATTTTTTCTTCAAAAGGGGGGTGGCTTATGGTTGATGGCCCTTTATCCGGTCTGAAAGATCGCCAGAGATAACCGGCCCCGAAGGCCAGGGCCAATCCCACTACCCAAACGACTACCAAACGCCCCCTTCCCTTTTTAGGCTTGGGCCTTGAGGATCTTTTTCCAGGCACCCGATACCTTTAAGGGGCTGTGCTCTTAAATACTTGAGAAAAGACGCCCCAATTTTTCAACAAATGGAGGGCACTGGATAATTGCGGATCATCCCCATCCTCGCCAAGGGGCTTTTTTCCCCTCAATCACCTGGGGTTCGGGGGAGGCCTCCTTCCCCTTCTTTTCTTCTTCCATGTGGCGTTCCAAATCTTTTTCCCGAAGGATTTTGGGTTCCCTTTCCAGGGGTTCTCCTTTTTTCAGAGGCTTTCCTTTGATCAGGATATCGGGAGTAATCCCTTTGGCCTGGATGGAACGGCCGTTAGGGGTATAATACCGGGCCGTGGTTAATTTAATCCCCGCACCATCATCCAGGGGGATGATGGTTTGCACGGAACCTTTACCGAAAGTCTGGGTGCCCAGGAGAATGGCCCTTTTTTGATCCTGAAGGGCACCGGCCACGATTTCCGACGCGCTGGCACTTCCCTCATTGACGATGACCACCAGGGGATAATTCCGCTTGACTTTATTGGGATGGGCATAAAATTTTAAATTCTGTTCCTTAAGCCGTCCCTGGGTATAGACGATCAAGCCCGATTCCAGGAATTCATCGGAAACCTTCACGGCCTCATTGAGCAACCCGCCTGGGTCATTTCGAAGGTCCAGTATCAGACCTTTCAGACCGCCTTTACTGCCTTCCATTTTTTTTAACTGGGCTTGAAGGTCTTCGTCGGTTTTTTCCTGGAATGTGCTGATTCGGACATAACCGTATCCTTCTTCGAGCATCTTTGATTTGACACTTTTGATGGGGATGACTTCCCTGACGATGGCGTATTTGGCAGGTTCTTTGGACCCTTCATGGAGAATAGTCAGATTGACCTTGGTCCCTTTTTGTCCCCGGATCAATCGGACGGCCTCAGTCAGGTTCATGTTCTTTGTGCCTTTTTCCTCGATCTGCAGAATTTTATCACCCGGGAGCAGGCCGGCCTTATCGGCCGGGGTCCCTTCAATGGGAGAAACCACCGTCAAGATCCCATCTTTTAAGGTTATTTCGATCCCAATTCCGCTGAAAATACCTGAGGTTTCGATCTCCAACTCTTTGAATTCTTCTGGAGAAAGAAAGGTGGAGTGGGGATCGAGGGTGCTCATCATCCCCCGGATAGCCCCATAAATCAGTTCCTTGGAGTCTTTTTCTTCCACATACTTTTTTTGGATTTCATTCAACGCTTCGCTGAAGAGCTTGATCTTTGGAAAGGTCTTCTCCACATCAGCGGCATTAATCCCCTCTTTAGGGTTTTCCACCAAAAAGAAAAAAGTGATGACTAATAAAATCAAACCCAAATAACGTGCCTTACCGATTCCTCTCATAATTCCCCCAAAGTTAAATAAATATATATTCTTTCCCCTGCAATTGGCTGAAGGGTTCAAGAATTCCAAAATTTTTCTAACGTGCTTTGTTCGGAGTTAGGAGTCGGGAGTTAACATTTCGGAACTATTGGACTTCTAATCCGAACTCCGGACTCATCACTCCGAACTAACTTACCACGTTCCCATGGCCTTTAACAGCCGGGAATAGTATATATTGTAAGCATATAACGCCTGATAGTAGTTGTTTTTGGCTTGAGCCAACAGGGTTTGAGCATCCAAAACCTCCAGAGAGGTGGCTACCTGTTCCTGATATCTAATCTTATTGATCCTGAAATTTTCCTCGGCCTGCTCAATCGTCTTCTCGGCCACGCCGATATTTTTTTCCGCTTCCCGTAAAGATAAATAAGCCTCCTTGACCTCCAGGCGGATGAGATCTTTGATCTGGGTTAAGGATTCCTTGACCTGTTGCCTTTGCATGATCCTCTCCTGGACTAAATAGTGAGTCCGGCCCCATTCCCAAAAATTCCATTTTATAACCGCAGTAACATCCCAGTTGTCGGATTGGACAAAGGGACTTCCGGAGACGGTAGGATTGTCTCCCTGCTTTATATACCGGCTTTGTAAGGCCACCTGAGGGGAATACTCGCTTTTGGCCAACTGGATGTTCTTCTCGGCGATATCGATTTGAGTATCAATTTCTCTTATTTCCGGCCTTTTTTGGGTGGCCTCTGTTTGACATTCTTCCAGGTCCTTCGAGTAGGATTGATATTTTAATATATCCTGAACCTCTGTTTCCCGGTCGAGGGAAATCCTCAACAAGGTGTTAAAATTGGCCTGGGCCGATAAAACGCCGTGCTGGGCTCGAACCAGATTCTGCCGGGCGTCGGCCAACTGGACCTCCGACTTGAGCAAATCGTTCAAGGGAATCAACCCGACGTTATAGAAATCCTGGGCCGACCGTACATGATCGGCGATTTGCAAAACCGTCTGTTCGGCCACCAATCGGATTTTTTGAGCCCCCAAGATATTCAAAAAGGCCTCTTTGACCTTGGAGGCTAAAGTGAGCCTTTCTTCTTCTAATTTTATTTTGGAAATATCTAAACCCAGCCCGGCCAGTTCATAAGTCCGGGTCAAGGCCAGACCGGTAAAGATCGGTTGGTCCATGGTGACATAAAAGGCATAATTGTTTTGGGACCCTAAAGTCAATGTGGATTGGGGGATCAGGCCATTGTCTTGGGCCGGGATAGTAATGGTTGGGGCCTGATTTTGATAATTATAACTGTATTGGGTCCCCAATTTGGGGAAAAAGCCGGTCTTGGCCTGCTTTTGTTTAAAACCGGCTGCCTGTACCGCCTCCTGAGCCGCCTTTATTTGGGGACTTTCTTTGAAGGCCTGCTGAAGGCTTTCCTCGAGGGTAAATACCTTGGGATTGTTTTCCGACCGGACCGGAACAACCCAGAGAAGGAGTATCAGCCCAAGAAGCCCGCCCCAAGTCAAACAAACCCTTAATGAAGTCTTAACTTTTCTCATTTTCCTGCTTTTCCCACCTCAAATATGCATTATAATCCATTCCTTATTAAGTCAAGAAATTTCTTTATTTTTTTGCAGATCGAGGCTTGACAATAAAACTTTCACTCCAATTTTTAATCTTTTTATCTTTTTCAGATCAAAAAAATCTTGACAAGGGCCAATCGAGAGTTTACCTTAATTTTATTTTTTCGTATTTGCGATGAAGTTAGTCCTCGGTAGGTGAGGCTCCCGAGTAACACACAGGCCACTGCCCAAAAGCATCCAAAGATGCGGCGCATTAGGGTAGAACAGGCATTTCCGGATTAAGGGCTTGCTTAAGGTGGCTGAGGCGAAAGCCTCTTACGGTACACGGTGCTAAAGCTTGGACGAGTGGGGAATTGAGGTTTAATCGGAGCCTTTCGGAAGGCTTCGGCATTATTTTGGCCCTTTCTCTGCTCAGTGGCTGGGGGAAAGGGCTTTTTTTTCGGCCTTATTAGATAACCTTTTTGGAGATAGCGGCTATGAAAGATAACGAAGACCAGCCTCCCAGTAGGGGCGAATCTCACACTATGTTGTGGGAGTTGCGCCCGTGATTCGATAGTTCCTGCTTTCCTTCCCTATCGCCTCACCCGCCCGCTTCTTCCACGACCCCTTAGTGGTGAAATCAGAGGGTGCAAGGCGGTTCTGATTTCCTTCCCTGGATCACCCGAAAAACGCCATCTTCTACTCCGGCAATACCCTGGTAATCCCTTCAACTGATGCTTTTCGTCCCTCTTTTACAGGTAAAGGTCTTTTATTTGGCTCTTTTGTAAAGCCCGCACGCTGCTCTGTTGTTTTTAATGAACGGGATAAACGAAACGACGGCATCGGCCTTGGCGACTACAGGAACGGGGATGTCATCGGGACCGGGCTGGGGTTCCGCACTGACCCTCGCCTTACCTGGACTGGGAATAACGGAACGGAGGTTCTGAGGATGCTAAATTTTTCCAAAGTGTATTATGTCTTTCGTCGTGTATGGAAGGCCATAATGCTTTATTTCATGCTCGCTGGTCCGGGGATCGTAGTGATGGTGGCTGATAACGACGCCGGGGGAATCACGACCTATGCAGCAACCGGCGCGAAGTTCGGCTATAGTCTTATATGGTTTCTGATTATTCTCGTACCTGTGGCCTATTACGTGCAGGAAATGACAGTTCGCTTAGGCGCCGTTACCAAACGGGGGCATGCGGAGGCCATCTTTGCGGGATTCGGCTCTTTCTGGGGATGGTTTTCGCTTCTCGACCTGATTGTGCTCAATTGGCTCACTTTGGTAACCGAGTTCATCGGCATGACTTCGGCCCTGAGGATCTTTGGTATCCCACCATACCTTACGGTCATAGCCGTATCCGTAGTGATGGGGATTATCGTCCTCAACGGCCGTTACTGGACCTGGGAAAAACTCGCCCTTTTCTTCTGTGCCATCAATCTTATTTATATACCCGGCGGCCTTTATGATCAAACCGTCGGTGTCGCAGATCATCCATACGGGTCTGGTCCCCAATTTCCCGGGCGGTTTCCATAACGAGCTGTTCTTTTACCTGATGGCCAATATCGGGACGACCATCGCCCCCTGGATGCTCTTCTTCCAACAGAGCGCCGTGGTTGACAAGGCCCTGAAGGAAAAAGATATCCCCTGGGGTAAGCTCGACACTCTTATCGGCTCGATTATGACGGTGGTGGTGGCGATCTTCATTCTGGTGGTCACCGCCACTGTTTTAAAAGGGGTCAACATCGATGACGCAGCCCAGGCTTCGCAAATGCTGATGAAAAGCAATCAGTATGTCGGAACCTTCATGGCCATAGGATTATTCGATGCCGGTTTTCTCGGAGCGATCTGCATTTCCCTGGCCAGTTCCTGGGCCTTCGGAGAGGTCTTTGGCTGGGCCCACTCCTTGAACAACAAGATAAAGGAGGCCCCCTGGTTTTACGCCAACTATTTCTTCACCCTGATAACGGCCGGCCTCATCGTCCTCATACCCAAGGCGCCGCTGGTGCTGATCACCCTGTTCGTGCAGGTCATCGCCGTTACGCTCCTGCCGGCCGCCCTGGTCTTCCTGATCCTGCTTTTAAACAACAAAAAGACCATGGGGGAGTACACCAACACCCTCTGGCAGAATACCATCACCACGGCGATTGTTGTCGTCATCATCATCTTATCCACTTTGTACGGAATCAGTACTCTGTTTCCGAACATGTTCAAATAGGGAAGGAGGATTGTCATGACCCTGATCCGAAATTTTATCAACCAAAACTTTGCGAAGGTCCGGGAAATAAACAAGAAGTACGCCACCCCCAACATAGAAATGTCAGGAGCGGTCAAGTTTGCCCTTCTTGGCCTCCGTTTGTATTTGGTCTTTCTCGTGGGGTTGTTGATCTATAAATTCATTACCCTGTTGTAAAAGGAGACGTCGATCATGAATTCCTTTATTTCCGGGGGACCTGAGGCCAATGAATCCGTCTATTTCCTTAGCGATATCATCCATAGCAAAGTGGTTTCCAAAGGGAAAAAAATAGGCAAATTGCGGGACATCGCCATTGTCGAGCATGACAAAATTCCCGAAGTGACCCATTTCATCATCAGTCGTCCCTTCGGATACAAACCCTTGTTGGTTCCCTGGGAGAAGATTGTGGAGATCGGCCGGAAATCCATAACCATCGACATCGAATCACCGGAAAAATATGAAGGCGAACCGGAGGAACATCAGGTCCTTCTCCATGACCATATCTTAGACAAGAAGATCATCGACATGGACGATAATGACATTGACGTGGTCTATGACGTGAAATTGGTGCAGCGTCATGGCAAGCTCTATGCAACCGATGTGGACTTCAGCAGGTACGGACTTCTGAAAAGACTGGGGCTGGCGCCATTAGCCAAGGCCATATACAGCCTGGCGGATTTATTCAAGAAGGAAACCCTTTCCTGGGCCTATGTGCAACGTCTGCCGGAGGATATCGGAAGCTTCAAGGGAAACGTTAAGCTTAACGTCTTGAAGGACAAGCTGCCGGAGATCCATCCGGTGGATCTGGCGGATATCCTGGAGGAACTGGATGAGGAGCAGCGGACCGCCATCTTTAATGTGTTGGAGATGGAGCATGCCTCGGACACCCTGGAAGAGATTGAGCCCCGGGTACAGCGAAGCCTTATCTCAGCCATGAGCAAAGAGAAGGCAGCCGATCTGATCGATGAGATGACGCCGGCCCAGGCTGCCGACGTTCTGTCGGTCCTGCCCGCCTCGGACGCGGAGGAGATCCTCAACCTGATGGAGCATGAAGAATCGGAGAAGATCGAAACATTGCTTGATGAACAGGTCGATACCATTACCAACCTGACCACATCCGGCTTCATCTCCTTCCGTCCAACCGACACCATTTCCGAAGCGATTGAACATTACCGCAAGGCCGCCCCGGAGATGGATGTAACCAATTATGTCTATGTGCTTGATGGAGACAACAAACTCATCGGAGTCCTTGGCACGCAGGATCTCCTGATGGCCGACCCCTCCGAAAAACTGGAAAATGTAATGGACACCCAGGTTATCAGCCTCGAATCCACTGACAGTATTGCCAAGGCGTCGGAGATGTTTATCCGGTATGGATTCCGTGCCATTCCGGTTACCGACAAAGATGATGTTATCCAGGGGGTCATCCCCTACCGGGATATCATGAACCTGGAGCATAAATTTTCTTAGAGCGGAGAAGTGATCAACATGTCAGGGTGACCGGGATTTATACAATTGCCTGGCGATAAAAAGCGGCCAGCGGCAATACTATCGCGCTTAGGTAAGCAAGGATCGCTTCGCTTGAGGGAAGAGGTGGAAATTTAGCCTGGGCCTTTTAGAACCCTTTGTCAGGAAACCGTAAAGGCATATTCCATCAAAAATTTCTCATCCAGGAAAAGCCGGGCCTTCCAGGGACCGATAAATTTCCCTTCCGTGGGCAGAATATCCAACAGGCCTTTTTTAAAAGACAACCAGGCCCAGCTCGTGTAGGTCTGACTATTGGGCGGGACCTTAATCTTGAAGCGGGTAGTTTCCTGGACACCCTTATCCGGCCTTATCCAGAGGACCTTTATCTCATGCCCCCCGGCGAGACCGGTCCAGACCGTATACAAATAAATCTTGTCATTTTTCGAAAATGAGGTAACCGGAATCAGACGGGTCAGGTCTTTGGTCAGAATCGTATGGAAGGTCGGCCCCTGGGCCAGAACCGGAACAAAGGTCAGGCACCAGATTCCAATAAGCAGGAACCCTTGGATCCACGATTTTTTATGGAGTCTCTTGCTCGTGCCCAAAGATCTCTTTAATATAATAAATGGGTTTCCCTTGAGATTCATGATAGGTCCGGACCTGAAGTTCACCCAAAAGGCCCATGCTGATGAATTGAATCCCGATAAAGATCAAAAGAACGGCCAGGAGAAGAATCGGGCGGTTAGATAGGGGGACTCCAAAAAATAACCTCTGAATGGTCAAATAACCGGCCAAAGCAAAACCGGCCAGTCCCGATAAGATCCCCCAAAGACCAAAGACATGGATGGGACGGGTGGAATAGGTCAATAAAAATTTCACCGTGATCAGGTCCAAAAGGACCCGAATGGTCCGGGAAATACCATACTTGGAACGACCGAATTTACGGGATCGATGATTCACCGGCATCTCGGCAATCGTTACCCCCATCCAACTGGCCACGGCCGGGATAAAGCGATGCAGCTCCCCATACAGTCGTATATTTTTAGCAACCTCTTGCTTAAAGGCCTTTAAGGTACAACCGTAATCATGGAGATTGACTCCCGTAACCCAGGATATCATCTTGTTGGCTATCATGGAAGGGAGACGTCGGGAAAAAAAGGGGTCCTGCCGCTTTTCCCGCCACCCGCTGACAATATCATATCCTTCTCTTAATTTGGCAATCAAGGCGGGGATATCCCTTGGGTCATTCTGCAAATCCCCATCCATGGTTATGATAATCTCCCCCTGGGCCATATCAAAGCCCGCGGAAAGGGCCGCGGTCTGACCGAAATTTTTTCTCAGACGAAGTACCTTAATTTGCTTGTGCTGAATCGCTTCTCCTTTCAGCAAGGAGAAAGTGGCGTCCTGACTTCCGTCATCTATGGCCAAAATCTCCCAGGTCAACTCCGAGTCTTGTAGTACTTGGCAAAGTTCATCAAAAAAAACGGGGATATTTTGAGACTCATTGTAAAAGGGGATAATTACCGAAAGATCCAAGCTGGTTTCCTATTTCTCTAATAGTATTGTTGGGTTAGTTAATAATCCGCAAGGTAGAGGGTTTGCCTGAAAAAGTCAAGGTTTATTTAGGTTCATTTAGATAAGCCCTCCTCCTCCAGGAGCTTACCCACAGGGGAAGCAATAAAAAACTTTCCACTAAAAGACAAAACAGACCTTGTCTCCAAAGATCCGGATGCCCCCAGGTTCGCTCAACCCGGGGGAGTATGGGAATGGAAAATAAAAATTTTGTTTCAGTAAAGGGCCAAAACAAGGGGAATCCTTTGGGGGCTTCGGTAAAAAAATCCAGGAATAAATGGGAAAGAATCAGGCAAAGAACAAAGCCGCCGGTCTTAATAAACGTGAGCCCGGGACGAATCCATTTGATCAAGATTGCGGCCATCAGAGAGACCCCGATAGCGAATCCCAGGCTGTGGGAATAACCGTGATGGAATCGTCCTCCCTGTCCCAGAATCAACCCGGGAATAAAATCCAGGTCCGGAAAGGAGGCCCCAAGGGCGACTAATCCATAAACAATGGCCCCTTTTTTCTGGGAAAAACCGGCCCGGGGATACCAGAGATTAAACAAACTCAAACCGGCTAAAGTATGTCCATAGGGGGTGGCCACGAATCAAAAAGCCTCAACAGTTATCGGGACGTGATTTATTTTTGAGATAAAAATAGGCTCCGGGGAGGCCGCTCAGGATGTTTCCTAAATTGGAGGCAAAACCGAGGGCGAAGGCGGAAGTAGTCCTGATCCCGATCAAAGAAAAAATGGTAATAAAAAGTCCTTCCTGGATTCCCAGTCCGCTTAATGAAATTGGGATCCTGGCAAAGAATTGAGTAATCGGGATGATGGGGATCAAATAGTAAAGGGGAATGGAAAGCCCCAAAGCCAGGGCCAAAAGAAAAGTGGCCAGGATGGGCAGGAGTTGTTCCCCGAAGGACCAGATAAAAAATTTCCCCAGGGCCCGGGGATGATTTCGATAGAGGACAAAAGAAGAACTGATCTTTGAGACCTTATCGGCCCAGGGAAGCCTTCCCAGACAAGCGGTTAATTTTGAAGTCCGACCTTCACTTCGCAAAAGGACTAAAAGAAATAAAACACCGGCGGAAAGAAAGACGGCCAGGAGGAACAGAAGAATTCTCGGGAATCCCGGAACAAAAAGGACCAATAAAGGGATGACCAGAATGGCCATCAGGGCCGAAGAAAGAAAGCCGAGGAACCTTTCCATGATAATGGAAGAGATCACATCAACCATGGTTTTTGTGCTTCGAGAAAGCTCATAGGCCCGAACGGCATCTCCTCCCAGGGAGGTGGGCAATAGATTGCCGATAAAGGTACCTTTAAAATAGACCTTAATGAGTTCCCTCCAAGAAGAGGAAATTTCTTTGGCATCCAACAGGATTTTCCATTTATAGGCCATAATCAACCGATCGATAAAAATAAGCACAAAATAGACGATCAGATAAGGCCAATAGAGATTTCTTGCCAGGAGAGTCAATTCTTTTAAATTGACAAACCGGAGCAGAAATAAAAGAAGAAGGAGACTGACCAGCAACTTCAAGAAATAAGATTTTACATTTTTTTTCATGTTAAGAAAAAAACCGGCGATGCCAAAGCCCAAGATTTAACAGGGCCCAGAGAATATGATTATGGTTATGGGTCCTGGCCATATGTTCCCGGATGAGCTGCTGGATATACGAAGGGTTCATATACTCTCGAATGACCGGTGATTCGTTCAGGACGGTGATCAGGGGTTCTTTCAGCCCCTCCCGTAGCCAATTTTTAATCGGAAGACTGTATCCCTGTTTCCCCCGCCAAACGATTTGATCGGGGAGTAAACCTCTCAAGGCCTCGCGGAAGATGGCCTTGGTGCGGAAGCCCTTCAACTTCCAATCACCCGGCAATGAGGCGACAAATTCAACGAAACGATGATCCAGGAAAGGGACCCGTATTTCCAGGGCATGGGCCATGCTCATCTTGTCCACCTTCATCAAGACCGAGTCCGGCATACTGAACCGCAAATCGATAGCTGATTTCCTGATCCAACCGGTTACTCCCGGTCATCCGGGATCTCAATTCTCTTAAGGGCGCAAAAGGGTCCATGGCGACTTGCTCTTTAAAGCGGTCATTAAATAAACGGGTGTCCTGTTCGGACGAAGAAAAATATTGCCACCTCAAGTGCCCCCCATCCAGAGGCAGATGCGATCCTTCGATAAATCGTTTTAGAACATTGATGATCCCCTTCTTTTGAGGCTGATCCGGCAGGGCTTCGATCAGTGGATAGATCATCTTCTCCCGTAGAAAAGTCGGCAGAAAACGGTAATAGTAGTCCGCTTTACTGGCCTTGAATCGGTCATAACCGGCGAAGATTTCATCCCCACCTTCTCCGGAAAGGCAGACGGTAACATATTTTTTGGCCTCCCGGCAGACCAGATAGAGCGGTATGGCCGAAAGATCGGTCATGGGTTCGTCGAGATGCCAGACGGCCTCTTCCAGATCTTTCAGGGTGACTTCAGGGATCATCAGGACCGTGTGGTCGGTTTTAAATTGCTTGGCCACTAATTCGGCATAGGGGAGTTCACTGAAGGAAGGGTCGGGATATCCGATGGAGAAGGTCCTTAACGGATCGACCCCCAACTGGCGCATCAAGGCCACCAGGGTACTTGAATCCAGCCCTCCGGAAAGAAAGACGCCCAGAGGGACATCGCTGATCAAGTGCTTTCGGACCGTCTCCTGAAGAAGACGACGCATTTCCGTAACGGCCTCTCCTTTGGTCAGGGAGCTATCCGGAAGGTTGAGGTGCCAATAGGCCTTTTGTTCTATTGCGCCGCCGGAAAAAAGCAAATAATGACCCGGAGGGAGTTTATAAATCCCCTCAAACATGGTTAAAGGGCCGGGGACGAATTCATAGCCGAGATAATAATACAAGGCCTGCAGATTCACCTGCCGGTCTATTTCCGGGATGAGAAGAAGGGACTTGATCTCCGAGGCAAAGGCCAGTCTTCCCTGATGGAAATAATAGTAAAGGGGTTTAATCCCCAACCGATCCCTGGCGATGATCAGGCTTCTTTTTTTTCGATCCCAAAGACCGATGGCAAACATTCCCTGAAGCTGGGACAAGAAACCCTCCCCCCATTCTTCATAGGCATGAACGATGACCTCGGAATCGGAATGGCCACGGAAAAGATGCCCCTTTAGGACCAATTCTTCTCTCAATTCCAAAAAATTATAGATTTCTCCGTTAAAAACCAGTTGGACGGATCCGTCTTCGTTACCCATGGGCTGGTTCCCCTGCTCGGACAGATCGATGATGGATAGTCGCCGGAATCCAAGGGTAATTCCTTCTTCGCTGAAAATCCCTTCCTGGTCAGGACCACGATGTTCTAAAATTTGACAAAGGGTTTTTCCCAGGACAGGGTCGGACCAGTTAAATCCCAAAATGCCGCACATAGAGGTTATCCTTAAGCATTCTCTTCATATTGGAGGCCTAATCCATAAGCCCGCCGAATCATACCGAATAACTGACCGGGAAACAAGCAAGAAAGGTCATTGATTTCCGGAGAATGACTGTTTCCCGGTTTTATTAAATAGTTGCAAACTCTTTTAGTAAATGACATATTATCTGATTATTAAAAAAGCGCTAAAAGTCTCTCAACCCCGTCACCTAGCGCGAACCACGGATCATGTCAGGGCAGGCGCCAAGGTCAAGGAGCGGATAAATTCCTTTGATCCCGGCTGGAGTTTATCCTGCAGCAGGCGAGACGGGATCAAAGTCCAACTTTTGAATTTTTGCCAACCCATGAAAATTAAGAGAATCGTAAATAAACCCTAATAATGTTTGTCCCTTCTAAATTTATCAATGAATAACCGCCTCATCATAGCCGATGCCCATGTTCACCTTTATGATTGTTTTGATATGGAGCGTTTGCTTGACCTGGCTTTTAGTAATTTCCAAAAAGAAGCGGATAAACCCATGAAGGGGACCTCCTTTTCAGCCTTTTTGTGCTTGGCCGAGACGAAAACAGAAAATTGGTTTTATCGCTTCTCTCATCCGGCTGAAAGGGGATCATCCCAACCGAAAGGTATCGGCAAATGGACCTTTCGTCCGACCAAGGAAGACTGTTCTCTTTATGCCTGTTTGGATGAGAAGAGAGGCCTTTATATTATAGCCGGGCGGCAAATCAGGACAAAAGAAGACTTAGAGGTGTTGGCCTTGGGTACGATCCAGTCCTTCGAAGAGGGCATTCCCCTGAAAGAAATGATCTCCTTGATCAGCCGTCTGGGGGCCATCCCGGTGATACCCTGGGGGGTCGGCAAGTGGATAGGCCGACGGGGGAAGATCGTTAAGGAACTTTTAAACGAAAAAAATCTCCCCCCTTTTTTCTTAGGGGATAACCGGAACCGCCCCCTATTCTGGCCTAGGCCCAATCTTTTTAAACTGGCAGAACACAAAAGGATGCCTATCCTCCCAGGCGCGGACCCCCTGCCCTTTTCTTCAGAAATAGGGCAAATTGGCAAATTCGGATTTAAGCTTCCTGGGTCCATTGATTCGGAATATCCGTTCAGGGATTTGAAAAAATTACTCTTGGATCCGAATACCAGTCCCCAGGCTTATGGTTCCCTGGAGAATCCCGTCCGTTTTTTCTGGAACCAGTTAAGGATGAAATGGATGAAGCGGAAATGACGACTAATGCGGGATTATTAAAATGAAGAGCCAAAGCGCCGGAGCGGTATTGTTGAGTTTCATAACATGAAAAGAAATTTCGGAAGGTTGGCCGATGAACTGTTTGATATCCTGGTAGTAGGCGGGGGTATCCATGGAGCGGCTATTGTGCGTGAGGCCGCTTATCGAGGGTTCAAGACCGCCTTGATCGAACAAGGGGATTTTGGGCAGGCCACCTCGGCCAATAGCCTGAAAATCATCCACGGGGGGTTGCGCTATCTCCAGCAAGCGGATTTTAAACGGATGCGCCAATCGATCAAGGCCCGAAGGATGTTCATGGAAATGGCCCCCCATTTGGTCCATCCACAGCCTTTTTTAATACCCGTTTATGGGCATGGGATGAGGGGGAAAGAGGCCATGGCCGCGGGTCTGGCCGTCAATGATTTGTTAAGCTGGGATCGGAACCGCTCCCTTTCTCCGGACAATCTTATTCCCAATGGAAAAGTTATTTCCCGGGAAGAATGCCTGGCCATTTTGCCTCACATAAAAAAAAGAGGGCTTACCGGAGGGGCTGTCTGGTATGATGCCCTGGCGGCCAACACGGAACGGTTGACCCTGGAGTTTATCCTGTCAGCCTCAGAAATGGGTGCCGCTGTCGCCAATTATGTCCGGGCCACATCATGGGTTGTCGAAGGTGGGACTATTATGGGTGTTCAAGCCGAAGAACGGATTTCCCGGACCCCGTTGACGATCCGCTCTCGATGGGTGGTCAATGCCGCCGGTCCCTGGCTGAATTCCCTTTTAAAGGATTTCCCCAATGCCGATCCCCTGCCTGTTTATTGGACAAAGGGAATTAACCTGATTATTGACCGCCCCATGTTTTCCGGCTATGGTGTGGGATTAGGGGAAGATCAGAGTCCAAAGACCCCGGGAAAGGCCGAAAAGAAAAGGCGGCGTCTCTTCTTTTTTGTCCCCTGGCAAGGGCGGACCATGGTTGGGACTGCTTATAACCGATACAACGGAGACCTCGAACACTTCCGATTGGAGGCCGGGGATATCCAGGATTTCTTAGATGACCTGAACACCATTTATCCATCGGGTGGGCTGACCCTCAAAGACGTCTCATTTTTCCATGCCGGCCTTTTGCCCCTCTCCGAAGATCAGGATCCTGCAGACCGCCAAGCTGAACCGGACAGGCATTTTAGTCTCATCGATCATGAACCGCTTTTAAAGATACAGGGGCTGATTTCGGTCAAAGGAACGAAATATACCACCGCCCCTTTGGTTGCCGAAAAGGTCGTGGACCTGATTTCCACCAGGGGGGATACGATGCTTTCCGGGCGCGGAGACACAAAAGCTGTTTTTCCCTATGACCGACCAGCCCTATTGAATGACTTGATCAAAATGAGTCAGGTAAGGATCAAGGGTAAGGAAGTGACGATTGCCCGTCACCTTTATCAGAATTACGGGCCCAAAAGTAAATTGATTGTGGAGGTTCTGTTAAAGGACCCGGCATCGGGTCGTCTCATTTCTGAAGATCCGCCGGTTACGGCGGCTGAAATCGTTCATGGAGTCCGGGAAGAATGGGCGCTGAAATTATCGGATGTGGTTTTCCGGCGGACGGACTTGGGGCAATTCCATTGTCCTTCGCCGGAGGCTCTCCAGGCTGCGGCCGAAATCATGGCTAAGGAGCTTGGGTGGGATGGAAGACGAACCTATAAAGAAGTGCAGGAAGTACTTGAGGTTTATCGGCCTTTAAGAAAGCAAGATGATGTCTGACACAACCTCCTATCCCGAATTCGCCGATATTGAAACCGCTTCGGAGGATTATGCCCGTCGATTCAGCGGGAAGGTGGGGGAATTTTTTCTGGACATTCAGACGCAAATAATCTTGGAATTGCTGCGGCCCTGGCCTGAGGCCACGATACTCGACGTAGGCGGCGGACACGGGCAGATCGCCCTGCCCCTGGTCCAAAAAGGCTATCGGGTAACCGTGGCCGGCAGCGGTCCCTTAGCCCGAAAACGCCTTGATTCTCTTCTGCCGCCGGCTTCTTTCAAATTCTTGGATTGCGACCTTTTGGACCTTCCTTTTGAGGCCAGGAGTTTTGATATCGTGGTATCCTTCCGGCTCTTGCCGCATATGGATGAGTGGCAAGAGTTAATCGGCGAGATGTGCCGTGTGGCTGACAAAGCCGTCATCGTCGATTATCCGGATATCCGCAGTTTTAATTTCTTTTCCGAATTTCTTTTTAAGGCTAAAAAGGCCGTGGAGGGCAATACCAGACCCTTCCGCTGTTTCAGCCGCTCGGAGGTTTTGGAACCTTTCAATAAAAACCAATTTAATCAGCCGGTATTTCGCCCGGAATTTTTTTGTCCCCATGGCCATCCACCGGGCTTTAAAAAGCAGGACCTTCTCCGGAATCGTGGAATCGGTCAGCCGCTTCGTGGGCTTGACCCACCTATGGGGGTCACCGATCGTACTCCGTGTGATTCGGAAGAGCCTCACGGAATCCTGAAGGGAAGGATGTGATGAAGATCCTGCTTCTGGCCCCTTCACCTTTTTTTCAGCTTCGGGGAACCCCCATTGCCGTACGGTTATTAACCAAGGTCTTGTCCGCCGAAGGGCATGAGGTCCATATTCTAACCTACCATGAAGGCGAACCGGTCGATATTCCCAACGTGACCATTTCCAGGATCCCGGCCCTGCCGGGAATAAAAAACATCAAGCCAGGGCCTTCCTGGAAAAAAATAGTTTCTGATCTGGCGATGTTTGTTAAGCTCCTAAGAATGGTGCGCCGGAACCGATTCGACCTCATCCACGCCGTGGAGGAATCGGTATTCATGGCCTTAGTGATAAAGAAAATTTCCGGGATTCCTTTTGTCTATGACCTGGATTCGTTATTGAGTCAACAGCTCTCGGAAAAATACAAAGCCCTTCGAGTTTTGAAACCGGTCTTGGAGTTTTTTGAAAAAAAGGCCGTAAAAGAGAGTCTGGGGGCGGTTACCGTTTGTAAGTCTCTGGAAGAAAGTGTCTTAAAATGCGATGTCCACAAACTGGTAGTACGGCTGGAAGATATAACCCTCCTGCCGGAAAAATCTGCGGAAGAGGACCAGGCAGAAAACCGGATGATGGTTGAGCCGGTGGCCATGTACATCGGAAACCTGGAAAGATATCAGGGAATCGATCTTCTGCTGGAAGCTTTTCAGATGGCTGTCCGACAGATCCCGGAAGCACGACTGGTCATCATCGGGGGCAGTGAGCCGGATATTACCCACTATCGAAAACGGGCCCAGGATTTAGGAATTGGAGAGAAGACGCGATTCCTCGGACCGAAACCCATTGACCAGATGCGGTCCTGGTTCAACCAGGCCCAAATCCTCGTCTCTCCGCGGATTCAGGGCCAAAATACGCCCATGAAGATTTATTCCTATCTGGATTCGGGAAAGCCGGTCTTGGCCACCGATCTTCCCACCCATACCCAGGTGCTGGATAATCAGATCGCCTTCCTGGCTTCTCCTACGGCGGAAGCCATGGCCGAAGGGATGGTGACCTTATTTAAGGACAACCACCTGAGAGACAATTTGGCTCGCTTGGCCAGAGAACGGGTTCAAGAAGAATATTGCTTTGAGGCCTATCAAAAAAAACTGATCAACTTTTATTCCAAAATTGAGTCAAGAGTGTTGGGGGGCCATGAAATAAGAAAAAAGGATTCAAGGAAAAGGCGTTGAAATTAAAACCACGCGGTTCCCCGGAGGGGAACCTTTTCTATAACTCGAAGAATCGGCTCCCAAGGGGAGCCTCTTCGGGAGCTCGGCGAAGCCGAGCGGGCCGAGCGGATCGAGCGGCTGAACCCTCGAATCCTAATTTTTGTACTAAGGAAAGGGAACCAATGAAAGTTTTAGTTACAGGGGGCACCGGCTTTACCGGCAAGGCCCTGGTCCGAAGGCTGTTGGATGAAGGTCATCATGTCGTGGCCATGGATTATAAGGAAGGGCTCAAAACCGAAGAGCTTAGAAAATGGGGAGCTGAAGTCGTTATCGGAAGTGTCACCGATAAAAACCTGGTCGATCAATGCCTGGAAGGCGTGGATGTGGTCCACCACCTGGCCGCCGCCTTTCGCGAGTTGAATGTGCCTAATAGTTATTACCATGAGGTCAATGTGGGCGGGACCTTAAATGCCCTGGAAGCGGCCTTTAGGCACAAGGTCAAAAAATTCATTTACTGCAGCACCTGCGGGGTCCACGGAAATATCGACCACCCCCCGGGGGGGAAGATGCCCCAATTCAGCCGGCCGATTACTACCAGGCTACCAAATACGAAGCCGAGCCGCTGGTCCATGAATTTTATAAGAAAGGCATGAAAACCGTTATCCTGCGTCCGGCGGCCATTTATGGCCCCGGAGATCCTGAACGATTTTATATGATTTTTAAAAGGGCGGCCAAAGGCACCTTCCCCATGTTCGGCAACGGGAAGACCTTATACCATCCCCTTTATATCGATAATCTGATCGATGCCTTTATGCTGGCCATGGAAGAGGATAAGGGAAACGGACAGGCCTACCTCATCGCCGATGAAGAATACCTGGGCATAGAGGAATTGGTCCGTAAGGTCGGCCGGGCCATGGGGATCGAAGTCAAAATAAAACATTATCCGATCATTCCTTTAATCATAGCCGGCCATGTCTTTGAAAAGCTCTGCAAGCCCTTTAAGATCACCCCGCCCATTTTCCCCCGCCGGGTGGATTGGTATCGCCAAAATCGGGCCTTTAAAATAGACAAGGCCAAGAAAGAATTGGGTTACCAGCCGAGGGTAGGCATTGATGAGGGACTGAAGCGAACGGCCGAATGGTATAAAAAAGAAGGATACCTGTAAT
>CAWGEQ010000041.1:0-157446 GCA_963821645.1 uncultured delta proteobacterium | reverse complement strand
CTCCCCTTGGCAACCTTGCGAATGGCATTGATTAATTCATCCGCGGCGCTCTCCTTGGTCAAATACCCGGCAGCCCCTGATTCAAAACCCGGACAGCGTATTGGTCTTCAGGATAAATACTTAAAATCAGCACCGGCACCTTTGGTTTTTTATTTTTTAACTCCCGCAGGATATCCAGTCCGTTTTTCCCGGGCATTGAGATATCCAATAGAATAACATCATAATCGTTCTTAACCGCTTTTTTCAGGACCTCCTGACCCGTCTGCGCTTCATCGGCTACGGTCATATCCTTGGTTTCCGAAAGAATCTGTTTTAAGCCCTGCCGAACAACCGGATGGTCGTCGGCAACAAGAATCTTCAGCATGGTTTCATCTCCTTTTTTATTAGAAAATTTTTTGATAACGGCGGTCCTTTTCAATGAATTGCCCCGATTTTTGATTCACAACTGGATATCCATACCCCCGGATCGTGCCTGGAATTACGGTTTAGATCCAAACCAGTTACCCCCTGAAACTCCTCGAGTCAGGAGGTCCACCAGGGATCCAGTGATACCCGGCCCTAACTGGCGCTACTCAGGGAAATTTTTCCCTCCTCTCCTTCTTCTTTTTCTTTTCCCATGGCCTCTTTTGAAATTTTGTTCAGGCGACTCAGATGCCCCTCGATCAGGAAATTCAAACTGTTTTTTGGATAAGTCCCGTCCTTTTTCTTTTTGCCGGCCTTTTTGCCGGTCAAGATTTCAAGACCTTGTTCAATATGGGTGATGGGATAGATGTGGAACTGCCCTTCCCGGACCGCCTCGACCACTTTTGTCTTCAGCATCAGGTCCTTGACATTGGCCTCCGGGATCATAACCCCTTGTTTTCCGGTCAGCCCTTTTTCCCGGCAGACTTCAAAAAATCCTTCAATTTTTTCATTGACCCCGCCGATAGGTTGGATCTCTCCTTTTTGGCTGACTGAACCGGTTATGGCAATCCCTTGAAAAATGGGAACCTGGGCCAGGACGGACAAGAGGGCCAATAATTCGGCCCCGGAGGCGCTGTCCCCATCCACCATCCCGTAACTTTGTTCGAAGGTGATGCTGGCCGAAAGGCTCAAGGGTTTATCAGAGGCATATTTCCCTTTCAAGTAGCCGCTTAAAATCATCACTCCCTTGGTATGGATATTTCCGCTCAATTTGGACTCCCGGTCGATATCCACCACCCCTTCTTTGCCCAGAGAACAATTGGCGGTTATCCGAGAAGGCCGGCCGAACTGATAATCTCCCAATAAATAAACGGAAAGCCCGTTGACCTGACCTATCTGATATCCATCGGTATCAATCTTGATATTACCCAGAGTGATCATCTCCTGGAGTTTTTCTTCATATAAATTGGAGCGGAAAATTTTTTCTTCCACGGCCTTCTCCACATGTTCGGCCATGACTAAAGGACTCTTTGTCCCTGGAGTGCCCAGTAATGGGCCGATTCCTGGATCAGGTCATTGATCTCGGCCATCTGCAAAGAGAGTTTATAATTCCGACCGGTCAGTTCCGAGCTGTATTCGATCAATCGGGCCGCCCCGCTTTTATGCAGGGGCAAAAGCTTTCTGTCCTGGCAACAACGGGCGATGTAATGGATATATTCCTTTAGGGGGGTCTCCTGCCGGTCCATCTGATCATCCAATTCGGCCTTTACCTTGAACATCTTGGGAAAATCCTGGTCCAGGCATACAGAAGGTGATAGATATAAGGCTCTCCGATTAACAGCATCTTGATTTGAAGAGGAATGGGTTCCGGCTTCAAAGTCTTGGTGCTGATCAAACCCAGTTGTTCCCCCAAATCCTCGACCAAAATCTCCTTGTTTTTTAGGGCTCGCTTAAGTCCTTCCCAGGAAAAATATCCGCGTAAAAGATCCAGTATCTTTATAATCAGAAATCCGCCGTTGGCGCGAAGCAATGAGCCCGGACGGATCATGGTAAAATCGGTAAATAAGGCCCCGAACTGGGCCTTTTTTTCAATGCTTCCGAAAAGGTTGGGATAAGTCGGGTTGGTTTCAAAAACAACCGGGGCCCCTTTGGTTTCGGTATGATCCACCAAAACATTGACTTCATACCGGGTCAACGAAGGCTCCATGGGCGGCATGGGGAAAGGGCCGGCCACTCCCGGCTTGGTTTTGAAGTCATCGATATTTCGGATGATATCATCTTTAATATCTTTCAAATACTGAAGAACTTCAGAAAATTCTTTATATTTTTCCTGAAACTCTTCGATCAGATGGCCCACCGCATAGAGGGCGATTCTCTTATCCAGTTCCTTTATTTTCTTCTTGAGGTCCTTCTCGTTGGTCCTGATTATCCGAACCGCCTGGTTCATTTCCCCCTGGAGTTGTTCGCTTTTCTCCCGAAGTTGTTTTTTCTCCTCCTCATCCAGAGATTTCAAAGTCTCTTCATCCATGGGCTGGCCATCCTTGGCCGGCATAATGACCATACCTACTTGGCTGACATTTAAAACGAACCCTTCCTGAAGAACCTTTTCCTCTAAAGAGGAAAGGATCTCAGCCCTCTCTAAATTGAACCGTTTTAAAAGTTCTTCCCTCTTTTGGGCATAATCTTCACTTTCAAAAACATCGGGTATGTCGTTGCGTATATCGCCGAGCAGTTCTTCGATGTCCTTTTTTAATTCCTTCCCTTTTCCGCTGGGCAATGACAGGGCCTTCGGGCGGTCCGGTTCTTTAAAATTATTGATATAACACCAGTCGGTAGGGGGTTTTTGATCTCGGGCTATTTCTTCGATCAAGGTCTTGGTGATATAGGTCATTCCGGCTTTCGGAGGACCGGCCACATAAATATTGTAATCCAATCCGTCCATTCCCACACCGAACAAGATGGCCCGGACAGCCCGTTCCTGAGAAATTACCTTATCCGGGCCCTTAGTCACTTCATCGGTCGTCTCAAAGCCCAAATCATCGGGATTACAGATCCTTCGAAGTTCTTCCGGGGTCAATTCCTTGAAATTTCTTTCCATCCCTGCCTCCCAGATAGCCTGCGCCAAAAATTTATTTTTGCCGATGGAGATCGAACTGCTTCTGTCTTAGCATAGGTTCCTTTTGTTTTTCAAGGGATTATTCTACCAAATAAAAAAGGCGTTATCGGGGTTCCGATAACGCCTTTTTTTTGGTTCGAAAAAAATTATTTCTTTTCAGCCGGAGCCGCAGGAGCTTCTTCTTTCTTCTCCTCTTTTTTCAATTCCTTCTTGGCCTTCTTTACTTTCTTCTTGGCCTTCTTTACTTTCTTTTCAGCCTTTTCAACCTTCTGTTCAGCCTTTTCAACCGGGGTGGCAGGTTCGGCCTTCTTTTCTTCAGCGGCAAAAGCTAAAGAAACACAAAGGGAAAATACCAATGCCATGGTCCAAACGATTAATTTTTTCATCTAAATTCACCTCCCCTCATATAAATATTATACAAAAAGCCGATTGGCCTTTTATAATCAATTTACTTTAATGGAAGCAGATATTATGCCAATTATATGAATTCTATTATTTCAATTAGTTACAAATTATTGGGTTCGATCGCCCTCCCCTATTTTCCAAAATTTACAATTATCGGGTCAGGACTCTCAAAATCGTTTTTAATTTTGGAATTTTAAAAATGACTGGAGAATCATAAGGGGTTCAAATTACATTTTCATTAATTCTTTAATCCGCTCCAAATGATTTTCCAATTTTTCTATCTTTTTCCCAAGGGAGTGTACTTTCTCTTTTTCCTTGTTGACGACCTCCTCGGGGGCCTTCTGCAAAAAATCTTCGTTGGCCAATTTTTTTTCGATCCTGGTCCATTCTTTCCGTAAGGTGGCCAGTTCCTTATCTAATCGTTTTTCTTCTTCCTCAAACTGGATGATCCCTTTTAAGGGGATAAAAATCTCCATTCCCTCAAAAACCCCGGAAGCCGAGGAAAGGGGGTTTTTCTCATCCATTAAAAATGTTATGACGGATCCCCTGGACATGACCAAAATTTTCTGCTGATGGGCCTCAATCAAACCCTTGGAAGAAGAGTCGGTAACCCGCAAACAAATTTCCACATTTTTTGAAGGGGGTACATTCATCTCCCCTCTTATATTACGGACTTCGGAAATCAGGCCCTTGATGGTCTCCATTTCCTTTTCGGCCTTCTCGTCCACGAAAAAATTTTTAAGTGCCGGGAAGGATTCTCTAAGGATGCTGGATCTGCTTCCCGGGAGAGATTGGTAGATCTTTTCACTGACGAAGGGCATGAAGGGATGGATGACCTTCAGAAGGGTCGCCAAGACCTGATAGAGGGTCTTTTGAGTCATTGATTTTTCCTGGCTTTCATCTTCCTGGTATAAAACAGGTTTAATGAATTCCAGGTACCAATCACAGAATTCATGCCAAATGAAGTGATACAGCTCATGAGCCGCTTCATTAAAGCGATATTCCTTGATCCCCTGTTCGACTTTTTCAATGACCCCGTGCAGCCGACTGATGATCCAACGATTGACCGGATCTAGCGGCAGACTGGATATCTGTCCTTCGATTTCGAGTCCTTCAAAATGAGACAAGCTGAAGCGAGCGGCGTTCCAGATTTTGTTTACAAAGTGACGATATCCTTCAATCCGCTCTTCTGAAAGCTTGATGTCTCTCCCCGGGACCGCTAAGGCGGCCAGGGTGAAACGAAAGGCATCCGTGCCGTATTGGTCCATTATCGTCAAAGGGTCTATGACATTTCCTTTGGATTTGCTCATCTTCTGCCCTTCGGCATCCCGGACCAGGGCATGGATATAAACATGATGGAAAGGGACCTTACCCATAAAACGAAGGCCCATCATCATCATTCTGGCCACCCAAAAAAAGAGGATGTCAAAGCCGGTAACCAGAACCGAGGTCGGGTAATAAACCTGGAGCTCTCTGGTCTCCTGAGGCCAGCCTAAGGTGGAAAAGGGCCAAAGGGCCGAGCTGAACCAGGTATCCAGGACATCCGTTTCCTGTCTTAATTCCGTGGAATTGCAGGTAGGGCAAAATTGGGGGGGGGTGACGGAAACAATGACCGACCCGCAGCTATCGCAATACCAGGCCGGTATTTGATGCCCCCACCAGATCTGTCTGGAGATACACCAATCCCGTATATGGGTCATCCATTCAAAATAGGTCTTTTCCCAGGTCTTGGGAAAGATCTGTGTTTGGCCTTCTTCAACGGCCTTTAAGGCTGGTTCCGCCAGAGGACCGACCCGGACGAACCACTGCTTGGAAAGAGTGGGCTCGATCATGGTCTTACAGCGATAGCAATGTCCGATGTTATGGGTATATGTTTCTATTTTTTCCAGCAGTCCCAGGGCCTTCAAATCTTCAAGGACCTTCTGCCGGCAGGCCTTTCGATCCATTCCCTGATACACCCCGGCATTTTCATTCATCCTGGCCTCCGGGTCCATGACGTTGATGATGGGAAGCCCATGACGACGGCCGATTTCAAAATCATTAAAATCATGGGCCGGGGTGATCTTCAAAGCCCCGGTGCCAAAGGACTTGTCCACATAGGGATCAGAGATAATCGGGATTCTTCTTTGGGTAAGCGGGAGGTGTACTTCCTGTCCGGTTAAGTTCTGGTACCGCGCATCTTCCGGATTGACAGCCACGGCCGTATCCCCGAGCATGGTCTCCGGCCTGGTAGTGGCGACGACAAGAGCCCCAGGCCCTTTCATCAAGGGATATCGAATATGGAAGAGATTTCCCTCATGGGTTTCATGCTCCACTTCCAGATCGGAGAGGGCGGTTTGGCAGCGCGGACACCAGTTGATGATATAGTCCCCCCGATAAATCAGCCCTTCCCGGTACAGACGGACAAAAACCTCTTTTACCGCTCTGGACAGGCCCTCGTCCATGGTAAAGCGTTCCCGGCTCCAATCACAGGCGGCTCCCAGGCGTTTTAACTGGTTGATGATGATTCCGCCATATTTGGCCCGCCATTCCCAGACCTTTTCAATAAAGCGTTCCCGGCCCAATTGATGGCGGTCGATCCCTTCCTGGGCCAACATCCTTTCGACCACATTCTGAGTGGCAATGCCGGCATGATCGGTCCCCGGCACCCAAAGGACGTTATACCCTTTCATTTTATAATAACGCCAAAGGATGTCCTGAAGGGTTGTGTTTAAGGCATGACCCATGTGAAGTGTTCCCGTGACATTCGGAGGGGGGATGACCATGGAAAAAGGAGGACCGGTTGCTTCCACGTCGGCTCGGAAGAGGTTTTGGTCCACCCAAAACCGGTATAAATCCTCCTCTACCTGAGCCGGTTCATATCCTTTAGGCAACAAAAGAGCCATCGTTTAACCGCACCCTTTCTTTGAATAAAATGCGAATATTGAATCCCGAACATCGATTTCGAATCATAAAGCGATAACCTCGTAAAATGTTAAAATTTGCCCTCTCCGTCATTCCAGAAAAAGCCGGAATCCAGGGAATTCAACTGCCTCCGGACCCCGGATTCAAGCATTCCGGGGCGAGCTTCGCCGGGGTGGCGACCAAAGAGACTTCCTACGAGTTCATCATTAGTCATTATTCGCTATAATTCGCTATTCGAAATTTTCACGCTTGGTGGCGCCGGCAACAGGCGACCGTAATGATTTAATAAAACAAAAGGGGATTAAAATATTAACCCCCTTATGGCTGCTCTTGGGATTTCCTAAAATCTATTTTCTTTTTAAGTCCTCTATCTCCCGGGTAATGGCCTTTTCAATTTCTTGGACCAGAATTTCCCGAATCATTTTTCCGATAGATTCATCGATCCTTGATCGTACAAGCCTTTCGACTTCCTTACGGACCAGCCTTTCCAGCTCATGGGATTCAATCTCTTCTAATAATTCCGTCTTCTGAACAGAATCATCGGGTTCAAATATTTCCCTTGGCAAGACCGGGGCGGGCTCGGCAATAATATCGACCAGATCTATGATTCTCTCTTCAAATTTTTCCATTGGGATAACCTCATAAATGGTTACTCGTTTGGTCGAATTGTCGCTTTTTGGATGACTTTGGCATGATTATATAGTATTTATTGCCCATTCTGTCAATAGGTTAAAAGGTCCAGCAGACTTCCTCCCGACAGGATGTCTTTTTATTTAGTAAATCCCTCTGCTGCCGTAACCGGGACGGGTATAATTCAGGGTAATCATGAATATATGGGAACTCGATAACCGAATTTTCTTTTGGATCAATAAAGGGCAACGGAATCCCTTTTTTGATCTTGTGATGCCCTACATCACCGAATTTGATCATTGGAAATACTGGATAGCCCTTACCTGGCTCCTTATTTTTCTAATCGGCGGAAAAAAAACAAAGATCACTTTTCTTCTCGTCCTTGCCCTGGTGGGAGCCCTGGACTATTCAAACAGCTTTCTATTTAAACACCTCTTTGCCCGTCCACGGCCTTGCAATGTCCTGCCGGGCGTTCATATCTTCTGGCCCTGTCCGCGCTCGTTCTCCTTCCCTTCCAACCACGCGGCCAACTTATTTGGAGCGGCCTTTTTCCTTTCTTATGTCTATCGAAACTGGTCCTTTTTTTTAATCCCCATGGCTATAGTCGTCGGTTATTCGAGGGTCTATGTGGGCGAACATTATCCTTTTGATATCGTGGGAGGGGTTGTCTTAGGGGCCGTGGGGGCGGCCTTAACCGTCATGCTCCTGAGGTTCCTGCTTTCTCGAGGACCGATTGCCCGCTGGACGAGGGACAGAAGAAAATTAAAAGGTGAGGATCGGTAGGGTGTCTTGTAGTCTTATTTTTTTCCTTTCTCCATTTTTCTTTTTTCCTCATCCCGGATTTCCCGCCTGAGGAGTTTTCCTACCTTCGATTTAGGAAGCATGTCGCGAAATTCAATGTACTGGGGGACTTTGTATGGGGCCAGCCGTTCCCGACACAAACGGATCAATTCACTGGCCCCCACCCCTTTGGCATCGGCTTTTAAGACCACGATCCCTTTGATCCGCTCTCCCACCTTGGGATCCGGGATACCGACCACACAGGCCCCGATTACCGTGGGATGATCCTGTAGAACCGCTTCGATCTCCGAGGCCGAAACCCGGTAACCTTTGTATTTGATGATGTCCGCCAGACGTTCCACATAAACCAGTTCCCCCTGCTCATTTTGGCTGACAAAATCCCCCATCCGATAATAGGTTTGCCCATCTATGATCACATAAGAACGAGCGGTCTCCTCCGGTTTATTCAAATATTGTTTTAGAGTGAAATCGGAGGTAATCAACAATTCACCCGTTTCACCGAAAGGAACCGGTTCAAGGGTTTCCGGATTGACCACCTTGACCCTTCTCGATTTCAAAGGAAACCCGATGGAAAGGGGATTTGGTTCACGGTTCAAGCGACTGTAGGAGATATGCCCCACTTCAGTCGACCCATAGACCTGGTAAATCGGTACGCCGATCTTTTCCTTCCAACGGTTAAACACCTCTAAGGGCAGAACATCGCCCCCGCAATAACAATAGCGCAACGTGTCAAGCCGGTATTGTTCCAGACGATCATTTTCCAGGATCATCCGGTAAAGGGTGGGGACCCCGAGCATCCAGCGGACCTTGTATTTTTCAATCGCCTCCAGGATGGCGTCAACCTGAGGCTGGGGCATAAGAATGGTGGTATTGCCGGAATTCAGTCCGGCGGCCACAAAAAACCCCAGGGCCATGATATGAAACAGGGGATTAATGGCGATATAGGTGTCTTCCCCTTCTTGGATATAGCCCTTAAGAACGTCTTCCATCAGGTCGTTGACGTAAGAAGTCATGCCCGCATGGTTGCCCGGTACCCCTTTGGGAAAGCCGGTGGTTCCCCCGGTATAGAGGATATAGGCCAGATCCTTCCAGGGATCTATTTTGACCGCTGGAGGAGTCGGCGAGGATTTTAATAATTCCTTAAACAGAAGGACCTTTTCGCTCTTCTCAACTACGCCATGGGGAATCTTATCGAAAAGAAAACCAAGCGTTCTTTTGGGCAAGGGGAGTAAATCCACCAGGTTGGTGACAATGGCCCTCTTTAACTCCGTGGTGCCGAAGGTCTCCTTCACATATCCGAAATTGGTGTCATGGCAGATGATGGTTTCGGCCCCGGAATCCTGAATCATATAACTGACTTCATGGGAGGTATAGATCGGAGAGACCGGGACGACCACGGCTCCGATTTTTTGAATCCCGAAGAAAGCCACCACCCATTGGATGCAGTTGGAGAGATAGAGTATGACGCGATCGCCCTGTTTAACTCCTTGACCGGACAAACCAGCGGCGAAGCGGTCGATCAGATTCATCAACCGGGCAAAAGAATATTTTTCTCCCAAAAAAACAACCGCTGTTTTTTGCGGGTATTTTTGAACCATCCGCTCAAACCGGGAAAAAACCAGTTCCTCCCCGGGGTTAAAATCTTTTTCGTTCCCGCTCATGATTTTTCTTTTTGCTTACCCTGTTTCTCTGCCTTTTCAGTCATTCAACTTAAACTCCAAAATAGGCCGCCCGCACATCCGGATTATCCATCAATTCCGTCTTGGTTCCTTCCATGACCGCCGCCCCGTTTTCCAGGATATAGGCATAGTCGACGATGGGCAAAAGGGGGCGGGCATACTGCTCGGAGACCATAACGGAAACGCCCCGTTCGTCACGAATGTTCCTGATCGAACGGACCAGTAAGGCCTGGACCAATGGGCTGAGACCCATGAGGGGTTCGTCGAGCAACAGGATTTTGGGCTGGGCCATCAGGGCCCGGCCGATGGCCAGCATCTGTTGTTCTCCGCCGCTTAAAAATCCCCCTTCCCGCTTTTTTAAAGGGACCAGGGCGGGGAAAATTTTGAAGACGTATTCCAGGGTCTCTTTGATCTGGGTCGAATCGGCTAAGTAACCGCCCATCTTGAGGTTCTCTAAGACCGTGCTTTCCGGGAAGATCCGCCGGCGTTCCGGACAGAGGATGATCCCTTGTCTGGCCCGCTGGCTGGGTTTTAAGGCCATGATGTTGGTGCCCCGGTAAAAGACCTCCCCCATCAGGGTGATACGCTCACCCCCGGCCATCTCTTCCTTTTTCTTGATGTCCTGCATGATGCCCGATAAGGTATACATCAAAGTGGACTTCCCGGCGCTGTTGGCCCCAAAGACCCCGACGATCTGGCCTTCCTGACACTGAATACTAATATTGTTCAAGGCCAGCATATTTTCATAAAAGACCATCAGCCCTTTAGCTTCAAACATAATCGGATAAATCCTCCGAACCGAGGTAGGCCTCTTTCACTCTGTCATCCTGCATGACTTCCTCGGGAATCCCTTCGATCAGTTTTTGGCCGAAGTTCAAAACCATGACCCGGTTGGCCACTCGGAATAATTCTTTTAACCGGTGTTCGATCATGATCAGGGTGATCCCCTCCATCTGGAGTCGTTCGATCAAGGGGATCATGCTGGCAATCTCACTGGCGCTTAACCCGGAAAAAACTTCGTCGCAGAGGATGACCTCCGGCCGCAAAGCCAGGCAGCGGGCCAATTCCAGGCGTTTTAAATAGCCGGTGGGCAGGGTGGAGGCCATTTTAAAAGGGACGAAGGAATCCCGCTCGAAACCGATCTCTTCCAGGATATCGATAGCCACGGTATTGCGGTCCCCTAATTTCCCCCCACCCCGCCAGCCCCCGGTCTGCCGTGCCCTGGGAGAGAAAAGGGGAATAATTAAATTCTTGTAAGCCGGCAAACTGTAGTAAGGTCTCATGACCTGAAAGGTCCTGGTGACCCCGAGATGGGAGATCTTGTGAGGGGGCCAATTGGTAATATCCTTTTGGTTAAAATAAATCTTTCCCGAGCCGGTATGCACAAAACCGGTTATACAATTGATCAGGGTGGTTTTCCCCGAGCCGTTAGGACCGATGATCCCCAGGATCTCCCCGCGGTTAAGCTTAAAACTCACATTGAATAAGGCCTGAATCCCTCCAAAGGCCTTACTGACCCCCTGGATGTCTAAGATGGGTTCCGCGGTCATACCTTGACCCACCTTTCAAACTGATGGTATTTACGTTGGGCATAGACCATGATCCCCTCGCTGCGGAAAACGATAAAGGCCATCAGGATCAGGGAATAAAAAACAATCCGCAAGGTCCCGAATTCCCGAAGTAATTCAGAAATCGGCACTAGGATAAACGCCCCCAAAAGAGGTCCCACCAGGGTGCCTCCTCCCCCGATGACGGTTGCGGCAATGGGTATGATGGAAAAATCCAAAGCCAGTTGCGAAATGCCGGACCACATGTAAATATGAACTAAGTAAGCACCACCCAGACAACCCATGGATGCGGATATAAAGACCCCGGCGGCCTTATAAAAGGTGATATTGATTCCCGAGGCCTTAACGGCCTGGTCATTGTCTTTGATCCCCCGGAAGACCAAACCCAGGTCCATATTGACCAGACGGCGCAGACCGAATAAGACCAATATGAGGACCCCGAAAAGAGAATATTGTTCCACCCAGCGGTTGGGAAAACTGGCCACACCGACAATCCCGTCCGTACCCCCTAAAATATTCAAGGCCTCTATGATCCGGGCCATCAGCAAAGGATACATAAGGGTGACAATGGAAAAATAGACCCCCCTCAAAGGCAGACAGGGCAACAGGAGAAAGGTGCAAATCGTCGCCCCGCCGAGGGTGGCCAGAGGAATGGTAAACAGGGGGGACAATCCAAGCTTGGTATTCAGGATAGCGGCCATATAACCGCCGACACCGACAAAAAAGGCCCCGCCCAAAGAAACGAGCCCGACGAAATGGGTCAGAAAGTCAAAGCTTATGGCCAGGAGGGCATAAATTCCAACGATGGAAAGGACCCTTTGCCAATAGACATTGGTAATCACTAAGGGCAGGATCAGGATCCCGACGATCAAGGCCATTCTGGGTATCAGAAGGTAGCTGATTTCTTTCCAGGAAGAAATAGCATACAGGCCGCTGGTCCTGACCTTGATGCCCCGATCGATTCGTTCTTTGCGCCCCTGTCCCTCTGTTTTGTCCAAGATTATACCCGCTCCTCAAGTTCTTTTTGTCGGCCGAAAAGTCCGGAGGGCCTCAAGATCAAGGTAACGATAATCGCCAACAGGGCCACAACGATCCGGAAGTGGGACTCCACATAAACCACCGTTAAAATCTGCAAAAAGCCGATTAGAAAAGAAGCGGCGATCGCCCCGACCCAACTGCCCAAGCCTCCGACAATACAGACGGCAATAGCCATGATCAGCACATTATACCCCGCTTCCACCACGATATTACCCAGGGGGAGCAAGGCCACGGCAGCCAGTCCGGCTAAAAAAGACCCCAGAAACATGGCCATGACCGCCATCCGGTCGGAATCAATACCCAGCATCAAGGCCGCCCGTTCATCCTGGGCCATGGCCCTCAAGGCCAATCCAACACGGTTAAAGTGGGTAAACAGCCAGAGCAAGACAATCACGACCACCCCAATGCCGACCACCATGAGCCGTTGGATGTCGACCTGGACCCCGAAGAATTCCACGCTTCCTTCGATAAACACCGGGAGCGTATAGGTCATGCCCTTAAACCCGCCCCAGCGAAGCCCTTCCAATATGGCCAGTCCGATGGCGTAGGAGGCGATGATCTCCGAGGTGGCCATCCCCCGGACCCGGATCAATATAAACCGGTAGATAGCCGCCCCGATCAAACCGGTGATGAAAAGGGATAAAAACATGGCCAAAAGGAAATTGAGGTGAAGGGTATGGATCAGACTCCAGACGATAAATCCGGTGACAATATATAAGGCCCCGTGGGCAAAGTTGGGCAGGCCGGAAATTCCGTAAACCAAGGTAAACCCCAAGGCCATCAAGGCCAGGGTCATACTGTTAATGATACCGTAGATAAGAATTTCCATCTAACGCACCATAGGGGTTCTAATATGATTGAAACCAGGATTCGAGGGGCCAAGGGGCCAAGGATTCAAGTGAAAGGCGGGAATTTAAAAACCTTGAACCCTCGCATCCTCGAATCCTTGACCCCTTTGGTTTATTTTTTCATCCAGGGCGGCAGCAGGATCTCACCGGTGGCGATCTTGGGCGGATAAACCACTACCCGCTTCCCCTTGTGCCACTGGAAGATGGTGCCCACGGCCCCTTCTTTCGGGTCCAGACTAGGGATGACCTGGTGGGACTTATCAAAACGAATACGGCCGTAAACCCCCATAAGGTCGGTTTTTTCCAGGGCAGTCACCACGGCATCCGAATCGAGGGTACCGGCTTTTTCGATGGCCTCTTTCAATGTATAAACGGCCATGTAACTGCTGGAGGCCCCATACCCTTCGGGTTCGATTTTGTATTTCTTGGTGTAGGCATCATAAAATTTCATGGTCCAGGGGGTGGCCTTGGAAGGGGCATTGCCGGCATTGACCACGTTGGCCAGGCAGTATTCCCCTTTTCCTTCCGTGGCCTTCCAGAAACCCGGTTGCTCGGCCGCGGCAATGATGGAACCAAAGGGCAGGGCCGGCACCTTCAGGTCATACCACTGTTTTAACAGGATGGAGCTTTCCGGCATGTCCATCCAGATCAAGAGGACTTCGGCCCCTTCTTTTTTGGCTTTTAATAAACCCATGGAAAAATCAGTGGTCCCGGTGGGATATATTTCCGGCTTGCCCAACACCGTCCAACCCTTGCCGGTCATGATCTTGGCGATCAACTCCCCTCCGGCCCGGGCGTGAGCCACATCCTGGACCATGATAAAGAGCTTATTCAGTTTGTGTTGCTTGCCGATGTCCACCAGGCAGGGGATGATTTCACCGGTAACCATCCACTTGGCTTCGCCACTGATGCGGAAACAATATTTGAATTTCTCGTAATTTTCGGCCACCCGGGCATTATAGGCTGGGGTCAGGGCCCCGGTAGTCAGAATGGAGACCTTTTTATATTTGGAGAGCAGATCCATGGCCGCCAAGGCCGCCTCGGAACGGACCGGTCCTCCGATTATAAAATCAGCTTTTTTCTCCAGGATGAGCTTTTCCATGGTCAGCAGGGCATCGCTGACCGGTACGCCGGGTTCAAGATCCCTGGTATCCATAGTCACAACTTCAAAGGGCCTTTTGGTTCCCTTCACATTGACCCCGCCTTTGGCATTGATTTCTTCTACGGCCAGGCGCATGGCCCGATCGGCGTCCCAGCCATAGAGAAAGGCCGTTGCCAGGGGTGCCCCGATGACAATGGGTTTTTCAGCGGCCATGGCCGGGGAATTTTTGAAAAGGGGTAGGCCAAAAACAAAAAAAATACCCAACTACCAAAAATTTAGCCTTCATACTTCTCCTCCTTTACGGATGTTGGTGATTTATCTTAAATCATTAATTTAAGAGGAAACTCAAAGAAAAAGGGCATCTTCTATTCTAAGTCTTTTGTAGCTTTTTTATAGCCATCCTGCCGAATGGCATTTAAAAGAAAGCAAGAGTCGCGCCAAGGGCCATAGGAAGCACTAACTTAAGTGATTTAAAATAGTTGACGGTTATGAAAGCGGATCGATCGGCCTGGATGATTTGAATCGATCTTACAATTTGTGAAAATTATTTTGAATAAAATTATACGATTCGTCGAAATGTTTTCATAAGTCGAAATGTTTTCATAAAAGGTTTCGGTCATTGGAAGGCCGTAAGTTTTAAGTTTATAACGGAGTGTAGGCCGCGAAATACCCAGTAATTCGCAGGTCTTCCCCAAATGCCAGTGGGTCCGGTTGAGGATCCCCAAGATGTACTCCTTCTCAATATCCTGTAGACTTCGCTTGTGGGTCGGCTTGTCTTTTGAGTTCTGAGGAAGGGGCAGCCTCTTGCCGAGTAACGGAGTGATCAGTTCTTCGAGAATTATCTCCCCCCGGGTGTTAATGGCGACAAAGGTCAGGACATTCTCCAGCTCCCGGATGTTCCCAGGCCAATCGTATTCCATCATTCGTTTAAGGGCCTCCTCTTCGACTTTTCTTATGTCCTTGCCGAGATCATGGTTGATCTTCCCCAGAACATATTCAATTAAAATGGGCGTATCGGACTTCCGCTCCCGAAGGGGAGGCACCTTGATGGCCGCCACATTGAGCCGGTAATAAAGGTCCTCCCTGAATTTCCCGTTCTGGACCATTTTCCAGAGGTCCTCGTTGGTGGCGGCGATTACCCGGGTATTGGACTTGATCTTTTTTTCTCCTCCCAGGCGTTCAAACTCTTTTTCCTGCAAAAACCGGAGCAGCTTCGATTGAAGCTCGAAAGGGATTTCTCCGATCTCGTCCAGAAATATGGTTCCCTCTCCGGCCAGTTCAAACTTCCCTTTTTTGGAGTTGGTGGCACCGGTAAAGGCCCCCTTTTCGTGGCCGAATAGTTCACTTTCCAGGAGTGTGCCCACAAAGGTCGAACAATCTATGGCCTGAAAGGGATGGGCTTTATACAGGCTATTAAAATGGATGGCCCGGGCTATCAGTTCCTTGCCGGTTCCGGTTTCACCTTCGATAAGGACCGTGATCCTATTTTCCGAGAGCACCCCGATAGTCTTGAAAATCTCTTTCATCTCACGACACTTGCCCACGAGTTTCCCTTTTATATAGGACGACGTAGGATCGATCGAGACCGCCGCGATCCGGGCCTGGCCAACCGATTTAAGGGCTTTATCGATGGCTCTTTCCAGCTCTTCCACATCGATCGGCTTGGGGATATAGTCGAAAGCTCCAAATTTTACGGCCTTAATGGTTATGTCCATATCATGAAAGGCGGTAACGATGATAACATTCTTCATACCCCGACGAATGAGCTTCTGGAGAACTTCAAGACCATCCATGTCGGGCAAACGGATATCCAGGATGATGACCTGAGGATCAAAGATCTGACATTGCCTCAAACCTTCCGATGCGGTCAGAGCGCAGGTGACGATATAGCCTTTCTCGGTGAGAAACATCTCCAGTGATTCAAGGAGGGATTGTTCGTCATCAATAATGAGAATCCTTTTGGCTTTCATGTCCTATCTCTCAAGGGAATGGTGAGACTAACCCGGGTCCCATGGGGCTTGCGGAGGGCAAAATCCCCTACCCCACCGTGGGCTTCGATTATTTTTTTCACATTAAAAAGGCCAAGACCCGTACCCTTTTTCTTGTTGCTAAAAAAGGGATTAAAAACATAAGGAAGATCATCAGTGCTGATCCCCGGACCGTCATCGCTGATCTCGATTTGCAGGAACCCACCCTCTTTTCTCAACTGTTTGGTGACGATCTGGATATGGCCTCCGTCCGGCAAGGTCTCGACGGCGTTTAATAAGATATTAATCACGGCCTGTTCCATCTTTTCATGATCGACAGGGATCCGGGGCAGTCGTCCGACATATCGTTTTTTTACCGTAATCCCCTTTTCCCTGATCCGGGTATCCATGACCTCCAGACAGGAATCGACGATACCGTTGATCGATACCGGTTCTAAATTCAGTTTTATCGGCCTGGCAAAATCAAGCATCTCATCTAAGATTCTTTCCAGTCGGGATATCTCCTGGACAATGATCTCCAGACGTCGTTGGTCGTTCCCGCCAAATTTTGTATTTTTCAATATAATCTGGCTGTTCATCTTGACTGATGATAAGGGGTTACGTATCTCATGGGCCAGAGAGGCCGTCAGCTTTCCGATGTGGGCCAGCCGCTCGGATTCCCGGATACGTTTTTCCGTTTCCATCCTTTCGGTAATGTCCCGGCAGATACCTGCCAAGGCATATTTCCCCTGATAGAGGATGCGCTTTACTTTGTTTTCGGTAAACAGGAGGGCGCCGTTTTTGTGACGACGCAGGTAAACATAGAGGTTGTCGGTATTTTCTCCAGCCATACTTTTCTCATAAATTTTTCGCACAAAAGCAAGGGAGGGCGAGGCAATAAAATCGGCGTGATGTTTTTCGAACATTTCTTCCGGGGCAAACCCATGGAGATCATAAAAAGCTTGATTGGCAAAGACGATCCGCCCTTTCTGATTGACAAAATAGCCGTCGTTTATTTCTTCCACCAGGACTCGGTATTTGGATTCCGATTCGGCTAATTCCCGGGTTCTTTTTTCGACTTCCTTCGCCAGATTTTCGGAATGTTCCCGGATATCCTTTTCGTGAAGCGACTGATAATAATTGCTGAATTTCTTTATCGTATAGAGTAGACAGGTATCGATTCCCTGAAGGGCCTGGAGAAGTTCCTGGCCCTCAAGCTCCTTCACCAATACGGGAACTAAGATCGTGCGACACAATTCATAGGCATTTTGAACGTCCGAAAGGGAGAATCCACCCTCAAGCCTGATCCGGGCAATCCATTCGATGTGGGCATCGATCAGAGAATAGTCATTGTCCAGGAGCACTGCCAAACTGGCGTCGTAAGCCCGGGAAACGGTAACGAACAATTCCTTCAGGGGTCTCTGGCTATAACGCCGGCTAACCCCTTCATGGAGACGTTCAATCCATTCCTCAATGAGTGGTTTGCGATAGGCACTCAGAATTTTAGGGAGTTTCACGATCATTTATTGCCTACAGCACCGCCCAGGGTTTGGGGAGAAATATTTTTTCATAGAGGTTTAAGGCATAGCGGTCGGTCATCCCGGCGATGAAATCGGTTACCTTTTCCGGGGTTATTTCCCCTTCCACTGCATATCCCAGTTGATCAGCCATTAATTCCGGATGAAGGAGCAGAATCTGGTATAATTCACTGATTACTTTTCGGGCTTTTATAAAATCCTCATGAATCTGCCCAAGGTCATAGACATGATGATACAGAAATTCCCGCAAATGAATCATGGCCGTTAAAACTTTTTTTTCCATGTAAAGTCCCCGAGAAGGATCTTTCAAACTGCCGTGGACCACGGCCTGAACCATCGTATCAATCCTTTTTGAACTGCGATCACCCAAGACTTTCAAACAATCAATCGGAATATCCTGGCTTGAGATCACATCTCCCCGAATGGCATCGTCCAGATCGTGGCTGATATAAGCAATGATGTCGGCTACCCTGACCACCTGCCCTTCCAGGGTCATGGCCCTTTCAGCCGGAACCCGGGAAAGGATATCCCCTTTTCCTTTGGAATGTTTTACGATACCGTCCCGGACTTCCAGTGTCAGGTTCAGACCTTTTCCGCCCTTCTCCAACAGATCCACCACCCTGAGACTCTGCTGATGATGAGCAAAACCCCCGGGGACGATCTGATCCAGGACCTCTTCACCGGCATGACCAAAAGGGGTGTGGCCCAGGTCATGGCCCAGGGCAATCGCTTCGGTCAAGTCCTCATTTAAACTGAGGGCCCGGGCGACAGTCCGGGCGATTTGGGAAACTTCCAGGGTATGGGTCAGGCGAGTTCGATAATGGTCTCCGGTGGGCGATAAAAACACCTGGGTCTTATGTTTCAACCGACGAAAGGCCTTGGAATGGATGATCCGATCACGATCCCTTTGAAAAGCCGTCCGGATCGAACAGGGTTCTTCCGGAATCCGTCTCCCTTGGCTCTGGGAACTCAAGGCGGCCCAGGGAGCCAGAATTTTTCGTTCTTTTTGTTCAATCTGTTCGCGAATGGTCATCATTATTTTTTAACCGGTTTCCGAAAAAATTAAAACCATTGATGCGGCCCGCCTTTTTTATTTACAAACCTTTCAAGCTTGGATAATATTTTAACGTGCGTATTATCAGTCATTATATCACCAAAGAATTCCTCAAGATGACCCTGCTTTGCCTGGGGATTTTTACCTTTATCTACCTGTTGGTGGATATCATGGAAAAGCTGAATTCTTTTAATGAAGCCGGGGCGGCTCCGACCCTGATTCTCCGGTATTTTCTCTTTACTATCCCTTCCATTATCAAGCAGATGATCCCGGTAGCCATCCTCATGGGGACCCAGTTGACCTTTGGATTCTTGTCCAGGAACAACCAGATCATCGCCTTTAAGTCCAGCGGTATCAATATGATTCGCCTTTCCTTCTCCATCATTCTGCTATCCATTACCGCCTCCCTTTTCATCCTGATCCTGGGAGAAATCCTGGTCCCCTTTACCAACGCCCGGGCCTCTGAAATCTGGAATTATCAAGTCAAAAAAATGGAACCCCGGGCGGTCTTTCTCCAGGAAAAAATCTGGTACAAAGGGGATCAGGCTATTTATACCTTTAATAAGTTTAATTTTAAAGAACAAACAGCCGAAGGGGCGACCCTTTATTTTTTTGACCCCAAGTTTAACCTTCTCTCCCGATTGGATGCTGAAAGAGTGGCCTGGAAAAACGGAACCTGGGTTTTTCTAAATGGCCTTTCCCAGTCCTTTAGACCGGATGGTTCCTATCTGAGTGAACCCTTTATTGAAAAGGCCGTTATTCTTCCCGAAACCCCGGAAGATTTTCGCACCCAGGAAAAACGCAGTGAGGATATGACCTATTCGGAGCTTAAAGGCTATATCCAAAAAATTCAAAAGGAGGGCTACGAGGCCACCCGCTATATTGTGGAAAAACAGATCCGTCTGGCCTTTCCGGTGGTTTGTATCATCATGGCCCTCTTCGGGATCGCCCTGGCCTTGCGCAAGGAGAAGGGCATCGGGGTGGCCCAGGGCATTGTCGGGAGTCTCCTGGTGGCCTTCGTCTACTGGATTTGTTTTGGGTTATCCCGTTCTCTCGGCATTTCCGGTATATTTCCTCCTCTCTGGGCCGCCTGGTCTTCCAATATCCTCTTTTTGTTTATCGGAGGCTATTTACTCTTGAATATCCAGCAATGAACACCCTCAGTTTTCCCATGGTGTCATCCTTAGAAAAAGGGACGGCTATGACGGCCCAGTTGACGATTAAAAAGGGATAAAACGGCCTGTCGATAATTAATCCGATATTATGAATTTACGAGGCGAACAAGAAAGGAAGTAACCCAAATACTATGAAGATGAATCTCTTTGATAAAATTGTTCAAAAACATCATTGGGACCGGGAAAAATGCTCGGACCAAACCATTCCGTTAAAGGTGGATCAGGTCCTGACTCAGGATGCCACGGGGACCATGGTCTATCTACAGTTTGAGGCCATCGGCCGTCCCCGGATCCAAATTCCCCTGGCGGTTTCCTATGTGGATCATAATACCCTGCAGACCGATTCCCGTAATCCGGATGATCACCTTTTCCTGCAAACAGCGGCCGCCCGCTACGGGGCCTATTTTTCTCCACCGGGGAACGGGATCAGTCATCAAGTTCATTTGGAGCGCTTTGCCAAACCCGGAGAGGTCTTATTGGGGTCTGACAGTCACACCCCGACTTGCGGTGGTCTGGGTATGTTGGCCATGGGCTCCGGCGGTCTGGACATCGCCGCGGTCATGGCCGGATTTCCCTATCGATTGGTGAGACCCAAGGTCAGACAAGTTCGCCTGACCGGAAAATTAAACCGTCCCTGGGTAACGGCCATGGATGTGGGCCTGGAGATGCTCCGTCGTCTGACCGTTCGGGGTGGAGTCGGTTGGATCATGGAATACGGCGGACCGGGCTTGAAAGATCTTTCCGTAACCGAAAGGGCGACTATTTGCAACCTGGGGGCCGAGCTCGGCGCTACGGCATCGATCTTCCCCAGCGATAAAATATCACTGGCCTTTTTAAAGACCCAGGGCCGGGAAAAGGACTGGAGGGAATTCATTCCCGACCCCCATGCCGCCTACGACGAAGTCATGGAGATCGACCTCGGAGAGTTGGAACCCCTGGTGGCCAAACCTTTCAGCCCCGATCATGTTGTTCCATTAAAGGAATTGGTTGGACTGAAAGTGGATCAGGTTTGTATAGGCAGTTGCTCCAATTCATCCTATGGGACCTTAAAATCGGTTGCTGAAATCCTTAAGGGCAAGACCGTATCCCCTCATTTGAGTCTGTTGATCAATCCCGGTTCCCGTCAGGTGGTCCAACAACTGGCCAAGAAAGGGGATCTGGTTTCTCTGCTTGCCTCCGGGGCCAGAGTCCTGGAGGCGGCCTGCGGTCCCTGTATCGGCATGGGCGGAGCCCCCCCAGAGGAGGGAGTATCTTTCCGGTCTTATAACCGAAATTTTAAAGGCCGCAGCGGGACCCTTACCGCTCGTGTTTATTTAGTCAATCCCTTAGCGGCCGCCCTGATGGCCATAAAGGGGGAGGTAGTCGATCCCCTTGGCTATAAATTCTCATTACCCAGGACTTTTACCGGGCCTGCCGAAAGACAATCCGACCCTTTCATTCAACCCCCGCCCAAAAACCCGGATTCCATAAAAGTGGTGCGCGGACCGAACATAAAACCTATTCCGATTCGGAAGCCTTTAAAAGACTCCCTTAAGGCCCCGGTCCTGATCAAATTAGGAGATCACATCTCGACCGACGACATCCTTCCCGGGGGGGCCGAGATCCTGCCTTATCGTTCGAACATTCCCGCCATTTCCCGATACACCTTCCATCGCCTGGACCCGAGTTTTCCGGAAAGGGCCTTAAAGGCCGGGGCCGGCCTGATTGTCGGCGGGGAAAATTACGGACAGGGTTCATCCCGAGAGCATGCCGCCCTGGCCCCCATGTACTTGGGGATTCAGGCCGTGCTGGCTAAATCATTTGCCCGAATCCATCTGAGTAATTTGATCAATTACGGCATTATTCCCCTGATCTTTGAGGACCCTAATGATTACGATTGGATGAGTCAGGATGACTGGCTCGAATTTCAGGGATTGAGAAAGGCTATTCGAGAAGGGAAAGAGGTATTGGTCCTCAACCAAACCCGAAAGAAAAAAATAGCCTTCAAGGCAATGGTCCAGGAAGATAAAATAAATATCCTGCTCTCCGGAGGTCTATTACCTTATCTGAAGAGAAACTCAAAGTCCAAACCTGACAGGGCTATGTAAAGCTTTTTTCTTTCAGCTTGCAGCCAATAAAGAATATGGCCTTAATCCAACTCCCCAATATCCTCATCGGTCATGCCACCAATAGCGACGGCCCGACAGGCTGCACGGTTATCCTCTGCCCCCAAGGGGCCGTGGCCGGCATAGACATCCGCGGTTCGGCCTCCGGGACCAGGCAGACCGATTCTTTGTTTTCTCTTCACCGGGTCCCTCAAATCCACGGCCTGTTCTTTTCCGGGGGCAGCGCCTTCGGCCTGGATGCGGCCGGTGGGGTCATGCAATTTTTAGAGGAGAAAGGGATCGGTTTTGACGTGCGGGTAACCCGGGTACCCATTGTTCCCACGGCCATCCTCTTCGATCTCTCTTTGGGTGACCCCTTTTGTCGGCCCGATAAGGCCATGGGTTATCAGGCCTGTCTGAACGCCTCGGATCAGGAAACGGCCGAAGGCAGTGTCGGGGCCGGGACCGGGGCTTCCGTAGGTAAGCTCTTCGGCATCACCCAGGCCACCAAAGGGGGATTGGGCTATGCGGTCTGTCATAGCCAGGGGGGACTCACCGTGGCCGCTCTGGTGGTGGTCAATGCCTTTGGAGATGTAATAGACAATCGAGGGGCCATCATCGCCGGTGCCAGGACCGCCTCGGACAGCCTAATCTTTGCCGATACCTGGGAATCATTTAAACAAGGTATTGTCCCTTCTCAGTTTATCGTTCACAACAACACCACCCTGGGTGTCATCCTGACAAACGCCCGACTGACTTCTTATCAGGCCCGGAAGCTGGCCCAGATGGGACACAATGCCCTGGCCCGAAGCATTGCCCCGGTCCATACTCTATTTGATGGGGATACCCTTTTCGCCCTTTCGGTTGGTGAAATGGAATCTGATATCAATCAGGTGGGAATTCTGGGGCAGGAAATGATTCGGGAGGCCATAGTCAGGGCCGTCAAGACCGCCGACGGTTTTGGCCTGATACCGGCCTGGAAGGATTTGCAAGATAACGGTTGAAAGTAAATATTAGAAAACCGGGAAGACGGTCAATCTGCCTTATGGACCTTAAACCATTAGCCCGTCTCATCCCTCTTTCACGGCCTGGTCATAAGATTCTTCAATCGTTTTTATCAAACGGGTCAGCAGGCTATTGACCGGAACCGGAATCCCAAAATCCTCCCCTTCTTCCCTAATCACCCCATTGATAAAATCGATTTCAGTACGTTTTTTCTTTAAGACATCCTGAAGCATGGACGACACATTGGAACTGGTCAAGCGGCAGACCTTTTTGACCTGCTCCAGGGGATCGGCGTAGATGAATTCGATGCCTTTCTTCTTCCCGATCAAAAGCCCTTCCCGAACGGCCTCTTCCAAGATCGATTGGGTCCCATAAAAATCAAGAAGTTTTCCATTGGGTAAACGGGTCAGGGCGGTCAGGGCATTGATGCCGACATTCACCAGCAATTTGCTCCAGATAAGGTTTTCAATCTTGGGGACCAATTGGGTGCTGAATCCGCCCTGGGTCAACATTTCCTTGATCGTATTCAATTGAACATTTGCCTTCGGATCTCGAACCATTTCCGGGAAACCATAGCCGATAAAGGTATCCCCCTGTCCGGCATGTCGAACGTGACCCGGTCCTAGATCGGTGGCCCCGTGAGAGGTGATTCCGCCAAGGATTTTTTCTTTCGGAAGGGTTTCACCCAGGATTTCAATATTCCCCACACCGTTTTGGAGGGTTAAAAAATGGGGGCCCGGTTCGATGATTTGAAGAACCCGGGCCACGGTTTTCGTATCATAGGCCTTGACACAATTGATGATCAATTCATTGGAAGACAAATCATTCGGGACCAAAGTGGCCGGTACTTTGATTCGAAAAGTCCCTCCAAGACCTTCTATATTCAACCCATCCCGATTGATGGTTTCGACGCGCTCCTTCTCATGATCCAGGAGCATGACCTCATTACCGGCCCGGGCCAACATCCCGGCCAGAAGACAGCCCATGGCCCCGGGGCCGACGATACCGATTCGCATAGGTTTTCCTTTTTATTTTTTTGATGTTTTAGATTGTGTTCGCAGCTTACCAAGGTCTCGGGCCTCCATGATGAAGGAATGTTCCGGTCCGGGGAATTTTCCGGCTTCCACCTCCTTCTTATAGGCTTCAATGGCTTCCTTGATCATGGGGAATAACTTGATATATTGTTTGACAAATTTAGGAAGAAATTTCTCAAATAATCCCAATAAGTCATTGGTGACTAAGACCTGGCCGTCGCATTCCGGCCCGGCCCCGATGCCGACAGTCGGAATTTTTAAAGACTTCGAAATTAAAGCGGCCAGTTTGTCCGGGATGCATTCCATTACCACCGAGCAGGCCCCGGCCTCTTCCAGGGCCAGGGCCGAATCCAACAGTTTGCGGGCGGAAGCCAGGTCTTTCCCCTGGACCCGGAAGCCGCCCAATTTGCCGATGGTCTGAGGGGTCAAACCGATGTGGGCCATCACGGGGATCCCGGCCTCGACGATGGCCCGGACGGTTTCAGTGACTTCCAGCCCCCCTTCCAATTTAACTGCATCGCATCCCGCCTCTTTCATAAATCGCCCGGCGTTTCGGATGGCCTCTTCCCGGCTGATGTTATAGGACATAAAGGGCATGTCGCCTACCAGAAAGGCAAAACGTATTCCCCGGCGAACGGCCCGGCAGTGATGGATCATCTCTTCCATGGTCACCGGAACCGTGGAGTCATATCCTAAAACCACCATACCCAACGAATCACCCACCAAAACCATATCGATCCCGGCCTGATCGATAAAAGAAGCCATGGAACAATCGTAGGCGGTTAACATGGTTATTTTTTTGCCGTCCTTTTTCTTGGCCATCAAATCGTGAAGCGTAACCTTCTTTCGTTCCATGATTCCCTCCTTGGGTATTAAAAACCTTTTAGAGTTTAGAGTTCGGAGTAAAAAAAAGACCCCCGGACATAGTCCAGGGGTCTTTGGCAGTTCATTTCCCCGTCCCAGTCCATCTTTGTGGATCCAAGCGGTTTATAACTCACTCAGGTAGTCGATAGACGCGTTTTTCTGTCGCGGCTAAGAGGACCTTTTAATAACTATCGGCTTCCCACTCGTAATTACCATTATGCTCCGGCGGCCAGTTTGGCGGCCTTGACGGTGTTCTTCATCAGCATGGTGATGGTCATGGGGCCGACGCCGCCGGGAACTGGGGTGATCAGACCGGCCTTTTCCTTGACGGCCTCATAATCTACGTCTCCGGCCAATATGGCCTTTCCCGATTCGCTCTTGCCGATCCGATTAACGCCTACGTCAATCACCGCGGCCCCTTCTTTGACCCAGTCGGCTTTTACATATTTGGGCACACCGGCCGCCACGATCAGGATATCGGCCCGCCGGCAATGTTCGATCACCTTTTCCGGGGGGGTTCCGGTATGAACGATGGTCACCGTAGAATTGGCCCCCTCTTTTTTCTGGAGCATGATGTTGGCAATGGGTTTTCCGACGATATTGGAACGACCGACCACCACCACTTCGGCCCCTTTGGTTTTGACGCCGGAACGAACCAAAAGCTCCTGAATACCGGCCGGGGTACAGGGCAGATAATCGGCCTCACCGATCATGAGCTTCCCGACATTGACCGGATGGAAGCCGTCCACATCTTTTTTGGGGTCGATGGCATAAAGGATCTTGGTTTCGTTCACATGCTTGGGAAGGGGCAACTGGACCAGGATACCGTGGATCTTGGGATCCCGGTTATATTTATCGATCAGGGCCAATAAGGCCTCTTCGCCGATGTCGGCCGGTTGACTGTCCTGAATGGAAAAGAACCCCAATTCCTTAGAGGTCTTCTGTTTGGCCGTTACATAACTGACCGAGGCTGGATTTTCCCCTACCAGTATGGTCACCAGGCCGGGCACCACACCCGTCCGGGCCTTTAATTGATCCACTTCCTGTTTTAGTTCTTCTCGAATTTGTTTGGCCACTTCCGCGCCGCTGATAATTTTGGCTGCCATGAATTTCTCCTTTCCTCAAAGCAAACTGGATTTATTAAAACAAAGGATACGATTTCCTTAAGTTTATTATCAAATTCCCATGCCCCGAGTCAATAAAAATAAAATTTACTCCCCTGTTTAAATATGCTATTTTAGGCATCATGCATCCAATCTTACTCAAGTGGCTGATCAATGCCTTGGCCCTTTATATCACCACCTATCTGGTCAAGGGAATTGAGGTTTCCGGTGCCTGGGCACTGTTGTGGGCCGCAGCCCTGTTGGGGATACTTAATGCCGTTATCCGCCCCATCCTGATTATATTGACGCTGCCCATCAACATATTGACCCTGGGACTCTTTACTTTGGTCATTAACGGCTTGATGCTCTGGATTGTTTCCTTCTTGATAAAAGGATTTGTAATTCACGGATTTTGGCCGGCCCTTTTAGGCGCTTTGATGATCAGCATCATAAGCTGGATAGTCAGTTGGCTGATCCATTAGAGAGAGAACGAAGGTTAGCCGGACGGCTTGATTTTCCGTCTCCGAAGGCAAAGACTGAACGACCAACGAGTGGGATCAAAAGAAACAGACTATGGCCCAGATAGACGCTTTTTTTAAACTCATGCACGATCAGGGGGCTTCGGACCTTCATCTGGCCTCCGGTTCACAGCCGATTCTCCGGATACGGGGGGAACTGGAACGGGTAAAATATAAAACCCTGGAGAACGATGAACTGAAGGCCCTGCTTTATGAAATCACCCCCGAGGAAAAGATTAAACAATTCGAAGAAACCGGAGATTTGGATTTCGCCTATGAAATCCCAGGACTGGCCCGTTATCGCGCCAATTTTTTTCGTCAGCTTTACGGGGTTGGCGCTGTCTTCCGTGAGATCCCCAGCCAGATCTTGACCATTGACGACCTTGGGCTTCCCATGGTCATCAAACGATTGGCCTCGCTACCCAAAGGCCTGGTGCTGGTGACCGGTCCGACCGGGAGCGGTAAATCTACCACCTTGGCGGCTATTGTCGACCAGGCCAACCGCTCTCGAAAGGATCATATTTTAACCATCGAAGATCCTATCGAATTTGTGCATCCGAACCTCAATTGCACGGTCAATCATCGGGAAATCGGACGGCATACCCGTTCTTTTGCCACCGCCTTGCGAGGGGCCTTGCGGGAGGACCCGGATATCATCATGGTAGGAGAAATGAGGGACCTGGAAACAGTTTCCCTGGCCATTGAGGCCGCGGAAACGGGGCATTTGGTCTTTGCCACTTTGCATACGATCAGCGCCTCCAAGACGGTGGACCGCATCATCGAGGTCTTTCCCGCCGATCAGCAGGCCCAGATTCGGGCTACCCTGGCCGATGCCCTCCGGGCCGTAATCTGCCAGACCCTCTTTAAACGAATCGACCGAAAAGGACGGGTCGCCGCCTTGGAAATCCTGATCGCCACCCATGCCGTTCGCAATCTGATTCGGGATGGAAAAACCTTTCAGATCCCCTCGGTCATACAGACGGGTAAAAAATACGGCATGCAATCTCTGGATGATGCCATCATGGACTATTTAAAAAAAGGTTGGATTTCCGCTGAGGATGCCTATAATCAATGCGTGGACAAGGAAAAATTTAAGCCCTTCTTGGGTGAATTGGTAACCGATTTTACGGAAATATAAAAACCGCAATGACTAAGGAAACCGCTTCCTATGTTCCCAGGTGAACTTGATTATCTCTTAGCCAAAATAGTCGACGCCTACCCGCAAATATCGGACATCAATATGACCGTAGGCTATCCCTTACAGGTGGAAGTCTTTGGGGATCTCGTTCCGGTTCAACTCCATTTATCGACCGGAGTATTGACTCCCTTCCAGACCGAGGTGATCGCCCTGAGTCTCCTGCAATCGGACCGCCGGAAAATAGAAATGCTTTTGAAGGAAGGGTCATCAGACTTTTCCCACGCCATCCAAGATAAGGCTCGCTTCCGGGTCAATATCTTTTCCCAGCGTAATAATTACAGCATCGTTATGCGCAAACTCCCGGTCAAAGTGCCGACCGTCGATCAAATGGGTTTGCCTGTGGTTTTCAAAAAGATGGCCCAGGAAAAAAACGGGATTGTCTTTTTTACCGGCGCTACCGGCACCGGGAAGACCACTTCCCTGGCGACCATCCTTGACGAAATCAATGAACATTATCCGGTCCATGTGATCACCCTGGAAGACCCCGTCGAATTGATTCATACCCATAAAAAGGCCACCTTTAACCAGCGGGAATTAGGCACGGACTTCGATTCCTTTACCCATGGGCTGCGGGCCGCCCTGCGGCAGGCCCCCACGGTAATCCTGGTGGGGGAAATCCGGGACCGGGATACCATGGAAATCGCCTTGACCGCCGCGGAAACCGGCCACTTGGTCTTCACCACCCTCCATACGATTGATGCCACCCAGACCATAAACCGGATCCTGGGCTTTTTTAACCAGGAAGAAGAAAGGCAGATCCGCATCCGTCTGGCCGGGGCCTTACGTTGGATTGTAAGCCAACGGCTTCTGCCCCGAGTCGATCAAGGAAGGGGGGCTGTTTTCGAGATCCTAACTAATAACCTCAGAGTTCAGGACCTCATCATCCATGGAGAAACCGAGGACAAAACCTTCTATGAAATTATAGAGAGCAGCCGTCCCTTTGGTTGTCAAACCTTCGATCAGGATATTATTGCTAAATTTGAAGAGGGACTCTTTTCCGAAGAGTCGGCCATGCTCTTCGCCTCCAAACGGGCCGTGGTTCAACGGGGATTGGACCAAATAAAGAGCCGTCGAGGGGAAAGGACAACCGACATTGAAGGTCTTGCTTTGGATCAGGGATATCAAAAATAATTTAACTGTTTTATTAAACCTGGAAGAAAACCGATATGAGCCGACTGTGGACAACTCTCGAAGAAAGGCTTTTTAAGGAACTAACGGTTATGATTGCCGTTCAACCCCTTTGGGTGGCGCCGTTAATCAAGGCCTTTGGCGCCGCAGGGGGATCCCCGGTGGTCGTTAACAATGAAGAGGGGGGGGTTCCCTTACTTCGTCTTAGGCAGCCGTCATTTCTTGTCCTTTCGGAGGGTTTCGGAGAAGACCCTTCCCAACAAAATCCCTTATTGGATCTTATCCAAAAAATGCCGGCCGGTCAAAGGAGGGAAATGTTCGTAATCTGGATCGGCTCGAAGATCACTTCCGGAGATATATTTTCCGCCTTTTCTCATAGCGTGAATTTAGTGCTTTCGCCGGACAAGTTGGCGGACATCGTCAATGAAATAAAAAAATCATGGCTTCGCTGGAAGGAATTATACCAAGGCTTTATTCAGACCAGGATGCAGCTCTTCGGTCAGTGAGACCGAAGTTGAAAATTGTTTGACCCATGAGAATACGACCATCCATTAAAATCAAAGCCCACCAGAGACAAGTTCGTCTGCGGAATTGTCTTCAGACCATTCTGGAAGTTCATGAATTTATGGGAGGACAGGCCATCCAGTTGGACATCGTTCAGCAACTGGAAAACCTGAGAGATGTGATCACTCATTTTCAACCCGAGCTATTGAGTGAACGGGACCTCGAAAAAATTGAAGAATCCACCAGCCACCTTCTTCAGGAATTGGGCAAAATTTTCCACCTCAAAAAATTGGGCATGATCCATCCAGGGTATTACCACTAAATGATTTTGGATTGACGATTGCGGATTGCGGAATAAACCGGATCAGGATTCAGGATACAAAATAGCCGAGGGATTTTAATAAGGCATCCTCGATTTGGTGTCGTGATTCATTTCAGCGGGTCCTGTAACCGCAAGCCTCATCCACCTCAGCCATCAGAGTATTTAGACGGTTTTCAACTTCAACACGCAAGGCCTCCAATTCTTTATCGGTACACTCTTTGGGAACATGGAGCGGAGACCCATAGGCGACGACCACCTCACTGAAGGGCCAGGGGATCATGGTTTTATCCCAGGTCTTTTCAAGGGTTAGGGCCCGCCGGGCCGACCAGATCCCGGGCAGGAGAGGCACCCCGGTTTCTTTAGCCAGGAGGAGAAGGCCCTTTTTGGCTACATAGCGGGGCCCCTGAGGCCCGTCCAGAACCGTGGAACACATGCTGTTCCCCTGCCGTAGATGTCTGATCATTTGTATCAAGGCCCTTTGTCCCCCTCGAGTGGAAGACCCCCTGACCGGGATCATCCCGAATTTCTGGGCCAACCGGGCCAGATATTCCCCATCCTGGCTTTGACTGAACATGACCATGGGATGAGAAGGTCCGTACAGGTAGCAGGAAAAGATGGCTGCCCGGTGCCAGATAACCCCGATATAGGATCCGGCCCCCTGCATCACTTCCTGATGAATGTCTTCGTTTATTATTTTGACCCGGCAGGTACTGAACCAGGTCTTAAGCAGGATGTGGGCCAGGGTAATCAGGCCGGCGGTTGCCGTTTCCATCAAGCCGGACCGGTTCATGAAGATTTAGTGGTCTCCCTTGGGCACGGAGATTTTAGGGATTTTATAGAACTCGATTCCTTCTTCTTTCAAGGTTTTTTCTTCTTCGGCCGTGGAAGTGCCCCGGATATTTCGCTGATCCGCCACCCCGTAGTGCATTTTTAAGGATTCCTTGGCAAATTCGGTTCCGACTTCTTCGAAATTTTCTTCGATATAAGCATAAAATTCTTGTAATTTCTTAAGGGCTTCCTCCCCTTCTCGGTCAGCCCGGGGATTGCGTTTTATAGCCACGGCGGATAAGGCCTGACTGATCTGATTATCCTCACAAACCGGGCAACGGATTTCGCCTGATTCTTTTTGCCGGCAAAAATTTTCCGTATTGGCAAACCAACCTTCAAAGGTATGTTCCTTAGAGCATTTTAAATCTAATACCATCATAAATCGTTTAACTTCCCCTATGACGTCATTCTTCGGACCCGAGAAAGGCCGGATTGTAGCGCCGTTAAATCTTTCCTTGCACCATTAACTCCCGTAGCACTTGACGAATATCCAGGCCTTTTTCTTTCAAGGCCTGATGACCGTAATTCATATTGGCCTCCATGACCATCCATCCTCGGTCGGGAGTATGACATAAGTCCAATCCCACGTCATCAAAATTGCACTTGGTCGTTAGCTGCTCGGCAAACTCCAGGGCCTCGGCGGGAATATCCTTAAACCGTAGTAAAGCCCCTTGGGCCAAATTGTTTCGGAACTCCCCTTCCCGGGCAATTTTCCAGTAGGCCAATATAACCTGGTGGCTGATGAGGATCACCCGCAGATCCCGGTCCAGGGGAAGATATTCTTGGATATAGGCAACCGGCGAGCGGCACAGATAACGATTCAAGCCCTCTTCGTCCCGAATCAGAAATACCCCCCTTCCCATGGAAGATCCCCGGGGGATCTTGGCGATAAAGGGGAAGGGAAATTCATTTTGAATGCCCTCTTTTTGTCGACCGAAATAGATCCTTGTCCGGGGATGGGGAATCCTTAAAAATTCAAACAGGGCCGTCTGTTTGATCTTGTCTCCGGAATAGACATAGGTTTCCCGGCTGGGGAAAATGTTTTTGCCCATGGTCAAAAACAGATCGACATAGAGCTGGGTGGGGTAGTAAACCTTTTCGGCGGTTCTGATCCATTCTTTCTCTTCAGCCGTATAATCGGAATAATTCGGCCGGACCTGAATGACCTTTACCCCCGGACATTCTTTGAAACGATGGCTGAAAGTAACGCGAAGGCCTTTGGTCATCGTTATCGAATGACCGATTGGGGACGGTAATAACCGGCTTTAACAGTGGCATTCGGTCCGACGATACATTTCGGTCCCAGCAGGGTCCCGGGATTGGTGACGGAATTACAACCGGTTTCCGTAGCATCCCCCAAAACGGCCCCAAATTTTCTGAGGCCCGTATCATAGATTTTGTCCGGGCCTTTCACTCTGATGGTATTCTTGACCATTTTCAGATTGGCCAGTTTGGTCCCTGCCCCCAGATTGCAGTCGTTTCCTAAAATGCTGTCCCCGATATAAGCAAAATGACCGGCTTTAGCCCCATTGAGCATGATGGAATTTTTCATTTCGGTCACATGGCCCACCACACACCGGTCTCCCACCAGACAACCCCCTCGCAGGTAGGCCCCCTGGCGCACTTCCGTTCGCCGTCCGATGAAGGCCGGGCCCTGAATGGTGGCCCCGGTTTCCACCACGGTGCCCGGGCCAAGATAAATATCCTTCCCTATCAAAGTGACCCCGCCAAACAAGACCGTCGCTTCATCCAATTCCTGGTCTTCATAAACCACCCTCATTTCCCCTTTGGTGGCATCACCGGGAATCAGGGAGAAATCCTTTTCTAAGATCCGGCCCTGCCATAAAACGACCATCCGGGTTAAAAACGGACCTTCTGAACATAATCCGTCCACGTTGAATGAAATTTTGGATTGCAAGTAGGATTTTATTCTGGGCAAGATTTCCCAGACCCGGTCAACACCGCTGAAGAGTTCCCGGTGCTCCCAATCGGCGTAATTAAAAAAATCTTGAGGACGGAACATCTGAATTATTTCCTTCAGCTTTTTGCCTTGAGCTTTCTGCTACCACGGGTACCGGACGGCTATCCCCCGCTCTTGTAAATAGTCTTTTATCTGGCGGATCGTAAAGGCGCCGTAATGGGTCATCGAAGCGATCAGGGCGGCATCGGCCTTGCCCCGGCTCAGGACCTGAAACAGGTGTTCCGGAAGGCCGGCCCCGCCGGAAGCAATTACGGGTATGGTAACCGCTTCGGAAATCAAAGAGGTCAGGGCCATCTCGTAGCCCTTTTGGGTCCCGTCGGCGTCAATCGAATTCAAACAAATTTCTCCGGCCCCCAGGCGTTCGGCCTCTTTGGCCCACCACAGGGCGTCAATGCCGGTATAAGTCCTTCCCCCATGGATGACCATTTCATACCCGGAAGGAATGGCCGGAGACGATGGAACCTTTTTTACATCCATGCCCAGAACAATACATTGTCCGCCAAAAGAGTGGGCCCCTTCCTGGATCAGTAAAGGATTTTTTATGGCCGCGGAATTGATGCTGACCTTTTCTGCGCCAGCCAACAGGACCTGCCGCATACCTTCCAGACTGGATATTCCCCCCCCTACCGAAAAAGGAATAAAGATTTCTTCGGCGACTCGTCGAACCACCTCAATCATGATGGCCCTTTTCTCCGCCGAGGCGGTTATATCGTAAAAGACCAGTTCATCCGCCCCTTCCTGATAATAAAAACGGGCCATGTCCACCGGATCACCGATGTCGATATTATTTTTAAAACGGATGCCTTTGGTGGTTTTTCCGTCCCGCACATCCAGGCAGGGAATAATTCTTTTAGTCAGCATCAGTCCCCTTCCATTCGGAAAAGGCCTTTAACAGGGCCAATCCCGGAGGTCCGCTTTTTTCAGGATGAAACTGGAGGGCCACCAAGTTTTTACAGGCCAGGACCGACGGAAAAAGAAATCCGTAATCGGTCCGACCCAAAATCCAGCTTTCGTCCTGGGGAATCGGATAATAGGAATGGACGAAATAAAAGGTGCTCTGCCGTGGAATCGTTCGGATAAGTGGGTGGTCACGATTCCATTCCACCCGGTTCCAGCCCATGTGAGGAATCTTTAAAATCCTTCCTTCCTCATCCCGGTGCGGATTGGGGAAGCGAACCACCTTCCCGGGAATGATGCCAAGGCAGGGGGTTTCATTCTCCTCGCTAAAATCCAGGATAACCTGGGTCCCCAGACAAATCCCCAGGAGGGGTCGTCCGGAAAGAAAATAGGCCTTGAGGGCTGCATCCATTCCCTCTTCCCGGAGGGCTTTCATGGCCTCGCCGGCCGCACCGACCCCGGGAAAAATAACCCGGTCCGAATGCAGAATGAGCTTCGGATCATGGGTGATCCGACAAGGGATGGACAGCATCTTCAAGGCCCGCTCCACACTGGTCAAATTACCGGCTTTATAATCTATGATACTGATCATGAGGAATTTTTGTTTTAACCTTATTCGAGACGATTTTTTGGCGATGACTTGCTTTTTTTAACTCAAACGCCAGGGGTTGTCAATGTTCTATCCCGTGCTGTTGGGAATAATATAACAAATTCAGTTCCTTGTCCTGGATAACTTTTTAGCCGGATCCGCCCCTGGCGATCAGAAATAATTTTTTGGACGATACTCAATCCCAATCCGGTTCCGCGATCTTTAGTGGTAAAAAAAGGCTCAAAAATTTTTGGCTGATCCTGCTCCGGGATGCCCTGGCCGGTGTCTTTGACCTTGACTTCTATCCTATCTTCCTGGGATTCGCTGTGATAAAGCCTGGCCCCAACAAAAATACTGCCATCGGCGGGGACAGCTTGGCAGGCGTTCATTAAAAGATTCCACAAGATCTGGGACATCTCTCCGGCTGAAATATCGACCAGAAGATGAGGCTCGATATCCTCTTTCCAAGTCAGGGTCTGGGGCACCTCTTTGTTTTTCTTAATCAATTCCAGCGTTCCGCTTATAAGACCGGAAATATCCAGGGGGGCCTCGATTTTCTGGACCGGCTTGGCAAAGGCTAAAAAATCATTGACCAGCGAATCCAATTTTATGACTTCTCGGGAAATAATCTTTAAGAGGCGATCCCTTGTTTTTTCTTGAATATTATCCTTTAACACCTGAATGGACCCGCTGATGGAAGCCAACGGGTTCCGGATTTCGTGAGCGATCCCGGCGGCCATTGTCCCCATAACAGCCAAACGATCCACTTTGCGCAAATGGTCCTCCATGGCTTTGATCTGAGAAATATCCTTAAAAGTTAAAATCTTCCCTATCCCGCGCGATTGGTCTTCTTTGATCGCTGTAAAAGAAAACCCCACAGTTACCTCCGACCCTTCCGTATTCAGGTAGGAGACCTCCTGACGCTGGCCTAAAGGGAGACCCTTAGGGCCCAGAACTTTTTCCATATCGGGAAATAGAGCGCTGAGGGGCAGGTCTTTTAATTCCCCCGAAACCCGGCCCAGAATTTTTTCTCCGGCCGGATTGACACTCTGAATCCTGTCTTCATCGTTTAAAGTAATCAAACCGAACTCCAGATTTTCAATAACAACCCGGTTTAATTCTTCCAATTGGTCGATATTCTTTTTCTGTATCTCGATCTGGCCCCGTTGTTTTCCGGCTTGTTCGGCGAAAAAACCGCCCAAATAACCGATCAAAAAAAATCCCAGGCCATGCATGAGGATTTGATATAAAAAATAATTAGCTGAATAGGGAACCGGTTGAACCGCCCGGCCGTAGTAAAAGGGGATTTTCCCCAACCCCTGGAGGGTGAGCAAAAGCCCATACCATAAAGTCATACCAAGGGCCGACAATATTCCACCCAATCGGTAAAAAAGGACCCCTCCGGCCAGGATGATTAAAAAATAGAGATAGGGGAAAAAACTTTCTATCCCACCGGTTAAATAGACCACGGCCGTCACGAAGAACCCGTCCAAGAACAATTGAATGACCGCTATCCCTAAGACGGTTTGCTCCCAGAAAAGAAAAACGATATAGAGGATGGAAAAAAAATATTGCAGGGCTATTAAAAAATAGAACCGGGATGAAGGAAAGGGGAAAAGGAAATTATTCCCTTTCTCCTGAAGGATAACCGTCAACAAAAGAAAGCAGGAAATAAAAACCAGGCGCCACAAAATAAGCCATTGGGTTTTCCTTAAAAATTCTTCCTGGCGGTAAAACCACTCTCCTTTTAAAACTCCCTGGAATCGGGTGCGGCGATTTAAATGAATGGGCTTTTTCAACTTTTTTTGTCCTCATTCGGCCTTTGGAAATAAAATAGTGGATCACGCTTCCTCTGGTCTTCATCCGGTAATGGCTTCGCCCATCTTAAAAATGGGTAGATACATGGAAATCACCAGCCCCCCCACAATCCCCCCCAGGACGACCATCATGATCGGTTCCATCATCGAAGTCAGTGTGTTGACGGCGGCATCCACATCATCATCATAAAAATCGGCTATTTTGTTAAGCATGGTGTCCAGCTCTCCGGCAGCCTCCCCTACCCCGATCATCTGAGTCACCATAGGAGGAAATACCTTGCTTTCCTCCAAGGGCTCGGAAATCGTTTTCCCCTCGGCAATACTTCCCCGGGCCTTATAAATCGCCTTTTCCACCACTTTGTTCCCGGCGGATTTGGCCACAATGTCCATGGCTTCCAAGATAGGAACCCCGCTGCTGACCATGGTCCCAAAGGTTCGGGTAAACTTGGCCACGGCTACTTTCCGAATCAGCATCCCGAAAATGGGCAGTTTCAACAAGAGGTCATCGATCAGATATTGGCCTTTTTCGGTCTTGTAAATCCGTCGCAACAAGAAAATAAAGGCCCCGACTCCCAGGACTATAAAGATCAAGTTGTGGCCAAAAAACCGGCTGAGGGCAATCACAAACTGGGTCGGGACCGGCAGGGACTGCCCTACTTCACTAAACAACTTTTCGAAAACCGGGATGACAAACAGTAAGATAATCCCCGTTACTAAGATAGAGACCCCGGTAACAACGGCCGGATAGACCATGGCCCCTTTGACTTTCTTTCTGAGTTTTTCGGCCTTTTCGATGTAACTGGACAGCCGGTTCAAAATAACATCGAGGATACCGCCGGCTTCTCCGGCTTCCACCAGATTGACATAGAGTTCATCAAAAACCTTAGGGTGTTTTTTCAAGGATTCCGTCAGGGACTGGCCGCTTTCCACATTCTCTCTGATCTGGTTTATGACCCTGGAAAAAGCGGCATTCTCCTGCTGATTGCCCAGGATCGTCAAGCATTGGACCAAGGGCAGACCGGCATTGATCATGGTGGCGAACTGGCGGGTAAAAATCACAATCGATTTTCGGGAAATTTTTTTCCCAAAAGCGAATCTCGGGGCGGTCTTGACCCTTTTCAACTGAATACGGGCGGGGAGGATGTCGAGTTTTCGAAGCTGCAAACGGGCAATGGCCATATTGTCGGCCGCCAGTTCCCCTTTTTTTATCTCACCCAGTTTTGTTTTTCCTTGCCAGGTATAAGTCGGCATTATACTAATCCTTATCGGTTACCTTGATGACTTCCTCCAGGGTAGTGACCCCGTCCAATACTTTAGTGATGCCGCTTTCCCGGAGGGTTTTCATGCCTTGACTACGGGCCACTTTTTTTATTTCAGCGGCCGAGGCCCTTTCAAAAATCAGTTCCTTAAGTTGTTCAAAAAAAGGTAAAACTTCATAAATGGCGATTCTCCCTTTAAACCCTGAAAAATTACAGGTCGGACAGCCGGCGGCTTGCCATAAAGAATCGGTACTCATATCCAGGTGATACTCTTTCAATAGATCCGTTGGTTTTTCAATTTTATTTCTACAGGCCAGGCATAATTTTCGAATCAGCCTTTGGGCCACCACCAAATTGATCGATGAAGCCACCAGAAAGGGCTCAATGCCCATATCCAGTAATCGGGTGACCGTATTGGAGGCGTCATTGGTATGCAGGGTGCTTAGAACCAGATGCCCGGTTAAAGCCGCTTTGATGGAAATTTCGGCCGTATCTTTATCCCTTATCTCACCCACCATGATGATATCCGGGTCCTGGCGTAAAAATGAACGCAGGACATTGGAAAAGGTCAGGCCGATCTCTTCATGGACCTGAACCTGGTTGATCCCATGGATGTTTAATTCTACCGGGTCTTCGACCGTGGAAATGTTTTGGGTTGACTTGTTCAACTCACTTAAGGTGGAATAAAGCGTGGAGGTCTTTCCGCTCCCGGTGGGACCGGTTACCAGGATCATCCCATAAGGTTTGTGGATGGCCTTGTTATAAATTGCCAGGGCCTCGGGCTCAAAACCGAGCCGTTCCATGTCCACTTGCAGGTTCGACTTATCCAGTAAGCGCATGACTACTTTCTCCCCGTACAGGGTCGGCAGGACGGAAACCCGGAAGTCCATTTCGTTGCTATCACCAAACCGTAATTTTAAGCGCCCATCCTGGGGGAGCCTTCTTTCGGCGATGTTGAGGTTCGACATAATCTTAAGTCGAGAAATGAGGGCGTTCTTTAGTTTTACCGGTGGATTCATCACCTCGTAGAGGACGCCGTCAATCCGGTAGCGTACCCGAAAGGCCCGGTCATAGGTTTCGAAATGGATATCGCTGGCGCCTTTTTTAATGGCGTCGATGAGCAGAAGGTTGGCCAGTTTGACGACCGGGGCCTCTTTGGCGGCAATTTCTAAATTGACCTCATCCATTTCTTCATCGGTCTCAATATAATCCACTTCCAAAGACTTGATGTCTTCCAGGGCCTCGGTCAGGGTCGTGGTCATACCGTAGTGGTTATCCAACGCCACCATGAGGTCTTTTTCATTGGTTAGAAAGAGCTGGATATTACTCCCGGTCAAAAACTTGAGGTCATCCAGGGCAAAGATATTGGAAGGATCGGCAATGGCCATCTTGAGGGTGAGGCCGTCTTTGCCGATGGGAATGATTTCGTACTTACGGGCAATATTTCCCGGAATCAGATTTATCCAGTCGGGATCAAATTCAAGCCGGGAAAGGTCGACAACCGGCAATCCGAACTGCTTGGACAAAAAAGTCAATAGGCTTTTTTCATCGACAAACCCCCGTTGAACCAAAAGGGTGCCTATTTTTGTCTTTCCGCCAAGCTGTTTTTGTTCGGCCAGGACCTCTTCCAGTTGGTGGGCCGTGATTTTCTGTTCCCGAAGCAGTAATTCGCCGATTCGATTATTTTTTACCATAAAAATACTGACTTAAAATATATTTAAAATAAATATTGACAGATATTCACCTATATTGTTATTATACAAAGTTTGAAGAAAGGAGGTGATTGCCATGGTTTGTTCAACCGTAAAATCCGGAACTGCTTGCGTTTTCATGAGCGCCAAGGGTTGTTCGTTTAACGGAGGATCCTGTTATCCCGCAGTCGAACAGTGTGAAGGTTGTGACCGAAATAAAGAATTCAGTGGTGGAAAATATTGCCTTTCTTATCCCGATCCTTCCCAGAAATGGAAATTGGGAAATTGCAACTTAGCCACTCATATTAAAAAGACCCCGGTCCAAGCAGCCGCCAAAATCAATCCGCTGAAGGCCTCCAAGCGCAGCGCCCGATAAGGTTCCTTCTTTGAACCTCCAAATCCCTGGTGCCTGAGCCTTCTTGCTCAGTCAAGAAGGCTCTCACCGGAAGGGATTCATACGATCAAAGGTGCATGGTATAAGGTTCAAGGTTTTTCACGCTTGCAACTTGTGGCCCAATTTCCCTTTTTAGCCCCCATCCCCTGCAGGGCCACCTCGGAACAGGAAAATAGGTTTTCCTTGAACCTTGGACCTTGGACCGTATTTTCGCACTAAAGCTCCCCCAGGGCCTTTTCCAATCGATCCATCCCTTTTTCAATTTGGTCCAGGGAAGTGGCATAAGAAAAACGCAAACATCCATCTTCCCCGAAGGCCGCTCCGGGAACGACGGCGATATGGGCCTTTTCCAAAAGATAATCCGCCAGATCCAGGGAGTTGGCGATGACCCGATCTCCGGCCTTATGTCCGTAATAGCTTGAAAAATTAGGGAATATATAAAAGGCCCCCTGGGGGACGGCCACCTTTACTCCCGGGAGGGATTTCAGGCGTTCGGCGATATAGAGCCTCCGTCGATCGAACTCGGAGACCATTCGGCTGATAAAATCCTGAGGGCCTTTTAAAGCCGTTACGCTGGCCTTCTGGGCTATGGAAGTGGGGTTGGAAGTACTGTGGCTCTGGATCTTATTAATCGCCCCGATGACTTCCTTGGACCCGGCTAAATAGCCGATCCGCCAACCCGTCATGGCGTAGGTTTTGGACACCCCATTCACCACCAGGGTCCTTTCTTTAAACCCGGGGCCGAGCATGGCCAAATTGGAAAAAGAAAGACCGTCGAAAAGAATCTTGTCATAAATATCGTCGCTGATCACCGTCAGGTCCGCTGCCGTGATCACCTCTCCCAGGGCCACAAGCTCACTCCGGGAATAGACCGATCCGGTCGGATTGGAGGGACTGTTCAATATAATGGCCCTGGTGTGAGGGGTAATGGCCCCCTTTAATTCTCCCGGTGTCAACTTAAATCCTTTCTCTTCCCTGGTGGGAACAATAACCGGCGATGCCCCGGCCAAAAGGATCATGGGAGGATAGGAGACCCAGAAAGGGGCCGGTACGATAACCTCATCCCCGGGACCCCATAAGGCCTGGGCAATATTATACAAGACATGCTTTCCCCCGCAACTGACCATGATCTCATCAAGCCTATAATCGAGACCCAGGTCTTCTTTAAACCGGAAAGCAACGGCCTCTTTAAGCTCGTCGATCCCGCTGACCGGCGTATATTTAGTAAAGCCGTCCCTAATCGCCTGAATTGCGGCTTCTTTGATATGTTCCGGGGTATCAAAATCCGGTTCTCCAACCCCAAAACTGACCATATCCAGGCCGGCTTTCTTCATAGCCTTGGCCTTGGTATCCACTGTCAAGGTCAAAGAGGGTTTAATTTGACCTATCCGTTCGGCTAACTTCATCGCCATAATCCTCCTTTTATTTCTGCAGATAAATAAAAAATTCCCGATTCCCTTTGGCCCCTTGAATCGGAGATTCCTCAATTCCTAAAACCGACAGCCCCTTGGCTTCAAAAAAACAACTCAAGTCCTCAATCACTGTTTTTTGATCCTCTTGATTTCGGACCACGCCCCCCTTCCCCACTTTCCCCTTCCCCACTTCAAATTGGGGCTTGATCAAGGCCACGATTTCTCCCCGGTCCTTCAAGATGGGTATCAAGGGCGGAATGACCAATTTTAAGGAAATAAAAGAGGTATCGACCACGATTAAGTCCACCGGTTCCCCGACCTCCGGAAGAGAAAGAAATCGGGCGTTTTTTCTCTCCATGACCCTGACCCGAGGGTCTTTACGGATTTGCCAGGCCAATTGACCATAACCAACATCAAGGGCATAGACCCTTTTGATACCTCCCAGAAGCAGACAATGGCTGAACCCGCCGGTAGAGGCCCCGATATCCAAGGCGACCTTGTCCTCAACCCGGACCTGGAAGGCCTTCAAGGCCCCTTCTAATTTAACCCCTCCCCGACTCACATAAGGATGTTCGGGTTGTTTTATTTCTATGGGTGAAGCGGGGTCCACTGCTTTGCCCGGTTTTACGGCCGGGACCTGATTAACCCGAACAACACCGGAATAAATCAAGGCCCTGGCTTTTTCATGAGAAGCCACCAGACCCTTTTCCACTAAAAGCCGGTCCAATCGGACCTTGGGACTTTTAGTCGCCATGAAGCTCTTCCATCAATACCCTGAATATCCCTTCGGCATCCAGGCCATACAGGTTCCGAATTTTTTTTGAAGGACCGTGTTCCACAAATCGATCGGGTATGCCCAGGGACCGAACCCGGACCCCGCCGGCATGGAGCTGGTGCAATTTCTCCATGACCGCACTGCCGAGCCCTCCCTGGGTCATATTTTCTTCTACGGTGACCACCCGGGAAAACCTTTGAGCCACCTGGGCCAACAGTCTTCCGTCTAAGGGTTTTAAAAACCGGGCGTTGATCACTTCGGCCGACTTCCCTTTAAAGGCCAACCGTTCCGCCGCTTCCATTGCCGGGTAGACCGTATTACCCAAGGCCAGTATCGCCACATCCTTTCCCTCTTTCAAGGTTTCCCATTGCCCCAAGGGAATGGATTGGGCTTCTCCGCATAAGGATACGCCAACCCCGGGTCCCCGGGGGTAACGGATGGCCACCGGCCGGTTGTAAGTCAAGGCCGAAAAGATCATGTCGCGCAGTTCCCGTTCATCCTTGGGCGCCATGATGATCAGGTTGGGCAGAGGCCTGAGAAATGAAAGATCAAAAAGTCCTTGATGGGTGGGCCCGTCTTCACCGACTATTCCGGCCCGGTCCAAGGCCAGGATCACCGGTATATTGGGCAGACAGATATCATGAACCACCTGATCATAGGCCCTCTGGATAAAGGTGGAATAAATGGCCACAATCGGTTTTAGTCCCTCCGAAGCCAGGCCGGCGGCAAAGGTTACCGCATGCTGTTCGGCTATTCCCACATCAAAAAACCGTTGGGGAAATTGTCGGGCGAAGAGGTCTAACCCCGTCCCTTCCGGCATGGCCGCCGTGATGGCCACAATCCGCATATCCTTTTCCGCCAATGCTACCACGGTCTTCCCAAAAACCTCGGTATAAGTGGGAGGGCCGGAAGATTTCTTGGGGCTGGCAACTTCGGCCTTCGGGTCAAAAGGACCAACGCCATGGAAAAAGGCCGGATTTTTTTCCGCCGGCCCGAAGCCTTTTCCTTTGGTGGTCAGAACATGGACCAACACCGGGGCCTGGATATGGCGGATATTTTCAAAAGTGGCGATCAGATCTTCCAGCCGGTGGCCCTTCACCGGCCCCACATAATCAAAATGCAAGGCGGCAAAAAGCATCCCCGGCGTGAAAAAGCCGGTAAAAGAATCTTCGCTTTTCTTGGCCCACTGAAGCAGATTCTCGCCGATGCCGGGAAGGGATTTAAAAAGCGATTCGACCTCCCTTTTAAATTGGATAAACCCCCTTCCGGTCAATCGTTTGCTCAGGAACGAAGACAGGGCCCCCACATTCTGAGAGATGGACATTTCATTATCATTCAAAACGACGATCAAATCTCTGTTCAGATGTCCGGCCTGGTTTAACCCCTCAAAGGCCTCTCCGGCCGTCATGGACCCATCGCCAATAACGGCTATTACCTTAGAAGGCTCCTTTTTTAATTCCTTGGCCACGGATATCCCCAGCCCGGCGGAAATGGAGGTTCCGCTATGGCCGGTATCAAAGGCATCGTGAAGGCTTTCCTCGCGCTTCGGGAAGCCACTCAACCCGCCGAAAGTTCTCAAGGTTGGAAATTGCTCTTTTCTCCCGGTCAAAATTTTATGGGTGTAGGATTGATGGCCCACATCCCAGATAATCTTGTCTTTGGGGCTGGCGAAGACATAGTGGAGGGCCATGGTTAATTCGACCACTCCCAGGTTGGGAGCCAGATGTCCCCCGTTTTTGGAAACCGTTTCAATGATCAGGCTTCGAACCTCTTCGGCCAGTTGTCTCAATTGCGGCAGAGACAGGGACTTCAGGTCTTTCGTGTCCGTTAACCCATCCAGAATGGACGGGGGTTTTTCGATGATTTTTATTTTTATTTCCTGATCCATATCTAAACCATGTCTATCTAAAAATGGGTTCAAGGATCTCAGGATTTGAGGGTTTAAGGGTTTTAACCTTTCACTGAATCCTTATCCCTGGACTTCTTGAATCCTTTCTTAGCTTTCAGCTTTGAGCGTTGGGCTTTTATCGTTTACTGGTCACGGGAAAAAATATAGTTTCCTAATCGAATCAGAGGGAGGGCCTTCGCTCCAAAGATACCCAGGGCGTCTTCGCTCTCAACCAATAATCTTTGGGCCAAGGTCTTGGATGGTTCCAGACCCAGAAGTCCCGGATAAGTAGCCTTGGCCTTTTTTGCATCCGTCCCTGTCCCTTTTCCCATGACCTCGGGCCGTCCTTCCACATTTAATAAATCATCTTTGATCTGGAAGAGCAAGCCGATCTTTTCTCCGAATTTTCGTAAAGCCCGCAGTTCTCCGACGGTTCCTCCTCCGACCAGACCGCCGCAGACCAGGGAAGCGATTATCAAGGTCCCAGTTTTATGCCGGTGGATGTACTCCAAGTAGGCCAGGGAGACCTTTTTCCTCTCAGCCTCCAGATCGGTTTCCTGTCCGGCGATCATCCCCTGGATGCCGGAGGCCCGAGCCACCTCTCGAATAATTTCAAGCCTGATTGGGTCGGAAATTTTTTTCATAATCCCCTTATGGCTCAACAATGAAAAGGCCTCGCTCAGAAGGGCATCACCGGCCAAAATGGCCATGGCCTCTCCGAATTTCTTATGGCAACTCAGACGCCCCCGGCGATAATCATCGTTGTCCAAGGCCGGAAGATCATCGTGGATCAGTGAATAGGTGTGAATATATTCCAGGGCACAGGCCGCAGGCAAGGCCCTGGTCACCCTTCCCCCGACCGCCCTGCAAGCCCACAAACACAAAATCGGCCTGATCCGCTTCCCTCCGGCCAGAAGGCTGTACTCCATGGCCTTTCGAACCCGATGAGCATAAATCCCCGGAGGAGGGAAATAGAACTCTAATGCTTCATCGACCAATTTTCGAAATTTTTTGAGTTCCGGGATCAAAGCAATCGTCAACTTAGGCCTTTTCTTCTTCAAAAGCAAAGGGTTGGGAAAGTAAGCCTCCATCATCGGCTCTGAGCAGGACTTCGACTCTCTTTTGGACCTCGGCCAGCCTTTGGGAGCAGATTCGCGACAGCCGCATCCCTTCCTCGAACAATTTCAGGGATTCCTCGAGAGAAAGATCTCCGCTCTCCAGTTTATTGACAATCATTTCCAATTTTTTAAAAGTGTCTTCAAACCGTTCCTTGGACAAAAGGCCGTTCCTCCTTTGTTCGTGTCTGCTCAACTAAGCAATCCATTTCCCCGTGAGATAGGCTAACCCGGATCTCTTTTCCGGGCTGGGCGTCTTCCACTTTATTGACCAGGGCCAATTCCGGCAAGGTCCGGACCAGGGCATATCCCCGATCCAAGATTCCCCAGGGACTCAAGGCCAAAAGGGTTTTTTGCTGGGCCTTCAGGGCCATCTCCTGCTGATCGACTATTTTATTGATCAGTCCGTGCAATTTTAATTTTTGAATCTCCAACCGATTTTGACCGGCCAGGATCTTATCCCTTGGGTTGATCATCCATAATTTTTCCTGAATCCAGGTCAGGCCGCTCGACTTTTTATCCAAGAGTCCCCGAAGGGCCAATCGCAGACGGACCCCGTAGTCATCCAAACGGAGGGTAAGATCGACCAAACGCCGGCGGGGGTCTCCGATCCGTTTTTGAAAATGAAAAAGTTTCTCCTCATAGAGCCCTGTCTTCCGTTGGATTTGTTGTATAAGGCGATCTCGAAGGTCCCTGATCTTAGATTCCAATTCCTTCTGAGGTTGAATCAACAACTCGGCGGCGGCCGAAGGGGTCGAGGCCCTTAAGTCGGCCACGAAATCAGCAATGGTAAAATCCACCTCATGGCCGACGGCCGATATGACTGGTATCTTTGAAGCGGCTATGGCCCGGGCCACTCGTTCTTCATTAAAGGGCCAAAGGTCTTCGATGGAACCTCCCCCCCGAGCCAGGACGATAACTTCAATCCCCCGGGGCGATTGATTCAAACATTTTATGGCGCCTTCAATTTCAAAAGAGGCCGCCTTCCCTTGAACCAAGACCGGAAAAATGCAGACCTGAATATTTTGGAAACGACGGTACAAGATCCTTAAAAAATCCTGAATCACCGCCCCGGTGGGGGAAGTGACTACGGCCACCCTTCTGGGCAGAAGAGGCAACGGTTTCTTCCGGCACGGGTCGAACAATCCCTCGTTGAATAAACGTTCCTTCAACTGTTCAAAGGCGAGTTGGAGGGTCCCCCACCCTTTTAATTCCATCCTTTCGATGATGATCTGGTATTCCCCCCGGCCGGGATAAACGCTTAGTCTTCCGAGACACTGGACCTGAAGCCCGTTTTCCGGCCGATAGGATAATTCCCGCAGACCGGACTTAAAAAAAACAGCCCGAATCTGACTGGCGGCATCCTTCAGGGTAAAGTAAAAATGCCCGCTGGGGGGTACCCGGAAGTTGGAGATCTCCCCTTCAATCCACAGAAAAGGAAATCCGGCTTCCAAGAGGTCTTTGATCTCCTGGGTCAGTTCGGAGATGGTATAAATTTTTTGGGAAAAATCCATCGGGTTCATTTTCAAAGGTAGAATTGTTCTTGCCCGTCAATATCCTTGAGGTTATTGACCTGGTTTTTATTTTAATGAATAAACGATTATTTAGCAAGATTTTTTGAACATGAGTCTTGATGCGGGGGTCTTTAAAGGCCATCAAATGCAACGTGACTAAAAATGCAAACCCAACCTCCGATTATTCAAATAAGTGACAATGAACCGAGTGAGTCAGGCCAAAAGGAGTTTGGGCCGGGTAGCGCTCCCGGCAGCGAGGCATCACCTCTGGACAGCGAGGATGGAAATAACAGCCTTCGGGGGGATTGACCGGTGAGGGAAGGTCTCCTGGCAGTTTAATCACCTCCCGGTTGGTTCCCCGATCGATTACCGGGACCGCTGACAAAAGGGCCCGGGTATAGGGATGACGCGGGCCAGCCAGGACTTCATCAACGGTCCCTTGTTCGACAATCCGCCCGAGATACATGACGGCCACTTCATGAGCCAAAAACGCCACCACCGAGATATTGTGAGTGATAAAGAGGTATGAAAGGCCGAGTTTCTCTTGCAGTTCTTTGAGCAGATTCAGGATTTGAGCCTGGACCGATATATCCAGGGCGCTGGTGGGCTCGTCGCAGATGATCAGCTTCGGATCCACCGAGAGGGCTCGGGCGATGGCGATGCGCTGACGCTGCCCTCCGGAAAATTCATGAGGGTAGCGATGTGTGATCCCCGCCGACAACCCCACCTCCTCCAGCAGCTTTTCAAGGCGGGCCGTCCGATCGGAAGGGCCGGAGCCGATATCCAGAGTCGTCATGCCCTCCTCGATGATCTCCTTGATCTGCATGCGGGGATTGAGGGACCCATAGGGGTCCTGGAAAATCATCTGAAATTCCCGACGTAAAGGTCTTAAATCAGCCGGCGCCAACCCGCCGAGGTCCCTTCCCTGAAACCATACGGAGCCGCCGGTCACGGGTATGAGGCGCATAATACCCTTACCCAGGGTGGTCTTGCCGCAACCCGATTCTCCGACCAGGGCCAGGGTCCGGCCGAAGGGAATCGCAAAAGAGACCCCATCGACGGCCTTGACATAACCCTTGATGCGCTTCAGAAGTCCTTTCCGGATCGGAAAATAGACCTTTAGATCTTCCACCTTGAGGATGAACGATCCATTTCCCTGACCCGAGAAAGGAAGATCAAATCCCTCCTGTTCCAGTGAAACCCCCTTCTCCTGTTCTCCAATAAGCCCCCCCCTCTCGCCTCGTGCCTCTTGCCTCTCGCCTGTTTTGACGTCCCTCCCTCTGGCCTGTTTCAAAAAGGTGACAGCGCACCCCCTGCCCCCCGGCCCATTCCTTCCAATCAGGGGCTTTCTGACGGCAGCGGTCTTGGAGAAAATCACAGCGCTCGGCGAACCGGCAGCCGGTGAAGGAACGGGTGAGAGGAGGCACGCTGCCCCTGATCACGGCCAGGGTTTTCCCCCGCTTGTTTCGTTCGGGCAGCGCGGCAAACAACTTTTGGGAATAGGGGTGGGCGGGCCCGGCAAAGAATCGGTCCCGGTCGGCCTTTTCCACTATCTCTCCGGCATACATCACCGCCACCCGACCGGCCATTTCCGACACCACCCCGAGATCATGGGTAATGAGCAGGATGGACATATCGGTCCGTTTTTGAAACAGCCGCAACAGGTCGAGGATTTGGGCCTGGGTGGTGACGTCCAGGGCCGTCGTGGGCTCGTCGGCGATCAGGAGGTCCGGATCACAAGCCAGGGCCATGGCGATCATGACCCTTTGTTTCATCCCCCCGGAAAGCTGAAAGGGATATTCCTTGCTGCGGCGGCTCGCTTCGGGGATTCCAACGGCGTCGAGCATCTCCTTGACCTTTTTGACCGCCGTCTCTCCTTGCCGACCCGTGTGCAGGCGGAGCACTTCAGCCACCTGAGCCCCAACGGTCATCACCGGATTTAAACTCAGCATCGGTTCCTGGAAAATCATGCCGATGCGTTTTCCCCGGATAGAGCGCATCTTCGTTTCCGGCAATTCCAGTAACTCGGTCCCGTCGAACCGGATTCTACCCTGGGTAATCCCGGCCGACTCGGGCAACAAGCGCATAATGGAAAGGGCGGTCATGGACTTGCCACAGCCCGATTCTCCCAACAGGGCAAAGGTCTCCCCGCGGACGATGTCGAGGGATAAATCATCCACGGCCCGCACGATCCCGCCGCTGCTGCCGATCCAGGTGCTTAAGTGTTCGATTTCCAGCAACGGACTTTTCATAATTCCTTTTTTTTCGACCCGGCCGGCAATCGACGACGGAAGACCGATAGCCGTTCGGAACGGGTTTGAAACCGGGGGTCAAAGGCGTCCCGCACCACATCTGAAAAAAGATTGGCGGATAAAACCAGGAGGAACATAAAACCAAAGGCGGCGGCCAGCGACCACCAGACCATCGGCTCCCGGGCCATTTCCAGACGGGCGCCGTTGATCATGGTCCCGAAGCTGATCATGGAGGGATCGACGCCGACCCCCACATAGGACAGCACGGCCTCGGCCAACACCAGACCGGAAAAATCCATGACGGTGGAGATCAGGACGATGTGCATCACATTGGGCAGGATGTGGCGCACAATGATGCGCATGTCGGAAACCCCGAAAGCCTGGGCGGCCTGGATATATTCCATTTCCCGCAGCTTCAAGGCCTCTCCGCGCAGGAGACGGCATAATCCCGTCCAACTGGTTATCCCCAGAATAATACAAAGAAACAACAGACGCAGATCGGCCCGGGCGCTGACGGTTTCAAACAAGTCGGGGTGGATGTCCATGTAAACCTGAATCATCAGGACCGCCGCCGCAATCAGCAGGACGGCCGGAATGGAATTGAGCGTGGTGTAAACATACTGGATCAGGTCATCAATCCAGCCCCGGAAATAGCCGGCCATAATCCCGAGCAAAATGGCGAAAGGCAACATCACCAGGGTAGTCAGGGTGCCGATCACCAGGCCGGTCCGGATGCTCTTCAGGGCTAAGTAAAGCACGTCCTGCCCTACCTTGTCGGTGCCGAGTACATGATATTTGGCACTCAGCAGGGCCGCGGGCATGGCCAGGAAAAGGATTCCCAGGAAGGTCAGTAGACCGGCCTTCCAGGGGATTTCGGTTTTTCCACGGAAAACCAGGGCCAGCCAGGGGCCGAAAGCCATTTGGTGGCGGCGGGCCAGGGGCCACAGTATGGCCCCGCCTGCCAGGACCCAGACCAGCAGGGCCAGGATCAGGCCGGCAGCCCCCCTCATGGCGATATCCCCGGGCTTATCCCGATCGGGGTCCTTGAGATCGGCCCCGCCGTACGACAGGCGGGGAAAGACCCGCACCTGACGACCGTCGGAAAGTTCTCTGGTTTCTTTGGAATAAAGATGGGTCGCCATGGGGGCGGAATAGGTTTTTTCGGCATGCTGCCGCAAGGGAAGAACCGCTACATCCAGCAAGCTCAAGACCTCTACCCCATAGGACCGTTCACCGGTGGCCTCGATTCCCAGGGCGGGTCGGAAATGCAGGGAATCAAGCAGACCGATCACCACAAAACAACCCAACACGACCATAGACACCAGGCCCATAGGATTTTGGACCACACGCTGCCAGGGGGCGCGCAGGTGTTCCCGGCGATGCACATAACGGCCGAAAGCCAGACCTACGGCCAGCAGCAAATAGATCAGGGCGTCGGTCCAGAGGATAATCGGTTTAAAGGCCATATACTCAAGGTTCAAGGTTCAGGGTTTAAGGTTTAAGGTCAAGACTTAAGTCTTAAAACAAAAGAGGTTTTTTCGGCTTTCAGCTATCAACTTTGAACTTCTTTTTTCATTCCAGCCTGATCCTCGGGTCCACCAGGGTGTAGGCCATGTCGGTCAGGATGAGACCAACGATGTAAAGCACCGATCCCAGGAAGACCATGGCCCGGACCACCGCAAAATCCTGGGAGTTGATGGCGTCAATAGTATAGCTGCCGAGTCCCGGGATCCCGAAAAAAGACTCGGTGATCAGGCTGCCCATGAAAAGCAGGGGAATGGCCACCACCGCTCCGGTAAGGATCGGGATCAGGGCGTTCTGGAGGACATGTTTAAACAGCACCCGCACTTCCGACAGACCCTTGGCCCGGGCGGTACGCACATAGTCTTTGCCGATTTCTTCCAGGAAGATGGTCCGATACCAGCGGGCGCTGGCCCCAGCCCCGCTCACCACCCCGACCACTACCGGCAGTATCAGGAATTTAACCGCCGTCAGCCCCTCTCCGAAACCGGAAATCGGCACCAGGTTCCAAAGCTTACTCAACAGATACTGGCCGCCGATAATATAAAACAGGCTGGAAACGGACATGAGCGCTACACAGACCATCACTCCCCAGACATCCAAATAGGTGGTCCGAAAAAAGGCCATCATCAAGGCAATGGAGATATAAAAGAGGAGACCCAGCAGGAAGACCGGCAGGGCAATGGCCAGGCTTGGACCCATGCGGGCCTTGATTTCATAGGCGATGTCCCGGCCGTCGTCGGCGCGGCCGAACTGGAAGGCGAACAATTTGACCGATTTTTCAAAAAAAACGGTCTCGGTCAGCTTACCGGCCCCTCGGGAATCCGAATTGAAAAGGAGGGGCTTGTCGTAGCCTCTTTCCTGCTTCCATTTGGCAATGGCCTCGGGTGTTACCCGCTTGACCCCGAGATGAATACGGGCCATGTCATTCGGGGTATTAACGACGAAAAACAGGGTAAAGGTGATCAGGTTGACCCCGATTAATATCGGGAGGGCATAAAGCACCCGGCGGATCATATAATTTAACATCAGATGGCCTTCTTCCTTTCCCGGCGTCTGAAAGACAGAATGGCCGGCAGGGTGCCTGCGGCCAGCAGCACCGGGATAAGCACCAGCGGCCAGACCACGGGGCGGTTCCACTCGGCACGCTTCTTTTCCCTGAGTGCCGGGTCGAGGCGTTGGTACTTCAATCCGTTTCGGGCCATCTGGTTCGGTTTCAGATTAAACAGCCAGGAATGGACCAGGGTGTACTCTTTAGGATGGAACCCCCATAACCAGGGGGCATCGCGACGGCAAATCTCCACCATGTCGTCGATGATGGCCTGTCGCTTCGTCCCGTTTTCGATGTTTTTCATTTTCTCGAACAACCGGTCATATTCCGGGTCATCGTAATTGGCCGCATTTTCCCCTTCGCTTTTCACTTTCCCCTGAGGCCCGTACAACAAAAACAGGAAATTTTCCGGGTCGGGGTAATCGGCGTTCCAGCCCCAATTAAAAATCTGGGCGTTCCCCTTTCTGATCTTGTCCTGAAAACGGTTGTAGTCGGTGGCCCGGACGACCAATTGCAGGTTGAGCTTCTGGAACTGCTTGCGGATCCAGTCGAGGCGCGCCTTGTCATCCGGACCGCGGGCCGTGACGTCGAGGTTGAGCACCAGGGGTTTGCCGGTTTCGGTTTCAACCCCATTGGGATAACCGGCTTCGGCCAACAACTTTTGGGAATCTTCAAGGCCCTTTCGCTTGGGCCGACCCTCGGACCAGTCGTAAACATAGGGGTTGATCCCCTCCTTCCCTTCCCTGCTGCCGAAGATTCCCGGAGGGATCGGCCCCTGGGCCGCCATACCGCGGCCGTTGGCAAAAATGCTGATATACTCTTCATAGTCCACGGCGATGGAAATCGCCCGGCGGAGTTTTCGGGCCCGCTCTGAATTTCCCCCCACTACGGGGTCGAGCATATTAAACCCCATATAGATGTCGCTGGGGGAAACCGAAGTCATCAGGCGAATACCTTTCCGCCGCATACTCTCAGTGAGGGCGATATCCCCGCTGCTGGTGGTCTGCACGGCCTGATCGAAATTATCCGAGCCGATTCCGGAGGCGTCGTAATAGCCCTGGAGAAATTTATTCCAGTAAGGAATGCCTTCTTTTTCCAGGCTGAACACCACCTTGTCGATAAACGGCAGGGGTTTGCCGGCATCCGCGAAATACCCGGCCTCCCGGTCTCCTGGTTCTCCTTCGGATGGATAAGTCTCGCCATGGAAGTTAGGATTTCGCTCCAGGACCATCTGCCGGTTGGGATTATTTTCGGTCAGCATGTAAGGCCCGGTACCCAGCGGATACCAATCCAGGTTAAAATTTTTTTCGGCCATGCCTGGTTGGGAATAAAATCGTTCCGCTTCTTCCGGGATCGGTGCAAAAAAAGACATGGCCAGCCAATAGATGAACTGCGGGTATTTACCTTTGAGCTTTATTTGGTAGGTGTAGCGGTCCTTGACCCGGGCCCCTTCCAGGGAATAGCGGTTGAGATCCAGATAGGCCTTGCCTTGCCCGGCCTGGACCTGCTCCCGGTCGGCCTTTCTTAAGGTCTTGGCGAATTCTTTCAGTCCGACGATGTAATCGGCCATCAAGCCGAAAATCGGGGAGTTCAACCTCGGATGGGCCAGACGTTTAATCTGGTAAACATAATCCGCGGCGACCAGTTCGCGGGTCCCTTGCTGCTTAAAATCAGACAGACTGCGGACGGCGGAAAGATCACCGGGTTTGAGATGGTGGTAGAGCAAACGGCCCCTGGAGTCTCTGGCTAAAGCAGGATGGGGTTGATAATAAATTCCCGGACGGATACGGATTTCATAAAGGCTGTAGGCCACCCCGGAGTCCGCGGCATCATCGGGCAGGCGCCGTCCGGAGGCATCGAACAATTGAGGCCGGGGGACTTCTTGAGCGGTGGCCGGCACCAGGGTATAAGGCCGTTTAAAATAATGGTACTGTAAGGGGGGCTCGTAGATCTGGGCGGTAAAAATGGCCTCATTTTCACTGTAGGACTGGGCCGGGTCGAGATGTTTGGGGCGCTCGGAAAAGGCCGAGTAAAGGATGTTGCGGCCCCGATCCTGCTCCGGATAAGGGCTGTTCCAGACCCCGCCGCAGCCGCCGAGCCAGGCCGCAGCCAAGAAGATGGACCAGACCCGGAAGAGTCTTTTTCCCCTCGGGACTAAGCACATAATGGTTTATTGTCTTCCTTTTAATAATATGATATGAGGTTCAAGGTTCAAGGTTCGCTTTGAGCTTTCAGCCTGAAACCTTGCGCCTTAAGCCTTGCACCTTGCACCAATATTATTACGGCTATATAAATGTCTCCTGACCCTAACTTTGACCATATCACTATTGTCCTTCATCAACCCCGGTTTCCCGAAAACATCGGGGCCTCGGCCCGGGCGGCCTGGAACATGGGTTTTCCCCACATCCTCTTGGTCAATCCGGAAGATACCGACTGGGAACGCATGACCAAGCTTTCGACTCATGTGGCCCGAGGGGTTCTGGAGCAAATGAAAACTTATTCCTCATTGGCCGAAGCCCTGGCCCCTTTTCATTACATCGTGGGGACAACGGCCCGTCTTGGCGGCCAGCGGAAAGAGATTATCACCCCTTCCCAGGCGGCCTTTAAAATTCGATCCCTGGGACGCCAGAATCGAATCGCCCTCTTGTTCGGCCCGGAAAACCGGGGACTCAGCAACGAAGAGCTGCGTTTATGCCACTGTACGGTCAATATTCCCACCGCCGCCGCCAGTTCTCTTAATCTGGCCCAAGGGGTCTTGATCCTTTGTTATGAAATCCTATTGGCCCATAGTAGTGGTGAACCAGTTCGGAGTTCAGAGTTCGGAGTTCAGAGGTATTCAATTTCCAAATCGGCCATTTCAGGCTCCCAACTCCCAACTCCGAACTCCGAACATCCTTTGGCCACTTCTTTTGAACTGGAGGGCATGTATCGGCACCTGTCGGAAGTCCTTCAGTTGATGGATTTTCTGGACGAACAAAACCCCGAACTCTGGATGATGAGCCTCAGGCGCTTCTTCTCCCGTATCGGACTTTATTCCCGTGAGGTGCGCATGATCCGCGGCATCTGTCGCCAGTTCAAATGGCTGGTCACCAGCCAACAAAAATCAAAACAATGAGACCGGAGGGGGCCCATGCCTGAATTACCGGAGGTTGAAACCATTGTCCGCCGTCTTCGGTCGGAGCTGATCGGACTGAAGATTTCAAAAGTCCGGGTGCTAACCCCGAAAATCCTTCGTTTGCCAAAAGAGGTTTTCATCCAAGCGCTGACAGGGGCCATCATACGGGAAATAAGGCGTAAAGGCAAGTTGATCCTCATGGATCTTGGTCTCGGCCGGACCCTGGTCCTCCATCTGAAAATGACCGGGCAGGTCTTGCTGACACCTAAACCCACAACGGCCGACCGCCATACCCATGTCATTTTTGATTTTTCTCCCCCGGGTATTCAGATGCACTACCGGGACATAAGAAAATTCGGCTTCTTCGATTTAATTCAGGGAGACCCGACAGATCGAGCTCATTATGTCGATCGGGTCGGTCCGGACCCTTTTGAGATCACCGCCCCCCAATTCACCCGGCTGGTCCTTTCTAAAAACAAAGCCGTCAAATCCCTTCTCCTGGACCAATCCCTGATCAGCGGATTAGGAAATATTTATGTGGATGAGTCCTTGTTTCAAGCCAAAATCCACCCCCTAACCAAGGCCGGGGACATATCTGCCGCTCGAATCAAAAACCTCCATCGAATTATTAGAAGCGTTCTTTCTCAGGCCATTTTAAAAAAAGGATCGACCCTGAAGGATTATCGAAGACCGGACGGGAGCTCCGGAGGTTTTCAAAACTACCATCAAGTCTACGGACGGACCGGACAGGCCTGCCCTTTCTGTCAATCCCCGATTCAAAAAATAAGGGTCGGCGGAAGGGGCACCCATTTTTGCCCTGGTTGTCAAAAGCTCTGATCCGAAGGAAGAAAGAACCGGCAGGCCCTCGCCAAAAGGGCTCCCGGCAAGGCCTTGGTCCCGCAACCTCAGAAAAAATGCATATTTTCCATGATTTTTGTGTTTTTCTCTTGACCCAACACATTTTTTCCTTTATATATTACGAAATTAAAAAATTTATTCTAACAAAGGAGGATTGATTATGGCACCAAAGAAACCTATGACTAAAACGCAACTCGTTTCCTACGTAGCGGAAAAATTTTCGCTGACCAAAAATGCTTCCAAAGAAATACTGGATGAATTGGCAAAATTGGCCGTTGCCGAGACCAAAAAAACCGGATCGTTTACCATCCCGGGCGTCGGTAAGATCGTCCTTTCCAAAAGAAAAGCTCGGGTAGGCAGAAACCCCCAAACCGGCGATCCAATCAAGATTCCTGCCAAGACCGTAACAAAAATGAGGATTGCCAAGGCCTTTAAAGATGCCGTAGTTCCTCCCAAGAAATAAGTTTTTACCCTTGCATCCGGGGCTGCAAGTGAGGGGAATCCAGGAAGTGCACCTATTAATCGATCCAATATTTATTAAAAGGGAGTAAGGACCATGGTCATCCGCAAGAAACCGGCAACGAAAAAAACAGGGGCCGCTGTCGTCAAAAAAGCCGCAGGACCTCAAAAATCTCCTGAAAAATGGGTCCGGACAACCGTCATGATTCGGGAAATGAATCATGGAAAAATCAAGTCCATTACTTACTGGGAAAAAAAGGGCATCAAAGAAGTGGTTGACGAAGCCTTAAAATTATACTTAAAAGGCAAAAAGGTAAAACCCCTTCCCAAGAAAAAATAGAAGGCGCCGGCTGAGTTGAAACCGGGCGCCCAAATTTTTTAGAAAAACACTCATTCTTATTCTGTCCACGGACACTTTTCCATTACTGGAAAGGATGTCCGTGGACAGATGTCTTTATTTTCGGCCCTGATAATATCAAAGACACGGCTTCATAGTCGTTTTCCTGTGTTGCCCTTTTAGACCACATCCCCAATCGCACGATCATAAAAATTCCTTTCCTCCCCCGGCTATCTTTGTCGTCTCTAAGCCCTAAACTCTGAAAATTTGCTTTACCGACCGGCAGGAACATGTTATAGAAAAAATCTGTTTTTACCGGTAGAGAGGAGTAACCAGTTTCATGGCATCCATCGCCCCTTTTCGGGGGTTCATTTATAATTCCCAAATCGTCAAAAATTACGCCCAGGTGGTAACCCCGCCTTACGATGTGATCAAACCGCAGGATCAGGAACGGTATTATCAGCAAAACCCTTACAATGTCGTCCGGCTGGATTTTGGCAAAAATTTCCCCAGTGATACCCCTGGGGACAATCGCTACACCCGGGCCGACCGAATGCTACAGATATGGAAAAAAGAACAAATCCTGATCCAAGATCCGGAACCGGCCATCTATCTTTATAAAATCCAATACCAGCTTCCAGGCCAATCATTGCGCACGCGTACCGGCTTTATTTCCTTGCTTGGGCTGGAGCCCTTCGAGACGGGTAAGGTCCGGCCTCACGAAAAGACCTTTTCCGCTTTCAAACAGGACCGCTATCAACTTTTCGAGCATTGCCAGATGCAGTTCTGCCCGATTTTTTCTTTTTATCTTGATCCTGAAAACCGGATCCTTATCGCTTCTCTCCGGCCAGGCCCCCCGCCAACCCTTTATTGATTTTGTCGATCAGGACGCTATCCGTCATCAGCTCTGGAAGATCACCGACCGCCCGGCCCTGTCAGAAATTCAGAAGACCTTTGACGACAGGACCGTCTATATCGCCGACGGACATCATCGTTATGAAACCAGTGTGGCTTACCAGGCGGATATGCTCAAAAGACATCCTGACGTGGGGAAGACCGCCCCATTTAATTACACCTTAATGTTTCTCTGTCCCATGGAAGATCCGGGGTTGACCATCTTTCCGGTCCACCGGGCTTTGAACCGTCTGTTTGACCTCGCCCCCGATTTGTTGGAAAAAAAATTAGGCGAGGATTTTATCGTCGAAAAGATCTCTTTCGATTCGACGACAAAAAATCAAGTTACCGGTGACTTTTTTTCCCGGCTGGGGGAAAAGGCCGAAAAGGACCATGGTTTTGGATTATTCATGGCCCAAACCTCCTGGTTTTATCTACTGACGCTCAAACCGGAAAGCCTGGATAAAGCCTGGGGAGAAGACCTGCCTCCCTTATTGCGAAGGTTGGATGTGATGATTTTAAGCCGTTTGATCTTTCAAAAAGTGTTAGGGGTCCGCCGGGAAGAGTTGGACCAGGAAAACATCATCGAGTATCGGCATGACCGTCTCGAAGTCCTCAAGCTGGTGGAAAAGGGGCAGAGCCAAATGGGTTTTATCTTAAACCCGACGCCGATCGAACAGGTCAGACAGATTGCCGAGGCCTCGCTGGTCATGCCCAGAAAATCAACCTATTTTTATCCCAAAACCCTGACCGGACTGGTAATGAATTCCCTGGCTTTGAATGAATCCATCCTGGCCTGAGACACCGATATCGATTGAAAGCGATGAAACTCTGGATTCATGGGGAAACGGGGCTATCCGGATCATCCAAAAAAAAACCGGGTATCGTTTTTCCCTTGACGCTATAATCCTTTTTCAATTTGTTCGCCTAAAGGATGGACATCGGGTCCTGGACCTGGGAACCGGAAGCGGAATCCTGGCCTTGCTTCTGGCCGGGACCTATCCCCTTTCCCGGATTGTCGCCCTGGAACTCTCTTCCGAGTCTGTCGGCCTGGCCCGTCGCAATGTTATCCTCAATGGACTTCAGGAACGGATTTCCCTGATCCGGGGAGATCTTTGTCAACTCCCCTTTTCCTTCAAAAAGGGGGCCTTTGATGCCGTTGTTTCCAACCCGCCCTATCGCCCGCTTCAGACCGGCCGGATCAACCCGGATCCGCAAAAAGCCATGGCCCGCCATGAAATTCGACTCACCCTGCCCGACCTGCTTAAGGCCGTGGCCCAAGGATTAAAAAAAGGGGGGAAATGGTTCGTGGTCTACCCGGCCTGGCGGCTGGTAACCCTTTTAGCCCTATCCAGACAACACCGCCTGGAGCCCAAGAAGATCCAACTGGTTCATTCTTTTCCCGGAAAAGAAGCGGAATGGGTCCTCATGGAGGCCGTTTATCAGGGTCGGGAAGATTTGAAGGTCCTTCCCCCTTTTACGATTTACCAGGAAATCGGAGTTTACAGTCAACAGGTCCGGAAGATGGGTCAGATTCAAAACAGCGGCTCTTTTCCATGGCCGCCCGAACCCGTCGGCGGACTTCAGGATTCTTAATTTCGGCACAAAGATGCCGGATCTCTGTTTTTTCTTTTTCCGATAAAAAACGGGGGTTGGCCTGGACGCGATCAGATTTTTCTTTTCGGCAGGGTATCATCACCGGAGGAGATCCCGGTCTTATCCGGATCCCTTTCACCACCGGTTTCCCCAAAATTTCATTTATCTTTTCGCGGATGGAGTCTTTTAAAAATTGAAATTGTTGTCCGGCTACCGGATTGGAGACCAACAGGCAAAGGGTCCCTTCCCGAATCCCTTCCAGAGTGACCCCCGAGCGCAACGATTCAGGGACTACCCGGATCCAGGCCTCAATAACAGCCGGAATGAGAGGATCTACCAATGAATCCTTCCCGGTCAATAATTCCCGCATAACGGTTTTAAAAGGCAGGACTTCTTTATCCATCGGCTTCTTTTTCTCCGGAAAGGGGGGCGTCCCCTGAAATTTGGTTGACACTTTTAAAAGACCCTGTATATAGTGGAACTATCAATTCTTCCGGTCTTCCGGCGGATCATAGTGCCTTTGTTTTAATGATTTTATTCTCACAAAAAATGGAAATCAAAGCAATAAAATAAACGGCAACCCCAAAAAAAGGAGGAGTCATGGTCCAAAAAAAAATCTTATTAACGGAAGATGAAATGCCCCGCCAGTGGTACAACGTCCTGCCTGATATGCCCAACGGAATGCAGCCTCCCCTGCATCCGGGCACAGGCCAACCGGTCGGTCCCGATGACCTGGCCCCGGTCTTTCCCATGAACCTGATCGAACAGGAGGTCAGTCAAGAGCGCTTTATCGACATCCCCGAAGCGGTCCTGGAAAAATACCTGATCTGGCGTCCAACGCCTCTGGCCAGGGCTTATGGCCTGGAAGAATTTTTGCAAACCCCGGCAAAAATTTATTTCAAAAATGAGGGGGTCAGCCCGGCCGGAAGTCATAAACCCAACACCGCCGTGGCTCAGGCCTATTATAACAAAGTCTTTGGGACCAAACGGATCGCTACTGAAACCGGGGCCGGACAATGGGGCAGCGCCTTAAGCTTTGCCTGTTCCCTTTTTGGATTGGAGTTGAAGGTCTATATGGTCCGGATCAGTTTCGACCAAAAACCCTACCGCCGTCTGATGATGAATACCTGGGGGGCCAACTGCGTTGCCAGCCCCAGCCCGGATACCCAGGCCGGAAGAAAAATGTTAGAGCAGGACCCCAATTCCCCGGGAAGTCTGGGTATGGCCATCAGCGAAGCCGTGGAAGATGCGGTCTCGACCCCTAACAGTAAATATGCCCTGGGCAGTGTTTTGAACCATGTGCTCCTCCATCAAACCATCATCGGGCTGGAGGCCCAAAAACAACTCCAAAAATTGGGGGAATATCCGGATATCGTCATCGGCTGTGCCGGCGGGGGAAGCAATTTTGCAGGACTGGCCTTGCCCTTTATCCGGGACAAGATCGCCGGGAAAAAGGTCCACGTGATCGCCGTCGAGCCCGCTTCCTGTCCGACCATGACCAAAGGACCCTTTGTCTATGATTTCGGGGATACGGTTCAGATGACCCCATTGTTATGCATGCACAGTCTGGGTCACGCCTTTGTCCCGGAGCCTATTCATGCCGGAGGGCTCCGCTATCATGGAATGGCCCCCATCGTCAGCCAATTGATCATGGATAAAATGATCGAACCCAGGGCCGTGGGTCAGTTGGAAACTTTTGCCGCCGGCGTGACCTGGGCCAGGACCGAAGGCTTTATCCCGGCCCCGGAAACCAACCACGCCATATCGGCCGTCATCGCCGAGGCCAAAAAATGCAAGGAAGAGGGCAAGGCCAAGACCATCTTGGTGAACTGGAGCGGACACGGCCTGGTGGATATGATGGCCTATAGTGCTTATTTCGAGGGTAAACTGAGCGACTACGAACTCCCCGATGAAGTAATCCAAAAATCCTTAATGGCCCTGGAGAAATTTCCGAAGCCAAAGCTATAATAATAACAGGTCCAAGGTTTAAGGTGTAAGGTATTAGGTTCAAAAAACCTTGTACCTTGCGCCTTGATGCCTTGCACCTTCCATTGACTGTTTGCGCCACCCATGCTTGAGTCCTTTGACCATTTAGAAATCTACTGCCCCCATCTGGGAATGATGCTGACCTTTGGCTACTGCCGTCGTACCCAGTCCTCCTTGCCCTGCCGTAACTTGATGGGATGTTGGGAAGAACGAATCCCGGTGGATCTTTATTTAGAGGAAAATTTTTCAATGGAGGATTTGGAATCGGCTTTCGGGGGGCTTCCGAAATCACGATTAGAGCGGATCCTCGACGGTGTCCATCGGGGCCGGGAAACCGAATCCTCCGAAAAATAACCTATCCTCAAAAATCTTCCTGGTTATCTCCATTCTGAATTCTGACTCCTGGCTCCTGGATTCCGGAATTTTCCGGGCTTTATCCTTGACTCGATTTCCGCTTTTATCTTATACTAACTTCATTCCCAACCAAACCCCCAACAAATCCACCAGGACGTTTTAACCGGCCAAAGGTCAAGGAGGTGCCCAGGTGAAAGACGGAAAGTGCCCCAAATGCGGCTCGGACCAGGTATTCCGGGGAACGGATATCCCGGCCAAAACCGGCCCCTTCGGAAGTAACAGTATCCCCATAACCCTCATTTCCATTGCCGCCTTAGACAATTACGTTTGTGCCGATTGTGGTTATGTGGAAAGGTATGTCGCTTCGGCCTCCAAGCTTCAGGAGATCTCCAGGGTCTGGCCGAGGGTCAACAAAACAAAATCTTCCTGAGTGCCGAAGGGATTACGGCGTTGAAAGGATTTAATAGATTTTTCGTCATTGCCAGGGTGATGCTCAAGCATGGTATGGGTAGTCTGCTGGAGCGTCTCCTCGGACGGGAAGAAAAAAAAGAGAAACGGCACAAGAACAGAGACCTGTTTTTCCAATCCGGATTTCCTTCACCAAAACGCCTTCGTCTGGCCCTGGAAGAACTGGGGCCCAGTTTTATCAAGCTGGGACAGCTTATGAGTACCCGGGCCGATTTGTTCCCGCCTGAATATATCGACGAACTTAAAAAATTGCAGGACCGCGTCCCTCCGGTCCCTTTTTCGGAGATTAAAGAGGTCATCGAAGAAGAATTGAAGCGGCCCCTTTCCGAAATTTTTAAGGAATTCGACCCCGATCCGATCGCCGCCGCTTCGGTAGCCCAGGTCCACCGAGCCCGACTGGCAACCGGGGAAGAACTGGCCGTCAAGGTCATTCGGCCTGGTATCGACCGGAAGATCAGCCAGGATATCCGGTTGATGTATTATTTAGCCGAAAAGATAGAAAATAATTTTGAGATAGGGCAGATCCTGGGCGGGACCAACTTGGTCAAAGAGTTCGAGCGCACCATTTTCAAGGAACTCGACATGTTTATCGAAGCGGGCAGCATTGAAAAGTTTGCCGCCAACTTCAAGGACGTGGATGAAATCTATATCCACCGGGTGTACTGGGAATACACCTCCCGGTCTGTCCTGGTCATGGAATATATCGACGGCATCAAAATGGATCAGGTAGAGGCCATTAAGGCCCTGGGCCTTGACCCCAAGGAAATAGCCAACATCGGTCTGCGCTCCTTCTCCCGCCAGTTGATGGAGTTCGGTTATTTTCACGCCGATCCGCACCCGGGCAATACCCTGGTCATGGCCGACGGCCGGGTGGCCCTGGTGGATTTCGGGATTACCGGTTATCTGGATGAGCAGATGATGCACCAAATCGCCAATATCTTCCTGGGTTTTGCCGACCACGATTATGATCGGGTCCTGGAGGCCTTGTGGGATGCGGGAATCGTCGACGAAGAGACCATGGATCTGAAGAGTTTTTTGATCGATCTCAAAGATATGAGCGAGCCCTTTTACGGCCGTTCGCTTCAGACCATATCGGTCAGGGACGTCTACGATCAAATCATGCAACTGATCTATAAGTATCACATCAGGCTCCCCAGGAATATCCTCCTCCTCTTGAAAACCCTTATCCAAACCGAGGCCCTGGGCAAGATCCTGGGCAGCGAGGCCAGTCTCCTGGAGGCGGCCCGGCCCTACGCCAGGAAATTTCTCGCGCGCAACATCAATATCAAACGGTTTTTTCGAGGTCTGGAAAGAGAGGTCCGCATCACCGGCGGGTACCTGAAGTCCATGCCCAGGTTTGTCCATGACATCCTCAGGCAAACGGCTCAGGGGAAACAACGCTTCGAATTTTGGCACGGAGGCCTGGAAAACCTGACCAACCAGTTTGCCAAGGGCCTCAATCGGCTGACCGTCGGTTTCATCATTTCGGCCTCCCTGATCGCCGCCGCCATGATTCTCAATTCCGGTCACAAAGTTTTCGAGGTGACCTTGAATCTATTCGGCCTGAAGACCATCCCGGTAACCGACCTCTTCGGTCTCCTCGGTTATATCATTGCCACGGCCTTGGGGCTCTGGCTGATCATCTCCATTTTTCGGTCAGGGAAATTATAAAGAAAGGCGTAGGCTCTTCAGGCTTAAAGTGCTTTGGCCATGACCGATCCGATTTTTTTGTCCCGCCTTCAATTCGCCTTCACGGCCATGTTTCATATTTTGTGGCCGGTCCTGACCATCGGGCTGAGTATCTTCCTGGTGCTGGTGGAAGCCATGCACCTCAAGACGAAAAATAAAATCTATTATCTTCAGGCCCGGTTCTGGTCCCGGCTGTTTATCCTGAATTTTGCGGTCGGTGTGGTCACCGGCATACCCCTGGAATTTCAATTCGGGACCAATTGGAGCCTCTTTTCCCAGGCCGGTGGCGATGTCTTCGGCCATATCCTGGGATTTGAAGCCACCATGGCCTTTATGCTGGAGGCGACCTTTCTGAGCATTATGATCTGGGGTTGGAAAAAGGTCCCTCCCGGCCTGCATCTGTTTTCCACCCTCATGGTCGCCCTGGGGGCCTCCCTGTCGGCCTTCTGGATCATGGTGGCCAATGCCTGGATGCATACCCCGGCCGGCGGCGCCTTTGAAAAAGGCCGTTTTGCCCTGATCAGTAATTGGGAGGCCATCTTTACCACCGATATGCCCAGGGCGGTTTCCCACATGTGGGTGGCCTGTCTGGAGGTGTCCGTCTTCGTCATCGGCGGGATCAGCGCCTGGTACTTATGGAAGAATCGTCATCCCGAATTCTTTCTGAAATCCTTCCAATGGGCGGTCCTGGGTGCTTTAGTCATCACCCCGCTACAAATCTTTTTGGGGGACCTCTCGGGGTTGGAAGTGGGCCGGTCTCAGCCCACCAAGCTGGCGGCCATGGAGGCCCATTGGCAGACCAATCCGCTGGGGACGGCTGCTTCCTGGAATCTCGTGGCCTGGCCGGATAAGGTCAATCAGAAAAATCGCTGGGCCGTTGAGATCCCCTATGTGCTGAGTCTGCTGGACACCCATTCCTTCACCGGGCAGGTCAAGGGCCTGCGGGAATTTCCCGTAAAGGACCAGCCCCCCATCGCGATCACCTTTTATGCCTTTCGGGTTATGGTGGCTTTGGGAATAGGCTTTTTCCTCCTCATGCTTTGGACCGTCTATGCCTGGCGCCGGGGGAAACTGAAATTCGAGGCAGTGTCCAAGCAAAAAAGACTATGGTTCGCCTGGATGGCCGCCCTGCCCTTAAGTTATCTGGCCATGGAAGCGGGCTGGGTTACCCGTGAGGTGGGCAGGCAACCCTGGATAATTTATGGGGTGCTGCGTACGAAGGATGGGGCCAGCCCTTTGGCCTCCTGGAACGTGGGCCTTTCCCTCTCGCTCTTCGCCGCCCTCTATCTGGTCCTCTTCATAATCTTTATCCTGCTCGCCCGGCAACTGATTAGCCAAGGACCGGAAACGGAAAATTCCGTATCAACTTAGCTGTTTGAAAAAGCATTTATAAATCCCTCCCGCCCTCCCTTTGTCAAAGGGAGGAGAAAGGCTTCCCCCTTAGAAAAAGGGGGATTGAGGGGGATTTTGACTCTAACGGTGTCCTTGAAAGACAGATTTTAAAAATCTAAAGTGTGATCAGATTACCAACCTTAGAGGAACCTCATGGATGGAATTTTACCGGATGTCTGGCTGTTGATTATCGGTTTTCTCCTCTTGTATTACGCCATAACCGACGGCTTTGATTTGGGTGTCGGGATCATCTCCCTTTTACCGGGTCAGGCCAAGGACCGGGGCCTGATGATGGACAGCCTGGGGGCCATCTGGCACATCAACCAAACCTGGCTGGTGGTGCTGGGAGGGATGCTCTTCGGTGCCTTTCCCCTTTTTTACAGCCTCCTGTTTTCCGCCCTCTATCTTCCTTCCATGGTCATGCTGATCGGTTTTGTCTTCCGGGGAATAGCCTTCGACTTTCGGGAACACTCCCTTCGAAAGCGGTTCTGGGAGATGAACTTCGGGATTGGAAGCCTCTTAGTCACTCTGGCCCAGGGGTTTGCCCTGGGAGGCCTATTAAGCGGTCTGGAAACCCATAAGGGTCAATTTATGGGGACGATTTGGGACTGGCTGAATCCTTTTTCGGCCCTGGTGACCTTGGGTGTACTTTTGGGGTATACGATGTTGGGGGCCAATTATCTCATCTTAAAAACAGAGGGGGATCTCCGTCAACGAAGCTTTCGTCTTTCAAAGGTCTCATCGATCCTGACCCTCATCGTTTCTGTTATGGTCTATATAGGGCTCATTCTGAATTATCCTCACACCGCCAAGAAGTGGTCCACCTTCCCGGACCTTTATTATATGGCCGTCTTCCCTCTTCTGGCGGCCATAGCCTGCCTTTTGTTTTTTCGCAGCTTATGGAAAGGGTACGACCGGGCGCCCCTTTTCTGGAACGCCGCCCTGGTCCTCTTTTCCTTTATCGGGGTTTCAATAAGCCTCTATCCCCAGATGATACCCAATGTGGTCTCACCGGTTACGGTGGCCGAGGCCGCCGCATCTCCCAAGACCCTGATCTTTATGCTGGTGGTCACGGCCATTCTCATCCCGCTTATTATTTTTTATACCACCTATACCTACAGGATCTTCAGCGGCAAGATCAAAGGGTCCGGAGGGTATGAGGGTTGACCGCCCGCGGTTCAGATAAAGTTTGGGAAAGGAATATTCCTCTATAACCCTCCTCCTTTCCCTCCCGGGCTGTAACCGCCCTATAGTCAACTCAGATCATCGGCTTGACCCAGACGGCCTGAAGTCCCTTCTCCCCCTCCTCCGCGGAGAATTTTACCTCTGTGCCCGGCACTAATTTTTCAAATTTTCCATTTTTAAGGGCATTGGCGTGAAAATAAACCTCCGCCCCTTCCTGGTCTTCAATAAAACCATAATCCCCTCCCGGAAAGAGCCTGATCACCTTACCGCGCTGGGCATGTTCTTCATGGGTCTTGACTTCCTTTTGCTGGATATGGGAGTGGTCCAAAAGACGGCGGTCCAGGGCATCAAAGGCCTCAACCAGTAAGGGCGGAACTAATTCCCCTTTTCGAATGATGGTAATGGTATCCCCGGTGACGGAAACGACCAGATGAACTTCAAAGGCCCCCAGATGGTGGTGCCGGGTGCCGATGATTTCCACCCGGGCATGCAGGACGGGGCCCATGTAATGTTCTTCCAGACGAGCCAGTTCTTCTTCAATTTTTTCACGCCATTCCGGCAGGATTTCCAGATTTTGTCCTTCGATATGAATTTCCATGATAAGGTTATTCCTCCCTCAATAAATTTTAGAAAAAATCGGCCTCAGGTTTGTCAACGTGCGGTCTGCCAATAGTCCGCTTCTCCCTTCCAAGAAAAGAGTATTTTGAGTATGATTCAGGAGGTTTAAAAAGTAAATAGGATAAATCCGGTAGTTTATGATTAAAAAGGCTGTATTTTTATAGCCTCTGGGAACGAAGTCTGTTAACCTTATAATTTGCTGAATGAAGTGGATTACGTTCCCTTTTCCATATCTGGTTTGCTCATGAATCAACAGGGGTAATAAAGCAGGTTGACCGGACGTTTGGCATAAAATACCGTGTTATTGACCTGAAAATACAGAGCCCACGCTATTTTTTTCCAAACTTTCTTTCGTTATATTATAATAAGAAAAGGGCACAGGACCCGGTATCAGCCCTACCGCGGCAGGACTGGCCGAAAGTCCGGTAGTACCTCTGCCCTAAATCTCAAAGACCAAGATCTTGAGGATCTATCGAGTGCATTATGATTTTCACGCGTCCATGGACCAGCCGAAGGCTCGTCAGTATCGTGACCATTCTCGTCGTCTGTTTAAGTAACGGTCTAACGTTCTCACAGAATCCGCCCGAAAGTGCTCCCAAGACCAACGCTATCATTTCGTATTTGACGGAAACCATCAACTGGTATCGGGGAACGATCGTCGAGCAGCAGATTGCCAGAGAACCGAGCGACATTACCTTTGCGGATGATAATCGCCGGATCTCCGGTCAGATCGTCCGGCTCGCCTTCGACTTCGCCCGGCTGGAAGAACAGCGCGAATCCAAGCAGCCCAAGGGCAACCTGACACAGGATCAGGCCAATACGCTCTCTCAACATCAACGCTTGATCCAGGCAACGGCCAATGCCGATCAACAGGTCGAGCATTCGCAAAACGAACTGCAATCGCTTCGACAAAAGCTGGAGGCCGCTCCGCAGAAAATGCGCCCTGCTCTTGAGTCTCTCATCGCGGAGACGCAAAGCGAACTGGCCTTTCGCCAAGCCCGTCGCGACGCCCTGCACAACATCCTCCAGTTTACCACCGAGACCAGCAATCATGGCACAGGAGCCGCCGGACTGCGGGCCCAGATCGAGGAGTTGGTACGTTTGGTGCCTGACGTCCTAAGCGCTGCGGGAGGCACTTCGCCAGAGCAAACCGCTGCCGGAAAGACCTCTGGAAGAACAGCCCCATCCGCGAACACCCAACAATCCTCCGGGATATGGGGGCTTTCCGCCGACTTGCTGCGATTGTCCCGCAAAGGTCATACGCTTGACCAGCAGATCCTTTCCACCGATCAGCTCATGCAAGCGGCCAAGCAATTGCGCGAACCTCTGTTGGCCAACCTCAGAGGCTTGATTAAAAGCGGAGATCAGCTCGCCAACCAGCCTCCATCACAGGATCCCAATGTCCTCGCGCAACAGAAAGCTCAATTGGATGCGCTCACTGCCCAGTTCAAGCAAAGCTCTGCCGGGTTGCTGCCCCTCAACAAACAAGGCATCCTGCTCAACCTTTATAAAAGGTCGCTCGCAAACTGGCGTGACGCCGTGCACAAAGAGTACGGCGATAAGATGCGAAGCTTCCTGGTACGACTGGCAATTTTCGCCATCATCATTGCCCTGGTCTTCGCTGCCGGGGAGGTTTGGCGCAGGGCCATCTTGCGCTACATACAAGAAACACGCCGCCGATACCAATTCCTGTTGCTTGGGAAGATTATGATCTGGGTCGTAGTCGGTGTGATCATCGCCTTCACCTTCACTACCGAATTGGGATCCGTGGCCACGTACGCGGGTCTCCTCACCGCCGGGGTGGCGGTGGCCATGCAGAGCGTGATCCTGTCAATTGCCGGTTATTTCTTCCTGATCGGAAAATATGGCATTCGGGTTGGGGATCGGGTGCAAATCTCCGGTGTAACCGGAGAAGTGGTCGATATAGGACTCGTCCGACTCCATCTGCTCGAGCTCGGCAGCAACGGGACAGAGGCACAACCCAGCGGCCGGGTGGTGGCTTTCGCCAATTCCGTTGTGTTTCAGCCCAATGCTGGTGTCTTCAAGCAAATTTCAGGCGCAAGCTTCGTTTGGCATGAGGTCAGCCTCACCTTTTCGCCCGAGAGTGATTACCGGATGATTCAAGAACGGATCGCAACCGCAATGGATACTGCGCTGAAGGACCATCGCGCTGAGATGGAGCGGCAGATACGCCACATGGAACAGACCCTCAGTTCTATCCACACGATTGAATTGATGCCAAAGACGAGTCTTCACTTCACCGCCTCAGGGATTGAGGTGACGGTGCACTTTCCGGTTGCGCTGCAGAATGCGGCCGAGATCGACGACCGCGTTATGCGTGAGTTGTATGCGGCCGTCGAGCAGGAACCCAAACTGAAGTTGGTCGGATCGGGCGTGGCAACGTTGCGAACGGATCCTTCGACTCCAACGCCCGGATAAACGTTCTTCTCTACCTCACGATCTGCGGAGCCGCCGCCCGGATCTCGTCGTCCGTCGCGGCCGGTGGGAAGTTATGCAGGGTCCTGATGTTCCTACGCAGGCCGCTCCCCCGAATCATCGAATATCCTCCGGCAGGGCTGTAGTTCGAATCGCTGTTCAATTACCTCGTTGCCCCACTAGGTTCCTTCCCGTTGTTCCACCAGTTTGAACCCGTCCTTCTCATAGAGGTGCCGCGCGGCGTCGAGGCGGCTCCGGCCTAAGGGGTGACGATCGGAAATATTCCCTTGGCTTTATCGAACAGAGTGAAGAATCGGGCCAGATCGACTTTGCTGCCCTTGATCTTCAGTTCGTCGCTGAACAGCAGGTCTTTGATTTTGGCGCTACCGGTCATGATTTTCAGGAACATGGGTTTGGTCAGCATCAGAGTCACATCGGCCTTGGCGTCTGCCGGCCCCTTGCAGTGATGAAGGACGGCATTTTCCAGCCAGAGCAGGTATGATTCCTTGATGTCGGTAAAGACGAGATTAATCTTGATCGTCTTGCCTTCGGCGGCCGGGCCGTCCAGGCCTGCCGCCATGGCGTCGAGAATAGGCTCGATCGGTGTCCGGGCCAGCATGTCGAGCAACATGGTGCGATCCTGCCCTTTTTGAGGAGGCCCGTTGCGCAGTTCATAGGCCCCGGTCAAATACAGATTGCGCCAGGATCCGGATTCGGCGACATAACCCAGTTGATCGTAAGTCCGCGCCAATAGCCCTTTTGCCGCTTTGTGCTCAGGCTGGGCGAACACCGCCTGGTTGAGCAGTTCGGCGGTCCAGCGATATTCCCCCCGATCGAATGCGCTTTGCGCTGCGGCGACCACCTTATCGATCCCGCCCATGAGCGCGACGTAACGTTTTGCGGCCTCGGTGCGCGGCAGCGGGTCCAGATTGGCCGGATTGCCATCGAACCAGCCGACATAGTATTGGTATACCGCCCGGGCGTTGTGGCGTACCGTGCCGTAATACCCGCGGATCGAAAACGGGCCTTCCAGCGACTTGGGCAACTTGAGCGAATCGGCGATCTGATCGGGCTTCAGGCCGGCATTGACCAGGCGGATCGTCTGATCGTGAATATAGCGAAACACGTCGCGATACTTTTTCATGTACTCGATAATCCGCGCATTGCCCCACATCGGCCAGTGATGGGAGGCAAAGATGACTTCCGTTTGGCCAAAACGCTGTATGAAGTCGTTGATGTAGTTCGACCAGCGCAAGGCATCGCGCACCTTAGCGCCTCGCAGGGTATACAGGTTATGCTGGGTATGGGTCAGCACTTCGGCCGCACAAAGCGCTTTCTTCTCCGGCAGGTAGAAGGCCATCTCCGCCGGGGCCTCGGACCCCGGCGCGTTGTAGAAAAGGAACTTCACGCCGTCGAGCATCATCTCCTGGGTGGCGGCGGAAACGATCTGCGTCGGCGGCAGGATCCCCACCGACCCCAGGGCGAGGTTTTTCCCGAGTCCCTCGTCGATCATTCCAACGGGGGACGCAGGCAGACGGGTGCCGTACATATACGCCGCCCGGCGCCCCATTGACGGGCCAAGCAGCAGGTTCTCGCTGGTCGCTTCTTCCAGAAAACCTTCGGGGGCCACGATCGGCACCTTGCGGCGCACCGCCTCCTCGCTGGAGATGACCCCCAGGGCGCCGCCAAAATGATCGATATGACTGTGGGTGAAAATCAGCGCCGATACCTTCTTGTCGCCCAGATGCTTGCGCGCGAAAGCCATGGCGGCGGTTGCGGTTTCCCGCGAGGTCAAAGTGTCCACGACGATCCAACCGGTCTTGCCGTCGATCAGCGTGATGTTGGCCAGGTCGAAGCCGCGCAATTGATAGATGCCGTCCATCACCTTGAACAAACCGGCGATGTTGTTCAGCTTCGCCTGGCGCCACAGGCTGGGGTTGGTGCTTGCGGGTGCCTCCCCCTTGATGAAGTTGAAACGATCATAATCCCACAGGGTGACCCCGGCCGCATTGAGAATCTTGCCGCTCGGTTGGGCGATCAACCCCCGGGCCGCATCTTCGAAGTCCTGTTTATCGGCGAGATTGAGCGTCTGGCCGAACTGCTGGTTGGACTCGGCGGTGGCGGCTTCGACCCGCGCTGATCCCGACGACACCGCTTTTTCGGCGGGCTGGTTCTTGCCGCAGCCCGTGAGCAGCAAAAGGGTAAGTAACACGGCAGCCGGCCACAGGCGCCGGTCGGTTCTGCTTTTAGTGCGAAATTTCGATTGGCTACCCATGATTATTTACCCCATATTATCGGACCTTCATGACCACGGAGGTGATCCTGTCGATCCTCACGATTGCATCATAAAAATCCTTTCCGGCAATCTTCGAAAGGTGCAGGAGTTGGTGGCCGACCTTCGCCACGGTACCTTCGAGGGTCTCCCCCGAATCGGTCTTCACCGTGACACGTGCGCCGACCTTCGTCAGGAGGACTTCTTTCATGCCAAACTCAGGGTTCAAATCGAAAGGCACCTCTGCTGCATACAATCCGCCGATCAGTGCAAGACTTATAACCGCTGACATCACTGCCGCCTGAATACTTTTCTTCATTCTATTTTCTCCTTTTCAAAATTAAATAACCTCGTTCACTGAGGGCACGGATCCCTTTTAAAAACCAATCATCAGACCTTTCCCCGCTCGCGGGGCCAAAGGCTCATGCAAGCGAGTGACATCGGTATCCTCCTCATTGGGTCCGACCCCCATTATCCGCAGGTCTAAGGAATTAGGGAAAGCCAATGATCGGCAGAGATGATCCACTGGGTCAATCCTTCGGAATGCATTTTTTTGCAAATACCAGTTTTGTGCAGGAGTTGGACGGCAACGGGCGCGGACAGCTTTTTCTGGAAATGCAGAAGATTGGGTGTGAGGCTATCCTCCGCCGCTTTGCATTCCACCAGGCACAGAGGTTTTCCCCTTTCGGAAAGGACGAAATCGACTTCCCGCTTTTCCTTGTCCCGAAGAAAATGCAGCCGAAGGTCCCCCTCTCCCATGGCCTTCCACAGCCCGACCGCCTTCCACAAATGCATGGCCACCAAGTTTTCAAAACGCGGGCCGTCATTTTCAATTTCAACCCAGTCGTAAAGATAGGCCTTGGTTTCTTTTTTGAGGGTCCGGGTCAACCGGCCGGTAAAGGGGGGCAGACGGAAGAGGTAAAAAAACTGTTCGAGCAAAAGCACCCAGTTGCGGATGGTTTCGAAGGCCACGCCGACATCGCCCTTGAGGGCGTTCAAAGAAAGGGGGTTTCCAACCCGGTCGGGAATCAACTGGGCAAGGTGTTCCAGGAGCGATATTTCCCGGATGGCGCTGGCATCCCGAATATCTTCCCGGAGAAGAAGGGTCTTACGCTCGGCAAACCAGCGGTTGTAGAAAGTCGAGGTTCCCCGGGTAAATGGTTCGGGGAATCCGCTGAAGCGGAAGAGGTGGGAATATCCTTCCTTGGCCTCTGCCGAAGCGGAAGGCGGAGAAACCAACATTTTCTTGAAATCTTTGAAGGCGGTCAGTTTACCTTGAAGTTCACCGACCCCCAGGGGATACAGGGGGACGCTGAAATACCTGCCTAACAGGCTGTCTCCCCCTTTTTTGAAAAGCTCAAGCCGGCCGCTTCCGGTGATCAGAAACCGAAAATCCTCCCGACCTTGATCATAGGACCCTTTGAGAAAATTCTTCCACCGGGAGTACTTATGGATTTCATCCAAAACCACCAGGAAGGGCTTTCCCGGGTCGCGGTTTTCTTTTTCGAAAAAAAGGGGATCGGTTAAAATTCTTTTTTGGTGAGTGGGGATGTCCCAGTTGAGGTAAAGACCCTGTCCGAATCGGGCCTGGTATTGCTTGGCCAGGGTGGTCTTCCCGACCTGCCGCGGTCCGCTGACAAAGGCCATCTTCTTATCTTGTTCGATAATTTCGCGGATAATCTCAAGGGCCGTTCTCTTAATCATCAGTCTATTTTAGATCGAAGTCTAATATAGTCAAGACTTTTTTAGACTTCGGTCTGAATCGATTTTCGCCGACCAAAGCACATGGGCCGTCTTTCGTCTCCAGAAGGCGTTCAACTATTGTGGCTATTTCACTTTATTTGTTCTTGGCGAATTTCGTGTACAATTCTTTCGCCAGGTCAGAGAAGGCCGTGTTCGCTTTTTGTCCACTGATGTTGGTCACCATGACCATCGCGAAATCACGTTTGGGATCCAGCCAGACATGAGCCAGGTTCATGCTATTGGAACCACCATGATAGAGCAGGGGATAAGGCGCCCAGTCAACGGCGAGCTCGCCCCACCCCAGGGCGTATTTTCCGCCCGGCGGCGTGCCGGGTGGGGCATCCTTTTTTTCCGGCATGGTAATGACCGGTGTGTGGAGCTTGCGCATCGTCTCCGGTTTGACCAGGGCCGGGCCGCGTTTCCCCTCACCGGCATTCCATCCGGCCCAGCGGGCAAAGTCGAGGACGGACATGTGGGCAATACCGGCAGGACCGAGGATCGCGGGGCCGTCACCGTTAGGGCCGGCCAGCATGGCCTTCACATGGCCATCGACGATGGAATGACCCAGAGGGGCATCGATCTTGCCGAGAGAAGACTGTGGTCCGAGACCGGCGGTCCGTAATTTAAGAGGGATGAAGATCCGTTCCGTTATCGTTTCGTCCCAAGTCTTTTTACCGACGCGCTCGATCATGGCGCCTATGATGATATATCCCAAGTTCGAATAGGCGAATTTCGTGCCCGGATCGAACGCCAGGGGGCGCTTGCTCCACTGGCGGACGAGCCAGTACCGCAGATCATCGAGGTTTCCGTCCTGGGACATTGCTTCCAGGTAAAGCTTGAAAATGTCTTCATTGTCGGTCGGGATCCCACTGGTATGGGACAACAGTTGTTCGAGGGTGACCCGTCGCAATCCGGGGTCCATCTTTTCCGCCAGCTCGGGAAAGGTCTCGGCTATGGTTGTGTCCCATCGCAGCTTTCCCTCTTCTACCAGCATGGCCGCCAACAAGGCAGTCATGGCCTTCGTATCCGAACCGAGGTGGAATCGGTCATTGATCGTCACCGGAATCTTTACCCCCGCCCTACGCGTGCCCACGGCGCCGGCTGAAATCACTTTTCCGTCTTTGACAACAGCCGCGGCGATGGCCGGCAGGTCGAACCGGGTCAGATAAGGATTGAGCAGGGAATCGAGAGAGGTTTGAGCCTTCAGGGGGCAGGCAAGAAAGAAAATGGTTGTGGCGATCAGGGTTGCCAACAAACAGCGATGGGTACTGTTCATAAGATATACACTCCTATTGAAGCTCCCTTCACCAAGGTGCAGGGAATCTTCCCGGTAAGGTAAATGTCTATTATTTGTAGTTCGCTCGCTAACCCACGCGCAAGCTGCGGAGAATGCGCTCGCTGTCCCTGTTCAAATAGTCGTTGGGCACTTTGCATGAGCACCGCTAGCAGAACCATCATGCCAAACAAGACCGCTAGCGTGCTGAAATCCAGAGCGGCAGCTGCTTCACGGCGGGTCAAGGACCCCGTCATTACCATCAACACCGCCCCTAACAAGGCCGCCGTTGGACGATCCAGCTTCCGGGGGCTATTCTCTCCCAACGAGATGAGCAGATAGGTCAGCGCGAAAATGATGGTTGCTAAATGCACTTACAGACCCTTCTAATTCTAACTATCGGAATTTGCATAGTTCCCGATACGCTTATCCGTTATTCCTATTGGGTTGTCCAAGGATAAGTCGTCTGGATTACTTCTCGATAGTTCGCGTTCAAGGATGTCTCCAATGAAATCAGAGCCGCCAAGCGGCGCGCCATTTCCGTGACATAACGGACTTCGTCGGGCGTCAGGCCACGGCCAAGGAGTGGCTTCTCCCGGTACGACAGCCATTTTTTGATGACCTGATAGCCGCCGATGGTGTAGTTCCACACCGTTTCGGGTACGTTTTCCCAGCATGAAACATCGTTCAGGAAAATATCGTACGCTCCATCGTCCCGGCGGATGAGTTTCCCCTTGCCGGGCATAGTGACGCCGCCCTTGCCGCCATGGCCCCAGCCGGCGGTGAGGTCAAGGTCTCCGGCCTCGGGTTTCGCCGGTTTTCCGTCAACACGCTGAAATACGGCGATGCTCTTCAGATCGTCCCGAATTTTCCCGATGGTTACGCCGGGAACAGGCGTTTCCGTGTCCAGCAAAACCGCCACTTGCCGCCCAAGGGCCGCGGAGGCGAGCAGCAAATCTTTCGCCTTCGGCAGCGGAATCCGCGGCCAGTCCTGGCGGATGCCGTCTGCGTTCTCGGAAAGATAGGCGGGTGAGTAGCCGATTGCCAAGGTGTGATACCAGATCAGTTCGGCAGTCACCTGATCGGTGTCCGGCTCGGGTAGTCCGAGAGACGCCAAATATGCCCGAGCAACGGGGGAGAGGTTGGCTGTGATTTTTTCCAATTCGGTTTCCATGCCAGGTAAGATGCGATTGACAGACGCGTAGCGGCCTACTCGGCGGGACGGCCCCACCTTGAGGCGAAACGGGATTGCATCGCGCATGCCCCGATATCACGTCACGTTCGAATGCTGCGTGACTGAAGAATAAAGAAAAACCCTCCGGGTCTTTGACCCCGGCCATCATCGAAATAAGAAACGCATTTCCTGAGCCACGCCTGTTCAGATAGAGCAGAACTTGGCTCAGTCCAAAGAGGACGTTGTGTATCGTAATAAAACCAACGTGAGATCAAATGGTTTAAAAACATAACCGCTTAACCGAGGCTTGTAAATTGCTCTTCGCCAAAATCCTTCTCTGCGCTCTCGCTGGCATCATATCGTGCAATAATTTTCGATTGTCTCAGGACGAATGACTTTCATTTCTTCCATCGCTTAAACGTGATCGAAGTACGTCTCATCCGATCAACGAGCAATTCACGTTGATCAGATAGGGAATCATTGCCCCTTCAGCTTTCCATGTAACCATCGCTGGTGTTGCACGCGGACAGATTCGGTCAGACTTGGGCCATGCGAGATATGCGGTGGCAACATCCGAAGGTCGGAAATGTCCAGCGATTGTCTTTCCGAGGGTTGGAAATCTCGTACTGTGCATCGAAGTCCTGTGCATCGAGGCTGGCGAGGAGATCCGCTCGTTTCGATGTGCCCCAGAAATGGCGGAAACGGATGGCGGTCTCATTTCTCCGAGCATCGGCTTCGCTTCACGAACAAACCTATGGCCGTGCCAACGCGGATGCCTGCGCGGTTCCATTCCGTTGAAAACACCGATGGATCGGGTTTGCCTTCGGGAGTCAGCTTTCCTGTTTCGCGGCTGTCTCCGTTCAGGCAGTCCAACCAGATGACATCGAATTCGTCAAGGAACCTGCGACGCGCAACCACGAACGAAGGGTCACCTAAATAAGAGAAATTCGAAATGAACGATACTACCCCACGACCGGTGTGCTCGGCGATGCGTTTTTCGGCGAGGCGGAAGAAGCGGATGTAGAGGTCGTCGAGGTTGAACTTCTTGATGCCCCACTCGGAGATGAGGCCCTTTTTGTAGGGTTCGACCAGTCCTTCCTCTTCCTCTGGACTGACGCCGGAAAAGGCGTTGTAGGGCGGATTGCCGAGTATAACAAGTATGGGGCTTTTCTGTTTAACCTTGCCGGCGGCGTCGCGCTCTTCTTCGAAACCGGGGAAGGCAATCTGTATCGGTTTTCCCTTTGGAGGTTCCCAACCGGTGAGGGCGTTGGTCAGATAGACCCCGGCGCGTTCAGGCGGATCGCAGCGGTCGCTCAAAGGCGCGCCGAGTTTTTCGAGTTCCAGACCGAGTTGGAGATGGGCAATGACAAATGGCGCGGGCAGAATCTCGAAGCCGAAGACGCGCTCCATGGCGGCTTTCTTGAGATCGTTGGCGACCAGGGCATCGCCCCCCTTGTCATGCAGGGTGGCGGCGATGCGGCGAAGTACGGCCCGCAGATAGGCGCCGGTGCCGCAACAGGGATCGAGGACGACCACTGTCGGATCTGCCAGTCCATCGGCGAGTCCGAGTTCGGAGCGGAGGACAGCATCCACGCGCTCGACCTGGTATTGGACAATCTCCTCGGGGGTGTACCAAACGCCGAGTTCTTTGCGCAATTCGGGATCGAAGGCGTGCAGGAAGGGTTCGTAAAAGTACTGGACGGCGTGCTCCTCGTCGAAGGACTTGAAGAACTCGGCGTGATCCACGCGATTCAGGGCGGCGGCGGTCCAGTCGAGAACTTCGATCAGGCCCAAGGCACCGAGACGGGCTGGGTCAGCGACCTGCACGAAAAGGGCGCGGAGCATGGGAACGCGCAGGAGAAAGTGGGCGGAGCGCCAGTCGAAGCCGCCGGCGACGGAATATGGCGCCGCAGCTTCGCGAAGGGCATCAGCAAATCCGGTTGTTTCACTGGGTTTGGCGTCCCGCCGACGGGCCCACAAAACCCAAGCCGAGAAAACGCCGTAAAAGAGGGTCTGAATGAGGGTGGAACGGAAAAAATGCTCGCCTTTCTCGCCCTCGAAATGCAGGCCGAGGGAGTCTTCGAGGGCTTGCCGAAGGCTGGCCAGGGCCGGGAGATCGGCCTGTTCGATGCGAAGGCGGGCGTCATGGGCGTAGGAGGCGAGAATGCCGGCCACGTCTTGCGGAGCGGCCAGCGGCGCATTATGTAGCAGCACACGCTTCAGATACTCCTGCATGCGTTCGCCATGCTCGGTTGCCGCCAAGCGAGGATGGGCGGTCAGACGCCAGAATTCGCTCTCGGACTCGGCCAGAGTGAAGGATTCCAGAACGCACGGATTTCCTCTCGGGCCTTTGCCAATGAGGACGAAGGCGCGAAAGTTGGTCACGAGCACCATACCGTACCGCTTCCAGTATCGCTCCACCTGCTCTGTCCCGGCCACCCGGCGGACATCTTCCGACGGAGGCTTGGCCTCGATCACGCCGCGCGACGGATTCTGAACCAGGAAGGGATTCTCATTGGCATCCGCATCGCGTGCTTTGCGGCGAAACTGATCGGCAGAGAACAAGCCACCATCGGGCAGCCCGGCACCCTTGTTGGACAGGTTGATGACGCAACGGACCTTGGGAGAAAGGGTCTTCCCGATGTCTGTAAGCAACCGTTCCAATGCCGGATAGAACGAAGTCTCCGGCACATTCGACCTTGTACTTCGAACATACCCTATGTCGGTCAAGTAACGCTCTATCAAATTTTCGGACATGATTCTTTATTCCAGCCTATTCCTTATCCAGAAGAAATTTCAAAGTTAGCTAATTGTTCTTTGAAAGTAATAAAGAGTGACGTTGTTCACTCCATTCAATACTTTTTTCTTTTTCATTTCAATAATGAACATCGTCATCCCCGTTGATTTTGCTCCAATCCTTCAAAGGATCCTGACCTTTGGAAACATCTGTCAACCACGGGTTTAGTTGATTATCAGGCCAAAGACGGAATTATTTGACCGATCTAACCGACCATTCTTTGCGAGCAATTCTTTTTTAAAGCCGGAAAAGGCCGCTTCTTCAATATATAATCTTTCTTGAATAATACGTTTATGAGTTCTCATCCTGCTATCACCGCCCAGTCGTTCATCTTCCCCTTCCCGTGACGCTGAGGAATTTTTTTCAGCGCGTCGCCTATCTCAAGCGCAGCCAGCCGCAACTCATAATTTTTTTGCAGGTTTATCCAGATATCCGGCCCCGTGCCGAACCACCGGCCGAGTCGCAGGGCCGTGTCGCCGGTAATTCCGCGTTTACCTCGTATAATCTGGGTGAGCCGGTTCGTCGGCACACCCAGTTCTTTCGCCAGTTCGTTGGCGCTCATGCCAAGCGCCTTTAACTCATCGGCCAGGTGTTCTCCTGGGTGAATGATAATCCGTGCCATAGTTAACCTCCTAATGATAATCCACAATTTCCACATTAATCGGCCCGGGGGAGCCCTCCGGCCATTCAAAGCAAATCCGCCACTGGTCATTAATGCGGATGCTGTGTTGGCCTTTGCGATCACCCTTGAGGGCTTCGAGCCGGTTTCCGGGGGTGTTAAGCGCCAAGAGACGATCCGCCGCGTGGAGTCGTTCGAGCCGCAGCATGGCTTGCCGCTCAAACCCCTGAAAGGTCTTAATCCGCTCGCCCTCGAAAAACGCGCGGGTCTGCTTATTCCGGAAACTTATGATCATTCATACTTTTTAGCCTATTATACGTTATACGTCAACCATATAAAATCATAGTTTTAAGCACTTATAAACTCTTTGCTAAATAGAATACACTCTTGAATTTAGTGTATACTATGTCTGCCTTTATTTCTAAATTCAAGGAGGTTTTCAATGATAAAAACAGTGGAAATATTCTTTGATGATTTGACAGTTGAAGCACAGGAAAATTTATTAGAGGAATTTGACACCACAATGAAGGAGGAGAACTGGGATGTTTTTCCAATAACGGTCATTAACCGTGAGATTTATAATGGAGATAAGGATTTAATATAGCTTAGAATGTCGAAGCGAATAAACAAGGCTCAAAGAGAATGGGCTCAAAGCTGAAAGCTCAAAGGGGATAAGGAAAAGAACGTTCTGCGTTCGGGGTTCCGCTTTCGGCGAATGAAAAAAAGATATGGATATCATGTTCCCAAATATCAAATCAGTAATTGTAATGAACTTAGATAGTTACGTTGAAATATTTTTTTCTTTTATTGATTGCGCTGAAACTTCCTGATATTATCAAACATAGTTCAATAATATGTTGGGGCGAGTGCCTCGTCAATTCGGCGTAGCCCCAGTCGGGTCGCTGTCCCGACCGGCCTTGCCGCAGGGGCAGCAAAGGGGGGTACTATGACGGAACAGAATTGGCTCCATCGGTTGAAAAAATCGCGGGAGGATAAGTGGATTGGCGGAGTCTGCGGCGGATTGGGGACGGTTACACCTCTTCCATCGTGGACTTGGAGGGTGATCTTTTGCCTGGTTACTTTCTTTTTCGGTACGGGAATCCTTATTTACCTCCTGCTCTGGATCTTCGTGCCAAAGGCAAAACAAGAGGAGCCGCAGGGATAACCCCTTGCTGGCTCGTCCCCCGCAACCACGGCATCCAGAGGAGAGCGCTGCTATGGCCAATCAACCAGTTCAATAACATGCTCTCAAAATGCATCCTTGTTGCCATCCTCCTTGTATCCACAATCTAACTGGTGGTAACGTTGTCTGGGATCGGATGGTAAAAGGTGGTTATCGCCAGTGGCCCGGTCTCCAACCCCATCCACGGGGACCTTCGTGATACCACCGACCCGGTTCCCAGACCGCTCCCCGATGGGGCCTCCGGTCCCAATAACCATTGTTCCAGCGCCAATTTCCTCCGTGATAGCCCCAATAGCCGCCAATCCAAACCGCCTCTGGATAGGGAATGGCCGGCGCTACTTCCACGACGGGCTTCCGGCGGCGGCACGGGGGCGTAGGCCACGTACGGGGACTGGGCAGGGACATAGGCCACACAACCGCCCAATAAGGTCAATATCAATAGGGCACCCGAAAAAACAAGGCATAAATTTTTCATAATTTTTCCTCCCGATAAATTTTTAGACCGACGGACAAAGGTATTGGTTAAATGGGGCCATGAAGAAATTTGACCTTTATTCCAATTTTAAACTCTTGCCCCTCAAAAACAAGCTTTTATAATAAATTACAGTTTTCAAACCCAAAAAATAAGGCCTTAACCTTATTTATCTTTCTTCCTTTTAAGGATAGAAATTATAAATAGATTATCCCCAAAAGAGTCGGCGATGATGGGATTCAAGGGGAAAAACCGATAATAATAAATTAGAAGGACAGACGAAAAAATACCTATGGACGAGCACCCCTTCAATCAAGAGATCTCGCCGTGGTGGCGGCGGGCCGTCATCCTGACCTTGGTGGTCTGCTTTGGCATTCAGGTCTGGATCGCCTGCCTGGCCTATCAAGGCGCACCCCCCATCCCCGATCGGGTGGTCAACCAGGCCGGCGAAACCCTGTTCACCGGGAATGACATCCGGTCAGGACAACAGGTGTTTTTAAAATACGGGCTCATGGAAAACGGCACCATCTGGGGCCATGGGGCCTACCTTGGCCCTGATTTTTCGGCCCAATACCTGCACACCCTGGGTGTGGACACCGGCTTCATCCTGGGCCAATCCCATTTCGGTCAGGCCCTCGAGGACCTTCCCCTGGGTGAACAGGGGGTGGTCAAATTCTGGGTCCGGGAACTGCTCAAAGAAAACCGTTATGATCCCCGGACCCGAACCCTGGTGTTCCGGCCCGCAGAAGAGCTGTCCTTTTTAAAACAAATCAACCTGTGGACCGGTTACTTTGTCAACCCGGCTTTTAACGGCGGTTTAAAGGCCAAGTATATCCAGGACCCAATCGAGCTGCGGCAACTCACCTCCTTTTTTGCCTGGACCGCCTGGGCTTCGGTGGCTCGCCGTCCCGGACGATCCTATTCCTACACCAATAATTTTCCCTATGATCCCCTGGTGGGCAACACCCCCATAGCCGCGGTCTATCTCTGGAGTGCCTTAAGTTTGATCACATTGCTGGCGGGAACGGCGGCCATTCTCTTCGCCTTCGGGAAATTCAGCTATTTGGGCTGGAGGGAGACGCCCCAGACCAATCCGGCCCTGGTGCCCGGCACGGCCACGGCCGGCCAGCAGGCGACCATCAAATTTTTTGTTATCGTCGCTATCCTCTTTTTGGCCCAGACCCTGATCGGCGCCGCCGTGGGCCACAACCGGGCCGAACCGGGCAGTTTCTTCGGCCTTGACCTCTACCAGTTTTTTCCCAGCAATATCCTGCGCACCTGGCATCTGCAATTGGCCCTTTTCTGGATCGTCACCGCCTATATCGGGGGCGGTCTGCTCCTGGCCGCGGCCTTGGGTGAGGAAGAACGGCGCGGTCAGGTTTGGGGGACCAATCTCTTATTTTGGGCCTTGGTCCTGGTGGTCGGCGGCAGCCTTTTGGGGGAGTTCCTGGGGATCCATAATCTTATGGGAAGGCTGTGGTTCTGGTTTGGCCACCAGGGCTGGGAATACCTTGACCTGGGCCGGGGCTGGCAGATCCTGCTGGCCCTGGGATTGGCGATCTGGGTCGTTTTGCTCTGGCGTCAGGTCGCCCCGGCCTTGCACGATCCCCGGCGCCGGGAAATCTCCCTCCTGTTCATGGCCGCAGCCATGGCCATCCCTTTGTTTTATCTGCCGGCCTTTTTCTTCGGCAGCACGACCAACTACACCATAGCAGACAACTGGCGCTTCTGGCTCATCCATCTCTGGGTGGAAGGCTTTATGGAGCTTTTCGTGACGGTCATGGTAGCCGTGACCTTTTTCCTCATGGGCCTGGTCTCCAGGCAAACGGCCGTCCGGGTCATTTATCTGGATGCCATTCTCTTTTTGGGCAGCGGAATCATCGGCACCGGCCACCACTGGTACTGGACCGGCCAATCTCAGATCAATCTGGCCTTTTCCGCACTGTTTTCGGCCATGGAGGTGGTCCCTTTGACCCTGCTGACCCTGGATGCCTGGGACTTTGTCAAGGTGACCCGAGGCGGCAACTCCATGGCCCTGCCCTATAAGTGGACCTTTTATTTTTTGATGGCCGTAGGCTTCTGGAATTTTTTAGGGGCCGGCATCTTCGGTTTTCTGATCAACCTGCCCATCATCAGTTATTTTGAAGTGGGCACCATCCTGACCCCTAACCACGCCCACAGCGCCCTCATGGGGGCCTTCGGAATGGAGGCCATGGCCTTGACGGTCATGGCCTTCCGCCAGGTGCTCAAGGATGAGGCCTGGTCCCGGGTGGAAGGATTTGTCCGGGTCTCCTTCTGGGGGCTGAATGTGGGTCTGGCCCTGATGGTCCTGGGAAACCTCTTCCCCGGCGGGTTGCTGCAATTGATCGATGTCATGCAAAACGGCTACTGGCACGCCCGGGGCCTCGACTATGTCACCCAGGATTTTGTGCGTTTCATCGAATGGTGCCGCATGCCCGGGGACCTGATTTTTATCTTCCTGGGGGTGGTGCCCATGGTCTGGGCGGCCCTGCTGACTTACCGGGAAATGCTTAAGGCGCCGAGGAGTTATTAAAAAAAAGAGTACTACTTTAGACAAGGGAGAGTGCCTTATGAACGGCTCAAAAAAGATCTCCGCGCTTTTTATCGATATCGGTGGGGTCATACTCGAAAACGGGTGGGACCGCGCTAAACGACGTCGGGCCTCGGAAATTTTCGGCTTCGATCTGGAGGAGATGAACGAGCGTCATCATCTGACCTTCGACACCTACGAACAGGGCAAGTTAAGTCTTGACGAGTATTTGAACCGGACCATTTTTTACGAGAAACGCCCCTATTCAATGGAGGAAGTAAAGGCCTTTATGTTTAAGACCGGGGCCTACCCGCAGATGATCGACCTGTTTTGCGGCCTGAAAAAACGCTATGGATTAAAAACGGCCGTGGTCAGCAACGAAGGCCGGGAACTGACCGTCCAGCGCATCTCTGAATATCGCTTAAACGAATTCTTCGATTTTTTTATCTGCTCCTGCTTTGTGCATCTCAGGAAGCCCGATGAAGAAATCTATCGCATGGCCCTCGACATGGCCCAGGTGAGTCCTGAAAAGGTTATCTATATCGACGACCGGAAGATGTTCGTCGAAGTGGCCCAGAACCTGGGTATCAATGGGATTCACCATACGGGCTACGACTCCACCGCGGAAAAACTGGCCTCCTACGGGCTACCGTACGATGGATCCAAAGGCTGAAGACCGCAAAAAGCAGACGATATCGGACCAGTCGCCCATGCCGACTCGTACCCGACCCGAGGCTCATCGCCTATTCACCATAGGCCATGGGACCCATCCCCTTGACGGGTTTGTGGCTATCCTCCAATCCTTCGGTATCAATCTGGTCGTGGATGTCCGCACCATACCCAGGTCGAGACACAATCCGCAATTCAACAAGGATACCTTGCCGGACAATCTCAGCCCCCAGGAGATCGAATACAGGCACTGGCCCGGTCTGGGCGGCTTGAGGAAGACCCGTCCCGATTCCATCAATTCAGGCTGGCGCAATGCCTCTTTCCGGGGTTTTGCCGATTACATGCAAAAGGATGACTTTGAATCCAACCTGAAAGACCTGATCGAAACGGCTTCCGGGCATGTCTTGGTCCTGATGTGCGCCGAAACCCTTCCCTGGCGCTGCCACCGCTCCCTTATCGCCGATGCCCTGCTGGTGCGGGGGATCCCGGTGACCCACATCCTAAAGATAGGCAGTTCTCAGGAGCACCGGATCACCTCCTTCGCCCGTGTCCGTGGGACGACCGTGACCTATCCGGAACCGGAGGCGGAATAAAAAAGGGAACGGAGCTTCTTTTTCCTTTAACTCCAATACGGGCTGTCCCTGGTAGGCCTATCTCTCTTTCCTTATAGTTTCTTCGCCCTCTATAATTAAGCTCTTCTCACATTTCTCTCCGGAAAGACCCCCCACGGTTAATACACCAAATCTTCGGCACTTTATGTTGTTGCAATAAAACATCGTCAAGTGTGCAACAGCAATCTTTTCGAGATGGTCATAACAATCCACACAGATCAGCCTTTGTTTATCCATTTCATTCCTCCTGTTGCCCTTTCTCTCAGGTCAGGTTTTTCTTTCCCCAAGGGCAGGCCGCGGCCCATCAGAAGACATAGTAGTGCACCAACTGTTTAGTCATGGCAATGAGGTCTTCCACCAGGACATACTCATCGGCTCCATGGGCCGAGTTTTTGTCCGGACGAATCAGGCCGCAACAGGCTACCTGGGGTCGTTCGGCCTGAAGCGCTTCCAGAACCATTCCCAAATCCGATGAGGCGGTGATACCCCCAAGAAGGAAGTTTTGATATCCCCACACCGCGGTGGCGGCGGCCTGCATCTTCTTGACTGCCTCGGTCTCAGGATCGATCACCACCGGGGAATACAGCTTGTAATAGTGTACCAGAAGATCCAGCAGCTTCGATTTCTTTTTGCCCTGATTTACGGCCGCTTCAATTTCGGCTATCACCTCATCCACCTGCTCCTCGGGGATATAGCGGCGGTTGACGGTCAGACGACATTCCCCGGGAACCACATTATCCTTGACCCCGCCATGGATGACATTAAGGTTGAACATGGGAGTCATCTTGTCTGAAGGGGCGCCGGGCAAAGGAAAGGACGGAATTTGGGAGGTTTTTTTTTCCGCTTGTCGTTTGAGATTCATGAGGGACTGCATCACCGGAATCATCTCCTCGATGGCGTTGACGCCCATCCAGTTCATCCCCGAATGGCAACTTTTCCCCTTGGCAACCAGGTCGGCCCGGACCGCCCCGGCGACACCGATTAGCGTGGCCGGTCCAATGGTCCCCAATTCACCCCAGACCAGGTGGTTTGAAAAGTATCCCTCTTCGGCCAGATAACGGGCCCCCGGATAAACCCCCACCTCTTCATCGGTGCAAAAACAGCACTCCATCTGGAAACGGGGTTCAAGACCCATGGCCCGAATCACCTTGGCCGCCCCGAGAAAAGCGGCTATGCCTCCCTTCATATCCACCGCCCCACGTCCGTAGAGCTTTCCGTCCTTCACCGTTCCGGCGAAGGGGTCGACCGTCCAGCGATCATCCACGGGAACGACATCCATATGACCATAAAAGCTGCTCCGCGGACGGTTATTCCGCAGGATACCGACCAGGTTGACCCGCTGGCCGGAAAGGGGTTCGGGGATTTGCCGGTATTTTTCCTCAGGGACCTCGATCCGACGGGTATCGAAACCAGCGGATCTGAGTTCCGGTTCAAGGATGTCAACCAGTTGGCCATAATTTTCTCCCGGCGGGATACAGGTATTCACCGCAATCATGGCCTTGAGTATGTCGATAAGGTAATCTCTTTCCCGTTCAACCTTTAAAAAGGCCTCTTTGTGATCCATACAATGCCTCCCCTAAAGAGCTTTAATCTTATTTTTTTTACCCGTCGGAACGGTAAAGGTTATGATCGTTCCCCTCCCGATCTCACTTTTAATATTAAGGGCTCCACCGGTTAAACGGATTCTTTCAGCCATGGCCACCAATCCCAGACCAATTTCAGACGGATTTTTATTCATGACGGCCTTAAGATCAAAACCTCTCCCGTCATCCTTTATGGTAAAGACGGACTCCTTTTCGTTCTGGGTCATCCCTATGGCGACCTTGGTAGCCTTGGCATGTTTGCCGATATTGGTCAAAGCCTCCTGAAATATCCTGAAGAGGTTGATTTCCTGTTCCTTGGAAAATGAATATTGCCAATTTTTCAAATCGTTAATAATCTTGATTCGGTAATTTGAGGAGGCATCTTCAAATAACCACTGCAGGGCTTCAAAAAGGCCTAAATGTTCCAACACCGCCGGGCGTAAATCCTTGGATAATCTCCGCACTTTTTCGGTCATCTCGTCCAGGGTCTTGAGGGCCTTTTCAATAATCGTTTTGAGCCCCTTTTGATCCTCTCTTAATTTTTTCGGGAGATTACACAATTGAAATTTGAGACCCACCAGAGACTGTCCCAGATCATCATGTAATTCGATGGAGATTCGTTTTCGTTCCTTCTCCTGGGCATGGATAAGTTGATCGGACAAAAGTCGCAGTTTTTTCTCTGATTTTTTTAAGGCGTCTTCAACCCGTTTTCTCTCGGTCAGTTCTGATTGAAGCTTCTCATTAACCTTTTGCAAGACGGCGGTGCGTTCATCCACTCTCCATTCCAATTCTTCCTTGGCCTTCAACAGCGCCTCCCGGGCGCATTTAATTTCGGTGATATCCTGAAAGAAATAAAGAACGGCCGGTCTTCCTTCCCAGGAATTGGCGGCGGCATTCATTTCTATCCAATGGGTCTGGCCATTTTTCTTGAGGCCCTTATAGATATTGATCGGTTTGACAAACTCTCCCCGCAGGCGCTTGGCGGTTCGTTCCCGGACGATCTCATGATCGTCGGGGTGAACCAGCTCAAGTAAGGGTTTTAATATTAATTCTTCCGGGGCATAGCCGGTAATCTCGGCCGCCCTGGGATTGACGAACTTGATCATCAAATCCTGGCAGACCATAATCCCTTCGTTGGCATTATTGACCAGGAGCTGATATTTTTCTTCCGAAAGATGAAAAGCATTTTCCACTTGCCTCCGCTCGGTGATATCATGGCAGACCGACAAGAAATATTTTTGGCCTTCAACCTCGAACAACTCTGCCGACCATAACATGTCCCTGATCTTTCCCGACTTCATCCTGAATTTGACTTCAAAATTAGTCAGACGTCCTTTTTTATTGATAATTTCCAGCCCTTTTTCCCGATCCTCCATATTGGTCCATAAATTTATTTCAAAAGAAGTCCGGCCGACGACCTCATCCCGGCGGTATCCGATCATACGCAAAAAAGAGTCATTGACATCCATATAGCGGCCCTCGTCCATGGTCGAGATGGACATCCAGTCCGGTGTGGCCAAAAAGGCCTTGGACAGCTTCTCTTCCGAAAGGCGCAGGGCCTTTTCTGTTCTCTTGCGGTCGGTGATGTCCCGACAAAGGGAAAGGATAGATAAGAAGGGCCCTTTCCTGATAACGGTAGCCTGGATTTCCACAGGCGTGATCCGACCTTCTTTATCGACGTAATCTATCTCGAGTCCACGAACGAACCCCTTTTCCAGGCATTTGGCCACTTCGGCTTCGTTTCGTTCACGATCATGCTCGGCAGTCCATTCGATCAGGCTTCGGCCGAGGATCTCATTCAACCCCTTGTGGCCCGATAATCGCACATATTCCTGATTAGCATCGACTACCTTCCCTTCCGAGTCCAAAATCAAATAGCCCGTATCAGTCGTTTCGATAAGGGCCTTATACTTTTCTTCTTTTTCCTGTTGTTCCTCCTTAGCCTGACTATATTTCGTTTCTGATTTCTCCTTTTCCTGAATCCTCTGGCGCAGAGAGATCAACTCCTGGATCAGTTCCTCTTTCTTCTTTTTACGATCGTTCATCTTCGCAGTCTCCGGTCGGACCCATGGAATTTTTCTATGATGAATAATACGGGCTTGCACCCATCGCCTCAGGGTTATCCCGGCCACGTCCAGATGCCGGGCAGCCTCTCCGAGTGTAAGGGGGGATGACGAGTTCTTACAGGACCATCACGAAATATAGTATGATAATTTATTTCCTCTTTTTGTCAAACAATTATTCCTAAGCCCCAGAGGGCCGGAATCCTCTCCTTGCTTTCCCCTGACAGACCTGGCCCCCCTACCCTATCCAACACTCAAAATAAAGCTTTCCTCCCTTGGAAATACATAAAAAACCCCATTTACTTCTTTAGTCCTTCGGGTCAACATCATAAAGTAAGTTTGAAGGATCTTGCCGTATTTGCCAGGTAAATATAATAATACAGAGGAGATTTTATGTCGGCCGACATCCATCCCAGACCAACCGTCTTTGTTATCCTTGGTATCGGAGGCGACTTGGCCCGCCGTAAGCTGATTCCGGCCCTCTATGACCTTTTTTTAGACAAATGGCTGCCTGAAAAATTTTTAATCCTCGGCCTCGGCCATAAATCCCTTGGCGATGAGGCCTTTGTCGAACATCTGCGTCAAGGGGTCGTTCAATTCTCCCGGGGCAAGAAAATCTCTGACCCCATATGGAAGGCCTTCGCCTCTCATCTGGCCTTTCAGAACGCTGATTTTAATGACCCCCAGGTCTATAGTGGGCTGGCCAAGCATTTGGCCGCGATGGATAAGGAGTGGGATACCAAGGCCAATCGTATCTTTTACCTGGCCGTACCGCCGTCAGCCATAGAGACCGTGGTCGGACAAATGAAGAAGACCCGGATCCCCCTGGAGCGGGACCGGACCCGGATCGTCATCGAAAAACCATTCGGCCGGGACCTGCCCTCGGCCCGGGCACTCAACCGAATGCTCAGCGCCGTATTCGAAGAGTCTCAGATCTTTCGGATCGACCACTATCTGGGTAAGGAGACCGTCCAGAATATCCTGGCCTTCCGCTTTGCCAATGCCCTGTTTGAGCCGATTTGGAACCGGCGCTACATCGATCATGTCCAGATCACCGTGGCCGAAAAGATCGGCGTGGAACACCGAGGCCATTATTATGATCAGGCCGGGGCCTTGCGCGACATGATCCAGAATCATCTTCTCCAGATCCTCTGTTTGATCGCTATGGAACCGATGATCTGCTTTGATGATGAGGAGATCCGCAACAAAAAAGTGGACGTCCTCCGGGCCATCCGTCCCATTCCTATTGAAGAGGTCCGTCAATTCGCCGTGCGCGGCCAATATGATGCCGGATGGATCCAAGGGGAACAGGTCCCGGCCTATTGTCGGGAAGTCAACGTCGTCCCCGGGTCAATGACCGAGACCTTTGCCGCCGTTAAATTCTTCGTGGATAACTGGCGCTGGCAAGATGTACCTTTTTATCTGCGCACTGGAAAACGTCTGCCGGCCAAGGTCTCCGAAATCAATATCCAGTTCCGACCGGTCCCCCACCAGATCTTTCCGGCTTCCACGGGTTTGGATTGGCGGCCCAACCGTCTGCTCATTTCCATCGAGCCCCTGGAGGGGATTTTGCTGCGTTTTCAGGCCAAACATCCGGGAGAGACCATGCATTTAAGCCCGGTGGACTTGCAGTTTTATTACAAGGAGGCCTTCAGGGTCCCTTCCCCGGAGGCTTATGAAACCCTGCTTCTGGATGTGATGCGGGGCAACGCCACTTTGTTCATGCGAGCCGACCAGGCCGAAACGGCCTGGAAGGTGATCACCCCGATCCTTGAGGCCTGGGAAGCGGCGGCCCCCGCCAACTTCCCTAATTACCCCTCCGACACCTGGGGTCCGGAGGCCGCCGAAAACCTGATCGCCCAGGACGGCCGCAACTGGATAACGCCCAGCCTGCAGAGTTATCAGGAGGCCATGCATCGCTGTAACGTTGTAGAAGAAAAGGAATAACCACATGAATTCCATAGAAAAATTGCAGAATATCGCCCAAGCTGATTCGCTATTATTCCTTGGTTTCGACCACAACCGCCGGATCCGGTCATCCGACTTCCTCCATGTCGGCAACGGATCTGATGACCGGTTTACTCTTTGGCGGGACCTTTCGCTATGACCGCAATCGCCCGCACCACCCCAACAATGACCGCTTCCTTTTCTCCAAGGGCCACGCCTCGCCCCTTTACTACGCCCTCTGGCTGGCCGCCGGGATGGTCAGCGAAGAGGAGATGATGTCCTTGCGAAAATTCGGCAGCCCCCTGGAAGGGCATCCCACGGCCACCTTCCGTTACACCGAGGCGGCCACCGGTTCTCTCGGGCAGGGGCTGTCTATCGGCCTGGGGATGGCCCTCAATGCCAAGTATTTAGACAAGCTCCCTTACCGGACCTATATCCTCCTGGGAGATAGTGAGATGGCCGAAGGCTCCCAATGGGAAGCCCTGGAGATCGCCGCCTACTATAAGCTTAATAACCTCATCGGCATCATCGACGTCAACCGCCTGGGCCAGCGCGGAGAAACCATGGTCGGCCATGACCTGAAGATCTACCAGGAACGCGCCTCCGCCTTCGGCTGGGAAACCATCCTGATTGACGGCCACGACTTCAATGAAATTATTCCGGCCTATCAGACGGCCCTGACATCGAAAGACAAACCAATCATGATCATCGCCAGGACCATCAAAGGGAAAGGCGTTTCTTTTATCGAGGATCAAAACGGCTGGCACGGAAAGGCCCTGAATAAGGAGGAATTGGCCCAGGCCCTGAAGGAACTGGGAGAGGTAGATAAGACCATTCAGGGGGGAGATGGCCATGCCTGAGGATTTGAGGCCGGAGCAATCAGCCCCCAAAGGAATAATGGAACCCGACTATAAAGTAGACGAACCGGTGGCCACCCGGAAGGCCTACGGCAATGCCTTGAAACGGATCTATCCCCAATACCCGGAAATGGCCGTCCTTGATGCCGAAGTCAGCAACTCAACCTATTCCGAAATATTTAAGAAGGCCTATCCGGAACGATTTTTTGAGATGTATATTGCCGAGCAAAATATGGTCGGCACGGCTCAGGGGCTTTCCAGCCGGGGGAAAATCCCCTTCGTCTCCACTTTTGCCGCCTTCTTCACCCGGACCTTTGACCAGGTCCGGATGGGCCAGTATTCAGCGGCCAATATCAAATTTTGCGGCTCCCATGCCGGGGTATCCATCGGCGAGGATGGGCCTTCTCAGATGGGTCTGGAAGATATCGCCATGTTCCGGACCGTTTTGGGCAGCGTGGTACTCTATCCCAGCGATGCCGTATCTACCGAACGATTGGTGGAAGCGGCCGCTCGGCACAAAGGGATCGTTTATATCCGGACTACACGGATGGCCACACCAATCCTTTACTCCAAGGAAGACCGGTTTTATATCGGCGGGTCCAGGGTATTGAAAGAAAATCCGGAGGACCGGATCACCATTGTGGCCGCCGGCATCACCCTTTTCGAGGCCCTGAAGGCCTACGAGGCCCTGAAGGCCGACGGCCTTTTCCTGCGGATCATCGACCTTTACAGCATCAAGCCCATCGATGAGGCCGGTCTCAAAAAGGCGGCTAAAGAAACCCGGGCCGTGATTACCGTGGAGGACCATCATGCCGAAGGGGGCCTGGGCGAGGCGGTGAGAAGCGCCCTGGCCGGAGAGGGGACGGCCGTTTATTCCCTGGCGGTAAGGAAAATTCCGGGCAGCGGTCTGCCGGAGGAACTCCTGGACTATGAGGAAATATCCAAGGCGGCGATCATCAAAAAGGTAAAGGAGCTGTTATGAGACCAAAGAATCTTAAGACCCGGATCTTTCTCGACGGGGGTGATCCTGAGGAGACCAGGACCCTCCTCGGCCTGTTGGGATTTCTAGACGGCCAGACCACCAACCCCACCCTCATCTCCAAAAATCCCGAAGCCCGTCGACGATTGGAAAAAGGAGAGAAGTTTAACCCGGATGAAATCTTTGGCTTTTACCAACAAGTAGTCCGGGAGATTTCCGGCCTGATCCCCCAGGGGTCCGTGTCCATAGAAGTCTATGCCGACCTTTCCACCGCGGCCGAACAGATGTTGAAACAGGGCCGGGAAATGTTTACCTGGATTCCCAACGCCCATATCAAATTTCCCATCTCCGGGGAAGGCCTGAAAGCCGCCGAAGCGGCGGTTAAAGAAGGTCTCCGGGTCAACCTGACCCTCTGTTTTTCCCAACAGCAGGCAGGGGCCGTCTATGCCGCCACCCGTGGGGCAAAAAAGGGGGATGTCTTCGTTTCTCCGTTTATCGGCCGTCTGGATGATCGCGGGGAAAACGGGATGGATTTGATCACCAACATCATCCGCATGTATGGTCAGGGGGACGGCCATGTGGAGGTGCTGACCGCCAGTGTCCGCACCATGGATCACTTCCTCTACGCCCTGAATCTCGGATCGGACATCATCACCGCACCCTTTGAAATCCTGAAACAATGGGGTGAAAAGGGTCTTCCTTTACCTGATGATTCCTATTGCTACCGGACAAAAGACCTGAAGCCGATTCCTTTTCAGGAAATCGACCTCAAGAAAAACTGGCCGGAATATAACCTGGCCCATGACCTGACGACCAAAGGCATGGAACGGTTTTCAGCGGATTGGAACGATTTAATAAAGGTTTAAGGTGCAAGGTGTAAGGTGTAAGGTTAAACCAAAGACCAAATACCTTTTTCAGTTTCAGTAGACCTTGAGCCTTGAACCTTAAACCTTATACCTTGGACCTGATAGAACCTTGGACCTGAATTTATTATGCAGCCATCAGACATAAGCCAAGTCTTGTCCCCATGGGAACCGGGCCTTTCGGCCCTCTTTCTGTATGGCCTGATGATTCTATTTTTGATCGCCATCCTCCTTTTCCTGGCTTCCTGGTTAGGGGAAAAGAAGATCAACCTTGAAAAGAAAAGGCCCTTTGAATGCGGCGTCATACCCACCGGACCGGCCCGGCTTTCCTATCCCGTTCCCTTTTATCTGGTGGCCGTTTTCTTTCTCATCTTCGACGTCGAGGCGGTTTTCATCTTTGCCTGGGCCGTGGCCACCCGGGAACTGGGATGGGCCGGTTGGCTGCAGATCTCATTTTTTATTCTTCTTTTGTTGGCCGGCCTCTTTTACCTCTGGAAAAAGCAAGGCCTGGAATGGGTACAAGGTCTTGAAAAAATTCGAACAGCTCAAAGATAAGACCCTGAACCGGCTGGATGTGGTTATCAACTGGGGCCGGAAATACAGCCTCTGGCCCGCCTTTTTCGGACTTTCCTGTTGCTTCATCGAAGAGTCCACGGCCCTGACCCCCCGCTATGATATGGCCCGTTTCGGGGCTGAGGTGTTGCGTGGTTCCCCCCGTCAGTCCGACCTCCTGATCACCTCAGGGACCATCTTTAAAAAAGTGGCCCCGGCCATCCTCAGGTTTTATGAGCAGATGCCCGAACCCAAGTGGGTCATCTCCATGGGCTCCTGCAGCAACTGCGGCGGCATGTACGACGGCTATAGCGTGGTCCAGGGTATCGACCAGATCCTGCCGGTTGATGTTTACATCCCGGGCTGTCCGCCCCGGCCAGAGGCCGTGTTGGAAGCCCTGATCCTGCTGCAAAAAAAGATCGAATCGGAAAGGCCCAGCCGTTCCATCTTCCATCTGGTTGGAGGCACCCAGGGTTCCCAAAAGCCAATCCTGGTCGACGGCCGGACCAAGACCAGGGATACCAGGGGCCCGGGCCTTCAAGGTATTCCCATCAGGGGGCCTTCGGTCACACCCCCGCAATTCTGGGACAGCCGTTCGGACCTGATGTGGACGCCGCCGGCCCACCGGATCGAGCTGACGGAAAGGGATAATACGCTGGCCGCCGTAATGAAAGAACGGTTCGGCGAAGCCCTCCGGCAAACCCCGGACCCATCGGACATGGTGACCTTTGAGGTTGCCGAAGAGAAGATCAAAGAGGTCCTGCAATTTCTGAAAACCGAATCAAATCCCAGGTTCCTGCGTTTGGATGACCTGACGGCCATAGATGAATCGGCCCGCCGCCGACGAGGAGATTTCGATATTTACAACGGCACGGTGGGTAAAGAGATCGGCCGGACTTCCCTTCACCCCCCGGATCAACAGGCCTATCCTGATTATACGATGGTCTATCATTTGCTTTCCTTTGAACCGGCCGGCCGCCTGCGTCTGAAGGTTCCCTTATACGGAAAAGACCCGGTCACTCAGACCGTCACCGATATCTGGCCTTCGGCCGACTGGTACGAGCGGGAGGTCTTCGACCTCTTTGGGATCGGCTTCCAAGGCCATCCCAATCTTCAGAGGATCCTCCTGCCACACGATTGGGAAGGCCACCCTTTGCGGAAGTCCTATCCGGGCCGGGCCACGGAGATGCCTGCCTATACCCGGGCCGAGGCCGAAAAATATCAACCCCTCGAGGCCGGGGTCATGGTTCGAAAACAAGGGGCCGGTGGACAGGAGATGTTATTAAACCTGGGACCCCATCACCCCGGCGCCCACGGATTGATGCGCTATGTCCTTTCTTTAGACGGCGAAAGGATCTCTGAAATTGCCATGGACATCGGCTTTCACCATCGTTCGGTGGAGAAGATCGGCGAGCACCAGTCCTGGCATCAATTCATCCCCTACACCGATCGGGTGGATTATCTCTCCGGGGTTTACAATAACCTGGCCTACCTGAATTCGGTGGAGATGTTGACCGGCATAAAGGTCCCCGAGCGGGCCCAGTTCATCCGGGTAATGCTCGGTGAATTTTTCAGGCTCAGCAATCACCTGGTCTGGTTCGGCACCTTCCTCCAGGATGTGGGGGCCATCGGCCCGGTCTTTTACACCTTCCGGGACCGGGAAAAGATCATGGATATTGTCGAACACATCACCGGCGGCCGCCTCCATCCCTCCTGGTTCAGAATCGGCGGGGTGGCCGACGACCTGCCCGAGGGCTGGGAAGAACCGATAAAGGATTTCATAAAAATTTTTCCCTCCCGTATCAAAGACTATGAGGCCCTGGCCACCCGAAACCCGATCTTTGAGGCCCGCACCAGGGGCATCGGCATTCTTTCCCTGGAACAGGCTATGGACTGGGGCGTCACCGGTCCCAACCTGCGGGCCTGCGGACTCGACTGGGACCTGCGTAAACAATTACCCTATTCCTCCTACGAGCGGTTTGATTTTGACATCCCTTACGAAAAGGAGGGGGACTGCTTTGCCCGCTACCGGGTGCGGGTGGAAGAGATGCGTCAGAGCCTGCGTATCATCGAACAGGCCGCCAACGGGATGCCTGACGGGCGATATATCACCGATGACTATCGTTATGCCTTGCCCAGGAAAAGTGATACTTTGAAGGATATCGAAAGCCTGATTCATCATTTTATCAATGCCACCCGGGGACCAAAAATCCCCCGGGGTGAAGCCTATGCCGCGGTGGAAGCCCCCCGTGGTGAGCAGGGTTATTATGTGGTCAGCGACGGCCTGAGCGCGGCCTACCGGATGCGCATCCGCACCCCTGGATTTGCCAACCTGCAGGCCATGCCCTTGATGGCCAAGGGCGGACTGGTGGCCGATCTGCTTTCCATCATCGGCTCCATTGACTATATTTTGCCGGATGTCGATCGGTAGGGAAGAAACGGTATAAGGTACACGGTATACGGTGTAAGGTATGGCACGAGGTTTGCCTTGAACCTTACACCTTAAACCTTGAACCCGTACCTTGAGATTTGTGCGGAGTTCGGAGAAAACCATAAGATGCTGCCCGAAGAGAACTTGGAAAATCTCAAACAAAAAATAAAAGTTGCCGATCACCCCCGTGAATTGGCGGTGGAGGTCATGTTCGCTCTGCAGAAACATTATGGCTACCTGAATGATGAGGCCCTTCGGGAAGGGGCCGTGCTGCTGGGCATGACCCCCCTGGAACTGGAAGAATTAGCCACCTTTTACGATTTCATCTACCGCCAGCCCGTGGGGAGATTCGTCATCCGTGTCTGCGACAGCACCATCTGCTGGATGCTCGGCCAGCAATCGATCCTCGATTATCTGGGCCGAAAACTGAATATCACTCCGGGTGAAACGACAGAAGACGGCCTGTTCACTTTACTTCCGGTCTGCTGTATCGGCTACTGCGACCATGCCCCGGCCATGCTGATCAACGGAAAATTGTACGGCCCCTTGACACCCGAAGCCATCGATACGATCCTTCAGACATTACGGGACCAATGTCTGCCGGTCGAGGAGAGTCGATGACCACGGAACACCAACAGTTGATCCTCCGAAATCGTGCGCCGGATGAAGTTGTTACCCTTGAAGAGTATCTCCGCTTAGACGGCTACCAGGCACTGTCCAAGATACTTAAAACATATTCCCCCAAAGAGGTCGTCCAGGTGGTCCTGGATTCAGGTCTTCGCGGTTTGGGTGGCGCCGGGTTTCCTACCGGTCGCAAATGGGGCCCTCTGGGAACCGATGTCCCCTTTCCAAGATATGTCATCGCCAATACAGATGAAATGGAACCGGGGACCTATAAAGACCGAGCCCTGGTCTATGCCAATCCCCATACCGTGATCGAGGGGTTGATCATTGCCGGTTATGCGGCCTCGGCCGAAAGAGGATTCATTTTTATTCGCCCGGCCTATGAGAGCAGCGCCCATCGTCTGGAAAAGGCTGAGGAGGAGGCCCGTGAGGCCGGTTACCTTGGCAGAAATATCCTGGGTAGCGGCTTCAGTCTGGACCTGCACATCCACCGCAGCGCCGGCCGCTATATTTGCGGCGAGGCCAAGGGACTGGTCCATGCCTTGGAGGGGAAAAGACCCCACCCCAACATTGAAAACCGCCTGACCAGCCAGGGACTGTGGGGTAGACCAACGATCGTCAACAATGCCGAAACCCTGGCCTTCATACCCCCTATCCTGCGAAATGGGGCCGAATGGTTCCGGAAATTGGGGAAAAGACCGGATGCTCCGGGGAACAAAATTTATAGCGTCAGCGGCAGGGTGAATCACCCGGGAGTTTTCGAATTACCTTTCGGCACGTCCTTGCGGGAGATCATCGAAGACCACGCCGGCGGGATGCAGCCGGGGTATGAATATAAGACCTGTCTGCCGGGCGGGGCCTCGACCCGTTATCTGCCCAAAAAATATTATGACATCGGCATGGATTTCGTATCCTTTGAAAAATTAGGCCATGGCCATCGCTTCGGCACCGGGGCCGTCATGGTCTTCGATCATAAAACCTGCCTGGTCGGGGCCACGCTGAATTTGATGCAATTTTTTGCCCGGGAGTCCTGCGGCTTTTGCACCCCTTGCCGGGAAGGGTTGCCATATCTGAGGGACCTGCTTAAGCGCATTGAAGATGGGGAAGGGAAAGAAGAATATATCCCCCTGTTGAAAGGCATGTGCGGGCATATGTCCAAGGCCTACTGCGCCTTTGCCCCGGGGGCGGCGGCACCGGTGATGGGTCTGGTGGAGGATTTTGTCGAAGAGATTCAGGAGCACATTTCTCAGAAAAAGTGTCCATATAAACCGTAAGGCACGAGGCATAAGGTGCAAGGTTAAAGGAATGTACCTAAAATTCCGTAAGTTATTGACAACCGTATAACGGTCCTGAAACAGAGACCCTATTTAATCAAAATGCCCAAATTGATCATCGACAATCGGGAAATAGAAGTTCCCAAAGGGACCAAGGTCATCGAGGCCGCGGAAAAACTGGGGATCGTCATCCCCCGTTTCTGCTTCCATCCCAGCCTTGGGTCTCTGGGGGCCTGCCGCATGTGTGCGGTTATGTTCCTGGAAGGACCGGTGAAGGGCATAAAAATGAGTTGCATGGAAGAGGCGAAGGAAGGCATGGTGGTCTCCACCACGGCTCCCGAGGCCATTGATTTTCGTCGCCAGGTCATTGAATGGCTGATGATCAACCACCCCCATGACTGCCCGGTGTGCGATGAGGGGGGCCATTGTCTGCTCCAGGATATGACCGTAGCCGGTGGCCATGGGATCAGGCGCTATCCCGGCAAGAAGCGGACTTACAACGACCAGGACCTCGGAGTTTTTATCCAGCATGAAATGAACCGCTGCATCCACTGCTATCGCTGTCGCCGCTTTTATCAGGACTTTGCCGGTTACCGGGATTACGGGGCCATGCAGATCGGAAGCCGTATGTATTTCGGCCGGGCTGAGGACGGACCTTTGGAAAGCCCCTTTTCCGGCAACATCATCGACCTCTGCCCTACCGGGGTATTGACCGACAAGCCATCGCGCTATAAAGGAAGGCGCTGGGATTATGAGCGAAGTCCTTCCCTGTGCCTCCATTGCTCCCTTGGCTGCCGGGTTATCGCCAGCTCCCGCTATCGGGAAGTAGTGCGCCTGGAATCCGCTTATAGCCATAGCGTCAACGGCTATTTTATCTGTGACCGGGGACGCTACGGTTTTGACTATGTCAACCATTCCGAGAGACCCCGGATGGCCAGGATCGGGAAGGATGAGGTCCGCCTTGATCGCGCCATCCAGGAGGCCGCCTCAAGGCTCTCCCGTTTAACCGGCCAATTTGGAAAAGAGGCCATAGCCTGTCACGGGTCAGGACGGAGCAGCTTAGAGACGCAAGGGATGTTGAAGGTCCTTAGCCGGATGCAGGGCTGGCCGGAGCCGGGATATTGGAACGATCCTGTCGAAGAAAGAATTGTCAAAAATGCCCTATCCAGACTGGATGGGCGGGCAGCGGTTTCCTTGCGGGAAGTGGAGCAAGCCGATTATATCTTGGTAGTGGGGTGTGACCCGGTCAATGAAGCCCCAATGCTGACCCTGGCTATGCGACAGGCCTTCCGTAAAGGCGCCTCCGTTGCCGTAATCGACCCCCGACCGGTCTTTCTGCCATTTAGCTTTGAACATTTACCCGTTACCCCGGGTGAATTGGATCCTTGTTTGGCCTCTTTGATCAAAGGCCTTGTTTCGCAGACGACGGTGGAAACCCTGGGGGCCGAGGCCCGAAGAGTTTATGAGACATTGCCGGAAATCGATAATCCTGATTCGGAGACTGACCATCGGTTAGCCGAGATAGCCCGAAGTTTGAAGCAAAGCCTCCGCCCGATCGTTATTTGCGGCACCGGCGTCGTCAGAGAGACCACCCCTGCCCTGGCCGCCGACCTGGTCCTTTTCCTTCAGGCCATGGGACAACAGGCCGGTCTTTTCTATGTGCTTAAAGAAGCCAATGCCTTTGGCGCGGCCCTTTTATCCTCCGATGAAAATTCCTTTTTGAAGACCCTGGAGGCCATTGAAAAAGGTGACCGGGCCGCGCTGGTGCTGGTTGAAACCGACCCTTTTCGGTTTTTCCCGGATCGATCTCGATTGGAGCAGGCCTTGAACAAGCTTGAATTCTTGCTGGTCATGGATTATCTGCCCTCCCCGACGGTCAGCCGGGCTGATATTTTTTTACCCTCTCAAACCCTTTTTGAAGCCGGCGGGATTTATGTCAATCAGGAGGGGCGTGCCCAATGGGCGCCGCCGCTTTACAAAGGCGGCCTCCCCGTCGAGCAGGTCAGCTGCCGGGAGACATCCCCCTCATCTGTTTACCAAGGACATCCCCGGGGGGGAGCCCAGACCGGCCGGGCACATTTTAATGGATCTCGGCCGTTTCCTGTCTCCGGACCGAGAATTTTCCGTTCAGACCCTTTGGACGGAACTGGCCCGGAAAAACCAGGCCTTCTCCAAATTTCATGACCTGAAAGATCAGTTGGAGGGAATACGGATCATCCCCGATCAAAAGGATGAAAAATTTTCTTCTTTGAAGGGATCGGTGAATATGGTGGAAACGGGCAGCCGGCCTGACTCCGTCGAACTCATCCTGGTCGATAAAACCTTCGGCACCGAAGAACTCTCCGCCTACTCCCGTCCACTCCGGGAAGCAGGAGGAAGACCTTATCTAACCATGGCGACCGAAACAGGGAAACGGATAGGCATTCAGAACAAGGATCACGTGGTCTTGTCACTCGATAATGGCGAGTTGGAATTGGCGGTGGAGTTAACCGATCATATAGCCGGCGGGGTGATGATCCTGCCGCGGCATGAATCATTGGCCTGGCAAAAAATAACCGCCTTTCCGATCTGGGTGTCTTTGGATCGGATTACAAAAGTAAGTAAACCAGAGGTGGCCTGATGAATCAGGATTGGCTCATAGGTTTTATCTTCCTCCTGATCAAACTGGGGCTGGTGCTGATCCTCCTGCTGACCATCGCCGCTTATCTCACTTTGGCTGAGCGGAAACTGCTGGGCCGGATGCAGGTCCGTTACGGTCCCAACCGGGCCGGAAAATTCGGGCTTCTCCAGCCGTTGGCCGATGTCATCAAGATGCTGACCAAGGAAGACACCATTCCCCAGGGGGCGGACCGCCTTATTTTTCTTTTGGCCCCGGCCGTGGTGTCGGCCACGGCCTTGCTCATCTTTGCCGTCATCCCCTTTGGAAGAGGGTGGACCTTCCTGGGCCGGCCTGTTCCCATGGTGATTTCCGACCTTAATGTGGGCCTCCTCTTTGTCATGGCCATGTCTTCGATCAACGTCTACGGGATCGCCCTGGGAGGCTGGGCCTCCAATTCCAAATACAGTCTTTTAGGCGGGGTACGGGCCGTGGCCCAGATGATCAGTTACGAGCTTTCCTTGGGACTCTCCTTAGTCCCGGTGGTCATGCTGGCCGGTTCTTTCAGCCTGGTGGATATCGTCGACGCCCAGGCCCAATATCCATTTATCCTGGTGCAGCCGGTAGCCCTGATTATTTTCTTTATCAGCGCCCTGGCCGAAAGCAAGCGGATCCCCTTTGACCTGCCGGAAGCCGAGGCCGAACTGGTGGCCGGTTATCACCTGGAATACAGCGGTATGCGTTTCGGCCTTTATTTCCTGGGTGAATATGTAACCATGTTCGTCTTGGGCGGATTGATGGCCGTTTTCTTTTTAGGCGGTTGGCGCGGTCCGCTACTGCCGCCCATGGTCTGGTTTCTGATCAAGTCCCTGGCCATTGTCTTTATCATGATCTGGATGCGGACCACCCTGCCCCGTTTGCGGTATGATCAACTCATGGACCTCGGTTGGAAGGTGCTCATCCCAGCGGCCTTGCTGAATATCATCGTCACCGGTGGAATTGTGATCCTGATGGGAGGTCCAGGAGGATAATTACAATGATAGGGGCCAAGGATTCAAGGTTCAAGGGAGTTATTGGTTTAAGGTCCAAGGTATACGGTATACGGTTTTTGAGCTTTAAACCTTAAACCCTGGACCTTGAACCTCTGAACCTTTTAATATTCCTTGATTGGCTTCATATCAAGAACCCGTCTGAGACAAACCAACTCTCCCGTATGATAGGCGTTGTGATCGGCCGCCAGGAGGACCTCCCGAAGAACCGTGTAGTCCTTGGCATGGGGAATGGGACCGAAAAGATCCGTTTGGGGATCTTTGACCAATTTTTCCATGGCCTTCCGGTCGGCAAGAAATCCTTTGATGGTCTTTTTCCATTGGGCTGGTGTGGCTTTTTCATCAACACCGGGCCAGTAGCCCCCGGGAAATTCAGGTGACTGGTGGTTCGGGTCTATCACAAAATCAACGATGTCCCACTGCGCGATGCGTATATGCTCCAGCAGGTGCCAGGTGGTGTAACTGGCGTTGGGCAATTTCTTATTGATGTCCGCCATAGGAAATCCTTCTACGGCATCCTCAAAACTCATGTGAGCGTTTCCCCCTCTTAAAAGGGCCAGCAGTTCTTGTCGAAGGACCTGATCATTTTTCATGACTTCTTACCTCCTTAAAGATGTTAAAAATCATCAAGGTAACCCCATCAACACCAGAGAGAACCATTGATCAGTATCCTTGAACCAGTCCTGAATGGTTAAGCCGGCCATCGCGGCCATCTGTTCGATACTTTCCTTGGTGAATTTCCTTGAGTTTTCCGTGTGAAGGGTTTCGCCCTCGTTAATCTCAAGGGTGGTATTGAGTGAGTCAATTCTGACCGTTACATCCCGATTGGCTTTCAGGTGCATTTCTATCCGGCTGTAATTTTCATTAAAAAAGGCCAGGTGGTCGAAACAGGAAGGATTGAAGTCGGCCCTCAATTCCTTATTGACTACCCGCAAGATGTTCTTATTAAATTCGGCGGTGACCCCCTGGGCATCATTATAAGCGGCTTCGATTATCGGAAAAGGTTTGATCATATCGAAACCGACCAGCAAGGTATCCTCCGGTTTCATGACCGCCGCTATGTTTCGCAGGAAAAGGACACTTTCATTCGCATCAAAATTGCCGATGGTGCTCCCCAGAAAAAGAAACACGGTCGGCCTTTCCGTGGGAAGCGCTTCTATCCGGGAAGTAAAATCGGCCACGATTCCCATGACCGTCAACTCCGGGAAAAGCGTTTTTAAATTCAGCGAAGAATTCTTGACCGCCGCCTCGCTGATGTCCACCGGGATATACCGCAGGGTGATCCGGGTATCTTGAGATGCCGCCCTGAGCAGGATGCCTATCTTCCGATCGGCACCGGAGCCGAGTTCGACCAGGTCTTTGTGGTTCAATGTCCCTACCATCCTGGGAGCAATCTCTTTGAGAAGGGCCATTTCCGTTCGAGTAGGATAGTATTCCGGAAGCCTGCAGATGGCTTCGAAAAGCATCGACCCCCGGGCATCATAAAAATATTTGCAGGGGATAAATTTCTGACGGGACGTCAGACCCGCAGCCAGGTCCGAGAAGATTTCCGACCCATTCGGTCCCTTTGGGTAATTCATTCCGGTTGACGATTCTTGCAGAAAATCGTAAATCCTGTCTACGGCTGGATGGTTCATGTCCTAATCTCCCCTGCTCGATTCGCTTCTACCTGCAGGAAACGAACCGGATGACTTCATTGGTTTCACGAATGACCCGGTCAATGGCCATAATGGTCCGGTCGATCTCCTCCTCCGTATTTCCCAGGCCGAGAGAGAACCGGATTGTGCAATGGGCCTCTTCCTCGGTAAGCCCCATGGCCGTCAAGGCCTGTGAGGGCTCAGGAAACCCGGACTGGCAGGCGGACCCCGAAGAAATTGCAATCCCTTGGCGGTCAAGGGCCAGGACCAGTGACTCGCCCCGGATGCCGGGCAGGGTCAGGTTCAGGGTATTGGGCAGCCGGTCAAGGCAATGGCCGTTGAGTCTTGCCCTGGGAACCCTTTCCAAAATGCCTTGATGTAGTCTGTCGCGCAGCTCTCGAAGACGATCCATTTTCGGGACATGGCCGATAGCCAGTTCGGCCGCCTTGCCCAGCCCGACGATGCCCATAATGTTTTCGGTTCCCGCCCGGAACCCCTTTTCCTGATGGCCCCCGGCGATCAGAGGATCAAGCCTCATCCCCTTTCGCACATAGAGAACACCCACGCCCTTCGGTCCGTAAAACTTATGCCCGGAAAAGGTCAGCAGATCCACCCCCAGTTTCTCCACGTCAACGGGCAGTTTGCCCAAAGCCTGGACCGCATCGGTATGAAAAGGCACCCCGCGCTCTCGAGCCATTTCAGCTAATTCAGCAATGGGCTGTATGGTTCCGGTCTCATTGTTGGCCAGCATGATACTGATCAGGCCGGTCTTGTCGGTAATCGCCGGTCCAAGATCCTTGGGATCCACCCGACCCTGGTTGTCGACGGGCAGGAGGGTCAGAGAAAAGCCCTGCTTCTCAAGCTGGCGGCAGGTATTTAAGACCGAGGGATGTTCTATGGCACTGGTGATGATATGATTCCGGGTCCGGCCATTGGCCAGGGCCACCCCTTTGATGGCCAGATTATTGGCCTCCGAGCCCCCGCCGGTAAAGATGATGCGCCGGGCCGTGGTGTTGATCAACAAGGCCACGCCCCGTCGGGCCTTTTCAATGGCCAGGTGCGTCTCTTTCCCCAGGGCGTAGAGACTGGAGGGATTGCCGAAAGAGTCCATGGCCTCAATCACCGCGGCCTTGACCTCTTCGGCCATTGGCGTGGTGGCATTGTGGTCCAGATAGATGGGCTTATTGATCCGGGCCGGTCTTAGCGGGATATTGAAAACAGGCTCATTTCTTCCGGTGGTTCGGATTTTTTCTCCTTCCGAAACCTTGGACACCTGACACAACAAGGCCTTGTAAACCGGAAAACCGGAAATCGGATCATAGCGGGCCAGGTCAGTCAGGTCATTAACACAAGCCTCTTGCCAGGCCTTAGAGCCCAAGGCCCCGCCGCCCATACCGCTGGCCTCGACGGCCCCGGCCACTATGTCATCGGTGACCAAGGCGTACAGGCTGATCTGACCGCGCCTGGTTTTAAGATGGACCGGATCACCATTTTCAATACCCCGAGCCCGGGCATCGGCGGTGTTGATCATCACCGTAGGGACCGGTTTTTCTTCCATCAGGGCCGGGATGGTTTGATGCAGGGTATGAATGTCCACCCGGGAACGGGCACCGGAGTTGAAAACCAAAGGAAATTCCCTGGCCAGCTCGGGCTGAGATTGCGGGCTTTCCCCTGGTTCGATATAAATCGGCAGGCTGTCATAGCCATGCTCCTCCAAAATCGAGGAGGCAATTTCAAACTTACCCGAAGGCGTCTCAAAACCCGGCTGTCCGTCTTCCCGCAGCAATCCCTTTTCCCACTTCTTGTATTGCATCATGACCGTAGGGATCTGCACGGTCCCTCCGGCCTTACGAACCTCCTCCAGGGTAAATCCCGAACCCCGGAGGGACCGATCTAAAAGTTCAGTAGGATTCTGGGGATAGAGCTGGCCATAACCCAAACGCCGGGCCAGTTCGGCGAGGATGAAAAAATCATTCCGGGTTTCTCCGACCGGATCGATCACCCGTTCCCTGATCCGGTAGATAGGGCCGTAGCGCATGTAGGATTCGATTTCATAATAAGTCGTCGCCGGGAGGACGATATCGGCATAAGCCATATCAGCGGTAAGCTGACGGTCGATGCAGACCAGAAAATCCAGGGCGCCAAGGGTCTTTCTCCAGATCTCCGACTGGGGCCAGGAAGTGATGATCGAGGCCCCCAGACTGAGGAGCAGACGGATGGGATAGGGTTTTTTCTTCAGGACCGCTTCCGGGAGGACGTTGGCATGAAACTCCCCCCGATACTTGGTATAGATGGGGAAGTTATTATATCCCGCGGCCTTTTGCAGGTTCGGGTTGGGAATGAGTCCCTCCCGATTGATCGGAAACTGATTTTGGGCCATACTGAAACAGCTTCCGCCGGGACGGTCGAGTTGACCGGCCAAGGCCCAGAGGGCCAGGGTCGCCCGGATGGCGGAAACGGCCCCGTCGCTGTATTCCAGGCCGCTGTACATAATGGGTGATACCCCGTGGGTGGTTGCGATCCGCCGGGCCAACGATCGGACCGTTTCCGCCGGAACGCCGGTTATATTTTCTACGACTTCCGGCCGGAAATGTTGGACATACCGGGCGAACTCCTCGAATCCAACGGTCCAGTTTCTGACAAAATTCTTCTTCATAGAGTTCTTCTTCGATGATGACCCGGCACATCCCCAGGGCCAAGGCCCCGTCCGTACCGGGCCGGATCGGTATCCACTCGGCTTGAGGCCATTTGGCCAGGGCCGTCTTCCGGGGGTCGATGACCACCAGGCCGGCGCCCCGTTGACAAGCCTCCTGGATTCGATGAAATTCATGGGGTGGGCAATGGGCCGCCGGATTCTTCCCCCAGATAACGATGAGTCCGGCATTTTCGACATCAGAAAAGGTGTTAAAAAACATACGGCCCATGGTCACATGGGGGGCGATCATGGCGAAGGCCACATAGCAAAGGGCACCTACCCCCAGGGTATTGGGTGAGCCGAAGGGAAACAAAACACTGGCGGCCGAGGAGATCGCCACGTCTTTCGGCTGATACATGTCGCAGAAGGCCAGCTCAAAGCTCCCGCTGCCGGTATAGATGGCCGTGGCTTCCGGCCCCGATTCAGCCTTAATGGCCTTAAGTTTTTCAACGATGGTCTCGTAGGCCTCGTCCCAGGTGATCCGCTCAAAGTCATAGGTCCCTTTAGGGCCTTTGCGCTTCAGTGGATAGTGCAGCCGGTCCGGGGAATAAACGATTTCCGCGGAATGCGCGCCGACCTTGCATATCGCCCCTAAGGGCGAGGTTTCATCGGCCCGGACGGTCCTGATCCGACCGGCCTCATCATAGGTCACGATGACCCAGCACCCGGCCGCACAGATGCCGCAGATGGCCCGCTTCTCCTTATCTTTCAACCTCACCGATTCTGTCATGCCGATGATTTTATCTCCTGTTTTTAGTGGTATCATTTAAACAAAGAAGGCCCGGAAATTAAATAAGGTAAAATTTGTATTTGTGGATCGAAAAGGACGTATTTTAACCGAATTTTGGCCGGCTACATTAATTTGCCTTTGAAAATACGGGATAAACCCTATTGACTTATAAACCGTTCTATTAAATCCTCTTTTAAGGAAACCTAATCTTTCAATGATTGGACGAGGCTGGTTATGAATGGTTCCTCCGGAGGGCTTAAAATATGGGCTGATGTCTTGCCGGGATTGTCCAAGGGCTTTTGGACAACCTTAAAACACCTTTTCCGAAAACCGGTCACCGAGCAATACCCGGAATACAGACGGCCCTTGCCCGCCCGCTCCCGGGCCAGGATCATCCTCACTCGGGACCCGGACGGCCAGGAACGATGTGTGGCCTGTTATCTGTGCTCGGCCGTCTGCCCGGTCAGTTGCATCTCTATGCAATCGGCCGAGCGGGAAGACGGACGGCGCTGGGCCCCCTGGTTCAGGATCAACTTCGCTCGCTGCATCTATTGCGGGTTCTGTGAGGAGGCCTGTCCTACCCTGGCCATCCAACTGACTCCCCATTTTGAATTTTCCCAGTATGATGTCTTGACGCTGGTGGCCGAGAAGGAAGACCTTCTGGTGAATCACGGCGGAAAAAATCTTGAGTATAATTTTTATCGCCATGCCGGAATGACTATTGCCGGGGGAAAGGGCGAGCATATCAACGAGGACAGGCCGGTGGACTTAAGGAGTAATCTGCCGTGAACAGGCTGAAACCATGACCCTTTACGGAATCTGTTTTTATCTCATCGCCGCCCTTCTCTTGATGTCCACCGGCATGGCCGTCAGCCGTCGTAATCCCGGTGCATGCCGTGGTTTATCTGATTCTTTCCTTCCTGGGGAGTGCCATGCTTTTTTATCTTTTTGGGGCCCCTTTTTTAGCGGCCCTGGAGGTGATCATCTATGCCGGCGCGATCATGGTCCTGTTTCTCTTTGTGCTCATGATGTTGAGTGCGGAACTATTAACCGAGCCGCGATTTATTTTCCGTCAGTGGGCACCGGCCATTTTCCTGGGATTCATTTATTTCTCGTTGGCCGTGCTCCTTGTTTTAACCGATCCGGGAAGCCAGATCCCTCTCAAGATCGCTATGGCCACACCAAAGGCCCTCGGCCGGTTCGTATTTGAGCGATACTGGCTGGCCGTGGAGATTATCTCCTTACTTCTTCTCGTCGGACTGATGGCCGTCATCCAATTAGGAAGGGGGAAAGGGAAAGCCCAGGAGGGGGAAAGCCTATGATCGTTCCCTATAGCCATGTATTGATTCTATCGGCGATCATTTTTTTGATGGGTCTCATCTGTCTGCTGACCCGCCGCAATCTGATCATGACCCTCATCGGCGTAGAAATCATGATGAATTCCGCGGCCATCCTCTTCGTGGCCGCTTCCCTGCGCTGGCAGCAGCTTGAAGGACAGACCTTTGTCCTTTTCATTATCGCCGTGGCCGCCACCGAGGTCTCGGTGGGTTTGGCCCTGATTGTCGGCGCCTATCTGCGCAGCGGGTCCGTGGACCCGGATCATTATAATTATTTAAAATGGTAGCCGGGCGATGATCCCAGGTCTGTTCCAAAACGCTATTCTCCTGTCAGTCGTTACGGCCATCGCCATTCCTTTCCTGGCCTTTGGTCTGATCATCGTTTTTACCCGGCCCTATCCCAAATTTTCCGCAGCCCTGTCCATCGGGGCGATAACCGTTTCCCTGCTCAATGCCCTTTTCCTCCTCAACAAGCTGTGGAACCTGGATCATCCGATCCAGTACGCCGGCAGATGGTTGGTCTCTGAAAACATCTTTGTTCCTTTCGGAGTTTTATTGGACCCCACCAGCCTGCTCATGCTTGTGGTCGTCACCTCCATCAGTTTCCTGGTCCAGGTCTATTCCCTGGGCTACATGTCCGGCGACCCCGGGTTCTCCCGCTATTATGCCTTTCAATCCCTTTTTGCCGGGTCCATGATTTCCCTGACCCTTTCCTCTTCCCTGGTCCAGCTCTATGTCTTTTGGGAATTGGTGGGCCTTTGCTCCTATCTCTTAATCGGGTTCTGGTACGAAAAATTCAGCGCCACTGAGGCCGGGAAAAAGGCCTTTGTCATGACCCGTCTCGGAGATGTCTTCTTTTTTATCGGTCTTCTGCTGGTTCTGCTTTCCCTTGGTAACCCGGACATCCTGAGCATGAACGGGCCGGAGGTCTTGGCCAAAATGTCTTCCGGAACGATCACCCTGGCTTCCCTTTTGATTTTCGGCGGGATTGTGGGCAAGAGCGCCCAGTTCCCGCTTCTGACCTGGCTGCCCGATGCCATGGAAGGGCCGACCCCGGTCAGCGCCTTGCTCCATTCCGCCACCATGGTCGCCGCCGGGGTCTATCTGCTGGCCAGGCTTTTTCCATTTTTCAGCCATTCCAATACGGCCATGACCGTTTTTTTAGCCGTCGGCACCATCACCATGCTGATGGCTCCACCATGGCCATGGTTGATCGAGACATCAAGAAGGTCTGGGCCTATTCCACCATCAGTCAATTGGGGTATATGATCATGGCCCTGGCCGCCGGGGGCTATTTTGCCGGGGTTTTTCATCTGACGACTCATGCCGGGTTTAAGGCCTTGCTTTTTCTTTGTTCCGGGGTCTGGGTTCGCTGGTATGAGACCAATGACCTTTTCGAAATCGGCAGACGATCGGGCCGGAAGCTGAAGATACCCATGGTCTGTCTGATTTTGGCCGGGGCCAGCCTTTCTGGAATTCCCCCATTGGCCGGTTTCTTCAGCAAGGAGGCCATTCTGTCAACCCTCGCCGGTCTGAACAATCCGCTGTGGGTCATGGCCGGATTAGCCGGCGTTTTCCTGACGGCCTATTATACCTTCCGCACCATCTTTATCATCCTCTTTCCTAAAAAAAATGACCAGGAGGGGATGAAGGAAACCCGGCCGGGGACGTCGGCCTATTGGGCCATGGCCGGTGTGCTTCTCATCCTGGCGGCCGTCATCCTGGTATTGGGTTTTCTGGAAACGCCCCTGAAAAATTTTCTGAAGGGTCAGCCCCTCAAGACAGGGCCCGGGGAATGGGTGACCTATTTGTCCCTGATTTTTGTATTCTCGGCCGTGGCCCTGGCCTGGTGGGAGTTCGGCCGAAAAAAGGCCTTGCAGATCGGTTTTGCGGAACGTAATCCCAAACTTCGGAATTTCTTGGCCGAGCGCTGGTATCTGGATCATGGTTACCGGATTTTCTTAGACCGGGTGATCTACCGGATTTTCGCCGATGGTTTTACCCGCAACGACCGTCGGGTCATCGACGGAGGGATCGATAGATTTTGCAAATTCACGGTTGACAGCGGTCGGCTGGTCTCCTATCTTCAGTCAGGCCGGCTCCGGTACAATTTTTTTGTGTCCTTCACCGTGCTGGCCCTGGTGGCCCTTTATTTTTTCTTGGCTTAAAGGGATAAAAATGGTTCAAGGTTCAAGGTTCAGGGTTCAGGGTTGATGGGATCGTATCATTCAATGAAATCTACCATGAACATCACCTACGCAGGTTTTCCTTTTCTCAGCGCCATCCTTCTCAGTTGCCTCATGGGTCTTCTGGTGATCCTCTTTATCCCCAATGAACGGAAAACCCTGATCCGCTGGGTCAGCGCGGTCTTTTCGGCCATCGCCCTCGGTCTGTCCATCTTTTTGTTCATCGCCTATGACCGATCCCTCGGCGGCCTCCAGTTCGTGGAAAAGGTCCTTTGGGTGAAGTCGCTGGGAATCCACTATTTCAACGGGGCCGACGGGTTTAATCTGCCCCTCCTGCTTTTGACGGGTATTGTGCACTTTACCGGGGTGCTGACCATGTGGGAACTGGAAGATAGGGTCAAGGAATTTTTTGCCCTTTATTTTCTGCTGGTCATGGGCGTGTTCGGCTTTTTCATGAGCCTGGACCTCTTCTTTGTCTTTGTCTGGTACGATGTCTCGCTCTTTCCCATGTACCCCCTGATCCTGATCTGGGGTACCACCCGCAAGGAGTACGGGGCCATGAAGCTGTTCCTCTATCTCCTGGCGGGTTCCAGCCTGATCCTGCCGGCCATCCTCTACCTCTTTGCCAAATCGGGACTGAACACCTTTGACCTGCTGCGTCTCATGCAACCCGGTACCTTCACACCCTTTCAACAAAAATTGGCCTTCATCTTTCTCTATCTGGGATTCGGCATTTTGGCCGGTGTCTGGCCCTTCCACACCTGGTCGCCCACGGGTCACGTGGCCGCACCGACCTCGGTCAGCATGGTCCATGCCGGTGTGCTCATGAAGCTGGGCGCCTTCGGCATCTTGCGGGTAGCCATTTTTCTCTGCCCCCTGGGGTGGCAATATTGGGCCGAGGTTATGGCCATCCTGGCCACTATCGGGATTGTCTACGGGGTCTTTGTGGGACTCACCCAGACCGACCTCAAATACGTAGTGGCCTACTCCAGTGTCTCCCACATGGGGATCGTCGGCCTGGGTCTATCCACCGTCACTGCGGGTGGACTGAATGGGGCCGTCTTCCAGATGTTTGCCCATGGGATCATGACGGCCCTGCTCTTCTCATCGGTGGGTTATTTCCACGACCGGACCGGAACCAAGCAGATCTCCGAACTGGGCGGGATGAGCCGGGTCATGCCCAGGGCCTCGGCCTATTTTATCCTCGGGGCCCTGGCCGGCATGGGGGTTCCGGGGTTCGCCAATTTCTGGGCCGAGTTTACCATTTTCGTTTCTTCCCTGAAGACCTATCCCCTTCGAGGGGTGCTGGCCATTTTTTCCCTGGTGATCAGCGCCCTTTTTATGCTGCGGGTGGTCCAGAAGACCTTTTACGGGCCGCGCAATGAACGCTTTGGCCATTTGCCCGATGTCTCTTTCGGCCTGGGCCTTCCCCGGCTGATCCTGGTGGTCGTGCTTTTTCTTTTCGGTTTGTTTCCGTCGCTGATGCTCGACCTGATCCAAACCTCGGTAATCCCCTTTATGGAGGTCTTGCCCAGATGAAATGGATGCCCCTCCTTCCCGAGGTTTACTTTTTCCTGGCGGCCGCGGTGTTTTTCATTCTCTCTCTGCTATCCTGGTCCAACCCCCGACGCGATTACCTGACGGCCCTTATCCTGACGGCCGGAGGAGTGGTGACAACCCTTGGGGTTGTAAACGCAGAAGGCCTTTTTTTCTCCCAGGTTTACCGAGTGGACCTCTTTTCCCAGGTTTTCAAGGTCCTCCTGGCCCTGGGGTGCTTCTTAATCGTCTGTCTTTGCAATGAACTCAAGGGAATTTCCGAGCGCCACCATCCTGAATTTTATTTTCTCATCATCCTTTCCACCCTGGCCATGATGATGCTGGTCAGCAGCGTTGAACTTTTGACCATCTACGTTGCCCTGGAACTGGTCAGTTATTCTCTCTACCTTCTGGTCCCCTTACGAAAGGGATATGGCCTTCATTTGGAGGCGGGGATTAAATATTTTCTGATCGGGGCTTCAACTTCGGCCGTGATGCTTTTCGGTCTGGCCTTACTTTACGGGGCTGTTCAGACCACTTATTTAGCCGAACTGGTTAAACTGGTTCCCCAGATGATTGGCGCTCCCCTGGTCTTTATAGGACTGCTCTTTACCCTGTGCGGATTTTTCTTCAAATTGGCCCTTTTCCCTTTTCATGTCTGGGCCCCCGGTGTTTATCAGGCAGCGGCCAACCAGGTCACCGCCTATATCGCCACCGTAAGTAAAGTGGCGGCCATCGCCATATTGCTGCGTCTGGTTTCTCTATGCGGAGGGGAAGCAACAACCATGGTCCACATCCTGACCATGCTGGCCATCGCCTCCATGACCCTGGGCAACCTGGTGGCCATTGTTCAAAAAGACTTAAAGAGACTCCTGGGTTACTCGGCCATCGCTCATGCGGGCTATGTGCTCACGGGTATTCTCTGCCTCAATGAAAGCGGCTATGCCGGTGCCGTCTTTTATGCCTCGGCCTATCTGGTCATGAATTTTCTTTGTTTCCTGGTGGTCATCAAGGTAGCCGATCAGGGACAGGACCTGCAGATTGCCCAGTTGGCCGGGTTGCACCGCAGGTCACCCTTATTGGCCGTGGCCTTGCTGCTCGGCTTTTTCAGCCTTGGGGGGATTCCACCGACCATCGGTTTCACCGGCAAATTCCTGGTCTTTCTGGCGGCCATGGGAAAGGGCTACTTCTATCTGGTGGTGATCGGTATGGTCAATGTAATCATTTCCCTCTATTATTACGCCCTGGTGATCAAGGCCGCTTATTTTTTGAAGCCCGAAGAAGAGCTGCCCCGTATCCCTTTGTCCTGGGGGGTCAGGCTGCTGGCCATAGCCATGATCATTGTCGTCGTCGGCGGAGGCCTTTTCCCCGATTATTTTTATTCTTTGGCTACGTCGGCAGCCCGATTGCTGGTATAGTGTTTCTAACTTTACTTTACGATTTTTATCATGCCGTCATTCCCGCGAAAGCGGGAATCCAGGTTGAAAATTCTGTATTCCGGATCAAGCCTGCCCTCGAAAGTTATAATCGGGATCCGGAATGACAATTCTGTAATGGCCTTTCGGAGACAGTACACTCATATAAAAGTCGAGGATCGGTTTTAATAATTTTCCCTTGAAACCTCGGATCCCCGGCCCCTTGAATCCTCCTTATCAAATATTCTTGCCCTTAATCGTCTTGTTATGTTAATCTGATTTTATTAAATAAACTTGCTCTGATCAATATGCCATGACCTCATCTTCCGATTCCAGTCGTTCACCCCTTCTTCTCATGGTCGCCGGGGCCAAGGGTGCCGTTGCCTCAACCCTGGCCGTTGCCGTGACTTCTCTCCGCCATGATCCAAGGCTTGTGCTGCCCAGCCTGACTACGGCCGAAAAATTTCCCTTTCTCGGTCCGCCTCAGGTCCTCCGGATGGTGGGATGGGACAAAGGCCGAAAAAATCTTTTGGAATCCCTGAAAGGCCATGGCGTCCTTTCCGAGAATATCTGGAAACCTTATGAATCGGAACTGGAAAAAATGAGTATTGAGGAACCTCCGGACTCCTCCCTGGATCTGAAGAGCCAGATAAAGAAAGTGGTGGAGGACATTCAGGGTTTCCAAAACCGATACCCCGATAGCCGGCCGATCTTTGTCAATCTCCTGCCGGCGGCCATCCGCCAGGATTTAAGCCTTTGCCAAACCCAGCATCAGCTTCATTCGGAATTGGACCCAAAGACCTTTCCGGATATGGCTTACATCCTGGCCGCCATCCAATGCGGACTGCCGGTGATCAATTTTACCCCCAATGAAGTGGAGATCCCGGTCGTCCTGAAGGAAGTCGTGGAACGGGCCTTACCTTTATGCGGCCGGGACGGAAAAACCGGTCAAACTTATCTCAAAGTGGTCCTGGCCTCGGCCCTGAAAGCGCGACGCCTTTTTATCGACGGCTGGTACAGTTTGAACATCCTGGGGAATGCGGATGGGGAAAACCTGGTGGAACCGGGCAAGGCCGAAGGAAAGCTTTTGAATAAAACAGAACTGCTGGATGATCTCCTGGGCTATCGCGTGGGCGAACGCTATCAAACCGCCACGCACAAGGTGCTTATCGATTACTACCCTCCGCGGGGCGATGCCAAAGAGGCCTGGGATGTCATCGATTTCCTGGGACTGTTCGGTCTGCCCATGAGTCTCCGCCTTAATCTTCAGGGGCGCGATTCCATTCTGGCCGCCCCGATGGTCCTGGACCTGGCCCGCTGGATGGCCGCCCTCCATCTGGCGGGAAAGAAAGGACCCATTCCGGAATTGGGCTTCTTTTTTAAAAAACCGGTGGGGAACGCCCCCGCCCTGACCTTTCAAGACCAGTTGCATTCCCTGGATGAATTGGAACGGACCTGTGAAAGCGATTTTGCCCGGAGGAATCCTTCCCTGTAATTTTTTCCCCCTTGAAAAAACTAATTTGAAATGGAAAGGACATGTGAGTGAAGTTCGGTTACAGCACCAATGCTTTTGTCAAATTTTCTCTCCTGGAGGCCGTTAAAATAATCGGCGACCTGGGGTTTCAGGGTATAGAGATCATGTGCGACAAGCCCCATCTCTACCCGCCGGAATATGGAGAGTCTGAACTCACGGAGCTTAAGAAAACCATTTCCGAGCGAAAACTAACGATCACCAATCTGAACAGCTTTACCCTTTTTGCCGTGGGAGACACCTATCTGCCTTCCTGGATCGAAGCGGATAAAGAAAGGCGAAAGATGCGAATCGGCCATACCCTGGATTGTTTGAAAGTGGCCGATCGCCTGGGGTGCAAAAATATTTCCGTTCCGCCCGGCGGTCCCTTGAACGGTATGGGCCGGAAGGAAGCCACGGCCTTGTTTCACCAAGGACTGGAACAGGTCATACCCTCTGGCCGAATCTTTGGGGGTCAAGGTCCTGATCGAGCCCGAACCGGATCTCTTGATGGAAAACAGCACTCAATTCAAATCCTTTATCCGGGAAGTAAAATCAGACGCCGTGGGCCTGAACTTTGATATAGGTCACTTCTTCTGTGCGGGAGAGGACCCGAAAGTGGCCTTTGAAGATCTCTTTGAGTGGGTAGGCCATGTGCATCTCGAAGACATCGCCCCCAGCCGGGTGCATAACCACCTGATTGCCGGTGAAGGGGTTATCCCCTTCCTGGAGATATTTAAAGCCATGTCCGCCCTGGGCTACCGGGGAGATATCAGCCTCGAGCTCTATCCCTACGTGGACAGGCCTGAAGAAGCGGGTCGGGTCAGTCTCCAATATCTGGCCCCGATTTTTCAGAAGGCCGGACTGGATATTGAAATCCCGCTACCATGATCTTCGGTACCGTAAATTTAGGACGAACAGATTTTAACGCCGATTACCGCGCAGATACACCCATTCTATTCGCTCTTTATGGGAGGAGTTCAATTAATCCTTGGTAATCTGCGTTCGTCGGCGTCCATGAAATACAAATTCCGGGTTTGGTCCCGACTAACTCAAGATAAGATAGGTAAAAATAAAAATGACCACCCAGGAACATTCCGGCCTTGACCCTGAAAAAAAAGAAGGTAACCTCCATCCTTCCAACAAGGATGAAGAGACGGCTCAATTCGGATTCCGAAAGGTATTGGCCAAAGAAAAAGCCCATTGGGTAAGAAACCATTTCGATACGGTCGCCAAAAAATACGACCTGATGAACACCCTTTTAAGCTTCGGCATCCACTATCTTTGGAAAAGGACGGCCGTCAAGCTGCTGGGATTGAAACCTGGAGACCGGGTGATTGATGTCTGTGGCGGGACCGGAGACCTATCCATCCTGGCTTTGAAAAAGACCTCCATGACCGGAAGGGTCTTTTTATATGACATCAACCGGGCCATGATGGAAATGGGCCGTCACAAATCGACCCACGCCTCATTCCGAAAGGCAATCTCTTACATCCAGGGGGACGCCGAGCACATGGCCTTCAAGCCCGAATCCTTTGACGCCGCCATGGTCGGGTTCGGCATCCGGAATTTGACCCACATGGAAGAGGGATTCAAAGAGATGCACCGGGTACTGAAACCCGGCGGCCGACTGATGTGCCTCGAATTTTCCAAACCCACCTGGCCCTGGTTTCGCCGGCTTTATGATTTTTATTCTTTTCGAATCATGCCCCTCATCGGGCTCCTTTTCGTCGGCTCCCGACAGGCCTATACCTATCTTCCCGAGTCTATCCGCCTGTTTCCTTCAGCGGAAGAACTTCGCCGGCAATTGGAGGAAATCGGCTTTCACAAGGTGACCTATCGAACCCTGACCAACGGCATTGCCGTGGTGCACGTGGGAACCAAAAAATGAAACTCAACTGGGCGGAAAGATGGGTGGTCAATAATCCCCTGCGGGTTTTAGGGCAACGGCTGGAAATCGGCCGATTCAAAAAAATGATGCCGTCTCGCACCGGGATTGGTCGCCCTGGAGATAGGCTGCGGCCGGGGGGCCGGGGCCGGGCTCATCCTGGAAGAGTACGGGCCGTCATGGATTTACGCCATGGACCTGGACATCCGGATGCTCAAAATGGGAAAAGACTATCTCGCCTCCCGAAAAAAGAAAAGGATTTCTCTTTCGGCCGGAGATGCCTGCTATCTCCCGGTAAAAACAGCTTCCATGGATGCGGTCTTCGATTTTGGCGCCCTTCATCACGTGCCGGATTGGCGCTCTTCCCTGGCCGAAATCGCCCGGGTGTTGAAATCAGGCGGCCTCCTATTTATCGAAGAATATTACCCGGCCCTTTACCAGAACTTCATCACCAGGCACATCCTGGTCCATCCCGAGGAAGACCGTTTTACCGGCCAGGACCTCCGGCAAGCCATGTTCGCGGTCAAGCTCAATTTAAAAGAGGCCATGGAATCGAAGTGGTTGGGAATCCTGGGGGTAGCGGTAAAAGACTGAAAACCTCTCGCCATTGAGGGAAATTTTGCTTTTGACCGGACCATCAAATCTGATGGGGGATAATCTTTAAAAACTATTGACATCCCGATTGACCTTTGGTAAACAAGGTCTGTCGGTTCGAGGGTTAACGGAACACGGTGTAATTCCGTGGCGGACCCGCCGCTGTAACCGGTGACAAAACCCGAAATACCACTGCCCGTTTAAAGCCGGGTGGGAAGGTCGGGTGGCGGATGATCCGGAAAGCCAGAAGACGAATGCTCGAACCGGGGCACGCGGATGGTAAACGCAAACCCAGATCCCTATTAAGGGGTCTGGGTTTTTTTTTGGCCTCGGGCCGAAATTTTCAACAGGTGAAGTCTTCAGATCTTTAAATCAACCCTAAGGAGGAATACCCCATGCAAAACAACGCTTCGTTTTTAACAGTAAACCGTCAGAGTCTTTTTCTGGTGAACACCAAATCTTTGGTCGGGGCCGTCCTGTTGGGGCTGGTTTTCGTACTGGTCCAACAAATCGCCCACCGCATCGATGCCCTGATTAATCCAGCCAGTGTCATCATCGGCGGTGTCACCTGGGCCACCTTCACCGGTCTGATCGTGCTCTTATACCGTCAACCGGCCGGCCTGATCACGGCTGAAGTAGCCGCCTTTACCGGCCTGGCCACCGGCCTTTCCGTCCTGGCGCCATTTTTTATCTTAGCCAATGGGGCCGGCTCCATCGTCTATTCGCTGGTGTCCTGGAAACTGCCCATGAAAACCTGGGGCCATCACTTCCTGGCCCAGTTGGCTACCAACGTGATCGGCAATTTGTTTGTGGCTATCGGCCTGCATGTCCTCTTGCATCTGCCCACAGGGGTCATCCTGATTGCGGCCGGGATCACCACCGCGGCCGGGGTAATCGGCGGAACGATTTTGACCAAAAAAATCTATGAGAGCGTTTATCGAGCCGGGTTGATAAATTAAACGCTTCACGGGGGTTTTAAAAATGTCCCAAGATCTCAGGGAATTTCTAAGAACCTTTGCACACCTGTTTCCCAACCAGGTGCTCCGGATCGACCGGGAATTAAGTCCCATCTTCGAACCCACGGCCCTGATCATGGAATTGGACCGCCTCAAACACTATCCATTGGTGACCTTTGAGCACATTGCCGGTTCGTCCTTTCCGGTGGTGGCCAATATCCTGGCCACGCGGCAACGTCTATCCCTGGCCATGAATGCCGGACCGGAATCGGCGGCCGCCGTTTTTGCCGAAGGCATCAAAACAGCCATACCGCCGCGGCTTATCTCCGAAGCCCCCTTTCAGGCCAACCGCCTGGCAGCAGAAAAGGTGGACCTGCGTCACTTTCCCATCCTGACCCATTTTCCGGTGGATGCCGGTCCTTATATCACCGCCGGCCTGGTCATGGCCAAAGATCCCCTGACTGGGGCCGACACCTGCGGTTATCACCGTATGCAGCTCAAAGGCCCAAATAAGCTCGGGGTGAGTCTCCATTCCAGACAGCGACTGTGGGAATATCTGCGCCGCGCCGAACAGGCCGGTCACAACCTGGAAGCGGCGGTGGTCATCGGCGTTCACCCGGCCGTATCTTTAGGCTCCATGGCCCTGATTCCTTATGACCAGGGTAAATTTGCCCGCATAGGGGGGCTGCTGGGTGAACCGCTCCGGATTACCCCTTGCCGGGACATCGGCGTGGAGGTCCCCTTCTTTGCGGAAATTGTGATCGAAGGTGAAATATTGGCCGGCCGGCATGAACCCGAGGGACCCTTTGCCGAGTTCACCAATTATGCCTCCTATCGCAGCACGGAAAACATCTTTATGGTCAAGTCTATCCAATACCGGGACCAGGCCTTATATCAGAGCATCACCCCGGCCATGTCGGCCGATCATGTGACCATCGTTGCCGTTCAGAGAGAGGGTGATCTGTTACGTGCCCTTAATCAAACCCTGCCCAACATCAAACAGATCCATGCCCCCCTTTCGGCTTGCGGTCTCTTTCACTGTTATGTTTCCATGGAAAAAATCGCCGAAGGCCAGCCCACGCAAGCCATCCTGGCGGCCCTGGCCGTAGACCACAACATCAAACTGGTCATCGTGGTGGATGCCGACGTGGATGTCTTTGACGAGGCCCAGGTCTTATGGGCCGTGGCCACCCGGGTTCAGGCCGATCGGGATGTCCTCATCATCCCCCAGCACCAGGGCATGGGCTGCACCCTGGACCCTTCAACCGATGAGCTGAGCCGCAGCGCCAAAATGGGCATCGATGCCACCAAGCCCCTTTCGGGATTCGCCCGGGGTATCGATCCGGACCCGGCCGCCCAGGCCAAAGCCCGGCAGCTTCTCCGGGAATTGGGTTTTTAAGACCTTCAATCAGATAATGAGTACCCGCGAAACCCCATTGGTACAGGCCGAAATAAAGGCCTGCCGATTTGACCACCTTGCCAGGCCGGTCTTGCATGACATCCATCTGACAATCGGACCAGGAGAATTTATTCTTCTTATAGGGCCCAGCGATGCCGGCAAATCGGTCCTGGCCCGCTGTCTCTCCGCTGTGATACCCCTCTTTCAGGCAGGATCATTGGATGGGAGTGTTTTTCTGGCCGGACAAAAAACAACGTCAGGCCAGTTGGCTGATGGTTCGGGGGTGGTCAGTCTGATAACCGATGATCCTCAGAATCAACTTTTTTGCCCGACCCTGGCTGAGGATTTGGCCTTTGGTCCTTGCAATCTCAAGTTGCCTGTGGTCGAGGTCCGAGAGAGAATTGAGCAGGCCTTGGAATGGGTCGGGCTGGCCGGTTTTGAGCACCGCCGGCCCGAGACCCTTTCCGGCGGTGAGGCCCAGAGGGCGGCATTGGCCTCATTTCTGACCCTTGGCGCTCCCTTATTGATACTCGACCGGGCCGCAGGCCAAATGGATTCCGAGACCCGAAAAAAACTTTACTTTACCCTTGCCAGCCAGTGCCGGGACCAGGGCAAAAGCGTCATCGTCATCGACGAACAGTTTAAGGGCCTTCTGCCCCTGGCAAGCCGTGTTATCTTCCTGGAACAGGGGGAAGTGGCCTTCGACGGCCCTCCCGACCGAATACCCGGGGCCCTTCTGGACGGCATTTGCCGCCCTTCAAAGGGTCCCCTGATTACACCGAGTTAAACCAAAACTTGAAAGCGGGGCTGCCCCGGTCATCGAGGTCCGGGACCTTTCCTATGCCTATCCCGGTTGCACCTTTGCCCTGCGGGATGTCTCTTTGAAAATTCATAAAGGGGAATTCGTGGCCATCCTGGGCAGCAACGGGGCCGGGAAAACCACCTTGATCCGTCACTTTAACGGTCTCTCCATGGCCGATAGTGGGGATGTTTGGATCGACGGCTTAAACACCCGTGACCATCCACCGGCGTTTTTTGCCGATCGGATCGGGTACCTTTTTCAGGATCCCGAATCTCAACTTTTTGCCGACACCGTTCGGAACGAAGTGGGATTCGCCTTGCGCATCAAAGGGGTACCGAAGGCGGAAATCGATAACCGCGTAGAGGTCGTCTTAAATACCCTGGGGCTTTTGCCAGTGGCCGACACCCATCCTTACAAGCTCGACCGCGGTGCCATGCAGATCATCGCCCTGGCCGCCTGTCTGGTCAATAATCCCCGGATTCTGGTCCTTGACGAACCCGTGTCCCACATGAGCTATCCCCGCAATTGGAAGATCCTGGAACTTATAGACCGATTAAATCGCCAGGGCCTGACCATTATTCTCGTTACCCATGATTTCGAAATCGCCCAATATTTCTCTACCAGAATGGTATTCATGGAGGAAGGACGCATCACCAAAGATATTCCCAACCCTTATGCCGATTCAGCCAGCCAGGCCTACACCGATCGATCAAAGGAAATGGCGGCATGAAGGCCCTTCCTTCAAGAGCCGAACGCGGGACGGGACAATCCTTCGACCCCCGGGTAAAAATCGCCTGGCTATTCATCGGCGCTGGAATAGTCGTCTGGCAGCAAAAAATTTCCCAACTTTGTGTCACCCTCGCCTTGGTCGTCTTGTTGAATGGATGGGCCGGATTGACCCTTGGCCGGTTGAAACCTTTCTTGAAGATTACGACCGTTATCGGATTGCAGTTGGTCATACTTCAGGGATTTTTACAGCCCCTGGGAACCAAACTTTTTACGGTGGGTGGACTCCCCTTTTTTTCAGGGGGTCTGGTTTTGGGACTCCGGGGGATTCTGGTGGTATTGTGCCTGGCCCTGCTTTTCTTTCAATTTTTATTCTGGACCTCGGCCCAGGAGATTACCTTGCTTTTACTTAAGATGCGGCTGCCTTTCAAATACGCCTTTACGGCCGGCCTGGCCGCCCGTTATTTACCTTTATTGCAACAGGACCTCCGGTCCATCTACCAGAGTCAATTGGCCCGGGGGTTGCGGCTGGATAGTTATTTTAAGAAGATCAGAGGGCTACCCCCTATCATGCTGCCGCTGATTTTGAAAACTCTAAGAAGGGCAGACGCCATCGCCCTATCCATGGAACTCAAAGGGTTCGGGCGCTATCCCCAAGCCACCCAAATGGCGGAATTGAAAATGGGGCTGAAAGACCTATGGGCCTTTGCGGCCATGGCGGCCTACGTCGTTTCCCTGGAATGGTGGCTTTAGAATCATTAGTTCCTCCTTAGTCGTCATACGGTAATAACCTCTCGGAGTATTTGGTGACTATTCTGAGGATCATACCGTCGGGGGGGCTTGAGGGAGAAAAAGGGTCGATGAAGTGACGCCCGATAAGCTTTTATTCCCGCTCGATGGGAAAGGACATGTTGGCCCCGAACCAGCCTATGATGGTAACCAGAGGGAGCAGGGAAAGGATGAGGATCAGGTAGATTCCGCTGGCGGCACTGAAAGAAACCAAGACATCGGGCACGGCTATGCGCCAGAAAAAAGCGATAATCTCGACACTGAAGAGGATGACGGCCATCTTTTTTTTGATGTTTACCGGTTTGAGCGGTCTGGCCATATAATTCAACCACCAGGTGTAATAGCCGGTGCCTATGGCCACCGGCGTAAAGAGAAGACCCGCGCCCAGGCAGTTCAGGGCCGTCGATTCAAAGCTCCTGATCCCGGTTAAGAGATAGAAGAGGGTAAATACCGTGGTGGCGAACATAAAAACAATAGGAAAATGGATGGTCATGGGGTGAGGATGGCGCCTGAGCAGGGGAAAGCGCTTCAGGAGCCTGGTCAAAATATCAGGGATCTTCCTTTCGGGAAGGTTTTCTTTCTTTAAAACCGCCACCTGGGGGTATCGTTCCAGGACCTCGAGGCCGTGGGGTGCGGCCTGGATATCCGTGGTCAGATCGTTTCCACCATGATGGCGTCTCATGTGAAGGCCATTTTTCCACAATTTGCTCCCACTCAGATCAAAGACCCTGTCCTGATGGACAACATAGACCGGCCTTCCATTTTCTCCGTTGAATTGCCCAAGGTCCTTGGGATCGATCTCTTTCATCGGCCCCATCTCATATCATGATGGCGATTACAACCACCGCCAGCAAGGAAAGCGGGTAATAGCTGGCTCGGTTGAAAAGGATCAAGGCTTCCTGACGTCCCTTCGTTTTTAGGAGCTGGTAAGCTGGGAGAAGGAGCAGATAAAACCCGACGTTCAAGGAGGCCAGGACACAAAAGAATTCCGCCCCAACCGGCGATAGGCCCATGAGTATCCCATTCAGAAGGACCGCCAGGATTAGGGAAGAAAAAATAATTCCATTGGCACATAGGGGCCCAAAGCAGACCGGAATAGTAGCCGCCTGTAGCTTCCGGTCTTCTTCGATATCGGCCCAATCGTTAGGAAGGTTTTGTCCGCCGACTTCCCAGAAGAAAAGCCAGAGAAATAGTAGAAACAGCAGAGGAATGGAGGGGTTTGGGTCCACGGCAAAAACGGCGGCCAGGCCGCCTGAAGTCTTAACCGCGCCGCTGAAAATTATTTTTAAGGTGCTGCTCCGCCACAGGAGACAATAGACCGTCTCCAGGAGACATCCCCCTGCAAAAATAACCAGGCAGAAGGGATTCAACATATAAGCCCCGATGACGGCTAAAAGCCCCCAGGCCGTGGCCCAGATTAAGGCCATTTTAAACGACAAAAATCCATGGGCCAAAGGATGGCGGACAAAAACGGAGTCGAGGTCGTCATTGGCCTCAGGAAATAACCCCTTTTCGAATCTCTTCTTATCGACCCGATAGTCCACCAGGTCGTTCAAGGCATACACTGCGGTATAACCGGCAAAGGCCGTGATAAGGCCCAGGAAGATGATCCTCAGTGAAGGAATGGCCCCGTACCAGAGCAGGGCCGTAAGGGCCGGAGTGGCCATATCCAATAAGCCATGGGGGGTCCTGGAAAGGGCCAAAAAAAACTTCAACTGCGTTGAAACCGAGCGGGGCAGATAAACGGATTGGACTTCCAAAAGTTCGACTCCTTGGAAAAAAAATTAAGGTTATCTTAACAAATCCTTTAACCATTCTCAATTCTTTATATTCCTACGATCTACGATTAATTCATTTCGAACGACTTAACACGTCGGTAAGATAGGGATAGAGCTCCTTGGCCTGACCAACGGAAATCTCCGACTCGGGGAATGGAGGCATGGGGGCGATGGGTTTTCGAATCCAGGAAATAAAGGTGTCGAAATTTTTCAACTTGGGCGAATTTAGTATCGGATGATCGGGCTTTATGATATTACCGCCTCCGGGATGACAGGTCTTGCAGTTGGCGGCAAATATTTTCTCTCCGGCCAGATAGGTTTTTGACACTACTTCTGGTATTTTTCTTTCGTAGACCAGTTGGGCCCCAAAAAAACCCAGAAGAACCACGGCAATTAAGCCAAGGGTATAGACCGTCAGCGCCGTCTTGGGACTACTTTTTTTTCTAAAACCGAAGACCAGGGCTATCAGTAAAATAATAAACAGGATCCCGGACAGACCCATCTTAATCTTGATCACCGTGAGCCAGGCACCTCCATAGAAGTGTTGCCAATCCATAAAACCCAATTAACACCACGGGAAACCAGAAGAGAAAAGCCAGGGTCAGGCAGTGCCGGGCCGAACGGGCCAGTTGCTCACGGTTAAACAGAAATGCCAGCCATCCGAAAATAAAAGCACCAACCACCAGGCCAATGGGCAAATGAACCAGGGCCGGATGGATAGGATGATCGTATCCAAAATGATTCAGAAACTGGTAAAAAGAGTTAATCCAGGGATAGCTCATGTCCGATTCTCCAATAAAAATCCCCAAAAGATCCGTCTATGGCGGATCTTTTGGGGAAAACTTTTAGGCGCAAATTTAACAGAACCCAGTTGAACAGAACCCGCTTAAAATCAAAATAGCCAACTTTTCAGATGAATAAAATAAGGAATAGAATGTATTTTGTTGGTTTTTAGACCGTATTTCCTCGGTGAGGGAACGATTCGGACAGGAAAAGCAGACCTTAATTTTTTTCCAACTTTTTCCTTGTCATATCTCCCCAGAATATGGTAATAAATCTTTTTACATTAACACGGGCCGTTAGCTCAACAGGTAGAGCAACTGACTCTTAATCAGTAGGTCGGCAGTTCGATCCTGCCACGGCCCACCATATAACAATAAGAATCAATAACTTACCCATCTGTTCCCCTTCTTTACCCTGCCTCTTCAGCTAACTGCTACCATTTTGCTACCATAATGCTTCTGGCCATCGTTGAACACCGTCTTCCGGAGATGAATAGCTGCCTCCTGGTCGGATGATCGTAATAGATGGCCATAAACATCCAGCGTCACCTGAATGCTGGAATGTCCCAACTGCTCCTGAATGTATTTCATATTTTGTCCCGCTTCGATCCGAAGACTTGCATTAGTGTGCCTTAGATCATGAAATCTGATTTTGGGTAATTTAGACCTCCGCAAGTCAGGGTAGAAAACATTCTTGAGCATGTTTACAGCATCCATTGGGGTCCCCGTTGAGGACGGGAAGACCAAATCGTGTTCTCCTTTAGGACAACGCAGTTTCCAGCGTTTAAGGGCCATCAATATCTCAGGGTCAACATCAACCCTTCTCCGGGAGGTTTTTGTCTTCGGTGAATAAAACTTTCCTAATTGCAAAGTCCTCTCTACATAGACTTGGCCTTTGTCCCAGTTGATGTCCATCCATTGCAACCCCAAAATTTCACCTTCCCGAAGGCCAGTAAAGACAGCAAGCTCTATTATCGGCCCATGCTTGGAATCGGTGTTAGCAAGCAATACCTGGATTTCATCAGGGGTTAGGAATCGTTTTTCCTCTTTCAACTCCTCCGGACCAATCCTCAGCTTCACTACATTCGGAACCGGGTTTGCCTTAATATGACCATGACGAACCGCATAACGCATGATAGTTCCCAAAGAAGTCACGGTCTTATTAATGGATGTTTTGTTGAACCCCTCCCCTTTCATCTTCTCTGCCATGTAACGCTCAATAAGGCGGAAATCGATGTCCACCATTTTAACTGTTCCGAAATACGGCTGCAGGTACCGACCGGGTTTCCTTGATCAGCATCCACAGCGCCAAGGGCCTGGACTTCGACCTGGTTTACCTGGTGGGCGTGGATCAAGTCATCCCCACGGATGAGACTCGGGAGCGGTTGATCCGCCTTCTTTATGTCGCCATCACCCGGGCCAAACAAAGGCTGGTGATTCCCTATGTGGAAGAGACGGAGATTATAACACGTTTAAAGGCATGCCTTACTAACCCAAAATAATCACAAAAAAATCAATTCCCCAAAAAAAATCTCCAGGTTTTGACCTTATCTGACAAAAGCACCATTTATAATGAGGGTTAGTGCCAGACCATTTAAATGGATAAGACTTAACAAAATTAGGAGAAGAGGAAGAAAACATTGGCGGATAAAGATTCTGAAATGGATCCCATAATAATTAAGTATCGCGATAAATCATGGGCATTAGACCAATCCTTGGAAGAACTCTCCGAGGTTATATTCCAAGAAACACAAAAGAAAATTGAAGAGGGTTCATGGTTTCAAAAACCAGTGATGAGAAAATAATCCAATGTCGACAGGAATCCGCTGACTTTAATTTATTGATTTTAACCTTGTAAAAACAGATTCAATATTTCATAATATCCTCATATTTCCAGATGTTTAAAGTTTGACAAATAGATTCAAACATTGCTTTCCCCAATAGCTAAAAATTGAATTTTACATTTTTGATTTTATTCCAAAATCTGGGGCAAGGTGATATTCTTCTAAAAATAAAGGTAAATTCTCAACAATCAGTCCATCGAGCTCGACGCTTCCAGCTCATTAACTGTGAGCTCGCCATTGATATTCAGGACATCAAATATAATATAGAGGCATAGTATATTTAGGCCTATGGAAATTCAAAATACAGTCTGTTTGGGAAAAACTCCAGAGGGTTTAGGATGTCCGAGCGATCTATGCGCACAGACTGCGGAACCAAGCGGACCGTCTTTTATCCTAATTAGGGGATGCCAATGGCCCATGCGAAGGGCGTTTCTTGTGGGATTTATTTACGCAATCACCTTGGTGGGCTTCCTGGTAACCCCGGCCAAAGCGGCAGACGACAGACCAACCATCCACGTCGGCGTTCCCCGTTCTATGCCTCCATTTGCCTTTGTGGACACCGGTCTCAGGGCCTATCGCGGTTTTTGTGTAGATCTGGCAATCATGGCCGGGCGGCTCATGAAATCCGATATAAAGTTTCATGCCTATGACAACGATTCCTTAATCACAGCCCTCATTAACGGGAAGGTTGATATTGTTTGCTGCACATTGCTCACGCCGAAGCCAGAAAGCGCTTTTAAACTAATTAATACGGGAATCCAGGTGGATCGAAACCTGTTCGTCAACAATTCCTGTGTGACCGTGACCTGTATAAAAGACACTAGCGGTCATTCCATCGTAGTGGAAAAGGATCGTCGTCGGGAGATCCAATCCTTTATTCCCCCCGGGGTTACCATCATAGAAACAAAATCATCTGAAGAGGCCCTTGATACACTGAACAAAGGATTAGCTCAGGTTTATATTTCCCCGAGTACCCTCACGAGTCTTTACCTGATCCAGAAAAACGGCTTTCAGAACATCAAGTTGACCGGCATGCCCATTGAAACCGTTCCCCTTTCCTTTGCCGTGCGCAAAGATCGGCTGGATCTTCTCACCGATCTGAGTGTGGCCTTAGGTAAGATCGAGGATAGCCAGAATTATCAGAAAATCAAAAAAAAGTGGCTGGGGAGTGGTATCGAAGTCAATGTCTGGTACAAATACGTCAAGTATGTTGTGTTGGCGCTTGCTTGCCTGGCGGCTGTGCTTCTGGTCTTTGCCGGATGGAATTTCACGCTTAAACGGCGGGTTCAGCGGATGACTAGGGAGTTGAGTTATTCGGAACAGAGGTATCGGGAATTAATAGAATCTTCTAATGAAATGATTCAAATCATCTCAGAAGACGGTGAACTCAAGCTGACCAACAAAATCACCATAGAGCTGTTGGCCCAAAATGAAACGGACCTGATCCGGACGAACATGACAGATCTGGTTGTGCCGGAGCAAAAGACAGAGATGAAGCGTTTTATCGGTTCTCTTTTTGAACACGGATACGGGGAGGAGGAGTTCATTTTCCAGGCAGGAGACGGATCCCGGATACCGGTAGAAATGATAGCCACCACCATTAGTGACTCGGGCCAACCGAAAGGTCTGGCCAGTTGCTTTTCTCGGGATATTCGGGTACGTAAGCGTTTGGAAGAAGAACTGATTCGTTCAGATAGGCTGGCAATTTTAGGGCAGATCAGCGCCGGTTTTGCCCATGAGATCAATAACCCCCTGGGGATAATCCTGGCCAATGCCCAGGATCTCCTGGGTGAACCCATGGATGAAATGAGCCGGCGTCAGGGTCTTGACACGATAGTGAAAAACACCGAAAGAGCCGGTCACATCGTGAATGATCTTCTTGCCTTCACCCGCCAAGGCCCTTTGGTCAAGGCACCGGTAAATCTTACCGATGTAATCGAAGAAAGCCTTATCTTTGTCCTCTCCAAAGTCAAATCCAAAAAGATCTCGATAGGGAAGGAGATGCCTGCCGCCGGTGCGGTGGTCTGCGGCGATGAGAGGCAGCTCATGCAGTTAATGGTCAATCTCCTGTTAAATTCGATCCAGGTCCTCAATATAAATGGGTTGATCACTATAAGGATCAGTACCCGGGATTCCAACAACAGGGAAGAGGTTCTTTTGGAAGTCGAGGATAACGGACCTGGAATCAAACCATCGGACCTCAAAAGGGTTTTCGATCCCTTTTATACCACCAAGGAGACCGGTTTCGGCCTGGGACTTTTTATATCCAGCACTATTGTGGAGCGTCACCAAGGGTCGATCTGGGCAGAGTCCCGGGAAGGATGCGGTACGACGATGAAAGTAATTCTGCCGTCCCTCTCCTCGGAAGCTGAACAACATTGTTGTTCAGGGGGGAATGATGGCTGAAAGGATTCTAGTCGTCGAAGATGAAGTGGAAATGCTGCAGTTTCTGAGTCGTTTTCTCACCCGCAAAGGGTATCAGGTCGATAGTGCCGCGAGCGGTGAAGAGGCTTGGAAGGCCATCGGCGAAACCGTATATGATTTAGTCATCACGGATCTCGCCCTCGATGACATCAATGGCATAGAGTTGTTGGAGAGGGTCCGGGTTACCGATGCCGTCCTCCCGTTCATCATCATGACCGGTGTGGGTACCATTGAAAGCGCGGTGGAGGCCATCAAGCGAGGAGCCTTTCACTACATTACGAAGCCCTTCAAGGTGCAGGACATGGAAATTCTGGCGCGACGGGCTATGGAATATGGAGCCTTACACCGCAAGCTGGATATGTTCCACGACAGGGAAAGCGAAAAGGAGGAGAAAGCGCCGGCCATCATCGGTTCCAGCAAACCCATGATCGATTTGCTGCACCGGGTGAATAAAATCGCCGATTCCATGGCCTCGGTCATGATCCTGGGCGAAACAGGCACGGGAAAGTCACTCCTGGCCAGGCATATTCATTGCATCAGTTCCCGCCGGGACGTCCCTTTCCTGACCATCGATTGCGGGGCACTTACGGAAACTCTCTTGGAGAGCGAACTCTTCGGGCATGTAAAGGGCTCTTTTACAGGGGCCATCCGGGCCAAAAGAGGACTGCTGGAAGACGCGCAGGGTGGAACCATCTTTCTGGACGAAATTTGTGAAATCTCTCCCCAGACCCAGATCAAGCTTTTAAGGGCTATTCAGGAGAGGGAGATTAAACCGGTAGGGGGCAACAGATCGGTGTCCATTGACGTCCGGTTCATCTCCGCCACCAGTCGCGACGTAAAATCCGAAGTCGAAAAAGGCCATTTTCGGGAAGAGCTTTACTATCGTTTGGCTGTCGTCCCCATTTATCTCCCTCCCTTGAGGGAAAGAAAAGAGGACCTCCCTCTCTTGATAGACTTCTATTTGAAGGCATTCTGTCAGACTTACAAAAAAAAGATCAATCATGTGAACCAGGATTTTCTGCAAGTCTTGTATCATTGGCCTTGGAGAGGGAACATACGGGAACTGGCCAATGTGATGGAAAGGAGCATTTTGCTTTCGGAAGATGGGGTATTGACACGCGATTGTCTCTGTACGGAAATCCCACTTAGTCAAAAGGAAACAGAAATCCCACTGACTAAACTGAGTCAGGTACTCCAGGAGGCTGAGAAAAAAGCGATAGTCAATGCTATGCGGTTAACCGGGAACAATCGTTCAGAATCTGCTCGTCTTTTGGGAATAAGCCGTCGCACTTTATATGACAAACTGGCCCTCTATAACCTAACCTGAGTTTAGCCAGCGGGGAATTCCTTTACAAACCCATAGCAGCCCCATCCTCGGACAAAACCTCTCGGATACCTCTCATTCTCGGCCGCAGGATGAGGCAGGGTAGTCGCCGCCCATCCGATAAAAGAGGGTACTGCTTTAAGGAATAGGTCACCATGCACTCTTTACGGGGCCCCAACATGGAGTAGGTCCTAATAGAACATAGGAACAGCCAGGAGAGCGACCAATGAGAAAAACTTGACTTTTTTCATTCTTCCTTCTCCTTTTTTTTAGAGTCCTTATTTGACTTCTCCTGCCAGAATGCCTTTGTAACCATTACCGATATCATTTCGGGCATCGGAAAAAATGAGAATGCTGTCTAAAAACCGCCCCGCTTTTGGGGGGACGATTATGATCTTCACGGTCCGCTGTTGACCGGCAGGGATGACGATTGGGCCTTCTTTTTCGCCATCATAATAGACTTTGTTGAACTTCTGCGAAGCGATTCGGGACATGGTTAGTGGGGCATTACCGGTGTTCTTGAGGACAATCTGAATGGTGTTGTCTTTGTTTAGGACTAATTCACCCACTTCTGTTTTACGGGGGGCCATTTCAATGACTCCCATGGGAATCGGGTCAACCATGCCCACAAGTCGGATCACGGTTTCATCTTTCCCTTCGGATCCGGTAAAGATATTGACCGTTTTATCGAATTTGCCGTCATACTTGAAGGTGTTGTAGGTAATCACCAAGTCGGTACTTTCTCCTGGTTCAAGACTGCGCTTCCCGAGCGCGGTGGTGGTGCAGGCTCAACTCGTAGTTACATTGACAATCGTCATTGTTTGGGCACCGGTATTGGTCAAGGTGTTCTTTTTAATTACAGGCGGTCCCTCCTTAATCGTACCGAAGTCAATTATTGGCTCACTTACCCTGAGGCCGGCCGCTTGGACTGAAGCCGTAAAAAAGATGATCGCTAAGACCATCAGGGCTTTCCAGATCTTCATACTTACTCCTTTTTCATTTATTCCCGTGAACTAATCGGGATTTCTTGGCAAAATTAAAATTCTTATCCTGGCCTTCAGTGTGGCAGGCCCGGCAGGACGTCTCGCCGGGCTTACCTGTAATATTGACAGGATCCTGGGTCTCCACGTGCTTTCGCCCCGGGCCATGGCAGGATTCGCATTGAACGCCCTTAAGTTCAGGGGTCAAATCCATATCGATGAATCCGCCGTCCTTATCGAACCCTACTACATGACATTTCAGGCAGCCCGGATTCTTTTGCTTCTCTTCCCCCTGGGTCTTCAGGGTTTCGAAGGCCCTGGCATGAGGCGTATTCTTCCAGCTTTCCACGACCTGGGGATGACATTCCATACAGGCATTATAAGAAACATAATCTCCGAGTATCTCCGGCTGCGCCAAAGACACAAGCCACAGGGACAAAAGAACCAAGCCCGTCCAGACTATTGCTTGTATGCCTTTCATAAGACCTCGGCTAACAGTTACATCCGCTGGCCGGTTTGATAAAAAGATATTTCTTTAAATTTTTTACCAGATCCTTATTGATCCCTTTAATATCCAGAAGTTCCTCCATATCAACAAATTCCCCACTCTTTTTCCGCTGGTTCGACCAGCTTCTTGGCCAGGTCTTTATTAAGCCCTGGAATTTTAGCCAATTGGTCAATAGTGGCCGTATTCAGATTAATCTTCCCCTGATCATCCGCCAGGCTGACACTCGCGAAGATGAACAAACAGACCCAGACCGCCAAACCATACACGAATTTTCTTCTTTTCATAAGAAGCTCCTTTACCACCCGAGGAAGGTATAGCTGTACATGAACAGCCATGCCGTTCCGGAAAATAGATAGGACAGGATACCCCCTGTCACTTTTTTAGCAAACCCGGTTTCCTCCCGATGTCCCTTGCATACAGCCATATGAAGCGCTGCCCCGCTACTCGCAATCAATAAGGCCATTAACAAGAAGAAAACAATCATCAAGAACATAACAATCTCCTTTAATCCGAAAATAGAGTTCAGGGTTAACCTTCAACCATTTCTATCTTCATGCTTGGTAGTGTCACGTCCCTGGCGGGACATGACGGCTTAATACATTCCCAAATATTGAAAAAATGTCAGAACGGCAATGACCACAACCGCAATAACCCACCCGAGGGTATCCCGGTCTTTTTCCTCCTGGCCCGAATTGGCCATGTAATCGAAGCCTTTTTCATCGGTCGTCTTACGGTTTCTTTCCATTGACGATCTCCTTATCCTGCCAGCAGACCGGTCTTGACCAGAACGACAAGAGCGGCCAATAGAAGGGCCATCCGAAAGGTCCCAATGACAAACGTTAAAACAAATCCCCGAATCCCGGACGCGGCAATGTCTTTAACCGAAAGGCTCAGCCCAAGAGCGGCTGCGGCCAGGGAGAAATCCCATTTGACCATATTGAATACGGCTTGGTGGGCCGGTTCTTTAAACAGGTGCAGGGCCGCCAGGATCCAGAAAAAAATAAAAATCCCAAGCCAGAGGGGAAATTGATCGATCCCCCTGGTAGCCATAATGTTCGGATTATCGCGGTCCCGCCTTTTTCGAATAAACATGACTATAAAAACATAAAGAAAGCCAGCCGGCATAACCACATGACGTCCCACATCAAACCAAAGGGCGTACCGGCCGGCCTCGTAGCCCGATTGATAGGCGGCATACAAGGCCTGGGCACCGTTTCCGACCCCCAGGACCGCTAAAAGACCCAGCATTTTCCCCTGTAGATTCAAAAATCCGGCCACCCAGGGGAGAACCACCATGGCCACCAAGCCAAAGCCGATGACTCCCACAAAACCGTTGATGACCTGTCCGCCCTTGGCTTTGATCAAGGGCATGAGGATGACACAGGCATGCGGGTCTCCTGTGGCCAGACCGCCGGCAATGACCGAAGCCTGCCGGTCATCCACTTTGAAAAACCTGGCCAGGAAAAGGGTAGCTGAGGCCGTTAAGAACATAAAGCCCGTACAGAGTACTATGGGCCACAAACCTAGCTTAAAGGAATGACCTATGATAAAATGGGGGGCCAGCATGATGATTCCCAGAGGCATGAGGATATGGATATAGCTCAGCCCCCGTTTCCAGGAATCCGGAACCCCAAAAAGATTCGCGATGAGGAAACCCAGCAGGATCGGGTTCCAGACGAAATTTGAGTTAAGGATCTGGAATAAAGACTGATGATTCAAAGGTCCGATTACGCCATCGAGCCAGTAGAAGAGATTTTCTAAGGTAAAAGGGTTGGGCACGCCCGGCAGGTTGTTGCTGAAGACGGCAATATGCAGCATGACCAGTAGACCGGGTAATACTTCTTTAAACTCATAAAGATAGGGCAGAAAAGATTTTTTTTGAAGAGCGCCTGTGGCGGTTGTGGACAAGGCCATGGTTTTATTCCTTAGCTACAAGGTATTTATTCTGCACGGTAATTACCGGTCAAGAAGGAACTCTTCCGCTCCGATATCATCGGCTAATATGGGCCGAACCTCCTGTATTCACGGAGCCGGTGAGCTTAACCGCCGGACCGCGGGCACTGACCCGCCAGTATTCCATAAAACCCAACCGCGGCAGCATGGAAAGTCTTAAGAACCCTTCCGTCGTGCCGTTCACCCCCACCAGGACATCGATATTGTTTCTCGGGCGAAAGGCCAGGTTATCGGACTTCTGGATTTTGCCTTTGTCCTCGGTCTCGATGTGCCAGGCGTGGATCATTTCACCGTCGAAAGCGTCGATGACAATACGAAAGAGAGGTTTTCCGTCCTTATTTTTCGGTCCTTCATAAACCCGGTGGTTCCTGTCCAGGAAGATGCTTTCCGGATTATCCAGCAAGACTTCGTTGAGCTGATAACAGTGGCCGCAGACATCCGGCCGGACCTTGAAGCGCGGATCGAATCTAAAGGGTGTATCCCGTTCCAGAATCTCTATGTTGGTAAAGAGGTAAAGGCGGGCTTTACCGCCTTCGAAGGGTTCCTTCACATCCAGTTCGGCCTGTACATCGGCGTGGATCAACTGTAGTGCCCGGGCGGCATTCTGGAATTGGGGCAGAAGGTCGAGGGTTTCCTGATTGAGAGGACCGAGGCTTTTTGAGGCCACAAGGCCTCCCCGACCATCCTTCAATAAAAGGCCCACGGTTTTGGTTTTCGTATTGACGGAACTGCACTCCAGGACATACTTGCCAAGGGGAGTCTTCTCACCGGGACCGAGCGTTACCATCTGTGGTTCATCATAGGTAAAGCTGATGGATTCCATAGAGGGGGTGCCGATCTCCTTAATCTTTACAAAGTTGGAACCGACATACTCGGGAATAATCCAGGTGGCTCCTTCGGCAAAGGTCTCCGGCATGATATACCGGTTGCCCCCCTGTGGATCTAACCCCTGGCCCATCAGGAAGTGGGCTTCCCAGCGGTTGCCCGAGTATTTCATCAGACTCAGCTCCGCCACCGGCCGGTCGTCTAGATAGAAATTTTTAGTAAATCGCAGGGTCTTGTTTCGGACACCGAGCAATTGGTCCTGCCAGTACATAAGGTTGGTGTCGCCCATAGGCTGGTTTTTCCAGAAATCGAGGTTGAAATTTTTCCGGACAAAGGTGCTCGATTTAAAGGAGGTCAAATAGGCCCGTTTTCCGAGCATAAAAAAAGATTCGCCGGCTAGGGTTCGGATGTTCCGGGCATTGCGCGAACTGTAACACAACCCGGCCGGTGGGATGATAATCCTTCCGTTCCGGTAATCCACATAACTTCCCCGGATGAAAAAACTTTCCGAAGAAAGCAGGCGCTCGTCTTTTCTATTCCTGGCAATCTTGCGTTGCAGCCCTTTGAGCCGGGGCACAAAAGGGGCGGTAGGGTCCGGTTCATAAAAAGAGGCATTGGAAACGACTTTCGGATAAGAGGTGAAATGCGATCCCTCCACTACCGTTCCGAAAGTGGAATCCGCCAGCCGGGTCAGAAAGGTGCTTTCCAATATAGGCTCCAGGGCCGGTGAAGAGCCGACAAAAAAATCAATATTTTGCCGGCCATCATTCTCCGAAAAAACCATATTATCGGTGCGCATCAAAAAATAATCCCGAACGTACAACTCGCGCACTCCTTTGCTATCGAACCTGCGGGCCACCACCTTGAAGGCGGGCCGATTCCAGAGGTTGGAAAACTTAACAGGCCCGGCATAAGAATCGTTAGTATTGCTAAAAGTAATCGGGTTGGCATTTTCGATGACCAAACGCTGTAACATCCCGCCCATCAAATTAGGTTCGAGCAGCACCCGGTACCGCTTGTCCAGGGGCCAGGGTGCTCCGTTTTGGACCCTGATCAACCGCCGATAAACGACGAAGCTGAGGGTCCCTTTGGAGAATCCATGGCTATGGCCGCTGGACCAGGGCACAAAGTCCGAATGTTTAAGAACGGAAGGGTGCCCTTTTATTTCTATGCGGATGTCCAGCTCCGGAATCGTCAGATGGTATTTATCCTTTTCTGAAACCAGGGTTTTGTAGCCCTGGGGGGTGATGGGCTTAATCATTTTTTCGGCATAAATTTTAGTGCCTGTGAAGTTTGTCACCCTGACCAGGAAGCCGTCGGGCCGCCGAAAGGCATAAATCCGCTTGTCAAAATAGAACCGGTAATCCTCCTGCCGCACTTCCAGAACGATGGGCCGGTGCATGGAAAAAGTCGCTTCTGAGATCATCGGAAACTTGATGCTTTCGAAATCCGCTGATTCGAAGCCTATGTTTTTGGCGACGAATTGACTGGCCCCGTAAAGGTAGGCCTTATCTAGAAAAAAGGGTTTTAATTGTTCATTATAACCATCCCGGACTTGCAGCTGACGCACGCCCTCCCGGCCGGGGAAGACACTGGCAATGGGGAATTCCAGGGGCCAGCCACCGGAAGGAGAAACGAGGGCCAACTGGGCATAGGGCTTCTCATAATGATCCGTGGCGTAATCGAACCACAGCCGATAGCCGCTGTTGCCAATCGGGACCTTCTCCCCTTTGCCAACTTTGATCCCCTTGAACAGGTGATCCCCGCTTACCAGATCCACCAAATAGGCATGCTCACCCAGAATCAGAAAAGGATCGCCCATCAAAGGTTCAGCCTGGCCCTCGGTCTCGGAGAGGTAAAAAAGCCCCCCGGGCGGCACCAGGGCCTGCCCTTTAGCCACCTCACTCTCCCGAAGCACAATGGCCTCGGACAGACGCTTTTCCTGCCCTGAATGGTTCCTGTAGGATTTATTTTTCAGGCCATGCAAATGAGGGATGAAGACCATATCCTCCGCTGGGGAAAGCCCGTGGGGATCTTCAGCGGACCAGGAAAGCCAGGGGAACGCGAGCCAGCACAGTAGGGACGGGGCGAGAAATAATAGTCTCTTAATCTTCATCGTTTTTATCCCTTTCATCCCAAGTCTTTTCCCTAAAGGAGACAACCGCCCTCACTTTCCCAATTGCGGCCATTTGACCAGGAAATCCGTGGATGAGGAATCCCGGGAGTCTCAATCGGACCAATATCTTGCGAACCAGCGAGGGGGCTGCCCCGTTTTCATCAACACTTGGACGGGCTCAGCGGCTCATCGTCCTCTTCTTCCAGTTTTTCACCAGGGCGTGGTACGGTGTAAAGATCCCCTTCTACCCCCATTTGTGGATTGATTTTTTTCAAGACCTCCTTGTTGATTCCCGGAACATTGAGCAGATCTTCCGGTTTCTTAAAGGCTTTTTTCTTACGGGATTTGACAATAGCCTCGGCGATTTCCGGGGTGATGCCAGGGGCCTTGGATAAATTTTTAGCAGAGGACGTATTGAAGTGGATCTTGGCTTCGCCCAGTCCCCCAGTGTGCCCCTTCCGCCCTTGGGCCATAGAGGGAACTTCGAGCCACAGACCGGTTAAAAGCAAGCCAAGAATAAAAGCTATGATTTTTTTACCCATGATCATTCTCCTCTTTTCAGTTTTTCTATAGTTACTATTCATCGTCTTTTCTTTTCCCCCCTGATACCAGGGGTATCAGGGGGTGGAGGCCGTTCCTCCCCCTACTTGGCGGTTTGGCCCAGGTCTTTCAGCCGCAATTTAAAATTTTCCGGTGGAATAATCGCCGCCTCATTGGGTTTCTTTAACTGGGGAACATAATCGTAAGGAACCCGGTAGGCCCGATACACCATATTAAAATTCTCTTTCTCATAGTAATAAGGGTTAATATATTCCCAGACCGTTTCATAATTCGGAGTCACTTCAAAAAGGCGGCCGAAAGCACCCTCGCAAATCAGCGTATTGCCGTTCGGCAATCGCTGGGCAGAGCTCACATAGTCGCTGAAAAACTTGGCCAGATCCCGGCTCCCTGCCTTATTGGCATCATATTCCCAAACAATCTTCATGGTGATCGGATCGAGTTCGACAATCCGTGAATATTCCCGGCGTGCATTGTTCAGACCGAAGGGCGCGCTCGGATTGGGGGCACCGAAACCACCGAACCCGCCGTTGTCGAATATCAGGATGTTTCCTTCACCGGGGAGACCTTTGGGAATGACATGGGCGTGGTGCAGACCAACGGTCACCCCGATTTCTCTCAGTTCCCGGGTAGATTCGAAATCAGGCCCCAGGTGCCAGACGATCTTGCCGGTCTTATGATCAATGATACCGGTGGTATTCGTTTGCCGGCCGTCGTAGATAATATTATCCGGATGAAAGCGTTCATCCCCTTTATCATACCATTTGTTCGGGCCCACCCAACTGGCGGTATTGACATGAATCCAATCCCCGCCGACAAAGCCCGGGGTCCGGGACATGACATAATTAGGGTACCTATACAGGGTATTTCGGGCTTCATTGGAAAACCGCATCTCTTCGATGTGATCGCTCGCCAGCCATTCCCAGATGATCTTACCCTCTTCGTCAACAATGTAGAGGATGTCGTCCAACAGCGGCTTGTCCGAAATTCGGGGCTTCTTGACGACTTTGTTGGATAGAATAAGGGTTTTCCCCTTGTCCACATTGGGTTCCTGTCCCGGCACATAGTATCCCACCGGGTTGCCTTCTCGCTCGAAGTCATGGTGCATGCCGGCCTTGGGGTATTTCCACAAAATCTTGCCGTCCCAGTCGGCAATGGCTAAATCATTAGAATCCTCATGACCGATAATCCGTCCCATACCACCGGTCGCTCCCATGATGTGACCGCCCGGCAGCATTTTGACCGGATGATCGACCTTTCCGATATCTTTCCATTCATGGACTACGTTTCCTCTCATATCGATCAGAAAAGCTCCATAACCTTCCACACAAAACAGGGTATACCCGTTAAAGGTCTTATCGGGTTTATACAGAGTAGCTCCATGAGGGAAAACGGTTGGATAGGACCAACCCAGGGAAGCCATGGCTACCATGAGAAGGACCCCTACTGTCATGATTAATTTTTTCATTCTGATGTCCTCCATCTGATTAAACTTTTTAATAGGATCAACCCTTAATAAGACTTAAGACCACTTGGCCCTTCGCCTAGATTAAACCACTCTTTGAGATATTTCATCCAGGTCTCCCTGTTTTCCGTGCGGGCCTGGATAGCCGCTTGACTGTTGTCGCCAGTGAAAATCAAGACTTTTTGACCAGGCTGCCAGACATTTTCCTTGACGATCATCTTTTTAGTGCCCGGGGTGGACAGGGTAGCGGCTTCAGCCGGGCCAACCACTTCCCCAATCAGCTTTTTGATGCCATTTTGGTCCATCCCGCCCATGATGGTTACATAATAGAAACTCTTTTTTACAGATTCAAAATCACCCGGCGAAAAGGATTTCACTGTGATTTCGTTCTTGGTGAGAAAATCGACCCACGGTTGGACTTTTTTCAGATCATCCTGGGAAGTGACCAGGATCATCAGGTCCTCCGCCAAAGCCAACGACGAAATCATCAAAAAGAGTATGATGGCCATGACCCCCAAACCCAACTTTTTTTCTTTTTCCATTTTTACCTCCATGAATATTTTCCCTTTGGACATTAGTTAGAAATGAAATTTATTATCCCGAGAAATCACTTTCTTCCTTCAAGATGAGGGCGATACCCGCTCGTTTCCTCCGCATCTACATTATTGCGATTCATGAAAACAGAAATTCGGCTCGATGAATCGGTTTTCACTTTATGATATTCAAATTCCATACCAAAAAGATTGGTTGCCGGCTTTTCGGTCAACTGCCTGAAATGATGAATTTGTGGTGCTTAGAGAAAGGCTGGACGGCCCGGCTCTCTCCTCTCGTCTGTAAGGCTGGCTTCCCATATGTAAACTATCCTGTACAATGGGTTAAAAAATAGGCCGTCCTTTAATGAACCGCAAAAGTCCGTAATGAACGCATGTGCTTGAAAATCAAAATCTTCTGATATTCTCTGCGCTCAGAAAGCTTACTCTTCTGCTTTGGCACGATTTTAGTATGTTAATATCTGTGATACACGTTCTCTTAAGTAAAATTAGAGCCCTTTTAACTTAAAAGAACGTTTCCAAAATAATGAATTAATGGTTTTAGGAGGTCTAAAACTGAAGAGCATGGGATTCCGCTGATGGAAAGGAGGCTAATCACTCCGAAAAGGAAAGAAGAGTCCAGGAATAATGCTGGTTTAAGGTCATATTTCTGGCTCGACGGTTAACCAAGCTGAAAAGCATCAATAAATATCAATATTCAAAAAAACAGGAGGAAGAAATGAAGAAAACTAATATTTTGGTAGGAACTATTGCGATCGTTTTGGTCTTGTCCTGCACCATGGCCTTTGCCTTGGAATCTTCTATCCAGCCCACCGGATTGCTCCAATACAATGCGGGAAAGACCTTTGACGGCTACACCTTGTTCACATCGAACACCAGCGACCAGGCATTTCTGATCGACATGAATGGCCTGGTAGTGCACAAATGGAAATTGAAGTTTGACGCCGGACTTTATGCCATCTTATTGCCGAATGGCAACCTGCTTGCCGGTGGCGCAGCGAAAGAAAAGCCCGTCAATTTTGGTGGCTCCTCCGGTATGATCACGGAATATGATTGGGATGGCAAGGTGGTCTGGGAATGGAAGGAGTTCTCGGATACTTATACCCAACACCACACCTTCCACCGCATGCCGAACGGCAACACTCTGGTTCTGGGCTGGGAGTACAAGAGCTACGAAGAAGCCATGGCTAAAGGAAGGGATCCAAAGACCCTTTCCCAGGAAGGATATAAGAACCACGGCAAGTTGATCAAAGGTCTATGGCCCGATTATGTGAGGGAAATCAGTAGAGAAGGTAAAATCGTCTGGGAATGGCATGTCTGGGATCATCTGGGCAAGGGTCCAAACCAGTTCGATATCAATTTTGTATTGCCTAAGGCCGCTCGCTATATGGCCCGACCCGACTGGACGCATTGCAACACCGTGGATTATATTCCTGAAACGGACCAGATTATTGTTAACTCCAGAAATTTCGGGGAGTTTTATCTCATTAACCACAAGACCGGGGCTATGGAATGGCGTTGGGGTAATCCCTGCGCCTATGGCCAAGGTAAATGCCCCTCTTTCTTGGATGATGGGGATCAACAGCTCTTCGGCCCCCACCATGTGAGTAGACTGGACAATGGGAATTTCTTAGTCTTTGACAATGGCTGGCATCGTCCCGAAGGGGAACGGTCCCGAGTGCTTGAAATGGAACCCAAGACCGGGAAGATCGTCTGGCAATGGGTTTCGAAAATGGCTCATACTTTCTATTCCCGCTACCAAGGCGCCGTTCAGAAACTGCCCAACGGAAACTATCTCATCACCTCCAGCGGAAGCGGCCATCTCTTGGAGATCACCGGCGGCAACAAGCCGGAGATCGTCTGGGAATGGGTAAGTCCCATTGTTATGAATAAACCCAAATGCCTCCTGACCGATAACGACATGATCGGAGATCCGATGGAACAGGTACTGGGCAATACCATTCACCGGGCCTATCGTTATGCCAAGGACTATCCCGGCTTGATGGGCAAAGATCTGAGTCAAAAGACTCCTTTGGTCGAGGGCTGCCCGGAATTTTTTAAGGTTTATCAGGGCCAGTAATCACCAGCACGGGCATTCATTCCCTGTTCGGGATGAATGCCCGACCCTTTGATAAAAAGTGAGGTGGACCCCAAAAACTGGACAATGTGGTAAGCTCTGAGTTAGCCCAAAGAAAGGAACTAACCATGTTCGAATCAATCTTGCAAGTACAAACTCATTCCCACCCAGGAAGGTCTCTGATACCATACGAGTTGCAGGAAAAAGCAGTGAGGAGAGGATCTAATCTACAAATCATGCTCTCAGGCATCAGGTGCACTACAGATTCCCTCTCCCCATTTACCCCAGCGTCCCAGGGTATCTTATATCACTTGACAATCCTTTAAAACACAAGGTGGAGTCGTTTACCGGGTCACCCCATCAGGCCATCATGGAAATTTTTAAGATATGGTGCCTTTCCCGTTCCCCCCATGGCTTCCTGTGTGGTCCCAGGACCAACGATCGCGTCCCTCTTATATTCTCCTTTCCACTCCGTATTTTAAGTCGGTGACAGTTCAGCCGGTATCTTCCTCCGGCCGTTTCACTCTGCTGACCAATCAAGGCAATTATCAAAGCCGGTTTTATCCAGGCGCTGTTGGACGATCTGTTTAGGGGTTTTTAGGGTATCCCCATCTCCGTCGATATTTTCCTCATTGGTGATATTGGCTTCCTGGGGCGCGCTCTTTTTCGCAGATACGAATTCAATTACAAAAAACAGAATGTCCGGATCTCCACCATTTTCGAGATATTCCTTTTTGGCCTTGACGATATCTTCATCGGTACAACCGTCCGGAGCGAAAAACAAATGAATACCCTCCTTTGGCGTACTGGTCCCGAACTTCTGATCAATTGATTCCAATAACCCCTTGAATAGCTCTTCTTTGCTTGAGCCTTGCAACGATTTTGGTTTTATCATTTCTTTCTACCTTTACGTGATAACAACCGATGAGCGTAAAGCTCTTCGGCCTTTTAGCCGCTTAATGATCTCATCTTTGACTTTTTCGTCAACCTCTGAGATAATTTGAAGTACTTCCTCCTGAAACGCCGCCACCTGTTCAACATCATGCAAGGTCCGAAGCATTTCAAGTTGAAGGTTCAATTGGTTCCGTACCTCGGCCATAGATTTTAGGGCCAGTTCTCTGACTGTCTTATATTGAAATTCAGACAGGTTATTTCCTGCCATTGTTTTCATCATTTCATCAAGGATCAAATTGGCTTTTTGGTTGATCTTTGAAAGTTGCCCCACTGCATCTAAATTATGTTCTACGACCCTGTGAGCATTTTCGAGAGTTACCGACTTAACGACGGCGATGTTCAGTTCCTTCTTGACCTGGCTGATTGCCCCCTCGCTGACTCCAAAAACTTTAGCACATTCACGTTGAGTTTTACCCGCCTGAAACATTCGATTTAACTTAACTTTATCGATTTTTCCTAAAGACATTGCTTAAATTCTCCTTAAGTTTACTAAAGTTTACTTAACTCCTTAAGTTGGCAGGTTAAGTCTGGTTAGACCCCCCGACCAGAATATTTCATTTAAATTCTTGCTACCATTTTGCTACCAGAATGAACCTAAAGAAGGGAAAAGAAGGGAAACTTTGAGGTAAGGAATGCGGGTATTTATTGCTCTTTTTGCCTATTGGTGCTTATTGGTATGGTTTTCTTACAACTCTTAATCAGTAGGTCGGCAGTTCGGTCCTGCCACGCCCCACCAATTGAATCAATAGGTTATATGACATTTTTCTTTTTAAACCTTATTTCCTGCCAACTTATTGCTAACAAAATTTTTCGTAAGCCCTGCCGGACTAACTCCATTAATCAATCCTTAATGTCAGGCTTCTATCTTTTAATCATAGTCAAGCGGCTAAACGTCTTCTTCCTGTAGAACTAAAATAATTATCGATTACATTAGTTGTCATAAATGGAGGGTAAGGTAGGTTAGTGGAAAACCTCGTCTTAAAAACAGCGCTGGGTGGTTTCGACTTTAATGGATATTGAATCACGGTTGAGGCAAGTCGAGGGTCATCGACATCTATATCGGCTGCGGGATGCATTAAAGAAAGAACTCAATTTGATGAAGGAAGCAGCTTAAAAAAAAGGCCACTTTCTAAATTTGAACTAAAAATGGGTTTGACTCAAACCAAAAACGTCCAGGATGTGAATCCTGTTAATCCTGGACCTTAACCCAAGCGATGTGGATCTTGTTAACGATAACAGTTTCTGGGGGATTTTCTGTAGATTCCTCAGAAACCACCACAATAAAAGGATGGTTGGAATGCAGGAACCAATCAGAGAAGCGGTGATAATCGCTCCCGATATTAACTTTGCCTTAAATTAAAGATCCATCCATCATTTTGATCCGGATATTTTTATAGTTTATTCCATAAATTCCCTTCACGTCATCCATAGCTTTTAATCCTTATTTTTTAACTGAGAAGCCTAACTATTCGTCCATAAAAAAAGCGTATCTTTTTATAATCTTTAGAGATATCCTTTTGCAGCCGACACGTTCAGGCAAACGGCTATAAATACCACTAAGTGATTTTACAGGCTATCACCGCTGTCAACCAGGAAGGTCCTGATCATGAATACAGCAGTTTTAATCAATGGAGATTATTATTGTTATAACAATCCTGCGATGGTGTCAATACGTATGGCCTTTCCCCCTTTAACCCAGTGGTAGCCTTTTAGGTGGAATCAAAAATACAGACCTTTTTTCAAATAAATACAATATTACCACTATTCATCTCCTTTAAAATCTCTGGCATATTTCAATTAAACTGAGATAAAAGTCAATATGACTGAAGTGTGGAACCCCGGGAGGTTATAAAATTGGATAAAAAGAAACGTATTCTTATTGTTGACGACTATCCCATCTTCAGGAATGGATTGCGGTCTCTTCTTTCCTTCCATCAGGATTTCGATATCGTGGGTGAAGCCGGAGATGGGCAGGAAGCAATCGAATTTGTCGAAAAATTACAGCCCGACCTGGTTTTAATGGATTTATCCATGCCCCGTATGAATGGTTTGGATGCCACTCGGAAAATCAAGAGAAAATGGCCCAAGACTAAAATCCTGATGTTTACTGTTTACCATTCATACGACAAGGCTGCGATTAAGGCCGGAGCCGATGGTTATATCTTAAAAGACACTTCCAGCAATGAATTGATTCAATCCATCGAGAATATCTTCTCCGAAAAGCAAGTCCTCGAATAACGGACACAGAGCGAAACAAATCCGGCCCTATTTTTCCTCCCCCCAAACCCTCCTCCTTTTCGGCTGTTGCGGTCGCTCAAGCTGCGAAAATAGGGTGAAATTCGATGGCTTAAGGCGGGGCCTCTGGGTTGTCTGGTCAATGGTTTAAATCACCTTCCACCTTGATAACGATTACCGATCGAACTCTTGTCTTTTTCCAAAAATGAAAAATTGAAAAGCTGAAAGAACTTTTTTTAAAATTTCTTGCCAGTCCCGCAAGGGCGAAGTAGGGGCGTTTTTGTTAATAAACATCAAGGTATCTCTAAACTACCTACCAGGCCAGACCATGCCAAAAAAAAACATTTAATTTCCTCCTCCTTGCAGGGCAAGGATAAAGAAACAAGCCCCTTTCGCCAGCGAGGCTGATTTCTATGCCGTGTCCAGTTGAATCATAATTAAATGTTACCGAGGGTAGAGTATCGATGACTCAGAAAGGATGTTACCGAGGAGATGGAGATTAACATAGTCATAGTCATCCTGGGAATTGGACCTGAAAGATTTTTTTAAGTTTCATTTCAATAGCTGCTTTTAGCTTAAAAGGGTTCAAGGTTTTGAACTTTGCCGATAGCTCTTTTTTAGTAGCCGGTGTTACCAACGGGGATTCCATAACCCGCAGGTAAGGCGTTTTAGGTGGATCATAGCGCCGTATGGTTTTAGAAGCAATTCTTTCTTTGGCCAGCAGTTTGACCGAAGGCAAGAAGAAGTTATGAAAAAAGCGCCATTCTTGAGTATAGAGGTTATTTAAGAAGGGAACGACTTTGGGGTTGTCCAAACGATCATAGCCGAGCCACTGGCGGACATGGGTCCAGTTCTTTTGTTCGACGTGGGCATTATCGTCTTTATGATAGGCACGGCTACGGGTAAATTGGACGGGCTTTTTTCTTTCGGTGAAGTGCCTCAAGAGATGGTAGTTTAAGAATTCGGAGCCATTATCGGAATCGAAGCCCAGTAAAGGGAAAGGCAAGGATTGTTCGATATGATGGAGTTGCTCCAGAACGCCGGTTTCGCCTTTTCCCCAGACGGCCCGTTGTTCGGTCCAACCAGTGGCGATATCGACGCAGTCTACGGTAAAGGCAAACATACCAGCCATCGAGTCTCCACAATGGGCCACGGTATCGGTTTCCAGAAATCCTGGCCGGGTTTCATCCCACTGATTGGTTTTCAGGAGGATTTGTTTTCACAGAAGAGTGCCGGGTTTGGTAGTAGCGCGGCCACGTTTTTTATATTGGATGCGGACGGGTTTCAACAGCCGCCCTATGGTGGCGGTAGAAATCCTTACCAGGTCCTTTAGAACCCGAGGGGATAGTTCTCCGAAGGTGGGACCGTAACTGGGCAGCCATAAAGGCAACAAGGCTTTTAACCGGGTGGAACAGGGCTGATTGGCTGCCAGCCAAATTTTTTTCAAGGCTTTTAAGAGCTCAGGAGAGTCGTAGACGGGTTTGGGACCCCGAGGCTTAGGATGAGGCTTGGTGAACCGTTTAAAGCCCCTGATCAGGCGAATGGCGTGCTTTCGATGATAACCGGTAGCAGCACAGAATTCATCCAAAATGATGTGCTTTTCGGATCTGGGTGCATTCCTATAGCGTTTAGAAATGGCCTCCAGATATTCTTTTTTGGATTTGGGACTCATAATTTATTACCCCCTACCGAGAAATTTCCTCGGTAACATTAATTATGAGTCATCGATCCCTTTATTTTAACCCCTTTGGTAACATTTAATATGATTCAATTCGGTGTCCAAGGCCAATCTTGACAAAATTTTCAAATCCAAATATAATAATATAAAGAAGGGCAATTTTAACAGCCGGGAAAATAATCCGGGGCCCCTGGGACTTGGCAGAGCAACCCCAAAATTTAAAATCCGGGGATTATTCGCACCTGTAGGAAAAGAAAAAATCATGAAGGTAAGAAATTGGTTGTTTTTGGTAATGGCTTTTTACTTTTTCATGTCTGTTCCGGTCCTGGCCGGGGAGATCAAAATCTATTCCAGTGAAGGGGTCCGGACCATTACCGTACCCGGGGAGGAAACAGATCTTAAAGAAAACTGGGTACGCCAGCCCGATTCCGTCCACAGTCAGATCGAAAAGATCCCGGTTAAAGGTGCCCCTCCCTTATTGAAGATTACTCCGCTGGATAACGGAAAATATCTCCTGGAGCGCAGGGACAGTTCTCATAATAATATGGATAAAGGAGCGGAGTCCTCAAGCCTGATCAAAAAACCGGTCCTTAAGAAAGAGTCGGAGCAGGGGGATCATCAAGAGAAGAACCTGAATTCTTTGAACCGCTTCCCCAATCTCCTGGTCGAAATATCCAAACAATTGCTGGGTAAGTCTTATCGCCTCGGTGGAAACGGGCAGGGCAGCCAGGGGATCGACTGTTCGGGCTATATGAAGAAGATCTATCAGTCCCTGACCCTTTCCTTGCCCCACTCCAGCCGGGAGCAGGCCAAGCTGGGATCGCTGGTAACCACCGAATGGGACCTGACTCGCCTGAAGATCGGGGACTTGTTATTTTTTAAACGGAACCGGGGTGCTCAAATCGGGCATACGGGAATGTATATCGGCGATGGCAAAATGATCCATTCGGCCAGCAAAAAGGGGGTCGTTATCTCCAACCTGAAAGGCTCCGATTATTATAATAGAAATTTTGTCATGGCCAAAAGGCTGTTTATTCTTGAAGACCCCCAAGGAGACGGCTTTAAGGAATTTAAAGAACCATAAGGAAATTCGTTTCGTTAATTTGACAAGGGGGAAAAAATGAAAATATCGAAGCCTTTTTTAATGGTATCACTGGCACTCTTGGTGGTTTGGACCGTATGGAGCGTCCAGGGGAGCAACTTGGTTCCCCAGACATGGCTTCCCGAGGGAACATTCTTTCCCAATGCGTTTGCGCAGGAACTACCGCCGCGGTCTTCATCGACGAGCATCTGGGCCTATAAGATCAAGAGTGGGGGTGGCGGCCTTCTCACCCTTAATAAATCCTTTTATGGCTATTTCTGGGACACCTCCGGGAGGATTAAAAATATCACGGCTCCGCATGGATTAGCCAATTTATCATACACCTTTGGTGCGACTACCCTCCATATCTATTTTGGCTATGATAATGCCAAAAATAACAACGATTGGAAGATTGGAGATGATGACACTACCCGGATGATGTACGGCGCCAGCATCAATTACAGGGTAACCGACTTTTTTTCTGTGGTTCCTGTATTAACTTATTATGATTGGGGTAAACAGGCGGACGTTGCCACTAAACCTGACATCAACAAGGAATGGATTGGTGGCCTTCAATTCCGGTTTGTATTCTAATTTTATTATAAAATATTTGGCTAAAAATTTACTAAAGAGAGGAACAAGCAGGCAGAACGGGTCTTATCTGCAAATTTGCAAGATATTATCTCCCACCTTAAAAATATAACCTTTTTTCCTCAAAAATAAGGTCTTCCCATTATTCCTTTCTGACCCCGTTTGAGGCAATTTACTCTTAAAAAGTTATTGCAGCTTCCCCAAAGGCCATTATTGGGGACCACCTCAAAATTTCGATTTAAAAGTTTTAAGGGTTTGTTTTCCTATGGAGCAACAATTGCCCAGTTACTGTCACCGACAGTCCCCGGAGAACCTACTGAAGCAATGGTGGTCCCGTTCATCTGCCAGATGTAGACTTCTCCGGTTAAGGCATTGCGCCAAAGAATATCCGCATTGCCATCCCCGTTGAAATCGCCTACCCCTTTGATCTCCCAGTTCAAATCGTTCACAGTCCCCGGAGACCCCTGAAGCAATGGTAGTGCCGTTCATCTGCCAGATGTAAACCTGTCCGGTTAAGGCATGGCGCCAAAGAATATCCGCATTGCCATCCCCGTTGAAATCGCCTACCCCTTTGATCTCCCAGTTCAAATCGTTCACAGTCCCCGGAGAACCCACTGGAAGCAATGGTAGTGCCGTTCATCTGCCAGATGTAAACTTCTCCGGTTAAGGTATTGCGCCAAAGGATATCCGCATTGCCATCGCCGTTGAAATCGCCAATTCCTTTGATCTCCCAGCCCAAATCAACCGTCCCTGGCGACCCCAGGGAAGCAATGGTGGTCCCGTTCATCTGCCAGATGTAGAGTTGTCCCGTAGAAGTATTGCGCCAAAGGATATCCGCATTGCCGTCGCCATGAAAGTCCCCAATTCCTTTGATCTCCCAGCCCAGATCAACCGTCCCTGGCGAACCCATGGAAGTAATGGTGGTCCCGTTCATCTGCCAGATGTAAACTTCTCCGGTAGAAGTATTGCGCCAAAGGATATCCTCATTGCCGTCGCCGTGAAAGTTCCCCGTCCCTATTATTTCCCAATCAAGGGCCACGACACCAGCCGGGACTATCACCACCCCGCCATTAGTAGTTGCCCCGTTCATATACCAGGCATCCACCTCTCCTGTCGATGTGTTCCTCCAAAGAAGGTCCGTCTGCCCATCATGGTTAAAATCAACCTCTGAATCATTCCTACAAGCCGTAAATGTTCTATCGGCTCCATAACTGGTCCCGTTGCTACTTGTGACCACGAGACAATAGTGATAAGTGGTATTCTTTACCAAACCGCTTAAATTAGCAGAAACAGCAATTGAGCATGTACCGCTGCCGGCGGACTGGCTGGTAGTGGTATTTCCATAAGAAGTGGTTAGTCCCCACAGAAAATAATAGGCCGTGGCCAGCCCGTTGGGATTCACGTTACCGTTCAAAGTGGCCAGGCTCCCGGTGACTGAGGTGGCTGAACCTGTGGTGACATTCGGATTTGAAATGGCGTTGAAGGGCGCGGTCACCCTGAGATTCGAGTTCATCGTTACCTGACACGGGGAAGTCGACCCAGTGCACCCGCCTGACCATCCAACGAAAACAGAGTTGGCGTTAGCCGTGGCATTCAATGTGACTACGGTGCCGGCAGAGAAGACCGTACCTGATGGATTGGTGGTGACGCTTCCGCTACCGGTTCCGCTCTTACTTATCGACAGGGTGTAGGTGATGGTTTTGAAGGTGGCGGAGATTGTATGGTTGGCCTGTACATTGGAGAAAGCGTAGGAAGCAACGGGCCCCTGCGAAACCCCGTCCACCGTCACACTGGCAATAATATAACCGGTATTGGGGGTGATCGTGAAGGCCTGTGCGGCCCCAAGCTGAACAGCAGCCTGCCCCGAGGGGGAAATGGACCCACCCGCACCTGCGGAGGCCGTAATGGTGTACACGGTCTGCCCCTGGCCAGCTTCTGTAACAGTGAATACGTTTCCGGCGATAGTCAAGCCGGCCGTTCGACTGGTTGTGCCCGTGTTGGAAGAGACTGAATACGAAATCGTCCCGCTCCCCATGCCGGAACCCGTGTTTATCCCTATCCAAGAGATCGCCGATGATGTCATCCAGTTACAGTAGGGTGGGGTAGTGATGCTCACGCTTCCCGTCCCCCCGGAAGCGGCAAAGGATGCACTTGAAGGGGATATGACATACGTGCAAGGCGGGACTGTATACATCACCTCATTGGAAAAGGAACTTTCGAGTCCGCTTACAGTATAAGCGGTTGCCGCGACATAATAAGTAGTTCCTATAGTAAGGCCGTTTAACGTGTATGTGGTCACGTTACCGACATCTATGTTCCCTTGGTAGTTTCCGGACGCCGTCCCGTAATAGATCTTGTAACCGGCCAGATCCGACACGTTATCGGGATCCCAGGCAAGCATGACTTGGGCGCAATGGCCTTCATGATAAGGAAAGATAAGGAAAATTGTTAGGAGAAGGACCGACAAAAATTTGGAAAAAAGAAGGTATCTGTGGAATTAGGTGGACTGGACCAGCTACTATTATTAGGTTTCATGATTGCACCCCCGTACTAAATAAAATTGTTTCACTTGCAAACCTACAGCACGGGAATGCTGTGGCTGGCAACCCTGCTGCCGTATTTCATTACTCTGAAACTTAGGCCAGTGGCTTTGCGTCCCACCCTTTCGAATGGTTTGCCTTTTTCAGTTATCCGTCATCTTTATCTGCTAATTATGATCAATACTTAAGCGAAAAATGAATCTTACTTTTTAACCTCTTAATGAATAATTTAATAATACACTTTTACTTATAAGCAATTATCGTTCCAAATAATTTCATTATAACTAATTGAATTTAAACAATTGTTAGTTTACAAAAAATGCCGGAGGGCACAAAATTTGTTAACATTTGACAAATTTTGTGTTTGTTATCTCCCTGTGTCTTACCAATCTTACGGAAAGAAATGTAAAATTTGAAAAATTCCCAGATGAATTCGATTTTTTTCCCATGATCGATAACTAATAAAGAGGAACTTCAAAATCATTATCCCAAGGTCACGCCAGTTATATAAACAAAGGCCATACCCGTTTATTTACATTCTTATATGGATCATCTCCAAAATAGCTAGTGATCGAAGATTTCAATGATTCGAAGAAAATGTTTTGAAATTACAAAAACCTGAAGGTTTGGGAAAAATCGGAATGTCGGGTTTCCGGGATTCAAGGGGCAAAAGATTCAAGTCATTAAATACAGTTCTCTATACTCCAGACTTCTTGTATTCCTGCCTTTGGAAGGGCCATCAACTATTAGCATTTGAAATCCGACACGGTGGGCCAAAATTCAAAAACAATAGCAGGAAGGACTCGACGATTTTATTGTTAAAATCGCCGAGCTGTCTAAAAATTTTGGTGTACATCTACAAAGACTGAGGATGAGCTTCCGTTAAGCGATGAGGATCTGTGATTGAAAGAGAACATAACCTGAGGTTTCGGCCGCGCCGATAAGCCGGAACGTTTTAGAGGCGTTTCGGGCATCTACGCGCCAAATGACGGGCAAATAGCTGGGACTGTCAGCAACAATCGTTCATGGGAAGCCGACTTCCTGTCTCGTCTCCGTCACCACGGGGAATTTCTCGCCCGGATAAGAAGTTATTTTGCTTCCTCCAGGTCGATTCCGGTGGCGATCAGGAATCTTGAGACCATGTTATATCCGGCAATGGTCCCGATCAATTCAACGACTTGTTGGGTAGGTAAGAGGGAGCGAATCTTCGCCATCGTGGCTTTCTTTACGGTTACATTTCGCGTCATCTCATAGGTCAGCGAAAGGGTGGCGCGCTCCGGCTCATCGAAAAGCTTAGTATTCTTAATGGCCTCAGGGACCCCTTTTTTGATGGCATCCAACTGCTTCTGAGTACCCCCCGCGGATGAAAAAAAAGGCGCGTGGGCCTGCAACTCATAGTCAGCCTTATTCATCACCCCGATTGTCATGATAGCCAGCTCCCGCAACTTGGGGGAGACAACCAACCTCCCGCGGATGGCCCCGAACATCGTATTCCAGCCCTGCGCAAACTCCGGGCTGTTCAACAGCATACGGTCAAGATTTAGCAGCTTGCCCCCTCGCCGGTCGCGAATTACCTTAAACAGTTCTTCGGCCCCTGCCGGAGGGGTGTCCGAGACATAGGGTATACCCGTTTTCGAAATCTTCTCCCCACTACCGGCAGACTCAGCCGACCAGACCGGAGTCAAGAAAGATAGCCCGCTCAATAAGACGATTACGAGTAAACAAACCCCCCATTTTTTTAATCCAGTGCCCATTTTGTTTCCTCCCTGTCCTTATAATTTATTGACAAAAAGATGGAATCATGGCTCGCTCATCACACGAAATTTCTATCAACTTCTTTCATCGCTTGCGCAGGAAGGACATAGATCTCTGGCGTTGCTTGAAAGGGTTCATCCATAGAAAATGCCCCCTTTCGTTGTTTTCAAATCAAACTTCTCTGGGCAGGCCGTATGGCGTCATTCGGCGGGACCGCTCCAAGATGGCCTGATTTTCCCCTGGTAACGCCCGCGTCGTTGTTGAGAGATTGTTATGGCCGCTTCGCCTAAGATCTCCTATTTTTTTGCACCTTCCTTTGCGTAGTCGGCCATGCCCTGGAAGTCAATCAAGACCACCGGCTCATTCCCGACCACCCAGGCGTCATGTCCCGTGGGAACCAATGAAACCTCTCCGGCCTTGACATCTCTCTCCGTGCCATCATCCATTCTGATCCGAATAGTACCAGAGGCATGATACTGAAAATGAGGGGCCTCACAGCTCTCGGTCTTGGCTATGGGCTTGACCGATTCCGACCACTTTCACCCGGGGTGAAGTGTGGCTCGGCCAATCAACGCTCCGCCAACCTTGATCAGTTCCAATTTTCCCTTGTCAGAAGTTCTTACCTCATCGGGATTACTGAAGCCTTTTACTTCCAGCTTTTTCATGATGTTCTCCCTTCTTGATTTTCCCTCAAGCAGGGTGAGCGATTAGATCAATTCCAAGACCACTTCTCACCGAGCTTTTCAAGGCCTGCCCGCCCTAATTCTTCCGGGATCATGGCAATGTGAAATTCGACGTCGGCGTTGAATATTAGAAACCAGGGTTCCGCATACTTCGGCACTTCCGACGAGTCATTGATGTTGATGATCATAATGGCCCCACGCTGACCGTCATACTCGGTAAAATAAACGGCCTCCGCCTTGATTTCATCAAGAATTTTTTTCACCTTTTCCCCTGCGCTACCGTCTCGAACAGCCGCGTTGAACTCTTCGTGAGGAATCCTCGCCTGTAGAATCATTCGCATAGTGGTCTCCTTTCAAATCAAATTAATTTTATATTTCATTTTTATTCAAAGAAACGACATTCGTAAATAAGACGAATAGTGTATTATTTGCATAAAAACACTGTATTTTAGTGCCAGCCTCTCTTCGGAACCAACTTTCAAATACCTTTTTCCCGTATTGGCCTGTATTTTATCCTTAATCTTCTCTCGGGAATGTATAATACAAACAAGGTCCCCTCTTATCCGACAGAGCCAACCCGTTACTGGAAAACTCTCTTAGATTTATCTTCTCATAGCGGACTGCTATTCCCATCTTATAACCAAGTCTTCAATTTGACATAAAAATTAATCATTAACCGGAAGGCCCCTTAGTTTGGCTAATAAGCTGAAGCTAAAGATATACAAGGATGGTGGTCAATTATATTTTAACTTTATTATTTTAATAGAGTCTGATTTGTAAAGAAGGATTAAAATGCTTAAATTAAAAGAAAAGGATAGAAAAATGAAAAAGATAATTATGTTGGGGATTATATTAGGGTTGGTAATAGCGTCTCTGGGGGGTTGTATTATCATACCCTGGAATGATGGGGATGGAGGACATTATGGACATGGTAGGCACAGAGGCGACTTCTATGAACACCGAAGATAAAAATTAAGGACTTGGGGAAAGATTTTGTAGGAGGTATGATAATGAAAAAACTCTTGTGCATTTTCCTTATATGTTTTCCCACCATAGTAATGGCCGGAGAGCCAAGTGCTATTACTACGAAAGAGATCGCTCATCTTTTTGAATGTCTCAATTGCTCAACTTGTGAGTTTAATCGTAATGGCTCGTGGTATAAGGCAGATAAGGCGGCAGCCCATCTCAATAGAAAATATGAATATCTGCTCAGGAGAAATCTTGTAAGCTCGGCAGAAGACTTTGTTGAGAGGGCTGCCACAGAGAGCACCATGAGTGGCAAACCTTACTTGGTCAGGTGTGGTAATAGCAATCCCGTAGCAAGCAATTCCTGGTTTAAGGAAGAACTTGCAAGATATCGCAAGATCAGGCAGTAACGTCGCTTATTGCCCGCTCAAGCCGACCTCGGGACGGCAGGGATAGGTTTAGGGTACCCGACATTCATTGAGATAACGGGCAATGATCTCTTCACTCAAGGTATAAGGATCGGTCCTTTTATGGATCAGATCCTGAATGAAGATGTCCCATTGACCGGTACGGGTCAGATGCTCCATGATCACCTGAATCACATCCTGTTTGACCAAATCAAACAGTTCCATACGGGCCCGATCGTGTTGGAACTTTTCCAGACAACCGAGGTCTTTCTTGAGCAGGAAGGCCCGGTGTTCTTCGATCCCCTTCATTAAATCCTCAATACCCTGGTTTTTGACCGCTTCGGTCAAAAAGATGGTCGGTTTCCAGCCACCCTTGGTTCCCCGGTCCTTATCCATCTCGATCATCATCATCAATTCCTGGCGGGTCTTCTGCACCCCTTCCCGCTCGGACTTATTGATGACAAAAACATCGCCGGCCTCCAGGATCCCGGCCTTGATGGCCTGGATATCATCCCCCATGCCCGGGATGACGATGATCAAAGTGGTGTGGGCCGCCCGAACGATCTCGATCTCGTCCTGCCCTACCCCCACGGTCTCCACCAAAATATAATCCTTGCCCATGGCATCCAAAACGGCGATGGCCCCGCGGGTCGAGGAGGTCAACCCGCCGAAATGGCCCCGGGTAGCCAGGCTGCGGATGAAGACCCCTTCATCGGTGCTGTGACGCTGCATGCGGATGCGGTCCCCCAGGATGGCCCCGCCGCTGAAAGGGCTGGTAGGGTCCACGGCCAGAACGCCGACCGTTTTCCCCTGGGCCCGTAAATACTGGATCATCCGGTCCACCAGGGTGCTTTTGCCCACACCCGGGGAGCCGGTGATGCCGATTACGTAGGCCTTCCCGGTGTAAGGATACAGTTCCTTGAGCAATCCCCTGGCTTCGCTAAGACCGTCATCGATATCCCGGATCAAGCGGGCCACGGTCCGAAGATCCCCGGCTAAAATTTTTTCAACCCGGTTCATGATTTTCTCGGCCTGATATTTTCCCGGACCCACTTAACTATCCCATCCAAAGTGGAACCGGGAGTAAAAATTTCCTTAACGCCCTTTTGCTTTAGAGAAACGATGTCCTCGTCGGGGAAGATACCGCCGCCGATCAAGGCGATATCTTCGGCCCCTTTTTCCTTGAGCAATTCCATTACCCGGGGCAATAAATAATTGTGGGCCCCGGCCAGGCTGGACAATCCGATCAAGTCCACATCCTCCTGAAGGGCGGCCTGGACGATTTCTTCCGGACTCTGATGCAAACCGGTGTAAACCACCTCGAAGCCGGCATCGCGAAAGGCCCGGGCGATGATGCGGGACCCGCGGTCATGCCCGTCCAATCCCGGTTTTCCTACCAATATCCTTATTTTTCTTTCCTGGCTCATAAGCTTTTCACCTTTTACTATTTTTGTACCGCTTTAGACTTATGAAAAATAATATTGTCTGACAGGATTAACAGGATTTATATGTTCTTTGCTCAGGCTCCGGAGGACCCTGAGCAACCCCTATCCGCTTCCAGCGGAAACCGGGGCTTCTGTTCGCAGGACGATTCATTTTGTGCCTTTCTTCCGGAAAGGCACAAAGATTCAAGCTAATCCAGTAAATCCTGTCTAAAAAAATATTGAATCTTAAAAAGCTAAACTATCACCAAGATTGTTCCCTAATCGCTAATCAATCAAAAAATCCCCGGGTCCCGGTAACGTCCGAATACTTTCCGGTAGACGTCACAGCATTCCTGCAATGTGGCATATTCCTTAACCGCCTCGATCAGTATGGGCATGACATTTTCGTTGCCCACACAGGCCTCACCCAGGCGTTCCAGGGACTCCCGGACTTTGCTGTTATTGCGTCCGTTTTTCACCTGATGCAGCCGGGCGATCTGCCGGGCCTCTAATTCCGGGTCGATCTTCAGGATCTCCACCGGCGGGGCCTCTTCGGTCACATACTTGTTGACCCCGACCATGATTTTTTCCTGCCGATCGATCTGCCGTTGAAATTTATAGGCCGCATCGGCGATCTCCATCTGGGGATAATGCCGATCCAGGGCCTCGACCATACCCCCCATATCATCAATCTTCTGGATATAGGCCATGGCCTCTTCCTCCATCTTGTTGGTCAGGGCCTCGACAAAATAAGAACCTCCCAGGGGATCGATGGTATTGGTCACCCCGGATTCATCGGCAATGATCTGCTGGGTCCGCAGGGCGATGGTAGCCGCCTCGGCAGTCGGTATGGCCAGGACCTCATCCAGAGAATTGGTGTGCAAAGATTGGGTCCCTCCCAAGACGGCAGACAGGGCCTGCAAGGCCGTCCGGACCACGTTATTATAGGGCTGCTGGGCCGTCAGAGAACAGCCGGCGGTCTGGGTGTGGAAGCGTAGCCATAAGGACCGTGGATTTTTGGCCTTGAAGCGCTCTTTCATGAACCGGGCCCACATCCGGCGGGCCGCGCGGTACTTGGCGATCTCCTCGAAAAAGTCGATGTGGGCATTGAAGAAAAAGGACAGGCGGGGGGCGAAATCGTCCACGTCCAGGCCCCTTTTCATGGCGTCCTCCACATAAGCCAGTCCGTCGGCCAAAGTAAAGGCCAGTTCCTGAACGGCAGTAGAACCGGCCTCCCGGATGTGATAACCGCTGATGCTGATGGTATTCCAGCGGGGTACCTCTTTGGTCCCGAATTCGACCGTGTCGGTCACCACACGAAGAGAAGGACGGATGGGACACATAAAGGTCTTCTGAGCGGCAAACTCCTTGAGCATATCGTTCTGGATAGTCCCGCCTAATTTGTGGCGAGGGATCCCCCTCTTTTCGGCCATGGCGATGTACATGGCCCAGATGATCGAGGCCGGAGGATTGATAGTCATGGAGGTGGTGATTTTATCGATGGGCAGACCATCAAAAAGAGTCTCCATGTCTTTCAGTGTGTCGATGGCCACGCCGCATTTTCCACATTCCCCCCTGGCCAGGGGGGAATCGCTGTCGTAGCCCATGAGGGTGGGCATATGAAAGGCCGTGCTCAACCCGGTCTGGCCCTGTTGAACCAGATAATGGAAGCGCTGATTGGTATCCTCGGCCGAGCCCAGCCCGGCAAACATGCGCATGGTCCAGAGACGACCGCGGTACATGGAAAGCTGAACCCCCCGGGTGTAGGGATAGGAACAGGGGTAATTCAGATCCTCCTCATAATCCATTTCGGCCATGTCCGTCGGGGAATAGATATTTTTTATCTCCAGGTCGGAGACGGTCGAAAATCGTTGTTGTCTTTCCGGATAACGGGAAAGCTGTGTGGAAAGTTCTTTTTCCCAGGCTTCCCTTCCCTTCAGGTCCTTTTCAATCTGGTCTTCTTTAAACATCTTGGACATAGTCACCTCGCAAAAATCATGGCCGTTCCTATTTTCACCGCCCTGAGTTGAATCGTACCCCAGGTACAAGAATTTTTCCCATTTGAATCTATACCAGAGGGCTTTCGGAGTCAAGAAAGAAACCTTAAATTATGTCGATTTATGTCTATTCAGGGTCCCTTATGTTGCACTCTTCTTTTTACGATTTATCTGGCCAAATTAAATCCGGGTTGGGTATAATAATCTGGATTTAAATGGGAGAAAGGGGTCGAGGATTCAAGGGTTCAAGTGATTAGGTTTATTGAGAAGACATTTTCAAATATTCTATCAAAAAGAGAGCGAGGGGAAAATGGCCCACATGGAAAACTTTTTAGGGATACGCGTGGAAATACCCGACGACCGCCGTTACGTCATTAAGCCCGGCCTTTGGGCCAAGAAAGAAGACGGGGAAATTATCTTTGGTTTCAGCCGGCCGGCCCTGGTTTTGGCTGGCGGATTAAACGATCTCGAATGGCTTGTCCCTGACGGTCAAGAGATTCAAAAAGGGGAATCGTTGCTTTTTGCCATCACCGGTAAAATCCTTTACTTAGATGCACCCCTGACGGGCATCGTCCATTTTAACCCCCAGGCGAAAAAGGACCCTTCATCGGTTTCGAAAGACCCTTATCATCAAGGCTGGCTGTTCCGCATTAGGCCAACAGAAGACCCGGAATCGGCCTTTCAGGGATTTGAGGACTTTCAAGAATATATGGAAGCCCTGAAATTTTCCGAAGGCGGCAAAAATCCCCAAGGGCTCAAAGGAGGGGTTTCAGGGATGTGCAAAGCCGTGTATACCGGTATTCGGGAACAAAAAATCGAAAGGAGTGTCTCATGACCATCCCTTATGATTTAATCATCATGGGAGCCGGGCCGGCCGGATTGACCGCCGGGATATATGCCGGCCGGGCCAAAATAAAAACCCTGATCCTTGGAGCCGATCCGGGAGGCAATCCCCTAAGATATGAGCTGATCGGCAATTATCCCGGATTTCCCCAAGGGGTTCCGGGGGCACAACTGATGACCAGCATGATCATGCAGGTAAATCTCCTGGGCGTGGAAATGGTTCACCAGAATGCCGCCAAGCTTTCCTTCCTGGAGAGCGGGCAAAAAGTCTTCTTAGACGGCGAAGAATATGCTTCCAAGGCCCTAATCGTTGCCACCGGTTCATCCCCGATCAACATGGATGTTCCGGGAGAAAAGGAATTCAGGGGTCATGGGATATATTATTGCGCCCATTGTGATGCCCCGGTCTTTCAGGCCATGAAGAAATCCAAGGCCGCGGTGATAGGCGGGGGAAATTCCGCCCTTTATACGGCCATGCATATAACGCGTTACGCCGATGAAGTAACCGTCATCTACCGGGGGACCAAATTGAGGGCCGAGCAGGCTGTCCAGGAGGCGGCCTTGGCCAATCCTAAAATTAGGATTATGCTCGATCAGGAAGTGGTGGCGGTTCAAGGAGAAAATGACCATCTCCGTTCTTTACTGCTTAAGAACGGAAAAACCGGCCGCCGGGAGGAATTTGTAACCGACGGTGTTTTTGTCGGTATCGGCATGAAGCCGAACTCGGAATTATTTGACGGCTTATTGACTCTTAATGCCGAGGGATTTATCCGGGTCAATCTCCAAATGGAAACTTCGACCAAGGGAGTCTTTGCCGCCGGGGACGTGATCGATAAAACGCTCAGGCAGATCATTACCGCCGCCGG
>CAWGEQ010000040.1:0-20596 GCA_963821645.1 uncultured delta proteobacterium | reverse complement strand
TGACGTGTCTTAAGTACCTTCAACGCCCTGGGGGCGTCATCGGGCAGTATGAGGGCGCTGCCGATTTTCTCGGCTTGGCAACAAGTTCCTCTGGGGCCTTATCCGGGAAGGCTAAAGGTTTTTTGAAAGGTAGAGAATTCGTTGAAGGGCTGTCAGGTGGGTTCCAAGGGTAAGCAAGAGGAGTAGGGCGATAAAAAAAAGATGATCGGCCAGCCAGGCCTGGGAGGGGAAGACAAGGATCAAAAGATCATTCAAGATAGACCCAAGGCCCAGGCAGACCACCCGCTCGGCCCGGCCAAAAAATCCTATTGAAATCGACAATCCCAGGCCTTCCCCCCGGGCCCGGGAATAGCTGACCATAAAGGAACCGATTAAAAAGAAAAAGAGGAGGGCGGTCACCAAGGCCGATTGTCGAGGGAGGTGCTTCAAAAAAAAGAGCCAGATCCCAAAGACGGCAAAAAAATCACTGTAGCGGTCTAAAACTGAATCCAGGAAGGCCCCGGACCGGGTTTTCTGATCGGCCTTCCGGGCCAGTCCGCCGTCCATGGTGTCGATGGCCCCGGATAGTAGGACCCCCAGGCCACCAAGCCAGAGGGAATGGAAAAAGGCCGGGATGGTCAAAAGGCCGATCAATAAGGCCAGGTAGGTCAGGTGATCGGGTTTGACTTCCAGACGATGGAAGAAAGAAATCGGACCGTCTTCCACCCATTTTAGATAACGGCCCCCTAACCGGCTTTCACGGAGCAAATGAGTCGTCCTCTTTATAGCCCAACTTTATCCCTCGATGTCGAATTTAATCCTCATACCCCGGTGGGGCACGATGAAGCTTGAAAGTGGGGTTCTCCGAACTCCGAACTCTTAACTCCGAACTTTATTTTCGTCTTAAATATTCTTCCATCTGCCGCCGGGACTCGCCTTCCTCCATCTGAACCGGAGGATGCTTCATCAAATAGGCTGAAACCGGGAGCAGGACGCCGGCCTCCCCCCGATCCCGGGCCACCCGGCAGTAACGGACGGCATCGATGGCTACACCGGCGCTGTTAGGGGAATCCTGGACCGAGAGCCGGGCCTCCAATTCCAGGGGGACCCCGCAAAAATTTTCGGCTTCAATCCGTAAAAAACAGACCTTGTTATCCCCCTGCCAGGGGACGTAATCGGAAGGTCCAATATGGATGTTTTCTTCTGATAATGGTTGGCTTAACTGGGATTGAACCGCCTCGGTTTTGGAGATCTTTTTGTTTTTTAAACGGCTTCTTTCCAGCATATTCAGAAAATCGGTGTTCCCGCCGGTATTGAGCTGGTAGGTCCGCTTGATCTTCACCCCCCGTTCTTCAAAGAGGTGGGCCAAAACCCGGTGAATGATGGTGGCCCCGACCTGGGACTTGATGTCATCACCGATCAGCGGGATGCCCCGTTGTTCAAATTTCTTGGCCCACTGCGGATCGGAAGCGATGAATTCGGGCATGCAATTAATCAAACTAACCCCGCTGTTCAGGCAGCAGGAGGAATAAAAACGGACGGCTTCGGTTGAACCTACCGGCAGGTAGTTGATGAGCATTTCGGCCCTGGACCGTTTAAGGACCCTCTCAACATCCACCGGTTTTTTATTGGCCGGAAGAAAGGTCCGCTCCGGCGGGTAGTCCTTCATGTGGGGGGGAAAGCCGTCCAGGATAGGTCCCATTTGCACTATGACTTCCTGATGGGGCAGAGAGGGCCAAATGGGATAGACGCAATTGGGAGGGGCCAAGACGGCCTCTTCAAGGGGGCGACCGACTTTTCTCCGGTCGATATCAAAAGCGGCTACGACTTGAATATTCTCCGGTAAATAACCCCCTAAGTTTTGATGCATCAAACCTTCCTTGACAGAAGGGTTTTGGCGATAATATTCAATCCCCTGCACTAAGGCGCTGGCACAATTTCCAACCCCGCAGATGGCTACTCTAATGTTCCCTTTTCCCATCCAACAGCCTCCCATTCATCAAACCAGAAGATAATCGCTCAACATCACGAAGTCATTTAAAAAAATTATAGTAAATCGCATTAAAAATCAAATTAAAAAGCAATAAAAAAATCCTTTCCACTTTTCCTGGGTGGAAAGTTGTGATAAAAAGAAAATGTTTTTTTGGAACCTTTCCCCGTGAGAAAGAGAGGGGAAGGAGAATAGATTGGGTGGGCCTTATATAAAAGAATTTGAATCCGGTTCGCTGAAACGAAAGGCCGAGAAAGTCATGGATCAATACCGCCCCTGCGGTCAGGCCCGGGAACATCCTGGGATCAATCTCCGGGTTTATGCCGAAGCATACGAGCAGGCCCGGCAAGGGGCCGTTGAAGCCGGCCCTGGCCGGTTAGATCAGCGCAGAATTCGTAGAACGATGGGATAGGATGGAATCATGGAAAGAATTTTAGCGGTCGGCGATATCCATGGCTCTTATGATAAATTGGTCCGTTTGATGGAAAAAGTCGAAGTGGACCCGGAGAAAGATGTTTTGATTTTTTTGGGAGATTATATCGACCGGGGTAATCAATCAAAAGAAGTGGTGGATTATCTGATTGAACTTAAAAAACAATTCCCTACGGTCGTCTTTCTTTTAGGCAACCATGAGCAGATGTTACTGGAATACCTTCGAGGGGACAAAAACAGCCCCTTTCTAATTAACGGAGGACAAAAGACATTGGATAGTTATTTCGGAAAAGGCCGGCGTCCTCCTCACCTGGCTCCTGACCCGGTCTTTCCTTCCGAGCACCTGGAATTTTTTAGATCCTTAGTTCCCTATTATGAACTGAAGGACTATATTTTTGTTCATGCCGGACTCCGGGACGGAATCCCATTGGAGAAGCAGGACCTTTTTGATCTCCTCTGGATTCGGGAAGATTTTTATTTTTCCAAATTCAGTTTTGGGAAGACGATTGTTTTCGGACATACCCCGTTTCCTCAGCCTTTTAAGCTTAACCAAAAAATCGGCATTGATACCGGCGCTGGTTTTGGGAATAAATTGACCTGTATTGAATTGCCAAGCATGAAGTTTTACACCGTATAAACCGAACAAACAGGTCCTCCTTCAAAATATCCAATAACCTTCGGAAGCCTTATTGATTTTTTGCTGTTGACCTGGGAAAACAATTCTGATAATTTTATTAATAACATGAAGGGATAAGTCTTTGTCGGTAGCCTGGATTGGATGGCTCTAATACCAAATTAACAAGGAGGCCCGCATGAAGATTAAACACTGGATGACCAAGGACCCGGTTACCGTCACTCCGGATACCTTGGCTGTTGAAGCTCAAAAACTTATGAAAGATAATAAGTTTCGACGCCTGCCGGTGGTTGAAAAAGGGAAATTGGTAGGCATCGTTACCTTCCGCAACCTCATCGAGGCCGCACCTTCTCCAGCCACTACTTTGAGTATCCATGAATTAAATTACTTAATCATGAGAATTAAGGTGAAAGACCTGATGAAAAAAAATGTCGTCACCTTATCCCCGGAGGATACGGTGATCGACGCCATTGCCTTGGGAACGAAAAAAGATATCGGCGGGTTCCCGGTCGTGGATGAAAAAGGCAAAGTGGTGGGGATTGTCACGGAGAGCCAAATCGGCAGGGCCTTGATGAACCTCTTTGGAACCAACATTGAGAAGGAGATCATTGCCCTGGAAAATGTGGACCTCCAGCTTGGTACGATCGGAAATCTGACGTCCCTCGTTGAAAAGTTAGGAGTAACCATCCTCAGTATTTTTTCTATTCCCAAGAGAACCACCGATTTGTTACGGGTTTTTATCCGCATCAAATCCGATAAAAAAGATGAGGTGGTAGAGGCCATTAAAAAGGCCGGCTATGAGATTGCTGAATAATTGAAGCCTTTATCTTTATCAAAATTTTCTTGAATGCCCTGATGTTTAGGGCATTCTTTTTTAAGGTCGCGGATGAAAAATAAAATTATCGGGATTGTTGTTTTGTTGATCCTTTTGATCGCCGGTGGCTTGGCTTGCGCCGATGAAACAAACCGGATTGTGGCCATTGTCAACAATGAAATCATTACCTATTATGAATTGGAAAAAGCCGTAAAAAATCTGCCGCCTACGATCGTGGAGAAAGAAAGGCCGGGAGAGATCCAGAAGCAGCTTCTATTCCAGTTGATCGATCAGAAGTTGGTGGAGCTCCAGATAAAGCGTTTAGGGATCCAGATTTCTTCCGATGAGGTAGAAAAAACTGTGGCCAAAATAAAACAGGATCAGGGATTGACCGGCGCGGAAGATTTTGCCAAGGCCTTAAACAAGGATGGATTGACCGAAAAGGAATTTAATAATAAAATAAAGGAGCAAATTCAGAGATTTAGACTCATTAGCCGAGAAATCGGAAGTAAAATCATCATCCCCGAAGAGCGCGTCAAGGAATATTACGAAAAGAACAAATTACAATTTCAAAAGAAAGAAGGGATTCATCTGGCCCATATTCTCCTGACCACTTCTTCCACTTCTTCATCCGAAGAAATTTTGGGACAAAAGAAGAAGGCCGAGGAAATCTGGGAGCGTCTCAAAAAGGGAGAGGATTTTTCTGAGCTGGCTCGAAAATTCTCTCAGGATCCCTCAGCAGCCCAGGGAGGGGATTTGGGGGTCTTCAATCTTGCCGAGCTTGATCCATTCCTCCGAGAGGTGGTCTCAACCTTGAAACAAGGAGAGTTCAGTCAAGTCCTGCAGGTCCCCAGCGGATGGCAGATTATCAAGTTGATCTCTATTCAAGATGACAAGGAAGTTGGTTTTGCTGAAGTCCGGGAACGGATTCTCGATCATCTCTATCAAGAAGAAGTGGATCTTCGATTCAGTCAATGGCTGCAACAATTAAAGAGTCGTTCGTATATCCAAATTCTTCTTTAGCCGGATTGCAACTCGACATGATTGTATCTATTTTTGAGTGCCGTGAATATCTTGAACAGGAAGTGACCATCCGGGGCTGGCTGGTTCACAAACGTTCCAGCGGCCAGGTGCGTTTTTTGGTCCTTCGGGATGGAACCGGGATTTTGCAGGCCGTCATGTTAAAGAAAAAGGTGAGCCCCGAGGCCTTTCAAGCCTTCGATCAATTAACGCAGGAATCTTCTCTGTCTTTGACCGGGGTTTTGCACGACGATTCGAGGGCACCGGGAGGACTGGAATTAGAAGTTTCCGATCTACGAATCTTTCAGGCCACTCAGCAATATCCGATTTCCCCCAAGGAACATGGTACGGCTTTTTTGATGGAAAACCGCCATCTCTGGCTGCGTTCCCCACGGCAGCAGGCCATTTTGTGGGTCCGTCATGAATTGGCCCGGGCGGCCCGTGATTTCCTGGATAGCCACCACTTTATTGAATTGGATGCCCCCATATTGACCCCGGCCGCCTGTGAGGGGACGAGTAGCCTTTTTAGTACTTCCTATTTTGATCAAGGAAAGGCCTATCTTTCTCAAAGCGGCCAGCTTTATATGGAGGCAGGGGCCATGGCCTTCGGCCGGGTTTATTGCTTCGGCCCGTCCTTCAGGGCGGAAAAATCCAAGACCCGTCGGCACCTGACCGAATTTTGGATGGTCGAACCGGAGATCGCCTTTGCCGACCTGGAACAATTGATCGCCTGGGCCGAACAGATGATCTCTTTTATGATCGGCCGCGTCTTGGAAAAACGGTCCGAAGAGCTTAAACTTCTGGAAAGAGATATTTCTCTTTTGGAAAAGATTAAACCTCCCTTCCCACGTCTGTCCTATATTCAGGCCCTGGAATTATTAGCCGGACAGAATCTGTCCGTTTCCTTCGGAGAAGATCTGGGGGGTGATGAAGAGACGGCCATCGCCTCGCAATTCGGCCAACCGGTGATTATCCATGGTTATCCCGCCGAATGTAAGGCTTTTTACATGAAAAAAGACCCCAGAGATTCCAGACTGGTCTTGAATATGGACATACTGGCCCCGGAAGGCTATGGTGAAATCATCGGCGGCTCGGAGAGGGAGGATGACCTGGAACGACTCCGGGAAAAGGTCAAAGAACAGGCCCTTTCCGAAGAGGACCTCCGCTGGTATTTAGATCTTCGCCGTTTCGGCACGGTCCCCCATGGCGGGTTTGGTCTGGGCCTGGAGAGAATGGTCGCCTGGGTCTGTGGATTAAAACATGTCCGAGAGACCATCCCCTTTCCCCGAACTCTTTACCGCCTTTATCCATAATTTTTTCTATGCCCGCCAAGGCCGTTGAGGCGATCGTTCTTCAGGTAAAACCTTACGGGGAGGCGGACTTGATTATTGATTTTTTTTCTTCGAAATGGGGAAGGATCAGGGGTATTGCCAAGGGAGCCAAGAGAAGTAAGAAACGGTTTGTTCATTGTCTTGAACCCTTGAATCGGGTCCGTTTGAACATTTTTGAAAAACAAAATATTGCTCTGGCGCGCATTGATCAAGGGGAATTGCTCGATCCCTTTCCGGAGATTCGAAAAGATTTTAGAAAATGGGGGCAGGCCGCCTACTTCTGCGAAATGATCAAGGAGCTTTTCGCCGTGGGGGATCCAAATCCCCTGGTCTTTGAATTGATTCGGGAATCCTTGCAGGGCCTTGACCAGGGGAAAGGGGATCAGGATATCTTCATTATTTTTCAGGTACGGTTGCTTAAATTAGCCGGATACGCCCTCTACCTGAACACCTGTTTGAACTGCGGGAAAAAGGCGGAAGAGATGGGCGAAGCTTTTTTTTCATTGGCCAGAGGAGGGATTCTCTGTCCCCTTTGCCTTCGAGGGGACAAAGGGATCCGACTTTCCAGCGGAGCTATCCGGAGCATTCGTCAGTCGATGAGCATGACCTTGCCCCAGGTTTTTCGGATTCGTTTTTCCAAGGAGACCAGAGGCGAAATCGAAGACCTGTTAGGGTCTTTTTCCAGGCATATAATGGGGAAGGAACTCGGATCAGCCCGTTATCTGAAGCAGATTCAGGAAGCTTATGGGTGATAAGAGTCAGGTATAAGGTTTAAGGTACAAGGTGCAAGGTCTAAAGCGGTACAAAAGGCAATTGGTTTTGATTATCTTTTCAACCTTGAACCCTGCGCCTTGAACCTTGAACCATTTTTTAGGAGGTACTGTGCTTACTTTTCAAGAATTGATTGAATCATTGAACCGCTATTGGGCCGGACAGGGATGCCTTCTCTTACAACCCTATGACCTGGAAGTCGGGGCCGGGACCTTTCACCCGGCAACCTTTTTGAGGGTCCTGGGGCCGGAGCCCTGGAAAGCGGCTTATGTGGAACCCTCCAGACGCCCGACAGACGGCCGGTACGGTGAAAACCCTAACCGGCTTCAGCATTATTATCAATATCAGGTTATTCTTAAGCCCTCTCCCCTGGAAGTCCAAGATCTGTATTTAAAAAGCCTGGAGAGTTTCGGGATCCATCCTCTGGAGCACGACCTGAGATTTGTGGAAGACGACTGGGAATCCCCGACCCTCGGGGCCTGGGGGTTGGGCTGGGAGGTTTGGTTGGACGGGATGGAGATCACGCAGTTCACCTATTTCCAACAGTGCGGAGGTATCGACCTCGCTCCCATTTCGGTTGAGCTTACTTATGGATTGGAGCGGATCGCCATGTACCTTCAGGAAAAGGACAATGTTTTTGATCTAAAATGGAACGATCGAATTTCTTACGGCGAAATCCATCATCAGGAGGAATTCGAATTTTCAACCTACAACTTCGACCGGGCCGACGTGGAACAGTTGCGAAACCATTTTCAATCTTATGAACAGGAGAGCCAAAGACTGGCCGCTATGAAACTTCCCCGGCCGGCTTATGACTTTTGTTTGAAATGTTCCCATGTCTTTAATATCCTGGAGGCCCGGGGGGCCATCAGCGTTACCGAAAGGACCGGATACATAGGAAGGATTCGAGAGCTGGCCCGGGCCGTGGCCAATGAATACGCTATCCAGAGGGAGACCCAGGGGTTCCCGTTGCTTAGTCAGGATGCTTGAGGTCCGGTATCCCATTTTACAATAATTTTTTTGACAGGATTAACAGGATAAAGGTATTTTTTCCTTTCTTCCAAAAAGGTTAGAATACATGATAATCCCGTAAATCCTGTTGTTCAAGGGGTTTTCAGAAAGAGGCTTATGGAACTGAACTTGCTACTTGAGATCGGCACCGAGGAGATTCCCGCCCGCTTTATACCCGGGGCCTTGCAGTCTTTGAAATTATTGACCCAGGAACGGCTCAATCAATCCCGTCTGCCATGGCGGGAAATGAAAACCATGGGCACACCCCGCCGGTTGGCTTTATTTGTTTATGGACTTCCCCTTTCTCAACCCCACAAGACGGAAAGCATCATCGGCCCTCCGAAAACGGCGGCCTTTTCCGAGGATGGGACACCGACCAAGGTGGCTCTCGGTTTTGCCAAAGCCAAAGGAGTCACCGTCGAAGAACTGGAATTGATCGAGACCCCTAAAGGGGTTTATCTGGGCCTCCGGAAAACCATTCCGGGATTTCCGACCCAAGATGTATTATCCGAACTCCTGCCTCAAATAATTCTGGACTTGCCTTTTCCGAAGTTTATGCGTTGGGGGAGTTCTTCTATTCGGTTCGCCCGTCCCATTCATTGGATCGTGGCCCTCCTCGGAGGCCAGGTGGTGCCTTTTTCATTAGATGGGATCGTCTCCGGCAATCAGAGCCGCGGCCATCGGTTTATGGCCCCTCAAGCCATAATCCTTGAAGGGGTGGAAGATTATTTGAGCAAGCTGCGCCAGGCCTCGGTAATCGTCGACCCGAGGGACCGGGAAGAAATATTACAAAAACAAATTGAAACCCTGGCGGAAAGGGCCAAAGGAAAGGTTTTGATCGATGCCGAATTGCTTCAGGAAATCATTTTTCTGGTTGAATTTCCCGAATCGGTTTCCGGTGAGTTCGATCCCGATTTTTTAAATCTACCGCCTGAAGTCCTGATCACCTCCATGAAGGAGCATCAGCGGTATTTCCCTATGGTCGGAGACCGGGGACGGTTACTTCCCCGGTTCATCGCCGTAAACAACACCAGGGTGAACGATACCCCTCGGGTCATTCGAGGTCATGAAAAGGTCCTCAGGGCCCGTCTATCCGATGCCCGGTTTTTTTTCCAGGAAGATCTGAAGAAATCCTTGAGTCAAAAAGTGGAAAACCTGAAAGGGGTGGTCTTTCATTCCCGCCTGGGAACTTCTTACGAAAAAGTGGAGCGGGTTGTTGCCTTGGCTGCATACCTTTCCAGAAAACTGGCGCCGGAAAAAGAGGAGATGGTCAGACGGTCGGCCTGGTTGTGCAAGGCTGATTTGACCTCCCTGATGGTCGGGGAATTCCCGACCCTGCAAGGAGTCATGGGACGGGAATATGCCTTACGATCCGGGGAAAATGAAGAAGTGGCCCAGGGAATTTATGAACACTATCTGCCTGTTTCGGCGGATGGCGCCAGACCGCAAACGTCCACCGGGGCCTTAGTGGGACTGGCCGACCGATTAGATACCCTGGTCGGCTTTTTCGGTCTGGGCCAAATTCCCACCGGTTCGGCCGACCCTTATGCCTTGCGCCGCCAGGCCCAGGCCGTTATTTTGATTATTTGGGATAAAGAATATTCTTTGTCTTTAGATGAAACCCTGGACCAGGTTTTATCCTTGTATGCCGGTCGTTTTAAAGAAGAGGGGTCGATCAAAAAAAGTCTTTTCGATTTTTTTGCCTTGCGCCTGCAACACCTCCTGGAAGGGGAGCGGATCGGCCGGGAAACCATTGAGGCCATACTTTCCGCCGGCTGGGACGATTTCCTGGATGAAAGGCAGCGGGCTAAGGCCCTCCAGGAATTTCAAGCCCATCCGGACTTCCCGTCATTGACCATCGGCTGCAAACGGGCCTTGAATATCCTAAAAGGCATTTCCCTGGATCAAGCCGAAAAAGTTGACCGTGCTTTGTTATTAGAAGACCAGGAAAAAGGCCTCTATGAAAAGGTGGTGGAAAAGGAGGCCGACTTGGAGCGATTATTTCGGCAAAAGGGGTATTCCGATTATCTTCTCCAATTAGCCCAGTTGCGTCCGACCATCGATGCCTTTTTTGACAAGGTACTGGTCATGGCCCCCGATGAAAAACTCCGGCAAAATCGTTTGGCCTTGTTGTTCCGATTGACCTCCCTCTTCACCCGATTTGCCCTCTTCTCCAAGTTTTCGGTCTGATTAAGGGGGGTCTGATTTCTTCGGGGCCTTGACCCGATTCCCTCAAAACGGAAAAATGTTTTCGGTCAAAGGGTTAAACTCCTTTTATTCCTCGATTCAACAATCCATGGGCCTTCAGGATATCTACTATATATTGTATACCAATTTTGATTGACTCCTTTCCATTGTATTTTTTTCTTTACAAAAACAATTTTTATATTAAGATTGATTCACCCTTAATGGATGATGATTCCACGGCGATCTAATAAGAGTCCGGGAGCGATAAAAAAGAAAGGTAATTCTTTAAAGTGAAACTTAAAAGATTAGAGCTTAATGGGTTTAAATCATTTTCAGAAAAGACTGTCGTCTCCTTTCCAAAGGGTATCAGCGGAGTGGTCGGGCCCAATGGATGCGGGAAAAGCAATATCGTCGATGCCATCAAATGGGTTATGGGAGAGCAAAGCCCCAAACAGCTTCGCGGCAAGGGAATGGAAGACGTGATCTTTGCCGGCTCAAATGGTAAATCATCCGTGGGCATGGCCGAAGTTTCTCTGGTCCTGGACAATGACAACGGCTCCATGCCCCCGGAATTCGCTGATATAGACGAGATAGTCATTACCCGCCGGTTGTTTCGCGATGGGGAAAGTGAGTATGCTATCAATAACAAACCCTGCCGACTGAAAGACATCACCCAGCTTTTTATGGATACGGGTGTGGGCAGCAAGGCCTATTCGGTCATTGAACAGGGGCGGATCGGAGCTATTATCGATTCCAAGCCGGAAGATCGCCGGCACTGGATAGAGGAAGCAGCCGGCATTTCCAAATATAAAAGCAAAAAAAACGAGAGTCTGCGAAAGCTGGAATTGACCCAGCAGAATCTGCTGCGGGTCGGGGATGTCATTGCCGAGATCAAAAGGCAGATGAATTCCCTCTATCGGCAAGCTAAAAAGGCCGAACGCTTTAAAGAGATCCGGAAACAAGCCAAAGAAATTGAATTGACCTTTTATGCCCAAGAATATCAGGACCTGGTTCTTCACATAGGGCAGAAAGAAGAAGAGTTGGAAGAACAACAGGGGCAGGTGGAAAATCTGGGGAAGGACTGTCAAGCCCATGAGGATCAGTTGGACCAACTCCAGGGCCGGCTTTTGGAAATCGAAAAGCAGCTAAAGGAAAAACAGGAACGGTTTTATGAGCAGAAGGCCGACTTGCAAAGACAGGAAGGCCTGATCCAACAGTATCAAAGAGAATTGGATGGGCTGGGTCATGAGGCCCTGGAAATCCAGAGAGAATTGAAAGAAATCGAAAACTGGATTTCGGAAAATAAATCCCTTGAAATTGCCTTGGGAGAAGAGGTGGCCTCCTTTGCCGAAAAGGTGTCTCTTGAGGAAACGCGGGTCACTGAACAGGAAAAGAGGGCTGACGAGTCCAAAAAGAATTGGATCCAGGCCCAGGAAGAGGAAGAACAGACCAAGGACTTATTGGTCACTAAACTGTCCGAGCTAAGCCGGGTGAGAAACATGCGGGCCAATCTGGTTAAACAACGGGAAGACCGGAGCAGAAGAATAGCCAGACAAACCGAAGAGAAGGCCCAGCTTATCGATCGAACGAATTTTTTGAATACCTCCGTCCGGGAGGCCGAGTCTCTGCTAACGGAGCAAAGGGAATCGGTAAGAGGGCACAAAGAAGAAATAACCCAGACCCAACAACAAAAGGCTGAAGAAGAAAGGGCCAAAAAAGACCTGGAGATCGAACTCCTGGATTTGGAACAGGGCTTAAAACAAGATCAGGCCCAAATCGGAAACCTTCAGGAGATCCGGGATAATTTTCAGATCTATCAAAACGGGGTCAGGGCCTTGGCCCAGGGAGAAGGCCTGGCCGATATTTCCGGGGGCTTGTCTTTTGACCGGGTCTTGGCCGAAGGCCTGGAAACCGTACCCGGCTGTGAGGCTGCTGTAGAAGCCGCCCTGGGAGAGGCTTTGCAGGCCCTGATCATTGGAGATCCTCTGGAGGCCGTCCGGGGGATAGGCTTTTTGAAGAAAACCGGAAAAGGCAAGGCCCATTTTTTGTCCAGGGAAACTTTGCCAATATCAGAGAAGGGATCGGTAAATTGGGAAGAAAAAGGCTTGGTCCCTCTGTTATCCAAGGTGTCTGTGCGGGAAGAGTGCCGGCCATGGCTGGATTTATTGTTGGGGTCTTTTGTCCTGGTCTCAGATTTAACCGAAGGGTTGGAGGTCTGGAAAAACAATCAAGGCCGGGTTTCCGTAGTCACTTTGGACGGAGACCTGATCGATTACCAGGGAATCATTGCCGGGGGCAGTTCCGGAAGCCCGGAAAGCGGTATCCTGTACCAAAAGAATCTCATCCATAAATTGGAAGAAAGGGTTGGACAGTGGCAGGGGAAAATTGGCCTGAAAAGGGAAGAATTGCAGGTTAAAGAAAATGAAATCAGGGGGCAGAATCTCCATCTCAAGACTCTGGAAGACCGGAAGGGAGAAGAAGAAAAGAAGATCCTTGAGTTGGAAAAGTCCCTTTTCGGCTGTCAGGAAGAGAAAAAACCCTTGCAGCGCCGCTTGCAAATGCTTTCCCTGGAAGAAGAAGAATATCGCACTCTGGAGGAAGATGAAGCCTTGGAAGAACAAACCCTCAAAACTCAAGAAGAGGCCGTTGTTTCAGATATAGAAGGGTTAAAAAAAGAAATCCTGGAAAGGGGAGAAGGCGTTAAACTTCAGGAAAACAACCTGGAAGAGGAGAGGCAGATATTAACCCAAGCCTATACCCAGATGTCGGCCTTAAAAGAAAAAGGCGAGCACATAGGAAAAGAATGGGATCGGCTGAAGGAGTCCCTGGCCGAGAAACAGGGCCGGCGGAAAAGGCTCCTGGATAAGACCGAGGCCGGCAGTCAGAATCATTTCCGGCTCATGGAAAACATTTCTTTAGGGGAGACGGCAGTAGCGGATTTGAGCCGGGAAGTGAAGGCCTTGGAAGAAGAAATCCAAGTTTCCAATCAAACCTGGGAAGAAATGATCCGGCAAAAGGAGGAATTGGAAACCCTCTTTAAAGAAAAAAGAGGACAAAGAGCGGAGGTCGAACGAAAGGAAAACGACCTTAGGATCGAATTGGCCCAGATGACGATGAAAATCGATCATATCAAAGAACAGACCCTGGAACAATTCGGTCAACCCCTGGAAGAGGTGGTCAAGGACTACCTGAAAGGGGAGGAAGATCTGGAAACCCTTAAGGAAAAACGCAGGGAATTCAGGGAAAAGCTGGATCAATTGGGGGAAGTAAATCTGACGGCCCTGGAAGAATATAATGCCTTTAAGGAGCGGTATGATTTTTACCATGCTCAGGAAGAAGACCTGCTCAAATCGATGGATTCTTTGAAAAGGGCCATCCTGAAAATCAATTCCACTTCCAAAGACCTCTTTTTAGACGCTTTTAAAGTGATTCAGGAAAAAATGAACGAGGTCTTCCCCCTTTTGTTCGGGGGCGGCTCGGCCAAATTATCCTTAACCGATGAGAATGACCCCCTGGAGGCCGGTGTGGAGATCATGGTCCACCCTCCGGGAAAACGGGTGACCAGCATGAGCCTTCTTTCCGGCGGGGAAAAGGCCTTGACGGCCCTGGCCCTTTTATTTTCGACCTATTTGGTCAAACCCAGTCCTTTTTGTCTGTTGGACGAGATCGATGCCTTCCTCGATGAAGCCAATGTGGAACGCTTCAAGAGTCTGGTTCAGAGTATCGTTCGGGATTCTCAGATCATCCTCATCACCCACAACCGGCGCATCATGGAAATGGCCGATACCCTTTATGGAGTAACCATGGAGCAGCCGGGGGTCTCCAAATTGGTCTCGGTCCGCTTAGACACCATTCAATAGGTCCTTCTGCCACGGATTCACCGGGACGCATAGGACACCCAGGGCGGTGAGAACACGCGCCCTGGCCATCTCAAGAAAGAACCTCTCACAACTCCGGAAAGATTTTAAAAGCCTTCTTTTCGCGGAAACGGTAGGCAGAAAAACCGCGGATATCCAGGGTAAAAATTTCATTGAACCCCGTCTCTTCGGCAAGGCAGACAAGGGTAGCATCTGCAAAATCCATGGGGATATCGCTGTATTTTTCCATGAGGATGGCGGCCCTTGAAAGGCTATGTCTCGATTGAGGCACCAAGGTCGCTCCGTCTTTCAAAATGAATTCGATGGCGACCTTTTGCGCCTTTAAGGAAGGGCCGAGCAGATAGATGGTTTCGGTGAGAATCGGCTCGGTGGTTATGATGTTGCCTTGAAAGGATTTGAAAAAGTGGACACATCGGCGATGATTTTTTTCGCTTTTATCAAGTAGGGCTACAAAAGGACCTGTATCGAGGAGTATACTACGCATGCTTTTTAAATTTGCTTATGAGATATTCTCTATGGGACTCGCCAAGATTGGGAATCCCGCTCGAAATGGAGCCGATCAATTCTTTCACCTGATCATAAGGTCTCATCTCTTCTAATTCACCGAGGTCAGATATAAATTTTTCAATGGCCATCCGGACGATATCCGAACGTTTACGTCGAAGCCTTTTGGCGAGATTATTAATTTGTTCATTAACTTCTTCGCCGAGTCTGACCGTTATTTGAGATTGCATAGCAGTCCCTCCAAATTTTATTGGCATTGCATTATAATGCAATGCAAGGCAATTTTCAATAAAAATGAGAAAAGAGTGCTTTTTCCTTCTCCCCTAAAGGGGAATCCATTATAATCCGTCCTGTTGATTCAAAGGAGTGGTGAAAGGAATAAAGAGATGTTGAAATGGTTTCGCAAGAAGGAAGATGAAGATCAACCCGCAGTCCTTGATTCAGATGCGGAAGAAAAAGACCCCTCCGTTCCTGAGGAAACCGGGTCGCAGGAAAATAAAAAAGGGTTCTTTGGCCGGCTCAAGGAACGACTTTCCAAAACCCGGGAAACCCTGATCAGCCGGGTGGACCATCTGGTTCTGGGTAAAAAGGAGATCGACGAAGACCTGTTGGATGAATTGGAGGAAATATTGATTACCTCGGACCTGGGGGTCCTGACCACACGGGCCCTGATCGATTCGGTCCAGCAAAAAGTGAAAAGAAAAGAGTTGAACGACCCCGAAAAGCTCAGGGAAACTCTCCAGCAGGAAATACTCCGGTTTCTGGAAGTGCCCCGAAGGGTCCCTGATTATTCCCAAAAACCTTTTATTATTCTGATCATCGGGGTCAACGGCGTGGGAAAAACCACGACCATCGGAAAGCTGTCTCAAAAATTTCGGGAGCAGGGGAAAAAGGTTTTATTAGTGGCCGGAGACACCTTTCGGGCCGCTGCCGGGGAGCAATTGGAGATTTGGGCCGGCCGATCCGGGGCCGAGATCATCAGGCAGAAAGAGGGTTCCGACCCTTCTGCCGTCGTCTATGACGGCGTTAAGGCCGCCCGATCCCGGGGAGTGGACGTGGTTTTGATCGATACGGCCGGAAGACTCCATACTCGGGTGAATCTGATGGAAGAGCTTAAAAAAACCCGCCGGGTGATCCAAAAAGAGGTCCCGGACGGCCCTCATCAGACCTGGTTGATCCTGGATGCCACCATGGGACAAAACGCTATTTCCCAGGCCCGTCTCTTTAATGAAGCCCTGGAAGTCAACGGGATCATCCTCACCAAGCTGGATGGGACGGCCAAAGGGGGGATCATCGTCGGTATCTGCAATGAACTCAAGATTCCCATCGAATACATCGGCATCGGCGAGAAGGTGGATGATTTGCAGCCATTTAATCCGGAGGAATTTGTCCGGGCCTTGTTTTAAAACGAAAGCAGGGTGCGAGGATTCCCTGCGTAAAAGGTTTCGATTTTTCCTCGAACCTTGCACCTTAGCACCTTTGCTTTTACCAGCTTTCTTTTAGCCGGATATCTTTTTGGTTACCCACTACGACGAGAAGGAAATTTTCGGGTTTTAGATAGGCCCTGGCTACCCGTTGAACCTCATCGGCGGTCACCTGATTGATAAGCCGAGGGTACCTTTCCGGAAAGTCCAGGCCCAGGCCATAGAATTCCACGGCCGTTAAAAGGCGGACCAGTTTGGCATTGGTATCCATTCTCAAGGGGAAACTTCCGGTCAGATAGGCCTTGGCTTCGGATAGTTCGGCAGGAGAAATTCCTTTTTCCAGAAAAAGATGGATCTCTTTTGAGATTTCCGACAGGGCCTGGTTGGTATTCTGGCTTTTGGTTTCCATGGCAATTTGAAAAGACCCGGTATTTTCCCGGGCGTCGAAATGGCTGGAAATCCCGTAGGTCAGGCCCAGATTGTCCCGGATGATGTCCACCAGCCGGGAAACAAATCCCCCTCCCCCCAAGATGTAATTCATCACTTGAAGGGCATAAAAATCCGGATTGGATCGGGCTATCCCCAAGTGCCCCCAGACGATACTGGCCTGGGAAATGGGCCGGTCGATTTTTTCAATGACCGGACCGGTCAGGGCCGGCGGCTGGACCGGGGGCGGTCGATGGATAGGGGTCGGTTTCCATCCCTTTAAAACCTCCTGGATCATTCGGCCGCTTTCCTCAAGGCTTGTTTGTCCGACTATCAAGATACTCACATTATTAGGCCGGTAATAATCTTGATAAAAGGCGACGATATCCTCACGGGTTATGGAAGAAAGGGTGGAAAGGGACCCTTCCGGAGGGTGGGCATAGGGATGGGGCCCGAACAATTTTTGGGCAAAGACCTTTTGGGCCACCTGTCTGGGGTCCTCTTCCATCCGTTTCAACCGGGCTTTCAATTCAGAGATCTTGCGGTCTATCTCCTTCTGCTCAAAGCGGGGATTTAGGAGGATGTCCGAAAGGATAGAAAGACCCAGGGGCAGATCTTTCTTGAGAATGGACAAACGAATGGTGGCGTAGTCCGACTCGGCGGAAGCGGAAAGAGCACCTCCGACCGATTCGATCTGCCGGCTGATTTGGGTGGCATCCCTTTGGTCGGTTCCTTGGGGCAGCAATTCGGCGACCAGGTTGGCCAGACCCGGAAGAAGGGGAGGATCCATGGCAGAGCCGGCCCGGATCAGGACTTGAAGGTGAATGGTCGGGAGTTGGTTCCTTTCAGAAACGATCAAGGTCAACCCATTGGGGAAGGTGGTTTTCCGGGCAAAAGATTCGGCCCGGGTGTTGGGGGTAAAGGCTTCAGAACAGAGGGTCAATAGGGCGATCATAACTCCGACCTTTATTAATAAATTCACTTATTAATCCTTCATCTATTTATTGTGACGAAGTCATGGAATCTCCGTTCAGGCCTGGTCATTCCGGCGAAAGCCGTAATTCAGGATTAAGGAACTGGACCCCGGCGCCCGCCGAGGTGACGGGTTTATGAAATTTTTACTAATCCATCCGACTACGAATCGTGTTTTTTTGAAAAAGGGGATTTTATCTGTTCCCGTTCAATGGGTATCAAAACCCCGATGGTTTTATTTTTCCCTTTGAAATAGGTTTGATAGACCCTCAAAAGGTCTTCTTCCCGGACGGCTCGAATTCCCGGTAAGAATTTCCCCAGGTCTTTCCAATTCCCCAGGGCTTGATATTTTCCTAAAAGATTCCCCTGATAAAAGATGGAATCCTGTGCAAAAATAAATCCCGCTTCGATTTGATTCTTGGCCCTTTCGATTTCTTCGGGGGTAGGAGGATTTTTTTCCCAATCTTCTAATTCCTGAAAAAGGCGCTCTTCAATTTGTTCCGGGCTCCGGCCGGGCATGGCCTGGGCATAGAAAAAGAAGAGAAAAGGATCTTTGGATTGGAAGGCATAATCCGCTCCGGCCTCCAAGGCCTTTTGTTCCTGGTAGACCAGCCTTTGAACCATTCGGGAACTTTTTCCTCCCGCTAAAATTTGAGACATGACCTTTAGGGGGAAAGAATCAGGGTGCGGAAAGGGGGGAACATGAAAGGCCAGAAGTACATAAGGCAACTGGGCCTCTTCCCGGCGAAGGATAATGCGTTTGTCGGCCTCCTGAGGCGGCTCATGAATAGTCGTGTGTTGAGGGGCGGTTCCTCCTGGAATCTGTCCGAAGGTTTTTTCGATCAGGGGTATGACCTTCTCTTTTTCAAAATCGCCGATCACGACCAGGGCGGCATTGGCCGGTTGATAATAGGTCCGGTAGAAATTCAGAAAATCGGCCCGGGTAAGGCGGTCCAGGTCTTCCATCCATCCGGTCACCGGCCATTTATAGGGGTGAGATTTGAAGGCCGTTACCACGACTTCTTCTAGAAGGGAGGCGGAAGGATCGTCTTTAATTCTTAAACGGCGTTCCTCCTGGACCACTTTTCTTTCGGTCAAAAATTTTTCTTCATCGACCAGTAAACCGGTCAGCCGATCGGCTTCCAGGGTCAGGGCGATGCCCAGGCGGTCTGAGGCCATGTTTTCATAATAGGCCGTGAAATCGCGGCTGGTAAAGGCATTGTCCTGCCCGCCGTTTTTTTGAATGATACGGGAATATTGCTTGGGCCCGTATTTCTTCGTCCCCCGGAACATGAGGTGTTCGGTGAGATGGGCCAGCCCTGATTTCCCCAGAGGCTCATCTCGTGAACCTACTCTATACCAGACCTGGACGGTAACCACCGGAGCCTTGGTATTGGGCATCAAGAGGACCTGCAACCCGTTAGACAGCCTGGTTTCATAGACGTCTTCGAGGGTCAGGGCCAGAAGCCGTGGTCCCGACCCCAAGTGTAAAAAAACCAACGCTAAAACCGAGGCCGTAAAAATAAATCGATTCATTTCTTGCCTTGCTTGACAACTAATTTTTTTTTAATTATAACACAAATAACCCTTTACTTGACAAGATCTATTTGAGAATATAGGCAACAAATAAATAAGGTTAACCATGATGGACTCGCAAAAAGTCCTAAATGGCCCATTGCCCATCTTCCAGCCAGAGCGGGAATCCGGGGAATTCGGTTAATTACGGACAGCGGCTTCTGTCGGAGTGACGGATGTGGAGACATTTTACGATCCATCAATCATTACTTGAATATTAGGTTTGAGTTTCCTTCTCCCCTAAAGTCCGGGCCTATCCGATCCTTCTTAAGGAGGCAGAGCCAATGCCATTAGAAAAACAAGTTTGGGATGTAATTGATTCGACTTTTAAGACCGTAACCCCTGAAACGCCCTTAAATGAAGCTTGCGCCATCTTGACCGGTCATAGCCAGGAAAGGTCTGAAGCCTTGGGATTGGTGGTGATGAGGGCCTCGGGGGAGTACTTAGGTCTTTTGACGGTAAAAGATATTTTAAAATATGTAAATTACCTTCATAACCGGTCCCTGAATAAATCGGAAGGCGAAGATTGGCTGACCCAAATTCGTAATCAATGTGCGGATGGATCTTTAATTACGGTCAACGACGTCTTGGTTCGTCATGAACTTTCCGTTCGGGCCAATCAAAAATTACTTGAAGTGATCCAGATAATGACCGACCAGGATGTTGAACTGATACCGGTCGCCGATGCCGGGAGGATTATCGGCGTGGTCCGAAGTATAGACGTATTGGCTGAAATTGCTCGAATGGTTAAATAATAGAAAATAAAGATGCTGGATATGGGATTTTGTATCTTTACCGGTATCCTGGTTCAACCGCTAATCAGTAGCGGTATTTTTGTTTTATTTAGGATCCAGCATCGCTTTATAAGAAAAGGCTTCCGCGGGGATTTATGCATCACTCCCATATCAACACTAAATATGATGAAGAATTAAGTCTTCTTAAACAAAAGATCCTGCGAATGGGGGAACTGGTAGAGAACAACGTCGTCTCGGCTATAAGTTCGGTCATTAACCGTGATCCCGAACTGGCCAAAAATATTATTGAGTCCGATCAGTTGATCAATGAGTTGGAAGTCGACACGGAAGAAATGTGCTTGCGGGTTATTGCCCTGCGCCAGCCGGCGGGGAGAGATTTACGATTTATTTCTACGGCCATGAAAGTTACCACCACCTTGGAACGCATGGGGGATCTGGCCACCAATATTGCCAGGAGGTCCGTGGAGATGGTTGAAGAACCTCGTATCGGCGCCTGCCTGCACCTGCCGATTATGGCTGAGGCCACTGAGGACCTGGTCCGCCGTTCCCTTGAGGCCTTTGTTAATGAAGACGTCGAGTCGGCCTTGGAAGTTTGCCGGGACGATAGCTATGTCAATGAAACCTACAAAAAAGTGATTGAAGATCTTCTGAAAATGATGGGAGAAAAATCCATCCTTACAACCACGGGCCATGCAGATCATGTTTGTGGCCAAATATCTGGAGCGCATCGCCGATCATGCCGTTCATATGTCTGAGATGGTCGTCTTTATGGTGGTCGGCAAGATTATCCGCCATCAACTGAAACCCCGGACTATCTGGATGAAGAATTTCATAAAGTCCTTAGTGCCAATCCCTCAGTGTCCCATCCTTAAGGCCCGCCTTCCGGCCTTTTC
>CAWGEQ010000039.1:0-141528 GCA_963821645.1 uncultured delta proteobacterium | reverse complement strand
CGGCTGGAAGAGTCCTCTATTTAGAAGAGTTGTCCAAAGATGTCAATGTAATTTTTTGAATTTCCTTGCCGGGTCCGGCTACTCACTTTCGGGTGTATGCTCCTCAAAAAAAGACCCCTCGCCCTTAATTCTGGCCGAACCTATAAAAAGTGACGGGATGGGGAAATAAAATAACGCTTGACATTAAATCCAAGCCATGGTTTAAATTAAGTTTATCTAAATTTGAGGGGATGTGGTAGTCATGAAGAGAACATTTCAACCCAGTAATCTAAAACGATCCAGAACTCATGGATTTTTGGTCCGAATGAGCACCCCCGGCGGACGGAAGGTTATCAGCAGAAGACGGGCCAAGGGACGTAAAAGACTTTCGGTTTAACCCCCGGACGGCTTTCCTACTTCGTAGATGAAATCGTATGGTTTGCCCAAAGAAGAACGGGTCCTGAAACGAAAGGATTTCATCAAAAGGTCCTTAGCCGATAAAAAGAGGGTTTTCCCCCATTTTTTGGTGATCATGAAACCCAATAATTTGGGGATAACCCGCTTGGGCTTAACGGTGGGGAAAAACAGGGGGGGGGCAGTTCAAAGAAATCGGATTAAGCGTCTTTTAAGAGAATTTTTTAGAAGATCAAAAGCGAAGTTTCCTCCTTCCCAGGATATCATTATAGTCGCCTTAAAAGGATCAGACCCATTAACGTATCGTCAAGTTTTCGAAGAGTTAGCGCCCCTGCTGGTTTGATGGGGCATGTCTCTCAGTGTTTTCGGGGATTTTTTTTGATTGGAATACGGGGATATCAAAGAATCATTTCGCCCCTTCTTCCGTCTTCCTGCCGGTTCTATCCCACCTGTTCTGAATATACTTTCCAGGCTATTCAAACATATGGGTTAACCAGGGGATTATATCTGTCCTTGAAAAGGATAGGTAAGTGCCATCCTTTTTGCTCAGGCGGATTGGATCCATTACCATAAGGACATTTCCCTTTACTTTTTGGAGTAACTATGGAAAAGAATGCAATTATAGCTTTTGTGTTGTCCATGGCGGTCTTTGCCGCCTATTTCATTTTCTTCAGCCCCCCGGAACATAAGGGGCCTCCTAAGGATAAGACGGCCCAGGCGGTTTCGGCCCAAAAGGAATCTTCCCCGGCCCCGTCATCATCGGCAACGGAAACGCCGGCCGTCCCGGCACCCAGGGCCACCTTAGCCACTGAACCGGTCAAGGAAATCAGGGTCAAAAATAAACGCTTTGAGGCCGTTTTTTCAGAGCAGGGCGCTTCTTTAAAGAGTTTAAAGTTGGCGGACTATAAGGAGAAATTGGGAAGCCCCGACCTCAAAGAAATGATTCAGGTCGACCAGCCGGCGGACTTCCCCCTGCAATTGGAATGGATCAAAAAAAACCAGCCGGAAATGATCCAGGCCCGGTTTGCCGCCGATAAAGACGCGCTGATTCTGGACCCCGATCATCCCAAGGGATCTTTGTCGTTCCGCTGGACCTCCAGCCAGGGGTTGACCATCGTCAAGACCTATAAACTGTCCTATGATTCCTACCGGATGGATCTTGATATTCGGGTTATCAACAAAACGGACCAGACCTTGGACGACAATTTGGCCCTGGTGTTGGAAAATCGATTTCCCCCTTCCTCTTCCAGTTCTTTTCATGGTGCCTTGACCTTGATCAATGGGGACCGTAAAGAGGTAGCCCTGGGGAAGGTCGATAAGGAAACGGTTATGGCCGGAAAGATCCAATGGGGGGCCTTGGCCGACACCTATTTTATGGAGGCCCTGATTCCCTTAGAGGAACAGCAAACCGTCAGCCTCAAGCTTTCCAAACCGAACCCGGAAAATCTAAAGATGTCCTTTGTCTCTTCCCCCTTGACCCTGACCCCCGAAGGAGAAAAGCAGTTTCACTATGCCCTCTATTTCGGGCCGAAAGACACTCAGGTTTTGCAGCCCCTGGGATTTGAATTGGATAGGGCCGTCCATTTCGGTTTTTTTGATATCATCGCCAAACCCCTGTTATGGGTCCTCCGATTTTTTAACGGGTTTTTCCATAATTACGGCTGGTCGATCATTGTCTTGACGATCCTGATTAAAATCCTCTTCGCGCCCTTGACTCACAAGAGTTATAAATCCATGAAGGATATGCAAAAGCTTCAACCCAAGATCGCCAAGATCAGGGAAAAATATAAAGACAACCGCGAAAAACTGAATCAGGAGACCATGGCCCTGTATAAAACCTACAAAGTCAATCCCATGGGCGGATGTTTACCGATGGTTATTCAAATCCCGGTCTTTTTTGCCCTTTATAGTTTACTGGGATATGCCATTGAGCTCCGTCATGCCCCTTTTTTGCTATGGATAAATGACCTTTCGGCACCGGATCGCTTATCGATCGGCATTCAGCTTCCCTATGTGGGTAATGGGATTCCGGTATTAACTCTACTTATGGGGGCTTCCATGTTTATCCAGCAAAAAATGACCCCCACAACCGGTGATCCGACCCAGGCCAAGATGATGCTCTTTTTGCCGGTTGTTTTTACTTTTATGTTTATTAATTTTGCCGCCGGCCTGGTTTTATATTGGCTGGTCAACAATGTCCTTTCCATAGGCCAACAATATTATATCAACAAATATGCCAACTGAATCGATGCGGAGGTGATGACCCATGGCATCCCTTGAAATAGAAGGAAGGTCCGTCGACGAGGCCATTGAGGCTGCCTGCAGCCAATTAAATGTATCCAAGGAAAGATTAGAGATCGAGGTCCTGACTACCGGTTCCACCGGAATATTCGGTATCGTCGGTTCCAAAAAGGCCAGGATACGGGCCACGGTTAAAGAAGAGCCGGTTGAACTTATCCCCGAAGTGGAAACCCCGGGCAGCCAAGAACCCGAGACGATGCCTGTTCCGCTGTCTAAGGAGGAGCTGATCGCCCAAGCGAAAACCCTGACCCAGGATATCTTGAACCTGATGGGATTAGAGGCGACCGTATCGGTTGAAAAAGAAAAGGATACCCTCCATATCAAAATCGAGGGGGAAAAGAGCGGGTTACTGATCGGGCGAAGGGGACAAACCCTGGACGCCTTACAGTATATTTCCACCCGTATTTTGAATCGAAAGGGCTTAGATAAAATCAAGGTGGTCATGGATAGCGGAGACTACCGGATCCGTCGGAAGCAATATCTGGAGGAATTGGCCTTGAAGATGGCGGAAAAATCCAAGCTCACCGGGAAACCCGTAGTCATAAGCCCTTTAAATGCCCATGACCGCCGTATCGTCCATATGATCCTGGAAAAAGATAAAACCCTCAAGACCGTCAGTCGGGGAGAAGGCCAGTTAAAAAAAATGGTCATTTCGGCGTTTAAAAGAGACCGTCCCGCAACACCACCTTCAGACACGGAGCAATAAAAGGTTCAAGGTACAGGGTTTAAGGTATACGGTAAAACCTTATATCTGCCTTAAAGCTTGAACCTTAAACCGTGCACCGTGGACCTTGCACCTTGAGCCTTGCGCCATGCCCGACCAAGACACCATTGCCGCCATATCTACTCCCGTCGGGATGGGAGGGATCGGCATTATCCGGATCAGCGGTCCTCAAGCCGCGGCCATTGTCCAACCCCTGTTCCCCGCCTCCCCTCCCCTAAAAAACCGCCGGTCCCATCATCTGACCCTGGAGAACATCGTCGATCCTGTCCGGAGAACGGTTATTGATCAGGTTCTGTTGACCATTATGAAAGGCCCAAACACCTATACCCGGGAAGATGTGATTGAAATCAACTGTCACAGCGGGCCTCTGGTATTAAAAAAAATCCTGGAATTTGTTTTGGAAGGAGGCGCCCGGCTGGCTGAACCAGGGGAGTTTACCCTGAGGGCCTTTTTAAACGGACGGATCGACCTGACCCAGGCGGAGGGAATTATCGAACTTATTCAAGCCCAATCCGACCAGGCACTGGTCCAGGCCAACAAGCTTCTCCAGGGGGCCTTACGGCAACGACTGGAGGCCATCCAGGAGGACCTTCTGGCTTTGCTGGCCCAATTAGAGGCAGCCATCGATTTTCCGGAAGAAGAATTGGAGATCTTAGACCGCCAAGAATGGAATCGACTCCTTCTGGATCAGGCCTTAACGCCTTTATCGGAATTGATCCGGGCTTATGAACAAGGTCGGCCCTTTCGAGAAGGCATTTCCCTGGTCCTGGTGGGTAAACCGAATGTCGGGAAATCCAGTTTGCTGAACCAATTGTTGAAAGAAGACCGGGCCATTGTCACTTCCGTCCCCGGAACGACCCGGGATACCATTGAAGAAAATATTTTTCTCAAGGGTCTGCTCTTTCGGCTGGTGGATACAGCCGGAATCCGCCAGGCCAGGGATGAGGTGGAAGAGGCCGGAATCCTCAGAACCCATGGGAAAATAGAAGAGGCCCAGATGGTTCTCTTTATGATCGATACCTCCCGTCCACTTGAAGAGGAAGACCGGCGCATCTTTGAAGAAATCGGAGAGAAGCCGACGATCGTCTTGCTCAATAAAATGGACCTTCCCTCGGTAGTTGCTGTTGAAGAGGTCCGGGAAAAATTCTCCGGGGAGGTGGCCCTACCCATTTCCGCCCGTTATGGACAGGGGATAGAAACGCTTAAAGAAAACCTCTATGAACTCTTTATGGCCCATTCTTTCCCCGAGGTATTGCCCGATCTTATTCCCACCTTGAGGCAAAAGAAGATATTCGAACAGATGGCGGAATCCTTAACCCGGGCTTTCCAACTGAACGAGCAGAGGGTGTCCCCTGAATTTATGGCCTTAGATCTTCAGAAAGCCCTTGAAGAGATCGGCTCTTTGATCGGAGCCACCACAACCGAAGATGTCCTGGACCAGGTCTTCAGCCGGTTTTGCATTGGGAAATAATGGCTGAATGCTGGATACGGGCTGCCAGCTAAAAACAATGTTGATGAATTCGCAAATGGTCGTCATCCCCACGCAGAGCCTGTCCGCGACCCGATCGGGGACGGGAATCCAGGCCACACAGGACTAATGAAAGACGCTGGATTCCCGTTTTCACGGGAATGACGAAAGAATGTGCTTTCGGACTTTTTATGATTTCATCCATTTTAACATTTCAGCTTTTGTCCGAGTCTCCCATGAGAGAAAAATCAACCGCCATAGAAGACCTTGACCCTGTGGAAGGGAAAGGGTTTCTTGAGCAAGGGGCCAAGGCCTTAGGGATATCCCTGTCAGCCTATCAACTGGAACAGTTTATAGATTATCTCGCCCTGTTGAGAAAATGGAATCGGGTGTTTAATCTGACCAGTCTCTGTTCCTGTAAAGAGATTATGGTCAAGCATTTTTTAGATTCCCTCACCTTGTTACCCTATCTGCCGGAAGAGGCCAGGATCCTGGACCTGGGTTCCGGGGCCGGGTTTCCAGGACTGCCGATCAAGATTGTGCGACCGGGACAAGCCATCACCCTGATTGATGCTGTGGATAAAAAAATCAGCTTTCTAAAAGAAGTCGTCCGTCGTTTAAACCTGGGCGACACGCGAGTGCTTCAGGGCTTCGTAGGCAAAAAATCGCCGGACCTCTTGGGCTCCGAACGATTTGAGATCATCGTGGCCCGGGCCGTGGGAAAACTGATAGACCTTGTAGATGGAGGTTCTCCCCATCTGGCCAAGGGTGGGAAACTGTTATTGATGAAGGGTCGGGAAGGGCTTCAGGAGATTTCCCTTCTGAAAGTCAAGATTCAAGAAAGGGGATTTCGAATAGAGGCACCGATCGACGTGACCGTGCCTTTTTTAGAACAGGAAAGGATTTTAATTTTTCTGACCAAAATATAGATCACCATGAAAAGGATTTAAAGGGTCAAGGATTCAGGTGAAGACAGGTTTATTTTTCGTGAGGTTTTGATCCCGGACTCTTTCTTTTAAAATGGTGTCTTTCAAAATAGGCCTCCAATTTTCCTCTGAACAGGTAGGCTATCAAGACTCCCAGTAATGATAGTCCGATGACCACCCCTAAGACGAAATAATTTTTATCCCGCACTAAGGATCCCTGGAGGGTCAGCATCATCGTTCCTAATAAACGACCGCAAGAAGAAATGATCAAGAAGGTCTTCATGTCCATGTGACCCAGTCCCAAAATGTAACACAGATAATCTTTGGGAAATCCGGGGATCAGAAAAAGCAGAAAGGCGATCCAGGTCCCCTGGTGGGCCATGACAAAGTCAAAGCGCTGGATGGTTTTGTAACTTACGATCCTTTCCACCAGGGGTTGCCCGGCAAGGCGGGCGAAGAGAAAGGCCAGCCAGGAACCGATCCCCAAGCCGATGGTAGAATAAAGGATGCCGAAAAAATTCCCGTAAAGGAATCCACCTAAAAACCCGGTCACCTCACCGGGGATAGGGGCAAAGAGGACCTGGAAGATCTGGAGGGTAATAAAAATCAGCGGTGACAGACTGCCGTAGGATTTAACAAAGGCGGCTAAACGTTTACGGTCTAAAAAGGTGAGGTAGATGTCGCTGTGGTAAATGAGGAGGTAAAGGGCCAGACTAAATAAAACCAGAAGGACGGCACTGACCCCGATTGTTTTTTTCATAAGGTTATACTCCCATCGGAGTATAACCTTACCTTTTCTTTGGAGAAGATGTCAAGGAATTTGCCTCAGTTACATCGAGGATCAAACCCTTATTTTTACTCAATCAGTGGGCGGTAATTTCCTGAGGGACCGGGGGTTCTTCATGATAGAAGGGCAACGCACCATCTTCCGGCTTTTCTATGAATAAGCCTTCCGGATCTTCCACCACTAAAGCCGCCCTCAATACTTCATCCATATGTTCCACGGAGATAATTTCCAGGGCCTTTAATATCCGAACCGGGATCTCTTTCAAATCTTTTTCATTTTCTTTAGGGATGATCACCGTCTTGACCTTGCCCCTATGGGCGGCAATGATCTTCTCTTTAAGCCCGCCGATGGGCAAAACCCGTCCGCGGAGGGTGATCTCGCCGGTCATGGCTACCTTTCTTTTGACCGGCTTTCTAAGCAAGGCCGAAACAATGGAGGTGGCAATGGTGATACCGGCCGAAGGTCCGTCCTTGGGAATGGCCCCTTCAGGGATATGGATATGAATATCCATTTTCTGGTAAAAATTGATCGGCAGGCCCAGTCGTTCGGCCCGGGAGCGCACATAACTTAAGGCGGCCTGAGCCGATTCCTGCATCACATCACCCAATTTCCCGGTGATGATCAACTGGCCTTTTCCCGGCATCAGGACCACTTCCGTGAGGAGCAATTCCCCGCCCACCTCGGTCCAGGCCAATCCGGTGGTGATCCCCACTTCATCTTTTTCTTCGGTCTCGCCATAGCGGAATTTAGGCACCCCTAAATATTTTTGGACCGCATTGGTATTAATTTCGATATGGGTCTCTTTGCCTTTCTTGACGACCTCCTTGGCCACTTTACGGCATAAGGTGGCGATTTCCCGCTCCAGGTTACGGACCCCCGATTCACGGGTATAGCGGCGGATGATGGTCAATAAGGCATTGTCGGTAAAGTGGATATTCTCCGGGGTAAGTCCGTTGGCTTCCTGCTGTTTCTTGATCAGGAACTGCCGGGCGATCTGGAGTTTTTCCGGTTCGGTATATCCCGGAAGTCGAAGGATCTCCATGCGGTCCTGCAAGGCCAAAGGAATGGAATAAAGGGTATTGGCCGTAGTAATAAAAAAGACTTCCGACAGATCGTAATCCACATCCAGGTAATGGTCGTTAAAGGCAAAGTTCTGTTCGGGATCAAGGACCTCCAGCAGGGCCGCTGAGGGATCTCCCCGGAAATCGGTACTCATCTTGTCGACTTCATCCAGGCAGAAGACCGGATTATTGGATTTGGCCTTTCTCAAGGACTGGATAATCTTGCCCGGCAAGGCCCCGATGTAGGTCCGGCGATGCCCACGGATCTCGGCCTCATCCCGGACTCCCCCAAGGGAAACCCGGATAAAATTGCGACCCGTGGCCCGGGCAATCGACTTGGCCAGGGAGGTCTTACCCACACCCGGAGGACCGACAAGACAAAGGATCGGCCCTTTTAATTTCTTGACCAGACTCTGGACGGCCAAGTATTCCAAGATCCGCTCCTTGGGCTTTTCCAGGCCATAATGGTCTTCATTGAGGATCTTTTCCGCGGCATCGATGTCCAACTTGTCTTTGGTTCGATTATACCAGGGGAGGGCGATCAGCCAGTCGATATAGTTTCGGACTACCGTGGCCTCAGCGGACATGGGGGACATCATTTTCAGCTTTTTTAATTCCGCCCGAATTTTGGTGGTAGCCTCTTTGGACATCCGTTTCTGTTTGATCTTTTTTTCTAATTCCTGGATCTCGCTTTTGAAATCATCCTGCTCACCCATCTCTTTTTGAATGGCCCGGATCTGTTCATTGAGGTAGTAATCCCTCTGGGTCTTTTCCATCTGCTTTTTGACCCGGCCTTTGATGCGCTGTTCAATCTCCAGGATTTCCATCTCCCCGCGCATGAATTCATAGAGCTTTTCCAGCCTCCGATTCACCAGGGTAAGCTCCAAAAGCTCCTGCTTCTGCTCGATCTTGGTGCCCAAATGAGGGGCGATGGAATCCACTAAACGGGCGGGGTCATCCATGGAAGTGATGGTATGGACCAATTCCTGGGGAATCTTTTTGTTCAGTTTCTGATAACCCTCAAAGGTCTGCTTGACCGTCCGAACCAAGGCTTCCTGCTCGGATTTGCTGGGGATGACGTCCTCGATCTTTTCCACTTCGACCAGAAAAAAAGTTCGGTTGGGAAGGTGCCGATGAACCCTGGCCCGATATCGGCCTTCGATCAAAACCTTGACGGTGCCGTCCGGCAGGCGGAGCATCTGCAGGATACTGCCGGCGGTTCCCACTTGGTAGAGGTCCCGCTCCGTTGGCTCATCCACCTTGGCTACCCGTTGGGTTAATAAAAGGATATCCTTTTCCAAGGACATCGCATATTCGAGGGCTTGAATTGATTTTTCCCGTCCCACAAATAAAGGGGCTACCATTCCCGGGAAAACAACAATATCTCTCAGGGGGAGTATGGGGACGATTTGTTTCAGACCCCCGTCTTCCCCATGTTCGTCGTAATTTGAAAATACAGCCATTTCTTTAACTTTCTTTTTTTTATAGTGATGTTCTCAAAAGGACTCTATCCCTTGGCATCTTCTTTAGAAAATGGAGAGGACTTTGTGCCTGTTTTCTATTCTCGGTTTAATTCGTTGATTCTTTAATGAAAAGATTGGCCTCTGACAAAGCGATGCTGGATACTGGATGCTGGATAAAACATTTCATCGAATATCCAGTATCTGGTATCCCACAGCCAGAATCAAGCCGATTCGGCCTGATTCTCAAAAAGAAGGATGGGGCTTTCATTATTAAGAATAACCTCTTCACTAACCACGCATTCCCGAACGTTTTTCATGGAAGGGATCTCAAACATGATGTCCAGCATGGCCTTTTCCAAAATGGAACGAAGTCCCCGGGCACCGGATTTTCGCTTCAGGGCCTCACGAGCTACGGCCTTTATGGCCCCATCGGTAAATTTCAGCTCCACCCCCTGCATTTCAAACAGTTTCTGGTATTGGCGGACGATGGCATTTCTCGGCTCAGTCAGGATACGAACCATGGCCACCTCGCTTAATTCATCCAAGGTGGCAATGACCGGCAGACGTCCGATAAATTCAGGGATCAACCCAAAGCGCAGGAGGTCCTGAGGCTGGACCTCGTCTAAGATTTCCCCCAATCGTTTTTTCTCCGACTGCTTCCGAATATCAGCCCCAAAACCCATGACCTTGGCCCCGCTTCGGCTCTGAACGATTTTATCCAGTCCGTTAAAGGCCCCGCCACAGATAAAGAGAATATTGGTCGTATCCACCTTGACAAATTCCTGTTGCGGGTGTTTGCGGCCCCCTTTGGGAGGGACACTGGCCATGGTCCCTTCGATGATTTTCAGCAGGGCCTGTTGGACCCCTTCGCCGGAGACATCCCTGGTAATGGAAGGGTTTTCCGACTTACGGGCGATCTTATCTATTTCATCGATGTAAACGATCCCCCGGCAGGCCCGTTCCACATCGTAATCGGACGCCTGGAGGAGATTGAGAATGATATTTTCCACATCCTCGCCTACGTACCCGGCCTCGGTTAAGGTCGTGGCATCGGCGATGGTAAAGGGGACTTTCAAGATTTTGGCCAGCGTTTGGGCCAACAGGGTTTTCCCCGACCCCGTAGGACCGATCAAGAGGATATTGCTTTTCTGCAATTCCACCCCCTGCATATCGATCTTATTATCTAACCGCTTGAAGTGGTTGTGAACGGCCACGGAAAGGATTTTTTTGGCCTTTTCCTGTTCGATCACATACTCATCCAAGGTGGCCTTGATATCGGCCGGCCTAGGGCTCTTCTCACCGAGATGGGCCTCCTCTTTTTCATATTCTTCGGCGATAATCTCGTTGCATAATCCAATGCATTCGTCACATATATAGACCGATGGCCCGGCAATCAATTTTTTGACTTCATCCTGACTCTTCCCGCAAAAGGAACATAATAAGTCGCTTCCCTTCCCTTTGCCGTCTCCTCTTTTGTTCATCTGTTGCTTCCTTCTGTTAAAGGTTTATTTGGGTTGACCGGCAATTTCTTCTCTCTTGGAAATCACCTTATCCACAATCCCATAGTCTTTGGCTTGCTGACCGGTCATAAAAAAATCCCGGTCCGTGTCCTTCTCGACCTTCTCAAAGGGCTGTCCGGTATGATCAACCAGAACCTGATTCAATTCTTCCTTGATCCGCAAGATTTCCCGGGCCTGGATCCCCACGTCGGTGGCCTGTCCTTGAACGCCGCCCAGGGGTTGATGGATGAGGATCCGGGAGTGGGGCAGGGCATAACGCATTCCCTTGGCCCCGGCCGCCAAGAGCAGGGCGGCCATGCTGGAGGCCTGCCCCAGGCAGAGGGTGGAGATGTTGGGTTTTATATACTCCATGGTGTCATAGATGGCCATCCCGGAGGTAACGACACCGCCGGGAGAATTGATGTACATGTGGATATCCTTATCCGGATCCTCGGCTTCCAGAAAAAGGAGTTGAGCGATCATCAGGTTGGCCACATAATCGTCGATAGGGGCCCCCAAAAATATGATCCGGTCTTTCAACAGGCGGGAATAGATATCATAGGCCCGTTCGCCGCGGCTGTCTTGTTCGACAACGATTGGTATTAAAGTCATATTGGTCTTCCTTTTGTTCATGATGATTGTATGGTAGCATGCTCCTTAAGGAAATTCAATGTCTTTTCCTCCAGAAGCTGCTGGCTCATTTCAGGCATTAAATTGTTATTATTGTAAATTTCTCGAACAAGGGTTACCGACTGGTTGACATTGCGGGCAATCTTTTCGAGTTCCTGGTCGATTTCTTCGGGGCTTATGGTCAGGGATTCCAGTTCGGCGATTTTTTCCAGGATCAATTTCTTGCGGGCCAATTTTTCGGCCGGCGTACGGAACCTCTCCATGAGCCGGGCAGGATCGAGACCGGCCTTTTCAAAGGTGAGTCCTTGACGGCTCAAGTCCTGTTCGATACGCAACATCATCTGCTGCATCTCCCTTTTGATCAGGGCCTCAGGAAGTTCAAATTCCGCTTTGGAAATCAGACTGTCGACCAGGTCTTCCTTCAATTTCAAATCCACCTTTCGGGTTTCCTCCACTTGCAGATCTTCCCTGATTTTTTTTCTCACTTCCTCCAGGGAAGAAAATTCTTTCCCCAGACTTTGGGCAAAAGAATCGTCGAGCTCGGGAAGATGCCTCTCCTTGATCTCTTTTAGGGTAACGCGGTAGTGGACCTTCTTCCCGGCCAGGGCGGCGTTTCCATAGCCCTCCGGGAAGTCGATGTCAAATTCTTTGTTTTCTCCTTTTTGCATCCCAGGCAATTCTTTTTCAAACTCCGGGTTGAAATAACCGGCCCCTAATTCCAGGTCAAAGTTTTGGGCTGACCCGCCCGTCACCTCCGCCCCATCCATGAAGGATTGATAATCAATGACCGCAAAATCTCCGTTTTTTAAAGGACGCTCCGTCGAAAGGCTGACCAACTCACCGTGGCTCATCTGGATGGCCGACAACCTTTTTTCAACATCCTCTTCGGTAATGGTAACCACGGTTTTTTTCAGTTCCAGGCCCTTGTATTCGGAAATAGGGATTTCAGGTTTTTGCTCCACCGTAGCCCGATAGATAAAAGGGGTTTCTTTATCCAGGGCGGGATAATCCAATTCCGGCAAGTCTACCGGCCTGACCCCCGTCTCTTTCAGGGCTTCCGGGTAGGTCCGATTGATTATCCTGGAAACCGCATCCTCCTCAATTTGAGGACCATAAAACTTGGTAAGGACCGTAACCGGGATCTTCCCGGGCCTGAATCCTTTGAGCTTCGCTTTTTTGTTAAAGGTTTTAGCAACCGATTCCCATTCATTCCAGGCCTGCTCCGCTTCCACTTCAATGATCAGTTTCTTCTTGATCGGAGAGAGTTCTTCCACTTGTACTTTCATGATCATTTGTCCTTATCCGTTTATTTTATTGGTGCGAGAGGGGGGATTTGAACCCCCACCCTGTTTCCAGGGCTGGATCCTAAGTCCAGTGCGTCTACCAATTCCGCCACTCTCGCCTTTCCTTGAGGCGTGAGATGGGTTTTCTTAACCCTTAAATATACTTATCATTTTGATCAAAGTCAAGAGAGCCCGTCTTTTTGTTTTAGGAAGAGGGGCAACTCATTCCATTTCCCAAGGATTCCATCGGGGCGGCCCTCCTGGATTTTTTGAAGATCATCCTGCCCGCCGGCCAGGATGATCACCGGGACACCGGCCCTTTGGGCGGCGCGGATATCATCCATGCTGTCTCCCAAAAAACAAACCTCATCCCGGTGACAACCCAATCTTTCGCAGGCCAGCTCAATCCCTTTGGGGTGGGGTTTCAACCAGCGGGCCTCATTTCGGCTGATGATGACCTCAAGATAATCATTCAATCCTAATCGAAACAGAGCGGCCTTCAAACTTTTTCCCCCAACATTGCTGACCAGGGCGGTTTTTAAACCCATAGCCCTGACCATAGGTAGAATTTCCAGAACCCCTGGTCGGACCTGCCATCTCATCAGGGCGTCCTGGTCGTAACGATCATAAATGGCGGATAAGGCCAGGACAGCCTGGCCCAAACCGGTTCCCTCCGAGTGTTGAAGGGCCATATTCATAGCCTCGGCATAGTGGACCTCGGTCACCTTATTCCCGGTTACTCCTAACTCGGCCAGGAGTTGTCCGGCCTCGGCTTCGGCTTCAGCCAGCCGCCATTGAAAATCGACCAGAGTTCCTTCAAAATCGAATATCAGGGCCTTCAGTTTTGGAATCATTCGTCAAAGGGATTGTTTATGAATAAGGTTGCTTCCCGGTCCGGGCCCACGGATATAATTCCGATGGGAACCTTGACCAGTTCTTCGATACGGTTTAGATAATTCTGAGCGGCCTGGGGGAGATCTTCCCTTTTTTGGATCCCATCAAGGGTTTCCGACCAGCCTTCCCATTCCTCATAGATGGGGCGACAGGCCTGGAGGACCTTTAATTGGGCCGGAACGCTTTCAAGGGTCTGGTCTTTCCAGGCGTATCCGGTGCAGATCTTGATGGTTTTCTGTCCGGTCAACACATCCAATTTGGTGATGGCCAAATGGGACAGGCCGTTGAGCCGGGCCGAATCTCTTAAAACCACGGCATCCAACCAGCCGCAGCGCCTGGGTCGGCCGGTGGTTGATCCAAATTCTCCTCCCTTTTCCCTAAGGCATAAACCGATCTCATCGGTTAATTCCGAGGGGAAAGGGCCTCCTCCCACCCGGGTGGTATAAGCCTTGACGATTCCGACGACCGATTGAATCTTTGTGGGTCCCACTCCGGCCCCGGCACAGACACTGCCGGCCACAGGGTTGGAGGAAGTAACATAGGGATAGGTCCCATGATCGATGTCCAGATGAGTCCCTTGAGCCCCTTCAAATAAGATGCTCTTCCGGCCGGTCAGGGCCTGATCAATTCGGATGGATACATCGGTCACATAGGGCCGGATAAATTCGGCCAAGGGCGAATAGATTTTAATGACCTCCGCGGGGTCTAATGGGGCGACCTTGAGAAACTGCTCAAAAATAAAATTTTTTTCCTTGAGGTTGGCGGCCACCTTTTCGGCAAAGGCCTCCGGATCCAGCAAGTCAATGACCCGAATTCCGATTCGGGCCACCTTGTCTTCATAACAAGGGCCGATCCCCCTTCCGGTCGTGCCGATGGAGGCCTGGCCTTTCTGTGCCTCCCGGGCCAGATCCAGGTGTTTATGATAAGGCAGGATCAAATGGGCCTTTTCACTCAGGCCTAAGTTACGAGGGCCGATGGAAATCCCTCGATCCCTCAAGGCAAGGATCTCTTTTTGTAAGACCTCCAGGTCAACCACCACCCCATTGCCGATCAGACATTGTTTTTTTGAATGAAGAATTCCTGAAGGAATCAAATGAAGGATAAATTTGTCCTGGCCCACGACCAGGGTGTGTCCGGCATTATTCCCCCCTTGAAAACGGACGACCACGTCGGCGTACTGGGTCAGGAGGTCTACAACCTTCCCTTTCCCTTCATCGCCCCACTGGGTGCCTACAACCACGACGCAAGACATAGTATGCTCCTTTACGGCTATTTAGGACTATAGGGGGTTTTTATGCCACTGGATGAAAAAAGTCAACCTATTTGCCGGGGTGCGTTTCCTGCTGTCCTTTGGTATGAAAATACGAATATTGAATATCGAACATCGAATTTCGAATTATGAAGTTATTTTTTTCCCTTCCTTCGACATTCCGTATTCGATATTCGACATTTTCAGGCCAGGCAGTGCCCACCGTGGGTATGTGGGTTTAATACCTCATTGAACGGAGCCGGGCGATGCGTTCCTCGATGGGCGGGTGGGTGGAAAACAGGTTGAGCAGACTTCGACCCGCCAGGGGATTGACGATAAACATGTGGGCCGTGGCCGGGTTAGGGTTTTCCAGGGGAATGCGCTGGGAAGCGACCTGTAATTTTTCCAATGCCCCGGCCAGCCCCAGGGGGTTTCCCGAAAAATGGGCACCAGAGGCGTCGGCCAAATATTCCCGGGAACGGGAGATGGCCATCTGAATCAGCATAGCGGCGATGGGGGCCACGATGGTCATGACCAGAAGGCCGATGATCCCTCCGCCTCCTTCCCCTTCTTCCGAATTCCGACTTCCGCCAAAGATGGCCGCCCAGCGGGCCATGTTAGCCAAAATCATGATGGCCCCGGCCATGGTGGCGGCAATGGAGCTGATTAAGATATCCCGGTTTTTGACATGGGCCAATTCATGGGCCAGGACCCCCGTGAGTTCCTGACGGGAAAGTATGCGAAGGATACCGGAGGTAACGGCCACAACGGCATGCTGGGGGTTCCTTCCCGTGGCAAAGGCATTGGGAGAATCATCATCAATCAAAAAGATTCTTGGCTTGGGAATGCCGGCATGCTGGGCCAGTTCCATTACGACCTGGTGGATCTCCGGATGGTCTCCTGGGGCGATTTCCTTGGCCCGGTACATGGCCAGGACGATCTTATCGGAAAACCAATAACTCCCCAGGTTCATGACTCCCGGCCAGGAAGAAGGCTATAACCATTCCATGCTGACCCCCCACGGCACCACCGATGAGAATGATCAGGGCGGTCATCAGCCCTAATAACAGTGTGGTCTTTATAGTATTAGAAAACATTGAAATAAACTCCTTAAATTTTTCATATCTCACTTTTGATGGACTTGTAAAAAGGCCAATAGGTTAAATATGCTATCAACCTTTTTGTCCTTGTCAAGAAAAACCGGGAAGGCTTTAAACTGACCCAATACCAAAAACCGAGAGTTATCCTTTCTTGAAAACGATCTCTCCTTTAGGGGTGGCGTCGACGATGATTTTTTCACCCTCAATAAATTCCCCCTCCAGGAGTTTTAAGGCCAGGGCATCCTGGATACGGTGCTGCATGACCCGTTTGAGCGGTCTGGCCCCGTATACCGGATCAAACCCCTCCTGAGCGATTTGTTCCCGGGTCCTATCGGTCAACTCGATGTCCAATTTCTTTTCGGCCAGCCTTTTTTGCAACAGCCTGACCTGGATATCCACGATGGCCTTGATCTGATCCCTGTTTAAGGCCTGAAAGATGATGATATCGTCAACCCGGTTTAAGAATTCAGGCTTGAAATGGGCCCGCAAGGCCTCCATGACTCGCCGGGTCATCTCCTCCCGCTCCCCTCCAAGCAGGTCCTGGATAAGCTGGCTGCCGATGTTGGAAGTCATGATGACCAGGGTATTTTTAAAATCAACGGTCCTTCCCTGTCCGTCGGTCATCCGGCCGTCATCCAGGATTTGGAGCAGGGCATTAAAGACCTCGGGATGGGCCTTCTCGATTTCATCAAAGAGCACCACCGAATAGGGCTTGCGGCGGACGGCTTCGGTCAGATACCCCCCTTCTTCATAGCCCACATAACCCGGCGGAGCGCCGATCAACCGGGAAACCGAATGCTTCTCCATGTATTCGGACATATCGACCCGAATCATGGCCTGTTCATCGTCAAAAAGAAACTCGGCCAGGGCCTTGGCCAGTTCGGTCTTGCCCACCCCCGTGGGACCCATAAAGATGAAGGAACCGATGGGACGGTTGGGGTCTTGCAGCCCGGAGCGGGCCCGGCGGACGGCATTGGCCACGGCCCGGATGGCCTCTTCCTGGCCGATGACCCTTTCCTTGATCCGCTCTTCCATGCGAATCAGTTTCTGTTTTTCTCCTTCCATCATCCGGGAAACCGGGATGCCGGTCCATTTGGCCACCACTTCAGCGATGTCCTCATCATCCACTTCCTCTTTCAGCATCTTCTTTGTTTGCTGGAGGGATTCTAAGCTCTTATTTTCTTCTTCGAGTTGTTTATTCATGTTCAGGAGCACCCCATAGCGGATTTCGGCTGCCCGGGTCAGGTCCCCCTGTCTTTCGGCATTCAGGGCCTCGGTCTTCTTTTGTTCTATCTCCTCCTTGATTTGTCTGATCTTCTGGATGGCCGCCTTTTCCTTCTGCCAGTGGGCCTTCATCTCCCCGCTTTGTCCTTTAAGCTCCGATAATTCTTTTTCGATCTTCTCCCGCCGTTCTTTGGAAGCCGGGTCCACCTCTTTCTTGAGGGCCTCTTTTTCGATCTCCATTTGCAGGATCTTCCGGTCCAGTTCGTCGATCTCCTGGGGCAGGCTGTCGATCTCGATCCGTAGTTTGGAAGCGGACTCATCAATCAGGTCAATGGCCTTGTCCGGTAAAAAACGGTCGGTAATATAACGATTGGACAAGGTGGCCGCAGCCACAATGGCCGAATCTTTGATCCTCACCCCATGATGGACTTCGTACTTTTCCTTCAGACCCCGGAGGATAGCAATGGTGTCCTCCACGGTGGGTTCATTGACCAATACCGGTTGAAACCTCCGTTCCAGGGCGGCGTCTTTTTCCACGTACTTCCGGTATTCATTGATGGTGGTGGCCCCGACGCAACGCAATTCTCCCCGGGCCAAGGCCGGTTTGAGCATGTTGCCGGCATCCACGGACCCTTCGGCCTTGCCGGCCCCCACCAGGGTATGAAGCTCGTCGATAAACAGGATGATCTCGCCCTGGGCCTCGGTCACCTCTTTGAGCACCGCTTTGAGCCGATCCTCAAATTCCCCGCGGTACTTGGCCCCGGCGATCAAGGCCCCCATGTCCAGGGCCACGACCCGTTTGTTTTTCAACCCCTCGGGCACATCGCCGTGGACGATCCGTTGGGCCAACCCTTCGACAATGGCCGTCTTCCCCACGCCGGGTTCTCCGATTAAAACCGGGTTGTTTTTGGTCCGTCTTGATAAGACCTGAATAATTCGTCGCACTTCATCGTCCCGGCCGATGACCGGGTCCAATTTTTCCTGCCGGGCCAATTCGGTCAGGTCCTTGGCGAATTTTTCCAGGGGACGGTATTTTTCTTCCGGATTTGGATCGGTGACCCTTTGGCTTCCCCGAATATCCACCAGGGCCTTGAGCAGGTTTTCCCGAGTCAAGCCAAGGGCAAGTAAACCCTGGGCCAGAGGATCCCCCTTTTGTTCGACCAGGGCGATCAGGACGTGCTCCATACTCACGTAATCGTCCTTCATCTGAGAGGCTATATTAAAAGATTCATCCAGAACGGTCTTAAGCCTGGATGACATATAGGCCTGCCCCTTGCCTGTCCCTTCCACCCTGGGCGTCTTGTCTAATTGTGCTTTCAGGTTATTCTTAACCTGGTTGGGATTAATTCCCATTTTTTGAAGGATAGGTAAAATGATATTGTCCGGCTGATTCAACAGGGCGGTCATTAAGTGTTCCGGTTCGATCTGTTGATGGCCCATGCCCTCGGACAGGGATTGGGCCGATTGCAAGCCCTCTTGAACCTTGATGGTAAATTTATCAAAACGCATTGATTCCTCCTGACCGAGAAGCCTTAACCGGCAGTTAAGGCCTTCCGGCCTTCTATTTATATGCTCTTTCTATGGTCAATTGTTCCAAAAAAATTAACCATTTCACCCTTGTTTGTCAAGGAGCGGGCGGTTAATTCACCGCTTGATAATGGAGTTGCCGAATTTCGGGTATTCATCTTCTATAAATCCTCATGGTGTTTCCGACCACGGTCAAGCTGCTGGCAAACATGGCCAGAGCGGCAATCAGGGGATTTAACAGCCCCATCATCGCCAGGGGAATTCCCAGGAGATTATAAAAAAAGGCGAACAGGAGGTTTTGGCGAATGATGCTGAAGGTCTGGCCGGAGAGATCAATGGCTTCCTGGATCTTCGAAGGATCATCGCTCAACAGGGTGATATCCGAGGCCTCCGTTAGTATCCCGGCCCGGGTCCCCAGGGCAAAACCCACATCGGCCTGGGCCAAGGCCGCGGCATCATTGAGCCCGTCGCCGATCATGCCCACCTGATGCCCCTGGTCCTGTAGCTCCCTGATGATCCGGGCCTTTTCCTGGGGCAGGGCCTGGCCGACAAAAGGCACCAGGCCTAATTCCCGGGCGATTGACCCGGTGGTCTCCGAAGAGTCGCCGGAAACGATCCGGGTTTGAAATCCATTTTGTTGCAGGCCCCAAAGGGCCCGACCGGCCACTTCTTTTAGACTATCCCCAAAGGCTAAAAAACCTTGAACCTTATTCTGCCAGCCAAAAAAGACGATGGTCCTTCCTGCGGCCTCCAGGGATTTGGTCTGAGACTCAAGAGACGGGGGAAGGTCCAGTCCCTGAGAATGCATCATCCTCCTGTTTCCTATAACCACCTCGCAGCCGGCCACCGTACCTTTAACTCCCAATCCGGCCTTGGTTTTAAAGTCCTTCACTTCCCCTAAGGGCAAAGAAAACTCCCGGGCCTTGTTTTGGATTTCCCTGGCCAGAAAATGATCGGAGAGGGTTTCAATGGAGGCAATCTTTTGCCAAGCTTCTTCCTCGGTGCCTCCAAAGTGGACCATTTCCCTTAAACAGTAGCGGCCTTCGGTCAAGGTCCCGGTCTTATCAAAGATCAGCACGTCGAGCTTTCTTATTTTTTCCAGGGCCGCCGGATCACGGATCAGGATGCCCTTTGTCCGGCCCTTTCCGATGGCCGCCACCTTGGCCAAAGGAGTGGCGATACCCAGGGCGCAGGGGCAGGAGATGACCAGGATCGTTACGGCCCGAAGCAGACTTTCCTGTAGTGAATGACCGTGAAAGTAAAGAACCCAGGCAGTCCCGGCAGCCAGGCACAACAGAGACGGCACGACCCAGCGGGTCAGCCGATCGGCAAAAAGTTCGACAGCCGTCTTCTTAGACAGGCCTTCCTGCATCAGGTTAATGATCTGTCCAGTCGCGCTATCAGCCCCTACCCGGGTGGCCCTGACTTCAAGGTCATTTTCAAGGACCAGTGAACCGGCCCGAATTTCATCGTTCGGCCCTCTTTTTATCGGCCGGGATTCGCCGGTCAGATAAGATTCATCCAGAGCAGCCTGCCCGGAAAGGATAAGGCCGTCTACCGGCAGCCTTTCTCCGGCCAGGACCTGAAATACGTCTCCCGGTTGAACCTTGTCGGCAGCCAGCCAGGATTCCCCTTCATTGGTTAACCGACGCACCTTTTGATTGGCTAAGTGATAGAGTTCGATAAGACCTCGCGAGATCCTCTCCTTGGCCCCGGCCTCCAGATATTTCCCCAGGAGGACCAGGACGATCAACATGGCAGCCGTATCGAAATAAAGATGAAGACTGCCCTGCCTCATCTGAATGAGGCTGTAAAAATAGGCCGACAGGGCGCTGATGGAAATAAGGGCCTCCATGGTTGGATTCCCATAGCGCAGTCCGATCAAGGCCTTTTTAAAAATGGGAAGTCCCCCATAGAAGAGGACCGGCGTACTCAGGATCCAGAGGGGGTAGGAGAGATAACCGATGCCCTCAGGCCCCAGGTCTTTGAAAAATCCGGCGTAAAGGGCCAGGGAAATCATCATGACATGGACCGTCAAGATGGCCGAAATACCCAGACGAAGTTGGATCTTTTTTCTCTCCTTCGAGTCACCCGCCGGATCCTGAAAAGAGGAGGAACGGTATCCCAGTCTGGAGATCCGGTCTTGGATTTCCGTGAGTGTCACCTCGTGGGGAAGATATTTAACCCGGACCAGGTCGGAGACAAACAAGGCTTGCACCTTGAGTATCCCCCGGCTGCGGTTTAAGACCCCTTCAATCAACCAGGAACAGGCGCTGCACCACATGCCCTCGACTCTTAGGACCAATTCTTTGGCCAGAAGATCTTCCGATCCAAGAGCTTCAAAACCCGCTGGATTTTTTCCAGGAATCGGCCCCCGGCTTTCCTTCGGGTCTTCAAAATTCTTACCGATTAGGTTAGAGGACGCACAGAGCTGATAGAGATCCGTATTTTTAAAGTCGGCCGGCAGACCGCCGGGAAGGCTGGAAAGGATTTGATAGACTTGCCGGCAGCCAAAACAGCAGAAATGAAGGAGGTTCTCCCCTTGTTTTTCCTTAACACCGGAACGGCCTACCGGCAGACCGCATAGTTGACATTCCACAATACTCAGAACCTCCAACTATTGGTCCCGGCGAACCCCGGATCAAAGCCTGCTCCGGACTTGATCCGGATCCGTGGTAGGCGCCGGAACGACTCAAAGGGAGAATTTTTATTTTAAAAACAAAACGTCGGGTAATATCTCTACCTTAAACCTTGTACCTTGAACCTTGACCCCGCCTTTTATACCAGAAGCCGCGCACCCTTAAAGACTAAAATTAGGCCCATAGCGATGATTGAAAGGGCGGCGAGCCTTTCCCCGATAATCCTGGTCCGCAAAGTCAGCAGGGAGGCAGAAACCCCAAGGGCCAGGAGGGTGGGCGCCGTGCCCAGGCCAAAGGCCGCCATGGTCATAAACCCTTCGGCCATATTTTCCGTTGTGGCCGCTTTGATGAGCATGGAAAGCGATAGACAGCAGGGCAGGAGGCCGCTTATCAGTCCCAGGGCCATTTTGGAAATGGGGACCGGTGATTTAAACAAAGGAGGCAGGAGGCGGTTCCCCAGCAGTTGAGGGGCCAGGGAAAATCGACCCAAAAGAGAAGGCAAGGGAACCATCCGCAAAAACACCAGTCCCAGAAGGGTGATCAAAGCCCCTCCGGCCAGGATGAGGACTCCACGGGCGTTCAGAAATAGATTGAGACCTATGGCCCGAAAAAGACCCGCGGCCAGGGCACCTAAAATTCCATAAGTGGTCAGCCTTCCCAGATGGTAGGCCAAGTGGTGTGAAAATCCTTTGCCCCAGGGAGAAGGACTTAAACCCGCGGCCCTGGTTTCAGGGCTATTGATGTGCAGGGAGTAAGCCATGACCAAAGGACCGCACATCCCCAGACAGTGCAGGCTGCCGAACAATCCGATCAGAAAAGGGGCCAGGAGATCAATAGTCATTAGAGAATCCTAAATCAAATTTTTCCTTTGGCCAGGGCCCTCAAATAATTGATGACGGCCCAGCGGTCTTCCACGGCGACGGTGGCATATAATGGCGGTTGCCTTTTGTTGCCCAGACTGATTTTGTAAAAAAGTTCTCCGTCGCTCTGGGCCTGCACCTTGGGGTCCAAAAGATAAGTGGGTAAAGGATAAAAACTTTGTCCCACCGTGGCCTTTCCGTCGAGTCCGGCACCATGGCATTGTACGCAGTAGTAGAGATAACTTTGCCTTCCTTGGTTTATAATCGCCCGGGTCATGGGCAAGGGGTTGATCAATTGTCTGGGGTTTGATCTTCGCAAGGTCTCAATGCCCCCGCCCAGCGGGATGGTCCCCTTGGGCATGATCGGGAAAGGAAATTTGAAAGGTGTTGATGGCCTCATCATCCCTCATCCGGCCATAATAGTTACTGAACAGGATGGAAAGAACAAAAAGGGAGAAGGCTACGAGGCCCGCCACCAGACCGGAGATAAAGAATCCTTTTCGCCAAGACATGGTTACAATCCTCCTTGACCACGGGGTTTTCAGTTTCTCTGGGCTGGCCCATGACATGCTGCTGCCGTATCTTTTCTCCTTCTTCCAAAGGGGCCGTGCCGGCCTGTTTTTCAGCCCCACGGACCGAATAGACTGACTGGCCGGGCACATCGGCAATGGTGCCGTAGCGCCAGGGTGGTGGCCAACTGACCCCGACGACGAAAAAAATAAATAGCCCCCAGAGTAAAAAGGCCACGGCAATGGCCAGCACCACGACCCAGCTCATGGCCGTTGATCCCTCATTTTCCTGGGGAACTTGGGCCTGGCTTTTGTTGTTCGGGTTGTTCGATTCCATTCTACCCAATGGCCTTTCCTCCAAGACCGACCACGATCAAGTAAGACAGGGCCCAAACGATGACAGCGACGTAAGCAAAAATAAGAAATGGCGGCACGGGATTGTCCTTCTTCTTTTCCTCCCCGGCCCCGGTCTTCCCCGCCTTTTTTATATCCTCTCCGCTTAACTCCGGCCTGCCTTTGGGATAAAAGGCCCAGGCCACATAGAGCAGGACTAGGGTCCCCAACCCTAAAAAAAAGGCCAGGGCCATTTCCTGCAAGGTTGTCAAGGGGAAGAAGGGCATGTCCGCACCTTACCCTGTCAGGGCTAAATAGAAAGTTCCCGCTAAACCCACGAACATCAACAGTCCGATAAACATCAGGACATAAACCTCCAGTGTCAACCTGGCCGGATTCTTGATCATGGGCTGAGGCAAAATATCCCGCAGGGGCAGGTAACGGGCCCTGTCCTGATCGGAAAATTGTCCGCTCCGCAGTCCCCACAAAAAGGCCACCAGCGAGGCCCACAGGCTGAAAGCGATCAAAATCACCCAGGCTGAAAAATACATCTATTTCTCCTTCTCCCGGCCCAAGGCCTTGGACAGAGGCTCATTTCCCGGGGGTTCGTAGGCGGCATCGATCCCTTTGGGTTCCTTATGGGCATCGCTTTGGCCGATGAAATAAACGGCCACATAATTTCCCACTTCCCAGATCTTGGTGGATTCCAAGTCCTTCTTGAAATAAGGCATGGCCGTTCCGGTGATGCCGTTCATGATTTGGTGATAGAGGATGCCGCCGGAAATTCCCCGCTGGTTCAACAAAGTAAAGTTCAACGGCGGGGGATAGAGATAGGGCTCGGCCGGTCCCATGCCGTCGCCGATCGGGCCGTGACAGCCGATACAAAAGCCCTGATAAATCTTGTGCCCCCGTTCCAGCCCGGCTTCGGTGGTCGGGTAGGGGTCGGTCAGCTTCCTCCAGGGCTCGGGGACCATTTGATGCAGCCACTCAACATTCTCATCGGGCCCGGCCTCATAGGCCTGGACGGCCTTGGCCTTCCAGGTTTTCTGCCGCTGAACCCGGAAGTCGGCCTGGCGGAATCCCAGGCTTTGTTTATAGGCGATCAGTGCCCGGATATCTGCCTTTCCCAGAAATTTCCAGGAAGGCATGATCGATTCCGGACGGACAAACCGGGGATTGGTAAAGTGGGCCAAATGCCAGTCATCCGGGTGTTCCCCCCCTTCCTGGGAAAGGTCCGGACCGGTCCGCTCGGTGCCTACCAGATGAGGCTGATCCTGGACATAATCGCCCGAGAGGGCGACCCTTTCGGCACCGACGCCATAGTCGATATCCCGGATAAACTGGGTATGGCAAAAGGTGCAGCCGTTTCGCACATAGATTTCCCGACCCCGGGCCTCCAGGGAAGATCTAACCCGAAATATTTCCGAAGGCTGTTCGCTGATGGTCGTCCAGGGCAAGATGACGGCGATAAACAACACCGGGGCGAAGATGATCAGGCCCCCGAAAACAATGATCGTCAGGTTCATCTTCATGGGGCTTCCTCCTCCCAATCCAGGGAGGCCTCTTTCCCTCCGTAAATACTCTTGGTGATATTGATCAGCCCCAGGACCGCACCGCCGATGATCAGCAGACCGATGGAGGCCCGAAGGATCATGTAAACATGAATCTCAGGCAGGATCTTATAGACTGTCTCCCCGTTCAGCCAGCCATGCCCCTGGACCAGGCCGGCCGCCGTCAGGACCAAAAAAAACCCGGACATGCCGATGAGCACCAGCCAGTATTGGATATCGGCCCACCGGCGGTTATAGAGGGGACGGCCGGTTACCCTGGGCAGGATAAAATAAATCCCCCCCAGGGCAATGGTTCCGGAAAATCCCAGAACGCCCATGTGGGCATGGGCAACCACCCAGTTGGTCAGATGGGTCACCCGCTGGAGCGTGGGCAAAGCCTGCAAAGGGCCCTGAATGCAGGTAAAGGTATACCAGACTAGACCGGCCATGACGAACTTGCCTCCTATGTCGGCATGGATTAGTCCCAGACGGCCGCGCATGGTCAGCCAGAGATTGATCAGCACGGTTAAAACCGGGATGAACATCCCCAAACTGCCGGTGATGGCCACGACCTTCAACCAGGTGGGCAGAGGCGTCTGCAGAAGATGGTGGGCCCCGATGTGCGTGTAAAGGACCAGGATGCTCCAGAACCCGACCAGAGACAGGGAGTGGCTGTAAAGAGGAGACCGGCAGACGATGGGAATGATGTAATAAGCCAGGGCCACGGCCAGGGGCGTCAAAAACAACCCAACCACCCCATGGCCGTAAAACCAGGCCAGGACAGCATCGGGCAGGCCGGTAATGGCCCCGGTGGAAGGGTTCCAGACGGCATTGCCGAAAAAATAGATCAGAAAGATATAGACCAGACCGGCGAAGATATACCAGATGGACACATACAAGGTTTTTTCCTGACGTCTTTGGGCCGTCCGAAAAAGATTATAAAAAAACAGGCAAAAGCACAACAAGACTCCCATATCGACCGGCCAGATCCACTCGGCATATTCCCGTCCCTGGGAATAGCCCAAGGAAAGGGTGACGGTCCCGGAAATGATAGTCAGATTCCAGACCCACAGGGAAAACTTTCCCAATCGTTCGCTGTAAAGAGGGCTTCGTAACAAGGTGGGCACCAGATAAAAAGCCGACCCTAACAAGGCCGTGCCGACAAAACCGAAGATGACCACATTGGTGTGCATGGGCCGGGTCCGGCCGAAGACCAGCCAGGAGATATTGCCTAAAAGGTCCGGGGCGACCAGATGGGTGGCATCGATGAAGCCGATCAATGGACCGATGACAAACCAGACGGCGGCGCTCAAAAAAAAGGCCTTGACGGTTCCATAGGGTTCTTCTTTTAGAAAAGTCACTTCTTACTCCTGAATATGAATGAACCTGAAATCTCTTTTTTAGCGGACATGCACCCTCTCCTTGTACCTTGCACCTTGAACCTCGTACCTTTCTTTTTAATGGTGGCAGGCCAGCCAGCAATCCGTTTGGGCCTTTTTGAGTTTATGGCAGTCGATACAAAATTTCATCTTAAATTTCTTTTTCTGCAGCCGGTCCATCCGCTCCACTTCTCCGTGGCAGTCGCGGCAATCCAGTTTTCCGAAGCGCAAATGCGGCTGATGCCTGAACTTGACGAAATCAGGGACATAGAAAATCCGCACCCAGGGGACCGGCCTCCCGCTGTCATAATGCTCCTTTTCCTTAAGGAGCATCGGGTGAGTGGGGATGATATATTTATGGCAATAAAAACATTTTTCCATTTCCGGCAGGCCGGCATGTTCCGACCTCTCCACATAGGGATGACAGAACCGGCAATTGATCGCCTTGACCCCGGCGTGAACCCGGTGGCTGAAAGGGATGGGCTGTCTGGGTCCGATCCCCTGACCGGGATAGACATAATAAAAATAGAGCATCAGGGCCATCAGCAACACCCCTACCGAAAACCATTTTTTCCATGAAGGCCCTTGCCCATTTTTTTTGAGTCGATCTTCAGCCATGAGGCTCATCCCCGGCCTTCCTCTCGGTCCGCATTCAGGGTGTCTAAAAACAGGGGGTCCGTCAGGGGGAGCAAGGGGAACCTTTTAAAAAACCATTGGAGGCTTAAGGCCATGAGCCCTAAGAAACCGAGGCTGATCAAAAATTCCGAAGGACCCAGAGGAAGGCCCGGTTTTTTCCACAGAGAGGGGGCCACCAGCAGAAAACGCTCCAGCCACATGCCGACGAGGATGAGACCGGTCAGAACCAACATGGGCCCGTGTTTCATCTTGACCTTCTTGCTCAACAGGGTGCCGAAGGGGACGATAAAAAAAAGAGCCAGCACGGTCCAGGCCAGATAATTCCAGGGAGGGAAATTGACCCGGTTGATCACGAACCGGGTCTCTTCCGGCAAGTTCCCATACCAGATCACCAGGAACTGGGAAAAGAAAAAATCACCGTTAGTCAGACAAAAGGCCAGGAGTAACTTTCCCAGGTCGTGAAACTGATTTTTTTGGATGAAGTTGCCCAGCCCAAAGGTCTTGACCGCAATGATGGAGATGAAGATCAAAGCGGCCAGGGCGCTGTAAAAGGCACCGGTGAAAAAATACATCCCGAAAAGGGTGCTGTACCAATGGGGAGATAAGGACATGACCAGGTCAAAGCCGATCAGGCTGAGGGTCAGGGCATAGAGGATGGCCAGGATTGGCGCCAGGATGGCCTGTTTACGCAAATTTTTTTCCCCTTGCTCCCGGAATTTTTTCCAACCCTCGACCCCTTGGGAGGAAATTTTTTTTTCGCCCCGCACCGAAAAATAAACCAGGCCCAGAGAAACGGCCGTCAGCATAAAGAGGGCAATTCCGTCCCGGGCAAAGAGAAAGCCGATATTCAACCAGGCGGCCTTGGAGGGCAACGGGTGCTGGATCCAGGGGAAAAGTCTTTCCCGGCCCAAGAAAAGGACCCAGAAGAGCAGGAAGGCCAAGGGTAGAAAGGCCACCGGGGCCTCGGCCAGACGCTTTATCGGTCTTCCCCAGCGGGCCTTGGTAATTACCAGGGTGGCGGAAAAAAGGACCGAGCCAAAGGCCATTCCGGACCAGAAAAGATAATTGACCAAAAAGACCTGCCAGGCCCTTTCCGGCTGCGTTCCCCAGACTCCGATCAAAAAGACCACCACCCCCATCAGGACCGCGGCCAGGAAAACCATGGTCCAGCCGTTGAAACCGCTATCCGTTCCGGCGGCCTTCATCTCCTGGCAGATTTCATCCCGCGAAATCATGGATCTCCTCGGCACCGGATTCTCGGAGCCAACCGGCGATTTTTTCCCGTTCCATGGGGGAGCAATAAATCAGCAGGCCGAAACGGTCATCGGAAAAGCGGGGGTCATAGTGGGCCGGCAGATGCAAACGAGGCAGACGGGTGTGGATGAGCATTCCGGCAAAGGAAATAAGAACCCCGCACAAAATCAGAAATTCAAAGCCGATGATGACAAAGGGGATCCAGGGGATGATCGGCTTGCCGCTGACGATAAACCGCCACTGCAAGACCGTATAGACGGCCAGGGAAAAACCGGAGACCAGGCCGAAGAGACCGCCGAAGAGGGTGTAATAGCGCACCGGACTGGGACCCTTATTCAAGGCCTCCTGTATCTCGGGGGCGGCCGAGGGGCTGAAGACGGTAAAATCCAGGTCGGCCTCCTTCACGGCCTTTAACGCCCCCAAAAGATCGTCCAGATAGATAAAGATCCCCATCAAGGCCGGCTTGGCCATCGCCCTTCTTCCGCCTTTATTCATAAGTCCGCCCTTTCCCGCCGGGGAGGTTTGACCTCTTCCTTGACATCGGCGATGGACAGGGTGGGCAAAAATTTGGAAAATAAAAAGAAAAAGAAGAAGAAGATGCTGAAGGCCCCGAAAATGATCCCGTATTCCACCCAGGTGGGACCGGGATAGTGCCTCCAGATATAAGGATCATAGGCATGGGCCGGGGAGCCGATGATGATCACATAACGCTCATACCACATGCCGACGACCACCATGACGGCGATGACATACAGGCTGATGGTGTTGGTCCGAATTTTTTTAAAAAAGTAAAACAGGGGGGCGATGGAATTGCCGAAGACCATCAACCAGAACCATTCCTTATAATAGCCGACCATGCGCCAGTAGAAGGTGTCCTTTTCCGTGTTATTCCCGCTGTACCAGGAGATGAAGTGCTCGGTCAGATAGGAATAGCCCATGATCAAGCCGGTCAGGATGATGGTCTTGGCGATATTTTCCAGGGTCTCCATGGTGATGATATTTTCGAATTTATAGATGCGCCGCAGAGGGATCAAAAGGATGAGCACCATGGCCAGGCCGGAATGGATGGCCCCGGCCACAAAATAGGGGGCGAAGATGGTGCTGTGCCAGCCGGGGAGAATGGACAGGGCAAAATCCCAGGAAACCACGCTATGCACCGAAATGACCAAAGGGGTGGCCAGCGCGGCCAGAAGGACAACCGCCCCGCCGTAATGATGCCACTGCCAGTGGGACCCGGTCCAGTTTAAAGAAAAAAATCCGTACAACTTGCGCCGCAGACCCTGGGACCGGTCACGGATGGCCGCCAGGTCGGGAATAAGACCGGTATACCAAAAGAGGACGCTGACGGTAAGATAGGTGGAAATGGCGATTACGTCAAAAACTAAGGGGGACTGAAAATCAGGCCAGAGATTGCGCTGATTGGGGTAGGGAAGGATCCAGTAAACCACCCAGACCCGGCCCAGGTGGATAAAAGGGAAAAGCCCGGCCACCATAACGGCGAAGACGGTCATGGCCTCGGCAGCTGCGCGATATAGCCGTGCGCCAGCGGGCGCGAAATAAAAAGAGGATGGCCGAGATCAAGGTGCCTGAATGAGCGAGGCCGACAAAAAAAACAAAATTGACCAGATAGGTTCCCCAGGCAATGGGGTGATTGGGTCCGGCCACACCGATGCCCATAAGGATCTGGTAGGCCCAGCAACAGGCCCCCACCAGGATGCCGAAGAACCAGAAGGCCACGAAGGCCCAATAGCGGTTTCCCGGCGGAGACATGGCCCGCAGGACTTCCTGGTTGACGGTGCTGTAGTTAAGGTCTTTCATGATTCAAGCTAAAATAGGGTTCGAGGATTCCAGGATTCCAGGGTTCAAGGAATAGGGTTTACGATTTTTTTTAACCTTTAACCTTGAACCTTAGACCTTGTACCCTCTTTATGTTTCCAAAATGTGCGTCACCTTCTTCAAATAAATGACCGCCGGTTTGGTATTCAGATAACCCAGGACCTGATACCGGCGCTTGTCCTCAATCAATCGGGCAACGCGGCTTTTCGGGTCGAGGAGATTTCCGAAAATCAAAGTCTCGGTCGGACAGGTCTGGGCGCAGGCCGTGGTGAATTCCCCGTCTTTCACTTTTCGGCCTTCGGCCCGGGCCTGAATCTTGGCCCCGATGATCCGCTGGACACAGAAGGAGCATTTTTCCATGACCCCTTTCTGACGGACCGTCACATCGGGGTTGAGCTGCCAGTCCAGGGGACTTGGGGCGGGTATAGTTAAACCAGTTGAACCGCCGAACTTTATAGGGGTCGTTTTGCAGACAAAAACGGGTGCCGATACAACGGTTGTAGGTCTGGTTGTTCAGGCCTTCGGGGTTATGGACCGGGGCATAGACCGGGCAGACCGATTCACAGGGGGCGAAGTCGCAGTGCTGGCAGAGCATGGGCAGCCAGCGGGCCACCCCTTCCTTGGGGTCAAAGTAACGCTGAATCCGGATCCAGGACATCTCCCGGCCTTTGAGGACCTGCCTTTTTATCCACCACAGCCACATTGTTTTCCGCATAACAGGCCACCACGCAGGCCGAACAGCCGATGCAGCGGTCCAGGTCGACCACCATCACCCAGCGGTATTCCTTGTGCTGGTGCACCGGGTAAAAGTCCTTTCGCGGGTCAACCCCTTGGGGTAAAGGCAGGTCGATGGGAGGGAGCTCCGGGGACTGAAGGGATTGTTGATACTCCTTCAAGGTCATGACCTGCATGAGATCCCGGTCCTCCTGAAAAAAACTTCCGTCCACGTGGGCCATGGGGATGTTGCTTGTCCAGCTTTTGGAGGCTCACTTTGAGGGCCGGCCGAAACAATCCTCCTGAGGTTTGATCGATGGCCGGAGAAAATAAAGCAAGAGGATTGGCCGGATGCCCGTCGGCAAACCGGCCATAGTTCCAGTGGCCCTGGCCGATGGGCATGGCCACAGTCCGGAGTGGGACCGTGGGGATGGGATAGGCCGGCACTTCCCGGCTGCCAAAAGCCGATCGAATTAAAAGCACATCTCCTTTTTGGATACCCATGGCCTTGGCTGTTTCCGGATGAATTTCCAGCCAACCGTCCCAGGTTATCTGGGTCATCGGATCAGGAAGCTCCTGGATCCAGGGTCGATTGGCCTCCCGGCCGTCGAAGAACTGGACCGTGGGATAAATGGTCAAATCCAGTTGACTGGCGGATGCCGAAATCGCCTCAATAGCGGGAAAGGCCAGGGGAAAGGACTTAAACGGCGAAAGAACATTATCGGGTTTGGACCTTTTTTCTTCCCAGACTCCACCCCTTTCCATGGCCTTTTCCCAGAATTCTTCGGCCCCATGATCCGGTCCCATCTCCTTTCCCCGTTTGACCCAGGATTCCTTCAAAAACTGGTAAAAATCTTTCCAGGGAAACTGTATTCTCCCCGTGAATCTTCTTGCCCGAGGAGATAAGCACATCCCCGAGATGACGGGTCTGAAAGACCGGTCCCATGACCGGCTGCATGAGCCCGAACACCCCCTGCCGGGGTGAATAGTCTCCCCAGGATTCTAAAAAGGTATGCCTGGGCAGGACCAGATGGGCCAGTCGGCTGGTCTCATCCGAATAACTGGAAAAGCTGACTACTTGAGGGACCGACTTCAGGGCCTCTTGGAATTCGGCTGAAAAGGGCAGGGTGAAGGCCGGGTTGACCTGGCCCAGGAGTAAAAGATCGATTTCTTTTTTCTTCATCCGCTCGGAAAGTTCTTTCATCCGGGCCAAAGACGTTGTTTGGCCGAGGGCCGTTTTGCCGCTGAAATCGATGACCTGTTTAGTCCCCGGCTTTACCAGGCAAAGAAGATTGGCCGCCAGGGCCGCCTCGATGGGCCTTGGGCCCGGAAAGTCCCAGCCCTTCGGCCAGGGCCAGAGGCCTTTCGGCCCGGCTAAATCGTAGGGCCAAATCCCTTATCACCTGCACGGGTACCCCGGTCTTTTGGCTGATTCGGTCCAGGGAAAAATCTTGAAGGGCTTTGGTCAACCAGGCCTTCTGACCGGAAAGAAAATGGCCGTCCAGTCCCTCGTCGAGCATAATCTTGAGCAGCCCTACAGCGATGAGATACTCATCGCCCGGGGGTACGCAAATCCACTGATCGGCATTGTTGGCCGTCAGGGAAAGCCGTGGGCCCACATAGACAAAGGGATTTTTACCCTTCGCTTGAAGAGAATGGAAGGCGGCAAACTGGCGGGCGAATTCCAGATTGGAGATCCAGGTCTCCAAAAATCCGGCCCCAAAGGAAATCAAAAAATCGGCCTGGTCGATCCGGTAATGGGGAATCCCGTCATATTGAAAAACCATTTTATTGGCCCGGCGCAAAGGCTCATAGGCAAAAGGCTCATAGAGAAGGAGATCCTGGGAACCCATCTCCGAAAGCCAGAGGGAGGCCAGGTCCTTTAAGGCGCCGTTCATCAACTCGTCGATAAAGACGACGCGCTCTCCCCGGCCTTTGCCGACCAGTTCATCCAGGGTTTGGACCAAGGCCTTTTCCCCTTGATCCCAGGTGATGGGGACCAATTCCCCCTTCCTGTTTCTCATTAAGGGACCGGGGAACCGGTCGGGATTATAGAGCCCCTGGAGAGATGCTTGACCCCGGACACACAGCTTCCCTTTGCTGACCGGATGGAGGGGATTTCCTTCTACCTTGATGACCCGGCCGTCCCGGTTCTTGGCCAAGAGGCCGCAGCCGGCCGGACACTCGCGGCAAGTGCTGGCATACCAATTGGCTTCACCGGGGATGATATCTTCGGGGGGGTAGAGATAGGGGATCAGATGGTTAGGCGTCGTGGAGGAACAGCCCAGGACGCTGGATGTCCCGGCCAGTCCAAGTATTTTTAAGAAGTCCCGACGCTTGAGGTTAAACATGCATCATCTTCCGGATTTGAATTGAACAGAAGTCAGGGCTATTTTATCAACAGGTTGCTGAAAAAGGCCCATCTACTGCGTTGCCCTCATTCTTCGTCATTGCGACGTACTTCTATGTACGTCTCATTCCTCGGAATTTCGGGCGCCTTGTATCTGGACCTTTTTGAGCATCCTGTTAAACCTAACCTTATTATATTATCAGGATAACCGAATAAGACAAGGGGGATAATTATGTATTTCTGATGGTAGGGAAATAGAGTTTCACCGAGGCCTATCGTTCACTGGAATTGACTTGTCAAGAAAGGTCTGTTGCCCTAAGCTAATGAACGGGCCGGGGTCGAAAAGACCCAACGGACCGGAATTTCCGCCCGCTTATCAGGAGCCGGATAATGGGGAAAAAAAGTGCCGGGTTGCTCATGTTTCGTTACCGGGATTTAAAGCTTGAGGTTTTTCTCGTTCATCCCGGAGGCCCTTTTTGGGCTAAAAAGGATGAAGGGGCCTGGTCGATCCCTAAGGGGGAATATACCGACGAAGAAGACCCCTTGACCGCAGCCAGGCGTGAGTTTAAAGAAGAGACCGGCTGCGAGGCGGCCGGTGATTTTATGCCCTTGTCGCCGCTGAAACAGCCCGGCGGAAAAGTAATCAGCGCCTGGGCCTTTGAAGGCGATTGCCCTGCCGATTCGATTAAAAGCAACACCTTCACGATGGAATGGCCTCCCCGGTCCGGAAGGAAGCCCAATTCCCGGAGGTTGACCGGGCGGCCTGGTTCTCCATAGAGCAGGCCAAAAAAAAGATTTTAAAAGGTCAGGTCGGTTTTATTGAAGAGCTCTGCTCTTTGGTAAAATGTAAAGGGCGCTTCATCCTTCACGGTGGGTGACCCCAACATATAGTGACCCATTATAAGGAATACGGCTTTGGCTGAGGATAAAGGTCTAAACCACCACAATGAAAGTAAATGGCTGTCTTATAATGTTCACGATTACGAAAACCACACGCCATCTGCTTAACCATTTGGATTTTGCTATTAAGGCCTTCCGCCACCGCATTGGTGATACGATGCTTAAAAAAGGTCAACAGGTTCGGCAAATGAGTTTTAAGGGTCTTCGCCGCCTTGACCATCGGACTGAGACGGGAGTGGGTAGCCCAATAATACCACCGGTCAAAAAAGCCTTCTGCCCATTTGGCGTATTTATAATCCCAAAAGGGACGCAACGATTCCTTAAGCGCCCAGGCCCGACTGGTCTTCAAGTTGATCTGCCGAAGTTCGGCAAACTCCTCACGGCGCCAGGCCGGGATGTTTTCTTCATTGGCCAACCAAAGAAAACGGGTCTTTTTAAGCGTTTCATCACCTTGTTCTGTAAGCAGCTTATGCTCTTGACGACGCACTTTATCGACGGCCTGCGTAACCAGTCGAACCACATGAAATCGGTCAAAAACGATGTCTGCCTGAGGCAACCATTCCCGGGTGGCAGCGATATAAGGGTCCCACATATCCATGGCCACGGCCTTCACCGAACGGCATTCCTCTTCCTCAAACTGACGATAATACGTCTCGAGACTCTTTTGCGATCGTTCATCGACCACGAATTCCACCGTTCCACCTTTCAAATCACAGACCAGGGTCTCGTACTTGTGCCTTTTGGCAAACGCCTTCTCATCAATACTAAGATATTCCGGAATCCGCCGATCTTTTCGTTTAAGCCCCCGCTTCACCGCTCGTTCCAGGGCTCCCCAAACTTCCTTCCAACCAGAATTCAGCAACCGGCGGGCACCGGTAATGTCGCATTCCTTCAGGGTGTCGATCATCCGCCGTTCAAAAGCCAAAGAAAACCGGGATCCCGGTTCGGCCCAGGGAGCTGGCACCTGCTGGACACCATGGACCGAGCAGCTTACTCTGGGCATCCGGGAATGGATAAAAGTCTGGCACTGGCAGGTATCCAGATGCCGCCAAATTCGTTCCTCGTCATGGTCATAGATAGGACCGGCTTGTCCACAGACCGGGCATTTCCACTGAATACCCTTAAACTCGGCAACCCAAACATCTACTCGGTTCTTATCCATATCCAGCTTAACTTTATCTACTCGCCAGGGATGCTTGATCCCCAGCAGGGTGGCATACAATTCTTTGTCTTCCATCGCAACCTCCTGTTCAAATTCTTTCAGGAGGTCAGAATTACCTTATTTTTCTTTCTTTGTCTATTGTTCCTGGCTCATTACCAGATTCAGATCTATCAATCACTATATGTTGGGGTTACCCACCGTGTAAGCTCACGGACCAAAAAAGATTTTAAAAAGTCAGGTCGGTTTTATTGAAGAGCTCTGCTCTTTAGTAAAATGTAAGAAATAAACAACCTGATTCCGCAACTGTAAAGTAATTTACTGTGAGGTTGTAAGAATAAAGGAACAAGATAATTAAAATAATAATATCAAATAGATATATCGATAAAAATTATATTTGATATTGACAATCTCTGAATTTCCTGATATTGACAAGAAACTAATCAATATGTTGTTAGCCGGAGGTAGGAGTATGCCCAGACGATCAAGACCACTATCTACAAAGCGAAGCGAACATTGGCTTCGCGTGATGGTCAATGATCATTCGATCTACCTGAATAACTGCATTTCGAAGGCATTCGGATGGGGCACAACGGATATCGAATGGCGGTCACCCATTCGAGACGACGATTATGCTGAGTATTACGACCAAGAGTTCCTGGAACAACTCGGTGTAAACGATCTGCGAATGCCGTTACAGGAGTTTTGGCCAAAAAGTGGACCACGCTGGGACGCCCTTGCCTGCACAAAAGAAGGGAAACTGATACTTGTTGAAGCGAAGGCGCATATTGAGGAGGCTGTTGATTATCGAAGCAAAGCTTCGGCCAATTCGCTTCCCCTGATAGAGAAAAGACTGGATGAAGCCAAAACAGCCTTCCGAGCGAACCCGGATGCACCTTGGTACAGCCCACTTTACCAAATGGCAAACCGGTTAGCTCACCTATATTACTTGGCAGATATCAACAAGAGAGACGCTTATTTGGTCTTTGTTAATTTTGCCAATGCAACCGACGTCGAAATTCCGGCTTCTCGGGAAGAATGGCAAGGTGCCATACGTCTTGCCAAAAAGTGCCTGGGGCTGAAAGACAGCAGGCTCTCAAAACGAGTTACGTCGATTATTATTGATCTGGAAAAAATTATCGGCCAACAATCGGCTGGAGGAGACGCAAAAAAAGGCGCGCCTCAGCCGTAACGTTATATGCAAAAAGGAGATTGATACATGGCCATTCCTGATTATCAGAGCTTGATGTTGCCACTTCTTCGATTCGCCGGAGAGAAAAAAGACGAAACATCCACGGGCGAGGCCGTCGAAGTCCTGGCAAAAGAACTTGGTCTGACAGATGAAGATCTCAAAGAGATGCTTCCAAGCGGTATTTCAATCTACGTTTGTCAATAGAGTAGGTTGGGCATCTACCTACATGAAGAAAGCTGGTCTGCTTGAAGCCACTCGGAGAGGTTACTTTCGAATTACACCACGCGGGCAGGAGCTTCTCAAAAAGCAGCCAAAGGCTATCAATGTAAAACTTCTCAAAGAGTATCCTGAGTTCATTGAGTTCCAACAACTGAAAGGAACACGAAGTGGTGAGAAAGAGAGTCCCCCAGGAAGTACCACCTGAAATTTCAATAGCTACTCCTTCCGAGGCATTGGAAGCCGCCTATGAAAATCTACGCGATGAGCTTGCTTCTGAACTACTCGCAAAACTTAAAAAATCTTCTCCATCCTTTTTCGAACGTGCCGTTGTCGAGTTGCTCGTGAAGATGGGTTATGGAGGTTCACGCTCCGACGCAGGAAAAGCCATTGGGAAAAGCGGAGATGGAGGAATCGATGGAATTATAAAGGAAGACAAACTAGGACTGGATGTCGTCTACATTCAAGCAAAACGATGGGACACTAATCCCGTTGGAAGGCCAGATGTTATGCAGTTTGCCGGTGCGCTACAAGCTCAGAAAGCAAACAAAGGCATATTCATTACGACTTCCAGATTTACCGATGATGCTCGCAGTTATGTTTCACAAATTGGAAGCAAAATTGTGTTGATAGATGGGGAGCAACTCACCAATCTGATGATAGAAAATGATGTTGGGGTATCGATTGTGTCGCAGTATCCGGTAAAGAAGATCGATGCTGACTATTTTGATGAAAGCATCTAACAAGCGGCTCTACCGGATCGCCGAAAAATCCGGCTCCTGGTGAGCCCTAACGTTCTCGCCGGTATTTGCGCGTCGGCGAGAAGGGGCGCCGGTTTTCCACCCGGTTGTCCCGCCGCACAAGCGCGGCAGAACAACGCGGATGCACCTGCCGCAGGTCCGCAGGTGAACCGGGCCCATTATGCGCCGGAGCGTGTCGCTACGTGCGTTCCGGACGTAGCGCGCATCTACCCGTTTAGCACAGAGGGCACGGTTAGATCGCGATATGGAATTCAAACAGCGTACCCTAATGGCCATTGCGGATATGATCTGCGGAAATTTTAAGGCGGAGGAGAGTTTTTTCGTTTATCGCAGCAGCAGCTATCTAACGCGCTTCTTTCAGGATTGCGATACTGAATATGTCCATGACCGCTCCACGCGCAACTATTGGGTCGCCAATACCCTTCAGCAGATCTTGGCGGAGCCTCATCCAAACGCTCAGACACCACCAGCGACGTTCTCGCGCGTTATACAGGCCTTGATGGACCCAGCCGACGCGCTGAACGAAGAAAGTGATAGACCGGGTGCGCTGGCTCTACTCAATAGCGCCATGGCACGGGAAGGTTTGGAGGCCTTCTACGCTGAAGATAGGCAGTGCTATTTGCGGCATATCGCAACAAAGACCATCGTATCGATGGCGACGGACCCACACCGTCCGTTCTCGGCCTCCGAGCTGAGGAGAAGGGAACGGCTCCTTGCCTATTTAGACACAGCATCTGAGGACGAACTCATTGAGGAGGTTCTACTGCCCCTGTTCCGGCAGTTGGGATTCCACCGCATCACGGCCACCGGGCACAAAGATAAGGCACTGGAGTACGGCAAGGATGTGTGGATGAGATTCACCATCCCGACGCAGCATGTTCTCTATTTCGGCATCCAAGCGAAGAATGGAAAAATTGACTCTTCGGGCATTACCAAAGAGGGCAATGCCAATGTCGCTGTGATCCATAACCAGGTCATGATGATGCTGGGGCACGAGATCTTCGACCCTGAGATCGGAAAGCGCGTCCTTGTGGATCACGCCATCATCGTTGCAGCTGGGGAGATCACCAAAGCCGCCCGGAACTGGCTTGGCAACAAGCTCGATTCTTCAAGACGCAGTCAGCTCCTCTTCATGGACAGGGACGATATTCTTAATCTTTATGTCGTCACGAACTTATCGCTCCCGAAGGGGGCGATGCCCGAAACGCCCGTTGCCGAAGAGGATGAACTACCTTTTTAGTTGCTCTCGAGAAGGAGGACAAAGAAAGTGCTGTATAACAAGCGGTTCGATCCCCTGTCTGTGCCCTGTCCCGGTCGGCGCCGCCGCAGCGGCACCAACCAGGCCATTGGACACCGATGTCATTCTCTTGCATGGGCCTTCGACCCCGCAAGCTGCGTGCCACAGGCCAACGCCACATTGGGCAACGACACTGACATGAAGGAATACGGGGACATTAGAGAACTCCGGAGAGAAGGCGGGAACGCAGGGATGGAGGCAGCCATTGAATGGATAGGATTCTTCCAGAAACAGACAAAATAGGCTAACTACTCCCGGAAACAATCAACAACACGAAAAGCCTTATCCAATAAGGTACTGCCTACGGTTATGTAGAGGTTTGGAAAAGACTTTCTTAGGAGTGCATGGCCACAAGATAAAGGGGGGCTTATGAAAAGGTGCAGCATTGTTCTACTGGTTCTATTGATCTTGACATTTTCGGCGTCATTGGTCTCGGCAGCCTTCGATATACCCAGTTACGTCTATGGAATAGACCAGTTGCAGCAGGCCAAGGAAGAGGCTAAGGCTGATGACAAACAGATCGTTTTCCTTTATTCAAATAAGGACACCGATTGCCCTCTTGCCTCTAGAGCGAGCATCAATATTATCCAGAGATTTAAGGGCAGTGCTGTCATCGTCTACATCTGCAAAGAGGGGTGGGCAAAGGTCCCTCAAATTGTCAAGGAAGCGATCAAGTCTCCGGAAGCAGGTAAATTCATTCCCAAAACTGTTGTGGTCAATTCCGGTATAACGGAGGTTGTCTCCATTATTCCCTATGAAAGGCCGGGGAAATAGAAAGGACTTCTTATATCCTTACAATCCTTGCAGATTGGGGCAACGAGGATACATAGATAAAAGAGTTTAAAGCGGGCATCCCTTGCCCCTGGAAAGGGGGACGTTGTTTCTGAATTGACTTGACAGAGCCTTTTGGGGGAGATAAGGTTAAAACATGCCACGACAAGCACGACTTGATTCACCAGGGACCTTGCACCACGTAATGGGGAGGGGGATCGAGAGAGCCGATATATTCAGGAATCGTTTTGATCGGAAAGATTTTATAGAACGGCTAGCCGAACTTTGCCGGGAGGGGTATTTTGCTGTTTATGCCTGGGCTTTGATGTCGAATCACTTCCACCTGTTGATCAGGACGAAAGACCGCCCCCTTTCAACGGGGATGAGAAAATTGCTGACAGGGTATGTGATAAATTTTAACCGACGTCACAAACGGTTTGGCCATCTTTTTCAGAATAGATATAAGTCAATTGTCTGTGAAGACGATCCTTATCTTTTGGAACTGACCAGGTATATACATTTAAACCCTTTGAGAAAGAAGATGGTTCCCGGAATGGAAGAACTGAAAAGATATCCCTGGACCGGCCATTCCGCCATCATGGGAGGAGTTAAGCGGGATTGGCAGGATATTGAGGCCATTCTCTCCTATTTCAGTACAAAGAAAAAAAGGGCTCTTTTGCTTTATGAGCAATTTTTGTCCGAAGGGATTGCCTTGGGAAAAAGACCTGAATTAGTCGGAGGAGGCTTGATTCGGAGCCATGGGGGATGGTCGGCAGTGTTGTCTTTGAGGAGGAAAGACAATCGAGCGGCCTCGGATGAGAGAATTCTAGGCAGCAGTGAATTTATTCTGGATTTATTTTCTGAGGCAGAACAAAAGGCGAAAGAAACGCTAAGATTGTCGGGCAAAGTTAAAGCCCTAATGGAGTTGGCTGACGAGATATCAAAAGAAGCGGGGATAACGGTGAAAGAATTAAGATCCGGCGGCCGGCAAAGAAGAATTTCGAAAGCCAGAAGACTGTTTTGCCGGACGGCTGTCAGAGAGATAAGATATCAGGGGGCCGAGGTTGCCCGTTTTTTAGGTGTGACGACTTCGGCCGTTTGCCGGTTGGCCAATTCCGAAGAAGAAACGAAATAATTGGGAAGAAATTAATTGTTTAAATCAATTCAGAAACAACATCCCCTAAACCAAAAAACAACAATGGCGTTAAGAACATAACTGAGAATATAGATGCTATTTTAAAGAACCTATTAGAAAGTGGTTCCTTTTCTGATACCTATGCCAATTTATAACGGAAGGCTGAACCATAGCTTTCACCCGATCACCGAAAAAATGAGGACCGAATAAAATCACTCTATCGTGACCATGTCCTGGTCGGCGCCGATGTAGCGATACCAGTATTAATGAAAGGAGAATCAGGGTATGTCCAAGAAAAGCGATGAAATCTTATCCACGGCGATGGAGTTGACCCTTGAAGAACGTGCTCAATTGGCAGGAAAGCTCCTCTTGAGTTTAGATGAGCCCTTTGACTCCGAAGTTGAACAGCTATGGATGGAAGAGGCTGAACGCCGCCTCAAAGAGTTCCATGAAGGCAAGACGAAAGGAATTCCCTCCGATGAAGTCTTCCGTCGCGCAATAGCGGATATCTCATCAAAACGGAGTTCCTTCCCGAAGCGACCAGGAATTTCGGGAAGCAGTCCGCTACTACGAGGAAGAAGCCCCGGGCGTCGGTATGTCTTTCATAGCTGAGGTGTATAGGGCAGTTTCTTTCATCGTGCAGAACCCGAACGCGGCGGGAGCGGTCGGCAGCGACATACGGCGGCACCAATCAAGCCATTGGACGTCGAAGCCTCTCGCTCGTATGGGCCTTCAGCCCCCGCAAACTTTATACCAGGAGTTAATGCCGCATTAGGTGGGTAAAAATGATGCACATAGCTGGATATATTTAAATAGCCCTCGTGACATCATATCGAAAAGAGAGAACGAAAGGAAGTGACAGAATGCACGATGTTATAGGAATTGCCTGGTTCAAGGACGAGGCTACTTACCGCAAGGCGCTTTCGATCTTTACCGATCCGGAAAATATGCCCGCCAGTTTTGAAGACTGGAAAGCTCTTGTCGGAAGGGAATGTCAATTAATTAAAGGTAGTGGCAATATCGCTATCCGCGCAGACATCGATCCGGAAACATTTACCACTTGGTGCGCGTCCCATGGATTTGCAGCCAATTCCTGGGGGAGAATCGCGTTCGTCAAACATGTCGAGCTTGAGTATCGGGAGACCGGCAAAGGAACGGTCATTGAATAGCTCGTGGAGTTTGTCCTTAAGAGCCGGCGGATCGAAGAATGTTTCCTTGGTCGGTCTCAGTAACACAGCGCCCCTAATCGTTAGAAGCACTGAAAGGAATATCATATGAGTGTAAGTGAAACGTCACAAAGCAGGCTTGCTGTGCTTATTGATGCAGACAACGCGCAGCCATCGATAACGGAAGGGCTCCTGTCAGAAGTTGCCAAGTACGGCGTTGCAAGCGTGAAGCGTATTTATGGCGACTGGACTACACCGAGTCTAAGCGGATGGAAGTCCCTCCTGCTTGAACACTCCATCCAGCCATTTCAGCAGTTCCGTTATACTGTGGGGAAGAATGCAACAGACAGCGCAATGATCATAGATGCAATGGACTTGCTCTATACGAAACGTTTTGACGGATTCTGTTTAGTATCGAGTGACAGCGATTTCACTCGTCTTGCCTCCCGGATTAGAGAGGAAGGTTTGCTCGTGTACGGATTTGGAGAGAAGAAGACTCCAAAAGCTTTTGTATCCGCATGTGACAAATTCATCTTCACTGAAGTTCTTAGGTTTCAGGAGGATGCCGGGTCAGCCGTCAAACCTAAAACGGCAAATGAACTGAAAAGAGATGCCAAACTGGTAGCTCTTCTCAGAAGTGCTGTTGAGGCGGCTTCCGACGAGAGTGGGTGGGCTCATTTGGGTGCCGTGGGCAGCAATATCGCCAAGCAGGCCTCAGAGTTCGACCCTCGGAATTACGGCTTCACCAAGCTTGGGGAGCTCGCCATAGCCATCAACCTCTTTGATATGGATGAAAGAGTCCAGCGTGACGGACATTCTAAAACGATCTATATTCGCGACAAACGCAAGAAGCCCAAGGAATAATCTTCTGACCTGCGGCTGCACGAGGACCGCTTGTTTCCTCACGGCCTGTGATCCGCGTCGTTGGGAGCAACTGAAATGAAGATTGTCATTTTTGTTATCAGCGTACTGGCCTTCGTGACCTCCTGTTGGGCAGGATATGGACCATTGGAGGACCATAGCGCATTTGTCAGCGCTCAGCTTGCAGATGACAAACGTACCATCGTTTTCTCTTTTCATCATTTCACCTATCGGAGGGCCGCCGGCTGGCGGGCATTCCCTGACGGCGGCGTTCCAGAGTACGTTATGGACATAAACTTGCTGGGGGTCTATGCCCTCCAGACTCGGGAGGTCAAAATCATACGGCGTGAGAAAAATACAGAATGGCAACCAGGCAGCGGGCCATTCACCATCCTCGCACTAAAAGGTAGTAAGGCATTGATTTCTCAAGGAGGACAACTGCGTGGAGAGCCGTTCCGAATGGGAGTGAAACATTTATTGCTTGACTTCAAATCTGATAAAGCTGAAGTCCTCAACTTAAAGTCGGATTTAGCTATGCGCGGCAGGGAGCTTGGCTATATTTATCTGATCGACACCAACGGTACGTTGATTTTTGTGACAATGTCCCAAAATGAAGCCAAAGAATTCAACTCGTTGAATTCTTCTGCGTACAAGAATAGCGGCCTGATCCCCGAGATATGGGCCCGAACCCCGGCTGGGGATTATGTGAAGGTTGCCACCTCGGCCCATTACCAGTGCGTTCGAAACGGAGAAGTGATCTATTGGGAACCGTCAACCCGCGACTTCATGGCTTTCTCTATCGCCGACAGCAAGACGCGGAAGGCTCCCGAATTCAAGGTGCCCAGCTATGAGGACGTTACCGAAGGCGTCATCCTATCCCCCGACAGAAAGGCACTGGAATTCGGCGTCAAGGTCGACGGACAATGGAAGTATAAACCGCTTGACCTGAATCCTGATTTGCTACTGAGATGGTGAGATGGGGGTCGGACCGAAAGCGCCGGGATAAACCGGCATAGAGTAGGGGATGAAAGCGCCCCACATCAAAGGAGAAGCTGGGTACGGAAGCTGGCTGGCCATCAACGCCGCTGGCGACGACGCAGTCGTTGCTCAACCAGGTCATTGGCACCGCTGTCATGGTCCTTCGGCCCCGCAAGCTGCGTGCTCCGGAACAACGCCCATTGGCGCATTGGACCATTCTGCAAAACAGAGTGCCGATTGACCCGATGGCGAAACCTTTCCTGAACGAGCATTGAGGAAGTCTCCGCCGGTATCTGCCTTAGGATGGAGGGAGCGCGGCGACCCATCTGTCGACAACGGGTGCCCCTTCCTTGACTTGTAGAATATGGAGACTCTGAGATTTGACCGATCGACAGTCAACCTATATGAGCGCAAGATTTCCCTGGCTTTTCTTTGGACTAACCTATGGTCTTTCTTGGGCTATCTGGGTTCCCTACATCCTATCCGGTAAAACGGTAAACGGTCCGGTCCCTGCTTTGATTATTGCCTGCTCCGTACCAAGCCTGGTAGGGATTCTACTGACCCATTTAACCTCAGACAGGGCCGGTAGGGATGATTTCTGGAAGCGCGTTGTCAGCTTCAAGTTGATTGGATTGAAGTGGTACGCTGTTATCATTTGTCTGTTCCCCTTTTTGTTGGCGTCTAGGTCTGCTGGCAGATAAGCTCTTCGGAGGTGCGCTTCCGCCACTCCGAGGGGCGGAGCAGACTCTCATGCAGCCTGCTGCCCTGATGCTCTACATTGGCGCAAATATTATCGGCGGTCCCCTCGGTGAAGAACTCGGCTGGCGTGGTTTCGCCCTCGACCGCCTTCAGAACAAATGGAACGCACTGGTTGCGAGCCTGATTCTTGGTATTATCTGGGCAGCATGGCACTTCCCGCTTTTCTTTATCAAAGGCACTCCTCAACAAGGGATGGGATTTGGCACCTTTCTTTTCTGGCTTTGGTGTCTCCAGGTTGTGTCTCTGTCGGTACTTACTACGTGGGTTTACAACAATACCCATCGCAGCATCTTGTCAGCGGTCCTCATGCATTTCATGTTCAATGCAACCTATGGAATCATTCAGCAAGATGGACGCCCATTAGCCGACGAGCACATTTGCGGCCAACACGGTGATTATAGCCATAGCCGCGGTGATTGTTATCGGCCTGTGGGGATTCAAAACCATGACGTTACGCGGTGACGGCCGTGAAGACGTGGGTGAGTCAAGCGGGGCGGGGTCAGCCTGCAGACAATGGAGAAGGAAAAAAGTCGACCACCGTTGCCCAACAAACAACCAGCGGACTCTTTCGTCCCGGTGAACTTCGTATTGGGCTAAAGGAGATAGCAGGAAGCCAACCTGTTAAAGAGCGATCGTCTTTTTCGGAAGTATCATCAGGCCTTCTTCCGGGTCGCCGATGGCCATGGCCTTCCTTTTTATATAATCCCGGGCCACTATGGCACAGGTCAGGGCATCGAGTTCATGGGCGGTTACTTGAGACTCCAACCAATTTCCTTTGATCCCGAACCGTTTCAAACCCTCCTGTAACCCCTTCGGGTTTTTCTGTCGGGGAATCCCCCAAATATCCTGGGCCGCACCCGGATAGGTCTCGAAGACCAGGAGCCCTCTTTTCTCCAACTTCTCTTTGAGGGCCAGGCCCCTTAAGGTCAGCTTACGCATGGGGCCCAGGGTGATGGGGAAGAATTTGATTTTCATCTTCCGCAGCTCCAGGTCGCAGGCCCGGAAGTGAGCCTTCCCGACACAGGCGCAATTGTCTTCGAGACAGCATCGACCTTTCGGAAGGGACAGGGGGGCATCGATGGCCACTGCTTTGACTTGACTGCCGATTTCTTCAAGAATTTCTTCGTCGGTGTAGAGGACCGAAACTCGTGCTTCTCTTCCCTCCAACAGGCAGAATCCTGTGGGTCTTTGATTGCTTCCCGCCAGGTCGATGCCTACCCATTGTTCCTTCATTGGTGTCCTTCTCCACCCCCACCCCTTCCCCTCCTTCCGAGGGGGAGGGCGAGAGAGGGGGGAAATTGTTATGTTTCGTGGCGCCTCATCGCGATGTCCCGAGGGACATGGGGTTAATAGGAAGGGGGCCGGATAAAAGGGTATAAAAGGAGAAAAGGAGAGTCAAGGGGAATATGGAACAAGGGGGAAAATGAGAGTTTTATTTCAGGACAATCCAAGAATATTTTTCTGTGTTATAATTGAAGCTCTCCGCACCAAAGTACGGGGAATCTTCCAGGATAAGGTGAGTATCTATTATTTGAAGTTCGCTCGCTGTCCCTGTTAAAATGCCTATTCAGCAAGCTTTCGGAGGGTCTTATGAAAAACCAGCAGATCGCCAAAATTTTTGACGAAATAGCCGAGCTTCTCGACCTCAAAGGAGAGAATGTCTTCCGGGTCAGGGCCTACCGCCGGGCGGCCCAGAATATCGACGGTCTTCCGAAAGATGTAGCCACTCTCTCCCGGGAAGAACTGGAATCCATACCCGGTATCGGAAAAGACCTGGCCGGTAAGATTCAGGAGTATCTGACCACGGGAAAGGTCGCCCAACACGAAGAGCTGAAAAAACAAATTCCCCAGGGGGTTCTCGAACTGCTTCGCGTTCCCGGCTTGGGACCGAAGACGGCCAAGATGCTCTATGAAGAAAAAAAGATTAAAAGCATTGACGAACTGGAGACCCTGACCCGTACGGGGCAATTGGCCGGCCTCCCGGGCATCCAAAAAAAAACCGAAGAGAATATCCTGAAAGGGATCGAGCTGATCAAACGCGGAACGGAACGACGGCCCCTGGGCAGGGTGCTGCCTTTGGCCGAGGACATCGTCAGCCGGGTAAAGGGCAGCGCACCGGTCGACCGGATCATGGTGGCCGGGAGCATCAGACGGCGGAAGGAAACCGTCAATGACATCGATATCCTGACCACTTCGAAACAGCCCGAGAAGGTCATGGAGGTCTTTACGAAACTCCCCCAGGTAAGCCGGGTCCTGATGCACGGGCCGACGAAATCCTCCGTCATTACCGACGAAGGAATCCAGGTTGACCTGAGGGTGGTGGAGGAGGACTCCTATGGCGCCGCCCTCCAGTACTTCACCGGAAGCAAACAGCACAATATCAAACTGCGTGAAATGGCCGTGCGGGCCGGTCTCAAGATCAACGAATATGGGGTGTTTCAAGAGCCGGGAGAGAAGCGGATCGGCGGGAAAAGGGAAGAGGACGTCTATAAGGCCCTCAAGATGCCCCTCATCCCCGCCGAACTCCGGGAAGACACCGGCGAGATCGAAGCGGCGTTAGAGGGGAAACTCCCCGACCTGGTGTCGATTGAAGACATCAAGGGAGACCTCCATGTCCATACCAAGTGGTCCGACGGCAGTCACGACCTGGAGACCATGGTTCAGGGGGCCCGGAAAAAAGGTTACCAGTACATCGCCGTCACCGATCACACCAAAGGGCTCGGTATAGCCCACGGCCTGGATGAAACAAGGCTGGCCGAAGAAATCAAGGCCATCGATGAAGCCAATAAAAAGCTGACCGGCTTTAGAATATTAAAGGGAACGGAGGTGGACATCAGGTCCGACGGCCGGCTCGATTTGTCGGATGAAGCCCTGTCCGGGCTGGACATTGTCGTGGCCTCCGTCCACTCGGGATTCAAGCAATCCCAGGAACAGATTACCGAACGGATGCTTTCGGCGATCCGCAACCCCTGCGTGAGCGTTATTGCCCACCCCACAGGACGGCTGATCGGCGAGCGCGACGCCTATGCCATCGATATGGATGCGGTGCTCAAGGAAGCGGCCCGCTACGGGGTGGCCATGGAGATCAACGCCTATCCCCTCCGGCTCGACTTAAACGATCGGCACCTGAAAATGGCCAGGGACTACGGCGTATCTTTGGTCATCAATACCGATACCCATGTCCTCAGCCAATATGATTTTATGACCTACGGGGTATCCGTGGCTCGAAGGGGATGGGTGGAGAAAAAGGACGTCCTGAATACCCTGGATTATGATTCATTGATCAGGAGGCTCAAATCGTGCAAGGCCGGAAAGGCCAGGCGGGACAAATGATCCAGGGGTCTTATCTCTTGACGAGTCGCACCGCTGCAGCCGATCCAGGGTCCAGCCATAGTCGAATTGTCTCAGATAATAAAGAACCCTCATCTAAAAATACGCCGTTTCAGGCATAAAAATAAGGCATTGCCTTTATTTTCTTTTTCATTCTTTCCAGGTAAAATTAAAAGAAAATTTATCCATTCTGTAAAAACAAAAAAGGGAAAAGACAATGGAACAAAAAGACAGCCGGGAAATAGAGGAAATGGAGGAGACGGAAGCCCTCTGCCGGGAATGTGGTCATGGTTTTAAAGTGTTCGTGGATCGGTTGATGAGTAAGGATGTGAAGGAGAGCGAGTTGGGTGAAACGATCACCTGCCCGGTTTGCGGATGCAATGATTGCCAGGTGGTCCACAAAGGGTCATCCTGAGTTTTCACCGAACCCAAAAGGACCTCTTCGGCCATTCCTGGGGGTTGGCCACCCATAAGGAGGACCCGACTGCGAAGGAAGTACAGAAACGGGCCCAGGCCGCCAGGGAAAAGATGGATCTACCGGGAAAGACGACCGCTTAAGCAAGAGAGGATGACCCTTGCCATGACCGGTATTTAAGGGTATAGGCCAAAGGTTTTGGAAGTTCGAATCAATCCTATAAGGAGAACGATCAGTCATGAAACATAATTCCTATTTTGAAGGAAAGGTGCAAAGCCTGGGGCTCAACACTCCGGATGGCTATGCCACCGTAGGGGTCATCGAACCGGGGAAGTACACCTTTTCCACCGATACCCAAGAGCATATGTTTATTGTCGCCGGTTCCCTAAATGTGAAGCTGCCAGGAAATTCCTGGCAGCAGTTCAACAAAAACGACCAATTCGTTGTCCCGCCAAAGGCCTCCTTCGATATCGATGCCCCCAGCGGCGTGGCCTATATCTGTTATTACAAATAAAATCCTATTTTATTCCCAGAGACTCCGCCAGAAGGGTGAGAATGGATTCAACCTGCAGAGACCTGTTCGGCCCTTCAGGCCCTAAGACTATTTGGCAGCCCGGACAATAGAGGCTCAAAATATCGGCGCCGGTGTCTTGGGCCTGTTTTAGTCGTCGGTCCCGGAATTCAAACCCTGGCCTCCCCGCCCCGGTTATGGCATAGGCCCCGCAACACAAGGCATTTTCCCCGGTATTTTCCATTTCAATGATCCTTAGACCGGGTATGGCCTGTAAAATTTTTCTGGGAGATTCCGATCCCGGCTTTACTCCCCGAACGAAGTGGCAGGGGTCGTGAATCGTAACCGTGGCCTTGATTTCCTTTAAAGGACCCAGGTCTTCAAGATGTTCGATGATGAAATCGGTGATGAAACTCCAGGACCATTGGGTCTCGGGGTTATGATGGTCAAAATTCATCTGGCAGGTCGGACAAAAGATGACCACCTCTTCGGGTGCAAGGGTGTCTATGCCCTCTATCACCGTGCGAAATTGCCTTTCCGCTTCTTCCGGTTTCCCGGCGATGAGTTGGAGTTCTCCGCAACAGGCATTAAACCCCCCAAAGGCGACAACCGTCGGATCGATCCGCTGAAGTATCTTTAGGGCGGTGGCAACGACTTCCCTTTGGATGAGTCCGAAACAACTGGAGAAGAGGACCGTTTTAGCCGGTTTTTCCCTTTTAGTGGTCGGGTCGGTTATCAACCGGTCCGCCTTCTCGGCCCCTTCCTGAAAGAAGGGGATAGCCCCGTCGATCAACGTTTGGGCCACCGTCAGGATTGAAGCAACGCCTTTCGGTATCGGGTCCCCTATCTCCTGAAGGATCGCCTTGGCCACGGCAAAACCAAGACCGGGGTTGAGGGCTTGGGGACAACTGGTCAGGCAGGTATTACAGGACAGGCAGGTATAAATCCTGGTTCTGGCTAAGTCCCCGACCTTTTTATGCTGAAAAAGGTCTAATATTTCTCTCATGATCTTTTCAGGATCGACTCCCTTAAGGGCGGTGTTCGGGATGATAGGACAGGCCTCCAGACAAAGCCCGCAGCCCAGGCATTCTTTTCCGAATTGTTCTCCTACCTTGGTTAGGTCAAACATAAGGCCTCACTTTCATTGATCATCATTTTCCGGATGAAGGGAGAATATCGAAAGGGTTTCGAAGCGGCGGTCACCTTCAGGAGGATCTCCTGGTCACTTGGGCTCGAGGGCCTTGACCAGACCGCGGATCATGGTGTTGTAAGGGGTGGCCAGGCCGGCCTGGAGGCCGTATTCGCAGATTTTACCGTTGATATAATCGATCTCGGTCCGGCGGCCCGCCTCGATGTCCTGAAGCATGGAAGGTTTATGGTTGCCGGCATTTTTGATGTAATTGACGCAGTAAGGATAGAAGTCCGAGCCCAGGGCGAATTCATTGGCCCTGGCCACGGCCACCCCTTCTTTGATGAGGGCATCCACCAGGTTGAAGAGGATGGGGTCGATAATGGTCTCCACCATGGTTTTGCGGGTTACGGCGCAAATGGGGTTCATGCAGGCGTTAAGCACGGCTTTGCGCCAGACCATATTTTTAATCTGATCGGTATGCTCGGTGTCCAGTCCGCACTCGGTGAAGACCCGGCAGATCCCCATGGCAGCCTCCTTGGACCGGGGGTCGAGTTCCTGGAGAAAATGGGGACGATGGTGGAAGGCGATCCGGACATGGGCCGGGCCTATGGGCACACAGCCGTAATTGACCACGCCCCGCATCACCGCTTTGAACCCCGAGGTTTTGGGCCAGGACCAGTTCGGTGTCGATGCCGTTCTGCCAACTGACCACATAACGTCCCTCGGCCACAAACCCCTCCAGGGCCGAGGCGATCAAGGGCAGGGCCGTGGCCTTGACGGTGACCATGATCACATCGGGAGGATCTTCGAACAGGTCGTCGATGCGGGTGGTCGTCCTGGCCACCTTGGCCTGAAGGGTATCGGCCCCCTCGATGATGATGCCGGGATCCAGGGCCGGCGCCAGAAGACCCGGAACAACATCGCACAAGGTGACCTCATAGCCCCCCCTGGTGAGGAAGGCGGCCACGATGGCGCCCACCGGGCCGGCGCCGATGACGCCGAATTTTTTGGGATGGTAACTGCTTTTGACCTTCATTGGACGGACTCCTTTTCCAGAGAGGGGCCGGAAAAATCAGGCGGCATTCTCGAGAATTCCCAGGGCTTGAGCATCCAGGAGTTTTACGTTGTGGCCCTGGAGTATCTCGACGGCCCGGTCATTGTCGCTGAAGCGGAAGACCAGGACGGCCTTTCCGGAGATGGTTCCGGTCCCGGACAAGGCGTACATATAATCAACGTTCACCTGGGACTCCTTGAACAGGTAGAGGACCTGGGCCAGGCTGCCGGGGGTATCCTCGATCTCGGCGACGATGACGTCATCCACCCGGGCCGGAAGGTGCTTTTCCATGATCACCCGGCGGGCCGTGGAAAGATCGGAGACCACCAGACGAAGGACCCCGAAGTCCGAGGTGTCGCAGATGCTGAGGAGTCGGATGTTGAGACCGGCCGAGGCCAAGGCCTGGGTGGCTTCATACAGGCGCCCGGGGGCGTTTTCCAGAAAAATGGATAATTGCTTCAGCTTCATGAAAATCTCCCTCGCCCTTGGATGTCCTTGAATAATTGACCGGGTATTATGTTAACCTTTTGCGAAGTTTTCGTCAAAGAAAAAGCAGGAAATGATTTGAATTGCCGGAAAGATCTTGATATGTTAATTTTTCATTTATTTTTTATAGGGAGGCAGATTCATGAATGGCAGATTAGAGGGAAAAGTGGCGGTCATCACCGGCGGGACCAGCGGTATCGGGGAGGCCTCGGCAGAAGTCTTTGCGGCTGAGGGGGCCAAGGTGGTCATCGCCGGACGGTCGGAGGCAAAAGGGGCCGCCCTGGCCGACCGTTTGGGTAAAAACGTGGTCTATCAACGGACCGACGTCGTCAACGACGGAGAGATAAAGGCCTTAATCGATCAAACCGTCTCTCGTTTCGGGCGCCTGGACTGCCTTTTCAATAACGCCGGCGGACCCAGCCGGGGCACCTTGGAGACCGTCACCCCGGAGGATTTTATGTACAGCCTGAACCTGTTGCTGGGGAGTGTGGTCTTCGGGATCAAGTACGCCGTGCCGGTCATGAAGTCCCAGGGTTCAGGCTGCATCATCAACACCTCCAGCGTCGCGGCCCTGCGGACGGGTCAGGGGCAATACCTTTACAGCGCGGCCAAGGCGGCCGTGACCCATCTGACCAGGGTGGCCGGCGTGGAGCTCGGTCCATTCGGCATTCGGGTAAACTGCATCTCTCCGGGGGCCATTGCCACACCGATTTTTTGGGGCGGTTCCGAGGTGGCCAATACCCTCGACCCGGCAATCAATGAACGGAAGATGGAAAAACTGATCAAAAACCTGGCCAAGGCCACCCCGCTGAGGACGGCCGGTCTGGCCAAAGACATCGCCACCGCGGCCCTTTTTCTGGCCAGCGATGAGGGCCGATTCGTCAACTGTCACGACCTGGTGGTGGACGGCGGCAGGACGGCCCTTTTTAACGAGGCAGCCTAAATAAAAAGGTTCACATCAAGGAAGGGGGGAAATTCATGCCAAAAACCATCCATCTGGCGGCGTCCTTACCAGCGCGCCCCGATGAACTTTTTGATATGTATCTCGATCCCAAGGCCCATGCCGCCTTTACCGGCGCCCCGGTTTCCATCGGGGCCCGGGCCGGAGCGAAGTTTAGGGCCTTCAATAATGCCCTTCAGGGAACCATCCTCCAGGTGGTCCCGAAGCGGTTGATCGTTCAATCCTGGAGGGCGGCCCATTGGAAGGCCAAGGACATTGATTCGACTCTGATCCTGACTTTCTGGCCGGAGGGCCGCGGAACGCGGATCGAACTCGTTCAGGTGAATGTGGCCGATCACGATTTTTCCGGCGTCAGCCAGGGCTGGGAAATTTACTATTGGGCCCCCTGGAGGCAATATCTGAAGCAGCGGGCGGCCCGGGAAAAAGGAAAGTCCAAATAAGGGGAGAAATCGGTTGACCTGAAATATATAAAAAGGAGTGCCTGCCGTGGAATATGCACAGGTTGCAGGGAGTATCATCTTTCTGGCCAGCATCATCCTGGTCATCACCGGTTGGATCGATAGCGTTATAGCGGCCTTGTTGGGCGTCCTGGCCATGATATTATTCGGCCTCATGACCGAGGTTCAAGCCTTCCAGGTCGTCGACTGGAACGTCATCCTGATTCTGGTCAGCATCTGGATCATCTCCGGTTACTTCGGCAAATCAGGAGTTCCTGATTTTTTAGCAGCGATTATTCTGAAGATATCTAAGGGCAACGTAGCCGTGTTCGTCACCTTTATCGGCATGCTGGCTGGTTTTGTCTCCATGTTGATCGATAACGTCGTGGTGGTTTTAATGTTCGCCCCGGTGGTCTTTTATGCCTGCAGACGGTTTCATTTTCAGGCTTTTGCGCCGGTTTTGTTCGTCGGCTTGTGTTCCAACTTTATGGGGACGGCCATGCTCTTAGGTGATCTGCCCCCGCAAATGCTCCACAGTGTCTCCGGCATCGAATTCAGCGGCTTCTTTGTGGCATTCCGGAAGGCCCTCCTCCTTTTTTATCCTGACCATTTCCTACCTCATCACCTGTGCCTACTTCTACCGGGTGTTTTCCCGGAAATATAAGGGCATCTCGATGGACGTGGCCTCCATAGAAGAACGCCCCATAGACCATATTAAAGATAAACCCTTTGCCGTCGTCAGTTGTGGTGTTTTCCTGCTGACCATCATCGCCATGGCCTTACGCCCCCTGTTCGGTTTTCATCTGGGATTTATCGCCATGTGCGGCGCCTTGTTCCTGGCCCTTATCTTCGAGCTCTTCAGGAAGTTTTTTACCCTGGAGATACCCACGGCCGAGCAGGTGTTGGCCGAGTTGGACTGGCGGGCCGTCTTTTTTTACGTTTCCCTCTTTGCCCTGGTGGGGGGATTGGAGCATGCCGGCGTCATCAACATTATCGCCGGGGCCATTACGCCTCTTATCCAAAGGAATCTCATCGCCGGGAGTACCCTGTTATACTGGGTAACCGCGCCGATCGTCGGCATTGTGGAACATGACGCCTATATCCTGACCCTGCTCTATGTCATCCGGGACCTGGCCAAGGCCCAGGCCATCAATCCCTGGCCCCTGTATTGGATGTTGCTCTGGGCCGGGACCTTGGGGAGCAATCTCTCCATAGCCGGGGCCCCGGCCTTATTCGTCGCCAAGAATATGGGAGAAAAGGAAGACCAGAGAAAAGTGAACCTGAGAGAGTTTTTTGGAATGACCGTGCCTTATGTGGTCATCTCCCTTATGTTCTGTTATCTCCCGGCCATGTTCATCTGGGTCATTCCTTTTGCCAAATAAATGGATCGGGGTATATTTTTTTATGAGGCTGATTAGGCAAGCTCCTCCCTTTGAAAAAGGGAGGCCGGGAGAGATTTATAAAAGCTTTTTCAAACAACTAAATTGGTACAAATAAACAAAAAAAGGAGATCGAACATGGGAGACAAAGGCAAGAAGGACAAAGACAAGGGCCAAAAACAAAAGGCCAGCAAACAAGGCCAAAATGCCAAAAAGAAACAGGACAAGCAACCGAAAAGAAAACCGTAAATAGATTTTTATCAGGAAACTTCGGGCTTCCGGATGGTGCGAACGGCCTTGTCTTGTAAAAAAAGGCCAAGGCGGTCCATCCGGAAATATTGAAGTACCTCAAGGAACTCCCGGGAATGGAAGGGGTTTGAAGCCAGGGCGAAAAGATGGCTCGGGCAGGCACAATCGGAGGATCCGAAGTCGGGGATGGTCCATTCGGCGATTTCTTTTATCTTCCCGGCGAGGGCACATTCCAGGGAATCCGAGGCGCGGATGGGAAGGACCGAATGAAATTCGGCCTCGGCCCTCAGATAATCGATGTGCCAGTGAAGATTTTTTCGAAGGCGGTGGTGCCGCTCCATCCGGGCGGACAGATTGGCCATGGCCGAGCCCACATAAATATAATACCCGGGCGGGAAAGTGATTGCCCCTAATTTCCCAATGGAGATGGTTTTTCTCTCGGTTAACCTCAGGATCAACAGGTAGCTTCCCCGGTCTTGGGCCTCCCTATCAATGATCTCCCAGGGAATAAGCAATGGCTTGACCTCGGAACTCAGGGAGAGATCTTTTCCCCATTTCACCGCCATAGGGAAAAAGTGGATTTGATTCCGACAGGCCAGCAGGGTCCGGGCAAAAGTAAGATCGGTGTGATAATCGGGCAGAAAAAATCTGGCTTTCGGCCAATGAATGACAAAAAGAACGGCCGTTCTTCGGCCTTCCCTCGACAGCCCGGCCAGCTCTCGAAGATGTCTGCTTCCCCTTTCCGTCACGGCATCGGGGAACATGGCCGTTTGGTCCCCCACCAGGGTGCAGGACTTTACTTCCATCAGGATCTCTTCTCCCTGATTTTCTACGAGCAAATCAAACCGGGAGTGTCCGACCGGGATCTCCTTTCCGATGACCCGGGCCCCTTCCAGACCGGGGACCTTGTGCCGATCGATCAAATAGGCGGCCACCTCATTGGTCTTGTGAGTGTGGAGCATGATGGGCACTCCATCGCGCTCCACACCCACCACGGTATAAGGATAACGCCGTTTGGATGAAGTCGTATCGTGAACCAAGAATAATCGGCTGCCCGGAAGCAACAATTCCTGAAGCCGGCCGGGGTTGGGCAGAAAGGCCTTTATTTCCGCCTGACCTTTCAGGCAGCGCACCAGAAACCGATTCGGACGGTCCAGGAAAAGGGCCGGTTCGATCCGATCAAAAAATTTCATTGGATGCCCCCGATCGGCTGCCGGTCTGACTCAGACCGAGATTGCCGAACGCAAGGGCTACCCCCGGCCATGCTTTATGAACGTGCCTCTTCGATATTCGTCAAAGGCGACCTGTAATTCTTCCTGGGTGTTCATCACTATGGGTCCGTACCAGGCGACCGGCTCATTGATCGGTTTTCCGGAGACCAGCAGGAAGCGCACCTTTTTCTCCTCTGTGGAAATCACGATCTGCTCCCCGTCATCGAAGACCACGAGACTGTTGTTGCCGATCACGGGGTTCCTTTCCATATCGAAGTAGTTGGCCCCTTCCATTTCATAGGTGAAGGGATTCTTCTCCCGGCAAAAATAGCCTTCTCCTTCTATGACATAGGCGAAGACGGTGTGACCCGGTTTGGTCCGGTGGATGAAATTGGAATGGTCCGGGATGGTCACATCGAAATACTCGGGGTCGATGACGACATCGGTAACGGGACCCTTTGTGTCTCCGATCCGGCCGCAAATGATCCTGATGGTCACCCCGTTTTCGACCGAGATTTCCGGTATCTGATTTTTGGTCAGCCCGCGATAACGAGGGTCCATCATCTTGTGCGACGCCGGAAGGTTGGCCCAGAGCTGGAAGCCACCCATGCGCCCGGAAGCATCCCCCTTAGGCATCTCCTGGTGAATGATGCCGCTCCCGGCCGTCATCCATTGAACGTCCCCCGGGGCGATGACCCCCTTATTATCCAAGCTATCTCCGTGTTCGACTTGACCGTTAAGAACGTAGGTTATCGTTTCGATCCCTCGATGGGGGTGCCAGGGGAAGCCCTTCAAATAAAGGCGCGGGTCATCAGACCGGAAATCATCCAGAAGCAGGAATGGATCAAGGTCGGGAACTTCGTTCTGGCCAAAGGCCCGTCTCAGGTGAACCCCCGCCCCCTCGATAGTGGGTTTGCTTTTGACTACCTTCCGGATCTTTCTATCGATCACCATCTTCTTTGTCATCACATCCTCCTTGTTAAAAATTCGTCTTAAGGGCCGCCATCGCTATCCATGCCCTGGATATTTTGGGGGTTCGTTCGGAGAAAGCGCCTATTGCCTAGGGCCTGATTTTTTTCTCCTTACAATTTGACGATAAAACCGTTCCTGTGGTGGAAGTCGGGTGCTTCGCCGGGATGGGTCAAGGCCCAGAAGGTCTCCTGGCCCTCCCTGGTCCTGATGACCGCGCTGACGGCCACCTCCAGGGTCTGGTCCGACGGGAGAATCAGGCCCAGATCGAATTCCAACTCGAGCAGCAAGGAGTCTGACTGCTTCCGGACACTAAAGGGCAGTGACGCGAAGGCCGGTTCTTCATACAAACCTTGCCGGTAAACTTCAAAACGATAGACATTCCAGTCTCCGGAAGGAGACAGGTTAAATTCCCAATAGCCCATAGAACCGATTCGGGCCAGGAAAAATTCCAGACAGGTTTTTTCCCACAGCCCGATCCTGCGGGCCGCCGGTTTAGACAATGCCGGGATCTCGATATCGATTAAATGGCCCACGAGAAGGTAGCCTATAGACAGGGTGTTGGCCCGTCTGGCGAGAAACCCTGAAATTTCGAGATCGGGCAGAGAATCCGTCCCGGGAAAGGGTTGGAGGGTAAAGTTTTGAACCTTCATCTCAGGTCCCGTATGAGGGCCTGGATGTCCGCTGCCTTGGATTCGATACTCTCGGTGAGCTTGAATTGGACGAGGGCCCGGAAAAGATTTTGTTCCTCATGTCCGACCTTAAAGTAAACATTGCCTTCCAAATAATCGGTGAAAAACCGGAGTCCCAGCTCGAAGGCGATCAGACGGACGGCCTCAAACAGATATTCGTAGTCGTTGTCTTCAAGAAAATCCCCGGCTTCGGGCAGATAACCTTGCAGGATGGCCCGGCAAAAGTCGGTTTCGAAACGAACCGTCTCCCAGTATTCAGTGTCTTCTCCCAGGGGATTGCAGCAGGAGCGGAGGCAGTCGCCGATATCATAATGCACCAAGCCGGGTTTGATGGTGTCTAAGTCAACAAGGCCGACGGCCTGCCAGGTATCCCGGTCGATCAGGACATTGTTGACCTTGGGATCGCCGTGGATCGGGCGAAGATGCAGACGACCTTGATTTTTGGCCTCTTCGAGGACGCCGGCCTCTATCCGGCGTTTACCGATAAAAAACAAGCCATAGTCCACTTCGGGGGATTTTTTCGGTCGCCATTCCGTCAGGACTCGATCATAGTGATCCAAGTAGCCCGGCGTAATGTGGAACCCTTCCAGCGTGTCGGCTAATCGGTCAACGGGCAGGTCGTTGACCAGACCGTGAAACCTGGCCAGGGCATAACCGACTTCACGGGCATGCTGGACATTTTGGACGGTATCATAGGTCCGGGCATGGTCAATAAAACTGAAGGCCCGCCAGAAGGAACCGTCGGCGTCGATTATGTGGTCCCGGCCATCTTCCGTCAGCAGCAGGCGCGGCACCTCCCAGCGGCGGCTTGTGAGTGCAGATGGAGATTGACGGTGCTTATGAATATGCTCGCTGAAAATCCTGATGTTCTGCATGACCAACTCGGGTTGACGAAAAACCTTGGTGTTGAGACGTTGCAGAATAAATTGTTTTTCCGTCAGTCCGTCCAGCGTTACCAGGAAGGTGTCATTAACATTACCGCTCCCATAGGATTGGATGTTGAGTACCTTGCCCGGCGGCTTAAATCGATCGGCTATGGCCCAAAGAGGTTCCAAGGTTCACGCTTTTGAAATGATACTGGATGCTGGATAATTCACTTAATCGGTCCGAGACAAAGGGTTTATCAAGTATCCAGCATCCAGTATCATTCCGCAGAAGCGGTTGTTCTCGCGTTTTAGAAAAATAAGAACAATTTTCAGACGAGCGTTGTTAGAATGTAAACATCCCCTTCTCATAAATAATCAGTTTCTTCCCGGTTTTTAGATGGGCCGTCACGGTCTTGTCCTCCGTATTCACCAGGTCCCAGTGAAGGGCGGAATCGTTAAACCCCAGCTTCTTTTTTAATTCTTTGGTCATCTCCGCCGGATTTCCATCAAAGGTGTCGGTGTAGGACGCCCCGAGGGCGAGATGACAATTCCCATGGTCCCCGCCGAAATTTTCATCGAAAAGGGTATCGGCCATAAAGCGGTTGATCCGTGAAAAACGTTTATCCGTCAGGGAGAACTCCCCCACCCTGGAAGCGCCCGGGTCCATGGCGATCTGTTTTCGGGTAAAATCTTCGCCGGTCCTGGCTTTCACCTTGACCAGCGAACCTTTTTCAAAGGTGATGTGCAGGTCTTCAACAAAATTCCCGCTCCGGAAGGAAGGCAGGTTGGCATAATAGTTTCCTTCGGTCCCCCGCCAATCGGGTGAAAAAAACATTTCGAAGCTGGGAATATTGTGCCCGGAGATTCCTTTCCATCGCCTCCTTTCCCCGGGGGTAATCTTCAAATCCACATGGGAGGATTCGATGTGGAGAGTTTTGATCTTCAGGCCGTTGAGCCATTTTTTGATGTTGCCGGCATTCTTATGGATGGCCATCCACTCACTGACCGGATCCGCCTTGTCGAGATAGCAGGCCGTTATCAGTTGGTCGGTATATTTACGGAGGGTCGTTCTGGCCTGGCCGGCCAGTTCCTTAGTGGGAAAGGTGCAGAGGGTCCAGCTATAGGCCCCCTTTTCTTCCCGTCGGTCAAGGATGTCCCTCAAGGGTTTTCGGGAAACCAGGACTTTTCCGACCCGGGCCGAATCGATGTCCTTAAGGTGGGTCAGCGATTCAGGTGCCCTCAGGAAAAACCGGCCGTTGATATTCGCGTATAATTCTTTATCTCCCGGCGGAATAAAGACCAACTGGCCGGCCTTCGCGGTTTTATAAAAATCGGTTTCCATCCCCTGGGTCAGGCCCATGCGCTGAACCGGATTCATTCCCCGGTCGAGTATCCCCGCATAGAGGATTTCCGCCAGCTTGACGGCCGCCGGGTCATACTGGATCAGGATAAGGTCCTTTTTTTTGAACCGGTCCTTTCGGGCCGTCTTCAATCCCCAGAAGAGCACCTCGGCATATTGATGGAGTTGATCATCGGTCAGCATGGTAGCCTCTATTTGATCTTGGGCCGTTAAGGCAATAAACAACCAGTCGGTACCATTTCCAGGCTTTCAGCTAAAAGGCAAGTCGGATCAAACCGAGGCCAACTCGTTTAAAACGGTGATCTCCGGTTTACCGGCGAAAAGTTCAGCGCCTTTGGCTGAAAAGGCTTTAAAATGGGGGGTGGCGGAATGAGCGGCCAAAGCCTCTTTGTCTTTGTACCGCTCCATAACTACCAGGGTGTGCGGGTCGGATTTGGAGACATTCAGGGTATAATAAAGGTTCCCTTCTTCTTTGGCCACTTCTGTCATCAATTGTTTGAAAGCCTCGACGGCTTCGTTCAGCTTTTCTTCCTTGACCGGGATCCTGGCTATGACTGCGATCATCGGTTGTCCTCCTCGTTTTTTTTGGGACTTACTTAAGCGAAGGTTAAACCTTCATTTTGGGCATTGTAAATTTTAAGGTCCCTGGTGTCAAAGGAAAAACAAGGGAAAATTTTGAGGAATGTTTTTTACGGTCCTGATTTAACAGGGTAGGCGAGCGCATTCCCCGTCAGGTCAACGGCGTGATCCCGTCTTCAGCGGGATTAGGGAGCGAATTTCAATTCCCGGAAGGGAAGGTTAGGCGCCGGCCGTCTATAATTTCAGGTCTCTGTCCTGCCAAAGGCTGCCGACGATGTGTTCCCGGCCGGCCCGGATATGATTTTTGATCAGTCGTCTGGTTTTTTTTACGTCCCTGTTCTTCAGGGCCTCAAAAAGCAGGCGGTGTTCTTTGGCTGCATCTTTTAACCTTTTTTCCTGCATATATTCCGGGCGGTACTTTAAATAAACCCGTTCGAAGATCACCTTGCAGTAATCATAGATCACTTTATTTTCGGCGCATTTAATAATTTCCAGGTGATAGTTGGTATCGATGATCAACATGGAACGACGGTACTGAGGAAAAGAAACCGCCTTCACATGTTCTCGCATGGCCTTTTCGATGGAATCGAGCTTGGCCTCCGTTAATTTCTCGATAATCGTCGGTACTAAAAAGGTTTCCAGGGCCTCCCGTGCAATAAACAGTTCTTCGGCTTCTACCGGATCGGTCTCTCCAACATAATAGCCTTTGTTCCGCTCCGAATAAACGATTTTTAAAAGCTGCAAGCGGTTGAGGGCTTGAATGATGGGAGTGATGCTCATGTGGAGCTTTTTGGCCAGTTCCTGATAAAGCAGCTTTTGACCCGGCACGATCTCGTGATGATACATCATCTCTTTGATCTTCTTGTAGGCTACGTCTACCGGGGATTCTTCCTGGCTGATTTCCTGTTTCAGGGGGTGGTCATGTTGGAAATCGTCGGGTTTTGGACCCATCCCTTTTCTTTTGGCCATCGGGAATCCCCTATTCTTTTTTAATTAATTTATTAATCAAATATTCTATGATATAAATTCTGGAATGATTGGTACCGATTGTCAAGCAGAAAAACTCTGGGGAGATCGACGATGAATTTTGACTTAAGCGAAGAGATCCAGGGGATCCGGGAAACGTTCCGTCGTTTTGCCCAAAAGGAGATCGTGCCCAGGGCCCGGGAGGAGGGTTTGACCGGGACCTGGTGACTAAAACGGGCGAACAGGGGTTTTTCGGTTGCGCCTTTCCTGCCCGCTATGGAGGGTCACAGGCCGGTTTCCTGGCCCATTCGGTCGTCTGCAAAGAGATCTCCCGGGCCGATTCAGGGCTCAGGCCTTTATTCAACCTCCAGGCCATGACCGTCCCTTATACCATCATGGAATAGGGAACCCCCCAAGCCAGGGACCGGTATGTCAGCGACCTGGTCCGGGCCAAAAAGATCGGCTGCACCTGTTTTTTCGAACCGAATGCCGGTTCCGACCTGGCCAATATCGAGAACCGCATCAAGCATCTATAGAAGGGATTTCTTATGACCGGATCAGGCCGCGAATATCTCCCCCATTCGACCGGCTGTTTTTTGTGCGGCGATGAAAACGCCTGCGGGGCCCGGACCCGTTTTTTTGTCCAGGGTGACACAGTCAGGACCCGTCTCACCCTGCCCCAACATCTTAACGGCTACAGGGACATCGCCCACGGCGGGGTCCTGTCAGGGCTCCTTGATGAGACCATGGGCTGGGCGGCCACGGTCTTCAGCCAAAGGCACCCTTTTTATGTGACCGGTGAGCTGACCATAAAATATCTGTTTCCGATACCTGTAAAAGAAGAAATCGAGGTCATCGGCCGTCTGGTCAAGGATGGCGGCCGCATCGCTTATTGTCAAGGAGAACTGCTCCACAACGGGACAGAGTGCCTCCGGGCCAAGGGAAAATTTCTCCCCTTAAGCGATGAGGCCACGGCCGAAGTAATTCCTTACTTAAAGTTTGACCGGTGCCGAACCTATCGGTCTCTCTTCGGCAGGGTGAAGGGATAGATTGGGAGATACTGGATACTTGATGCTGGATACTGGATATCGAAGTTTCGGCAATTCGAGTGTTCGGATGCGGAAAAAGTTGAAGGGATAGAGCGAAGATATTGAACTACGTTAATGTGCCGAATAATTCATTTGATTGGGTCGAGGTGTCAGGATTTTATCCAGTATCTAGGATCAAGCATCCAGGATCATCATACAAGATTTGACCAGTCCCAGATAGTTGATCGGGAGTAATTGAATTTTATGAATGATCATTAATCGTAATAAATGGACCTTTTTCTTCCTGGGCTGGTTGGGAATGGTCCTTTATTTCACCCAGCGCTGGATTTTCGGACCGGTCATCCCGGCCTTGATCAAAGAGTTTCAAATCAGTAAAACCACGGTCGGGACAATAGGCTCTGCCTCCATCATGGGGTATATGCTGACGCCTATCCTGGCTGGCTGGCTGTCGGACCGCTTTGGCCGCAAACAAGCCATTTTGTTCGGCCTCATCGGTCTTTCCAGTCTGACGGTTCTTTGCGGGCTGGCTCGAAGCTCCAACCAGTTATTCGTAGCCCGCTTTTTCACCGGCGTTACCGAAGCCTTCTTTTTTATCCCCCTGCTGGCTTTTACCCTGGAGCTTTTCCCGGAGCGTCCCGGATTTTTTTTGACCCTTATGTCCTCCGGGTCTTCCCTGGGCTGGTTTGTCGGCCCGGCCCTGGCCGGTTGGCTTCTGAATGCCACGGGCAACTGGCGAACCCCGTTCTGGGTGACCGGTGTGATCGGACTGGCCCTGAGTGGATTACTTTTTCTTTTCTGGCCCAAGCTGAATATCCAGAGACCCTCAGGTCCCTATTTCAAAAAGGGCCTTTTAAAATCGGGCCGTCTCCTCATGCTGATCCTCTTAGGCCTGGTGGCAGCCTTCCAGATCTCGGCCGAATTCGGATTCACCATGTGGTATCCGGCCTATTTGGAATTGGAGCTAAGACTGACCACTGCGGTTGCCGGGATCATGGCCGGTTTATACGGGTTGGGTCAGTTTGTCGGGCGGCCTGTCCTGGGCTGGATATCCGACAAAGTCGGCTATCATCGGGTGGGAACGGTCAGCGGTTTGGCCCTGACTTTTTTCCTTATCCTGGCCCTGGAAGTAAAACAGCCGGCCTTTCAGGGTTTATTTATCCTTCTGGCCGGTTTCATCGGCTCCGGGGTCATGGGCGCCCTGTGGACCTCAACCGGTTTGATCTTTTCCGATTTTAAAGGATTGGCCTTGGGTATCATTACCACCATGGGCTATGCCCTGGCCACCACGGCCCCGGTTTTAATCGGCTATATAGCCGATCACCATTCAGTAGGCTTAGGTTTGTGGGCGGTTTGCGTACCGGCCGCCTTCCTGGCCGCCATGGCCTTTCTGGTTTCCAACTTAATCCGGTCTTCTTCAGATTAAGGATTGATACCGTTATTATCGGGCGGTCTTTCTCCTTGCTTAAATCAAGGTTAACATAGGTGAACGATAATTAAATCCGGGATGGAGGCCTGTCTATGAAATTACTCGAAAAAGACGAGCTCAAAGAACTCCTGATCAAATGCTGGATGACCCATGACGGCATGTGGTTCGCCAATTGTCTGCAACAACTTGGTATTGAAAAGGCCAACGCCTTAAACCTGGCCTCTATCAAATCATTGTCCGCGATAGAGGTTCCCAGAATATCCAAGGCCCTGGGGATAGACAAAGGGGAAATTAAAACCTTTGAAAGGTTCAAAGAAGTCTTCGAAGGCCTATTCGGAGTAGTCAAAGGGGACTTTATGCAATTCAACACTAATTTCTCTGGCGACAACAGGTTGCAATGGGAGATGCAGCAATGCTTCGCCTATGAAGGAATAAAGAGGTTGGGAGCGATTGATCGATACCTCTGCGGGCCTCTTTACCGGATAAAGTGCTGGTTCGATGCGCTGGGCCTGGAATGCTGCTTCGATCCCCAGGTGGATTCTTGCCTGATACACAAGACCGGGAAATGTGCCGGGGAGATCAGATTTTTCTTTTAAAAAACAGGGGAATCGCCGCCCATGAGCCGAGTCGACTTTTAGAAGAAAGAGGATAGGCTCGGCTCACCCTGTCAATCTTTTTATAAAATCCCCGATCCGATTATTGGCCTTTCCGGCCAGGTCGGTGGGAAAAAGATTAAAGGCATGGATGCCCCCGGGGTAGAGGGCCAGTTCAGCTTCGTTAGCGGCAGCGCCCCAGCGGGAACACATAAAAAGAGAATCATCGAGAAGCGGGTCGAGTGTGCCGACGGTAAAAAGGGCCCTCGGCAGGTTGTGCAGATCGGCGTAGAGCGGGGATACGAATGGATCGCGCCATTTTTCCCTTGGGGCATAATTCTCGTGAAACCACTCCATGGTTTTTGAAGTAAGGATCAATTTCCTCTCCTCTCCCCAGTTTCGTGCACTGGGTGTCCCCGAAAGGTCATAGGCCCCGTAAACCAGGTTTGCCCCGATAAAACCGGTAAATCCATGTTTATCCCTCATCCTCACCAGGGTCGCTACGCTCAAGGTGGCACCGGCCGATTCTCCGCCAATCAGGAGCCTCTCTGTGCCAAATTCCGCGCCCATGTGCTCTACGAGCCAGACGGCAACGGCTTCACAATCGTCGAGCCCTGCCGGAAAGGGATTTTCAGGGGCCAGCCTATAGTCCACGCTTATGGTCACCACCTGACAGGTATGGGCTATTTTAAAGCAGTCTTCATCGGAGTGATGGGCACGGCCGAGCATAAAGCCCCCGCCATGGAAATGCAGATAAACCCCTTTTACCTTCTTGGGGAAGCAGACACGCAGAGGGATCTCTCCCGCCGGGCCGGGAATGGATCGATCCTCGACCTCCTTAAGGCGCTTCATGGGCCACAGACCTTCACCCCGCTGCCTGGCCTCACGGAGGACCTGAGGGGCCAGGGTGTAGGTAGGTGGGAGTTTTGAAAGGACCCGATGGATGTCTTCATTAAATTTAGTTGTTTCTTGGGCAACGGACTCCGGGCCGAATAATGAGGGATCAGGTATTGGACAATCGGACATTTGGCCTCCTTCGGCCTTGTTTTTGAAAAAGGAGTATAAGAGGGAAAGGGCCGGGGGGTCAAGAAGAAAGGGATTCTTTCTTGACAAGCCGGTTTCATCTTTCGTATAAAGGTTAACCAATAATTTTTGATCGGTTAACTCTCGGGGGGGTTTTTGAAAAACATCATAGAGCAATTGGGAGAAAAAGTTTTGTCCGGAGAGGGCCTTTATCAGGCCGAAGCCGGGCGGTTGGCTGAAATGAATGGACCGGAACAGATATTCGATCTTATTTTCTGGGCCAATAAAATCAGGCAGAAATATAAAGGGGCGATCGTTGATTTATGCGCCATTGTCAATGCCAAGTCGGGGCGCTGTTCCGAAGACTGTGCCTTTTGTGCCCAATCCTCCCGTTATCCAACGGAGGCTCCCCATTACCCCCTGTTGGAGGTTGAGGAAATGCTTGATTCGGCCCAAAAGGCCTTTGAGAGCAGGGCTGGCCGGTTCGGCATCGTCACCAGCGGGCGCTCCTTATCCAATTCGGAAGAATTAGAACGGGTCTGCCAAGTTATTGCAACCCTGACCCAGGAAGGTAAAATCAGCCCCTGTGTCTCTCTGGGGCTGCTCACGCCGGAGATGGCTCAGGCCTTAAAACAGGCCGGACTGGTTTCCTATCATCATAATATCGAAACCGCCCCCAGCTTTTATCCTTCCATCTGCACCACCCATCCCTTTGAAGCCAGGACCAGGACCATTCAAATTGCCAGGGAAGCGGGCTTGCGTATCTGCTCCGGGGGAATTTTCGGCCTGGGCGAGACCAGGGAACAGCGGGTTGAGATGGCCTTTACCCTGAGAGGCTTGGGAGTGGATTCGGTGCCGATCAATTTTTTGAATCCCATCCCGGGCACGCCATTGGAAAACCACCCATCGTTACCCCCCCTCGAATGCCTGCAAACCATCGCCCTGTTTCGTTTCATCTTACCCGAGGCCGATATCCGGACCTGCGGCGGCCGGGAAAAAGGACTCCGCACCTTGCAGCCTTTGATGTACCCGGCCGGATGCAACGGGACGATGATCGGGAATTATCTGACGACCGAAGGCCGAAATCCAGAGGTGGATATCCAGGAGATCAGAGACCTGGGCTTGGTGCCGAGAAGAGAGCGGGGTGAAGGGGAGTAATCAATCAGAAAGAGTTCAGTTACAAAATGTCGGCCAAGGTCTTGGAGAAAATAACTTGACAGTTCTTTGGTAATACGATACGAATTATTTCATACATATTTTTATCTTTCGTACCTTCAGGAGTTCGTATTATGAAAACTAAGGTCACCCAAAGGGGGCAGGTTTCCATTCCTTCTCCGATCAGAAAAAAATTTAACATCGAACCGGAATCCAGGGTTATGTGGGCTGTGGAAGGAAATACCATCAGGATTATTCCGCTTCCCAAGGACCCTATTTCGGTATTTAAGGGCAAAGGTCTGGCCAAATATTCGACGGACCAGTTGATCAAAGATAGACGGGATGAAAGAAAAAAAGAAAATCAAATTGGCTGATCACCCGGATAGTTTTGTTCTGGATAGCTCGGCCCTGTTGACTCTTTGGAATGGGGAGGAGGGGGCTGCACGGGTAGAAGAAATATTACGATCCGGCAAAAAGGTTTATATTTCTTTTATGAGTGTTATGGAGTGCCGGTATCGACTTTGGAAAAATATCGGCCCCGGGGAAGCAGATGAATTTTTGAAATATCTTGATTTGCTTCCACTGGAAATAATAGAAATTACCGAGGCAATTTTTGAGAAGGCCGTTGAAATCAAGGCCACCAAGAATCTGTCGGTATGTGATAGCTGGATCATAGCTACAGCCATAGCCACCCATTCCTTCTTGATTCACAAAGACCCGGAGTTTGAACAGGTAAAAAAGCAGGTCAATCTCAGGCCCCTTCCCTATAAAAATAAAACGAAAAAAGCCCACCCTTTAAATAAATCTCAATAATCCCCTTTTACCGGTGATTTTATAATTGTCCTATCAAGGCCACCATGTCCCGCACGGCCCGGTCCAGCCCGACATATATCGCCCGGGCGATGATGCTGTGGCCGATGCTGTATTCCTCGATTTCATGGAGTCCCTGAAAGCGCTTGATGTTGGTGTAATTCAGCCCGTGGCCGGCGCTGACTTTCAGGCCCATTTGGGCGGCCATTTGGGCCCCTTCCACGATGCGGTCAAAGAGCCGTCCGGCCTCTTCCTCGGTTTTGGCATCGGCATAATGACCGGTATGGAGTTCGATAATGTCGGCCCCCACTTCTTTGGAGGCCCGAATTTGTTTCGAATCAGCATCCACAAAGAGGCTCACAGCCATCTTCCCCTTGTGCAGCCGCCGGACCGTTTCTTTTAAGTTTTTTTGTTGACCTTGTACGTCGAGTCCTCCTTCGGTGGTCAACTCCTGTCTCTTCTCCGGCACCAAGGTGACCATGGGGGGACGGACCTTCAGGGCGATCCGGATGATTTCTTCGGCGGCGGCCATCTCCAGGTTTAATTTGGTTCTCACGGTTTCTTTAAGTAAAAAAAGGTCCCGGTCCTGTATGTGTCTGCGATCTTCCCGTAAATGGACAATGATCCCCTCGGCTCCGGCCAATTCGGCCATGCCGGCGGCCATGACCGGGTCGGGTTCATCGATCTTTCTGGCCTGGCGCACGGTCGCCACATGATCCACATTTACGGCCAAACGGCGTAACGACATCTTTTTATCCTCCTTTATATCGGCCTCGATACGGTTGATGATTTCATCGGTTTTATCTTCCATCCTTCGGGCCTCTGGCTCAGAGCGTTCATGATCATAACCCATCAAATGCAACAGGCCGTGGATCAGCAAAAACCGGACCCGTTCGGCCAATGAAATTCCTGCTTCCCAAGCCTCTCGGCCGGCGGTTTCGGTGGAAATAACGACATCCCCCAAGAGCAGGGGGTTCACCTCCCCATAGAGACCCTCTTTCATGGGAAAGGCCAGGACATTAGTCGGGCCTTTCCGGCCGAGATAGTGCCGGTTATATTTGGCTATTTCCCGGTCCTCGACGAAAAGAAGGCTGACTTCCCCCTCAGGGGGTTTCCAGGAGTTTAATATCTGCCGGCTGATTTTCCGGATCTCTGAAGGGTCTATCCGTTTCTGCCGGTTGTTTATCAGAAGTTCCATCGGTTTTTTTCCTGGTCGTTCCACCTTTAATCAAAGGTCCGGGATATTCGATCCGGTGGTGGAAGATCCCGTTTAGGATTTTATTGAAACTGCCGGCGATCAGCGAAAGGTCTTTTAATGTCAATTCGCATTCGTCGAGTTGCCCGTCGGAAATGGCATTCTGGATGATTTTTTGTACCAGCCCCTGAATCCGAGCCGGAGCGGGATCGATCAACGTCCTGGAAGCGGCTTCAATCGAGTCGGCTAACAAAACCAGCCCGGCCTCGCGGGTGTGGGGCTTTGGACCGGGGTAACGGAAATCTTCCATCGACACCTGATCGACCTCCCCATCCTTGAGCTCCAGGGCCTTTTGATAGAAGAAGGAGATGAGGTTGGTTCCGTGATGCTGACTGATGATCTCTACGATGGGGGCCTCCAATTTATCCTGAAGGGCCATTTCCACCCCGTCTTTAACATGGGCGATCAGGATCAGACTGCTCATGGAAGGGGCCAATTTTTCATGCTTGTTTTCACCGCCCATCTGGTTTTCGATGAAATAGAGGGGTTTTTGAATTTTCCCGATGTCATGATAATAAGCACCGACACGGGCCAGGAGGGCATTGGCCTCGATGGCTTCGGCTGCGGCTTCCACCATATTGCCGACGATGATGCTGTGATGATAGGTGCCTGGGGCCTGGACCATTAAATCCCGCAACAAGGGCTGGTCCATGTTGGCCCTTTCCAGTAAGGTCAGGTCCGTCGTATAACCGAAGATCTTTTCAATTAGAGGACTGAATCCGGTCACGAAAATTCCGGCCACCACCCCCCCAAAAAAACCGAAAGAGAGATTAACCAGGGTCTCAAGATGGACCAATCTTCCTTGGGTCATCTGGAGGGCCAGAACCCCGGCCATATTAATCAGACCCAGGATAAGACCCATCCGAATCAGGTCCCAGCGGTTATGGCAGATTCGGCGGGCCAGGGAAGACCAGAGTCCGGCAATGGCAAAATAAAGGGCCAATTCAGGAGTCCCTTCCCAGAATAAGATCGCCAAAAAGGCCTGGACCAGGCCGAATAAGAGGGCCGGCAAGGGGCCCAATACCAGGCTGATCATCATCGGAGCCGCGGCAATCGGCATGGCTAATAAAAGGCTGTGGGGATTGAGACGTGGAAAACCGGCCACCATGATCTGGGCCGAATAATCTGCGATTCGGATACCTAAAAAGGAGAAGGCCAATAAAGAAGTCAAAAAGGTCAGGTCCCGCAGATTCCCGGAGAGGATCAGTCCTCCTTTGGTGGCCGCCAGATGGACCATATAGACGAACAAGCCCCAGAGCAAGGCCAAACCCAGGGAGTTCAAAAGGGCTTCGCCCCCCTTCTCGATTCGAGACCCCATCTGGATCTTGGCCAATTGGGTCTCGGTAATCTTTTCCCCTTCCCGAACCAGGATATCCCCTTTTTTGATCTGGAAGAAAACAGGGCGAATCTCGGCAACCGCCTTCCTTATCCGGTCCTCGGTTTCGGTTCTATTAAAGGATAGATTGGGCACGATCATTTTTTGGGCCAGGCTGACGGTTACCGACCGCCAGGCCCTTTGTTTACCGATCAGGATAAAGGCCGCCCTTTTTTCAAGGCGATCCCGGGCCTCGTCCAGGTCGGGGAAACGTTCAACGGCGTGGATTTGAAATTCCTGTTGCGAGGGTAATTTCCGAACCATAATCCCTTTTCCCTGTTCATTCATCAGGGTCAGTTTGCTGTTGACCACCCCCAGGGTTTGAACCGATTGAACCATTTGAATCAAGGCGTTTTCGAAAGATTCTGAAAATCGGTCTTTCGTCAAGGCCTGGAATTCGATTGGAGTCAGTTCGATCTCCCAAATTTTTTCCAATTTGAGCCGCTCTTCTTTTTGATTCTTTCCGGGGGTTTGTTTTTTCAAATCCTCCCTCATGACTTGAAAACCCCGATGAATCTTTTTTTGTAGATCGAATGCGGCCTTCTCATTAAAATCATAGACGGACAGCCCCGATGCACCGGCTTCCTGCCTTCTCAGTTCGGTGGCGATCTTGTCTTCAACCAGAATGTCCTGGGAGGCTTTTATGTCGAAATCGGCCACCTCGCCGACCCGGTAGGTTTTTGAAGGGATAAAGAGGCTGGGGGCGTTGACCAAGGCGATGAACAGGCAAAGGAGGAAGAGGAGAAAGAACTTTTCTTTTAAAAGTGAAAGAAGAAATTTCCAGGCCTTATGCACGTTTTCTTTCAGGGAAAGCTTTTTGGTTTCCCCCAACCGCGAAATCCGGGAGATTTTTTTCTTGGAATCTTTTTCGGATTTTTCCATGAGGTCTTTTTCAGGCGCGTTCTTTCAGTGCCCTTCTTTTTTCCTCCAATTCTTCATAGGCCTTGATGATCTTCTGAACCAGGGGATGGCGGATGACATCTTTCTTGTTGAAGTGGATGAAGGCGATATCCTCGACCCCGGTGAGCAGTCGTTGGGCCTCGACCAATCCCGACGTCTTGCCTTCCGGCAGGTCGATCTGGGTGATATCCCCGGTGATGACGGCCTTGGAGCTGAAACCTAAACGGGTCAAAAACATCTTCATCTGTTCCGAAGTGGTATTTTGAGCCTCATCCAGTATGACGAAGGAGTCGTTCAGGGTCCGCCCGCGCATGAAGGCCAAAGGGGCTACTTCGATAACCCCCCGTTGGACCAGCTTGGTGGCCTTTTCAAAATTCATCATGTCATGCAGGGCGTCATATAAAGGGCGCAGATAGGGATTGACTTTCTCATAAAGATCTCCGGGGAGAAACCCCAATTTTTCTCCGGCTTCCACCGCCGGACGGGCCAGGACGATACGGATCACCTCATTTTTCATCAGGGCGGAAATGGCCATAGACATGGCCAGGTAGGTCTTGCCGGTGCCGGCCGGCCCGATACCAAAAACAATATCGAATTTCCGAATGGCCTCAATGTATTCTTTTTGGTTTTGAGTCTTGGGGGTAATAACCCTTTTTTGAGAGGTCACATAGACGGCATCCAAAAAAACTTCCTGGAGGCCGGCTTCCTGATTCTCCTTGAGAAAACGGATGGCAAAATCGATATCATTGTCATAAAGGGGGTATCCTTTTTTTAACAACCCGTATAATTCGGAAAATAATCTTTGGGCTAAAAAAACATCCGGCTCATCCCCTCGGATTTGGAGGGTATTGCCCTTGGTGGAGATCTTCAGCCCCAGTCTTTGTTCCACCATTCGGATGTGTTGATTATGCTCCCCGAAGAGGTTTTGGGCCAATTGATTGTTCTCAAAAGTCATCCGATCCGAGACGGCAGCCTCTTTATTTTCAAAATCCAATGGATTTATCCAGTTCCTTTCTATAAAAAATTTAAATATTATAGCATATTTTCAACAAAGGGGGACTTTTTTCCTATTCCCTTGACTAATCGGATGTCCTCTGTTACCAAATGATTATGAATTTCCTGGACATCGGAATCCTGATCATCATTGCCCTGACGACCATCCGGGGCTTTTTTAAAGGCCTTATTAAAGAAGCGGCCGGCCTTTTGGGAATCATTTTCAGCTTTTATTTGGCCTCCTATTATTATAAGGATCTGGCCTTAATGGCGGACCGCTTCCTTTCCAATCATCACATCCTATTGGAGATTTTTTGTTTTATCCTTATATTTCTGGTGAGTTTATTAATATGCCATTTCCTGGCCATGATGGCCAGGGGGGCCATCCGGATAGTCCTCCTGGGTTGGCTGGACCAGATTTTAGGAGGAATATTCGGTCTGATTAAAGGAGCGGTTATTATTTTTTTCTTAGTCACCATCCTCACGGTGTTTCACCCGAAAAGCTCTGCCCTGGTTAAAGATTCTCGTTTTTTCCCTCCCATTCTCACCTTTACCGGAAAAATAACCTTACTCATTCCTCATAAAATTCAGGGTGATTTTTTGAACAAAAAAAGACAGATCCAGGATTATTGGAAGGGAAAGAAACGATTTATTGAAAAAACAGGAAAGATCAAGGGCGATGAAGAAAGCCAATGAGGGGCGGACCCGTTTACGGGATCTGGAGGACTTAGTGGCCCGACTGCGGGCTGAAAACGGCTGCCCCTGGGACCGGAAACAAAATGCCGAGAGTCTTAAGGTCTATCTCTTGGAGGAAACCTACGAGTTGGCCGACGCCCTGGATCGGAAGGCCGTTGCGGAGATCAAAGAGGAATTGGGGGATCTCTTGTTTCAGGTCGTTTTCTTGTGTCGGATCTATGAGGAAGAGGGTCAATTTGATTTGAGCCGGGTCATCGAGGCCATTTATCAAAAGATGGTTCGTCGTCATCCCCATATCTTCGGCGATAAAAAATGGGAAAATGCTGAACAGGTCGTTCAGGGCTGGCAGGATATCAAGGCCGGGGAGAATAAGGGGCAGGATCCTTTTGAATCCATTCCGGTTGACGTACCCTCATTACTCAAGGCCCATCGAATTTCTCAAAGGGCCGCCGGATTAGGGTTTGATTGGCCCCACATCAACGGGGTATTGGAAAAGGTCCGGGAGGAATTTAGGGAATTAGAAGAGGCCATCGGGAAAAATGATCCGGAGGCGGCCGGAGAAGAGTTGGGGGACGTGTTGTTCTCCCTGGTCAATGTGGGAAGATTTTTGGGCGTTCCGGCCGAGAACGCCCTGCGAAAAACCAATCAAAAATTTTTAAGACGCTTTCGCGCCATGATCAGCGAAGCCCGATCCCCGGATGAGGGTATCTCATCTTCTTTGCCGTCTTTGTCCATAGGGGAGTGGGAAGAATTGTGGAGCAAGGTAAAAGAATCGGAATAAAGGCTTAGTTTGACCAGGGCCGCCGGCCGGCTTTAGGGGGTCGGTCCCGGGGAATCTTTTTTTTCTTCTTTGGGTTTGTGGGGGGTGGTATTTTCTCCCCCGTCGCTCATACCGCTTATACTGTCTTTAAACTCACGAATACTTTTTCCCAGACCCTTGCCGATTTCAGGCAATTTTTTGGCCCCAAAGATGAAAAAGACAATGACCAGGATAATGATTAATTCTTGATTTCCCAGACCGAACATCGGAGCTCCTTAAATTAGAGGCCATCAAGGGTTTAATGGGGAGGATTTTTCAGAGACCGGCGAGTCCTCAAGGCCGCAATGGTTAAGGTAACCCCCAAAATGCATAGAACCAGATAGGTAAGGCCGAGAAAAAAGGCATGACCTAAATCCCAGGGGACTTGCCAGGGTAAAATACTCCAGACACTATGAGTGGTGAATGTTTCCGTAAGAAAACCTCCCCAAATAATAGAATATTATTGTTGTTTTTTATAACAGAACCCAAAGGGTCTGTCAACTTTTTCTTGACAGAAGTACCGGGTTTGATTATATGAGATGATTATTGAACATGGAGGTTGAGCGCATTTCCCGTCCAACGTGACGGACTGCACCTTTGGGGCAGGGAGCTTCAAATTTTGGGATCGATTAAGATCGACCTTAAGATAAAAAAATAGAAAAGTTTTTCGATAAAAAAAGGGGAGGGAGGTGAATCAAAAGATGAAAAAAGGCCTGGTGATCATGTCTCTTATAACGGCGTTTGTCTTTTCCTTAGGGTTGGTGGCCTGGGTTTATGCCGCTGCCGTTAAACCCCCGGATACCGTTAAAATCGATAATGACAAGGCTTTGTTCAAGGACGGCAAACGGACAAAGCCACCCGTAGAGTTTTCCCACCTGAAACATGTGAAGGACCACAAAATCGCCTGTACCCAATGTCACCATAACTATAAAGATGGTAAAAATATCTGGAAAGAAGGCGATAAAGTTCAAAAGTGCAGCGAATGCCACAAGGCGGTCGAAGAAGGCAAGAAGCCGACCCTTCAAAATGCCTTTCACAAAAACTGCAAGGATTGTCACACCAAATTGAAGACCGAGGGCAAGAAGACAGGGCCGACTCTCTGCGCCCAATGTCATGTAAAGAAGTAAGCAGTTTCAGATTGAAAACAAAAGGCCTGCTGAGAATCATTCCGGCAGGCCTTTTTGTTTCAGACCTCGGTTACCGTTATCGCTTTAAATTCACAGACCTCGATACAGCTTTCACATCCCAGGCATTCATCGGCCTGAACGGGAACGGCTTTCCCGTCTTGAAGCTCAAAAACATCTACCGGACAGACCTCGACACATTCTTCGTCGCCGACGCACTTATCCGGGTCTACTTCGACCTTAAACATGATTCTTCTCTTTCCTGTTTGAATTTTAAACCAAAAGGGTGTCTAAGACTTTTTAGGGAAAATAAAAAAAGTTGTCAAGGGAAAAGCACCGTACTTCCTCAGCCTCTTAACCCAAAGGGCCTAAGGGAAAGGAGGATCAATGGTCCCCACCCATTTTGTCTTCGATAGGCCTCCGGCCCTTTTAGGGAAAGTTTTATCGGGGGAAGAATCAGACAATATCGACCGTTGGGCGGCAACCCTAAGCCCGATAGGGCCTTTTGAAAATCGACGATCGCGCCTTCTTGAGGGGAAACCAGCAGGGACCTTAAAGGCCCTTCCGGAAACCTTGAGACGGTAGATCCTGTTTTTGAAGGACCCCGGGCCTCTAATTGTTTTTGGAAATTTGAAGCGTCTAAGGGACCCAAGTCCGGCAGGGGAATGGAAACAGGTGGTTCTTCATCCGGATCCAGGCCGTAATGCTCGGTCCAGGCCCACCACTGAGTAGTGAAAAGATTTAAAGGTTCAGGGGCTAATTGATCCCTTAATTCTTTCCAGGCGGTCAAGGCCAAGGGACAGGGGAGCTCGGTTTCGTTCTTTCTCAAAACAGACGGGACCGGGGGGGACCAGGTCACTGTCTCTTCCGGATTTTCCTGCCAGCCCATAGTCAGGGTCTTTTCCTGTTCCTCGGCCATAGCCACAGAGGCCTCCATTTCCCATTCCTGCATCAGCCATTGGTGAATAAGGCAGAGGAGGGTCTGACCGTCAATGGCTGAAGGATATTCCGGATTCTTCTTGGAAGTTTCTCCTTTCAAAAGACCGACTATTTCTTCCTGGGTTTCCAGGGCCTCCCCGGAGGTCAGTCCTTTGAGGGTTTTTAGAAAACCTTGGTCCGGAAGGCCGGCAATATAGGTTTGGACGGCCCTCAAGTTTCTTTCCTTTATCCGGATTTCCTCCCGGGTCCGCTCTAATGAGCGGACCTGAAGCAATCCCTGGTCCATTAAGGGGAGATAAGATGGTGGCAAGGGTAAAGGAAAAGGGTGCAGCAATACGGCCTGGTTACATAAAAGGATCGACCAGGCCAAGGCTTCTTCTTCGAACAAGGTGTAGGGGTAGATCAGGGCCGGTTGGATGGATTCAGGACTTTCGTACACTAGCCGCCTCCAAAAACTCCGCCATCTTTTCGTAGGGCTGGGCACCAACCAGGACACAACGGTCCAAGGCCAAGGTGGGAACGGCTTGGATGCCCATTTGACGCGATCTGAGCCAATCGCTATCAACAGCCTCTTTAAAAGTCCTCTTCTGCAAAACCTCTTCGGCTTCTTTTCCGGGGAGCCCGATGGATTCGGCCAGTCTGGCCAGCTCGGCAATTTTCCCGATATTGATGCCTTTGACAAAATAGGCCTGGAAAATCGCCTGGTGAAATTGGTCTTCTTTTTCCTTGGAACCGGCCCATTTGGCCAGTTCCTGGGCTAATCGGCTGTTATAGGTCATTTTTCGATCGCCGAAGGGCAGTCCGGCATCTCGGGCCGCCTGTTTCAGCCTGGCCATAACCTGGTCGAGGTCCAGACGTCCGGAGAAAAGTTGTTCAAGGGTTTGCCCTTCCTCGGGGGTTTCGGGATGGAGGGGAAAGGCCGTCCAGCGGACATCAATTTCATAAGTCTTTTGTAATCGATCAATACGCCCGGTAATGAAATAGCACCAGGGTCAGACATAGTCTGAAAAAATTTCCAGGACTGGGATGGTGTTCATGGGTTTCCTTTCATGGAGCAATCAGTGATCAGCTTTCAGCTTTCGGCAAAACTCCTGTAAAAATCGATTTGGTTAAACGCGACGCCATACGCTGAACGCCGCATCCGGAAATCTTGAATTTCCGGATGCGGATTACTTGGGTTTTGGGCCGACGCTCACCTGGACCAGGTCCAGGGGTCTTATCCACTTGGTGAAGGCGGCTTGCACTTCGTCGGCCGTAGCGGTCAGATAACGCCTGGCTGCCCTCAAGGGCTCATCTAAAGGTAAATCTTTGAGGGCTAACTCCAGAAGTCGTTCACCGATTCCGCTGACCCTGGATTCGGAAAGAATGATTCTCCGAAGCAGCAAGGTTTTGGCCTGCCGGAGTTCTTCCGGGGTCACCGGCGTGGTCTGCATTTTTTTTAGATTCTCGACGATCATGGTTCTGGCCTTGGGGACGTTCGGGGGATCGCAGGCATAGCTGATCTGAAAAATGGCCCGGGTCTTGCCGGCTTCCAGGTGAGATTCCACGGTGTATACCAACCCGGCCTTTTCGCGAAGATCCCGGTATAAGCGGGTGGCATAAAAGGCCCCGGACAAGACGTTGTTCCCCACCTGCAGGGCATAATAGTCCGGATGGGAGCGGGTCAGCCCAAGGGTCTGGGCCAGGGTCACCTCATCCTGTACCCGGCTGGCATCGGGAACCGCCGTACGGGAGGCCTTATTAGGAGGGACGGGAGGAAGATCGGTCCGCGGCTTCGGGCCGACGGCTTTCCACTCCTGGAAATATTTTTTGACGACCTCCGTGGCCTGTTCGGGGGTTACGTCTCCCAGTATAACGATGGTGGTCAGGTCGGGCCGAAAGGTCTTTTGGTAATACTCTTTAACATCGGCCAATGAGACAGAAGCCAGTGTCTTGGGTGTGGCTTGACGAAGGGTCGGATCTTTCTCGGGGTAAAGGGAGCGGAGAAGGGACCGCCGCACTAAATATCCGGGGCTTTTTAATTTCCCCGCTGTCAGTTCGATATTTTCTTGCTTGACGACCTTGAAGGCCGATTCCGGCAAGGCCGGATGAAGCAGATTATCGGCCAATAGCTGCACCCCTTTGTCAAATTGATCTCTCAAGACCTGGAGGGAGAAGGTGCTGCCGGCCTGAAGATCAGCGGCGATGTCGTCGGCCGCTTTTCTGAAAGCCAGCCGGTCCAGGGTGACCGTCCCGTAGGTAAAGAGGTCCTCAAGGATATCGGACACCCCTTCCTGGCCTTTAGGGGTCTGTAGATCCGGTTTGTTTTTAACCCGTCCGAAGAGGCTGACGGTTCGGCTGATCTTCTCGGGCTGGATGATCAAACGCAAACCATTGGGCAGGATAGTTACCTGGGGATTCACCTTGAAGACCGGCAGGGATGGGGGTTTCAAAACCTTTTCCGCCCAATCCGGCAGGCTGACCGATTTGGTTTCTTTGGGGGCAAAAGACTCCCGGCCGTGAAAAGGCTTGGATGAAACGACTTTCCCCTGGGGTTGGGGTGTCAAAACGGCCGTGACCGCGGTATCATTAATCAGGTAGGTCCTGGCCACCCGATTGACATCCTCCACCGAGACCCGCTTAATGGCCTCAATGTCGTCATCCGGAGAATGATGGCCTTCTATGGCCAGTGCCTGGGACCAGGCAGACGCCAGGCCTTCAACCGAATTTTTCTGAAATTCGGCATTGGCCACCTGGCGGCGTTTTGAGGCCTCCACCAGGTCTTCCGAAAAGCCCTTTTCGCCATATCGGGCGATAATCTCCTTCAAGGTCTTGATCATGCCCTGGCCGTCTTTCCCCTTGGGGAAGGCGGCCAGGGTATAGCCCATTCCCGCCTGGGGAAGGGCGGTCGTGTTGAACCCGGACATCAAGGCCTTTCCCTTAGTCACCAGTTCAAAGAGGTCGCTCCGTTGGCTGTCCAGGATATCTCCCAGGACCTGCCCGGCGGCGAAATCCGGATTGCCGTATCCCGGGAAACGATAGGCCACCACGGAAAGACCGTAGGGCAAATCGGTATTCAATCGGATCATCTCCGGTTTGAGTGGCTGGAGATGGATTTCAGGCCGGGGAGGCACGGGCCGCGAGGGAATAGCCTCGAATATTTCTTTGACAAGGCCGAGGGTCGCCTCCGGGTCCACATCACCCACAACAATCAGGATGGCGTTATTCGGGCCGTACCATCGGTCGTAATATTCTTTAAGCATGGCGCCGGTGGTTTTCTGAAACGAGGGCCGGGTCCCCAGGGCATCATGGGCATAGGGGGTCCCGGCAAACATTTTGGAAAGGAGGGTGCTGTAGAAGATATACATGGGGTTTGAATAATCCTGGGCGACCTCCTGTTCGATGGCCCCCCGTTCCTGTTCCCACAATTTCTGTTCGTTCAGCACATTCTGCATCCGGACGGCCTCGATTTTAAGGGCCAAGGCCAGGTCTTCAGCCGGTACGGTGAAATAGTATTGGGTGACCGTCTGCTGGGTGTTGGCATTAAAATTACCGCCCATGGCCGCGATGAGATTGGAAAGTTGTGCGGCCGAAAGGCCCGGGCTGCCCCGGAACATCATGTGTTCCTGGGCATGGGCCATTCCGGGAAAGCCCTCCGGGGCTTCATTGGAGCCGGCTAAATAATTGACCATGGTCGTCACCACCGGGGCCAGTTGATTCCGAACCACCACGGCTTTAAGGCCGTTATTAAGGGTGGCCCGGACACTATCGACCGCCGCAGCCGTCTCGATGACGGAAAGCACCAAAAGCAAGGCCATCCACAGACAGACCCGCAAAATGAATTTTGACTTTTTTCTCATAGTTTCTTCCTGTACATTCTCCAGATTTTGTTTAACCGTCAGAAAAATCATCTCCATGGTTGACAAAGGCGTAAAAAATTTCCGAAACCGTCTCCCCCACGGAGGTGCGGGGCAGAACCGATTGGTTGTCTATTCCCATCGCCCTTGATAGCACCCTTCTACCATCACTCCCGCACCCCGAGGGAATGCCCAACCCTTCCATCATCCATGGTTAAACTCTCCAGGGTTTGAACCTTATTTCCATGGTAAGGAATATTTTGAAAAAGTATAGGGAAAAGCGGTTAGCGTGTCAAGACAACCTAATATTAACCCGCTTGGACCCTCACCGGCGGGAAGGAAGGGAGACGGTGGCTTCGCCGACGATTAGCCGCTCGCCCCCGTGGTTCTCGCTCCAAATCTCACAGTCGACGAGGTCCTCCCCGGCGGCGTTCCGCTTGGCCTTCACCCGGCCTTTGATGATATAGGGTTCTTCGGCGAAGGCCCGGCCCCTGTTGATCCAACCGATTTTTCTGAGTCTTCCTTCCGGCCCTGCCCAGTCGGTCAGATATTGACCCAAAAAGGCACCCTGAAGCGGACCGTGGACGAGGACAGCCGGATGTCCTTCGCTCTTGGCGTAATCCTGATCATAATGGATCCGGTGTACGTTCCAACTGACGGCGCTGTACATGAAAAGCTGGGCCCGCGTGGGGACCCTGGCCATGTCAGGCATCTCTTCCCCGACCTGCACGTCCTCGAAGTATCGCTGCCGACGATTCACTCCGCCCTCCTCACCAGGAAATCCCGGTCATCCGCTCCACGGCCACCAGATCGCCATCCTGGTTTGAATATCGGTGTTCGTAAACCGTGAATACCAGAGTTCCGGAGCGTCCTTCCTTTTCGTAGATCTCGGCGATCTTGCTCACTCGGGTGATCCGGTCGCCGACTCGTATGGGTTTGAAGAACCCGATCTCGTTTCCGCCGGCCATGGCCCGGGTCACCTTGAGCGGCGGCCCTAATCCGGTTTGGGGCAGGCCGTCCTCTTTCAACCGGTCCTGGGGATATTCCGGAAGTGTCGGGATGTCAAAAAACATGGGGGGTGCGACGATTCCGCCAAAGCTGGTCTGGTTGGCAAACTCCTCATCCAGGTAAAGGGGGTTCAGGTCCCCAACGGCGTAACAAAATCGGCGGATGTCTTTGGCGTACACTTCTCCGGTGACCGGTTCGGACTCTTTCCCGATGAGTGCCCGGGCCTCATCGGTGATCAGGGAAGACTTGGCCATAGGGTCCTCCGTTTTTGGATGGATCGTTAGGAAAAATTGTACTCAATATTTTACAGGGAGAATATAAGATAGGCCTAAAGAGGGGTCAAGGAGAAAAAAAGAAGCGGTGGTCTTCGGTGGTCATAAAAAAGGGGACGAATAGACCTTCATCCCCCTTTGCTTTTTGATGATTAACGAAAGGTTACAGGGCCTTTACATTGACCGCAGCCGGGCCTTTTTTACCCTGCTCGATATCAAAGCTTACCCGCTGGCCTTCTTGCAAGGTCCTGAAACCCTGCATACTGATCGCTGAATGGTGGATAAAAACATCCTTATCCTGATCATCAACTTCAATAAAGCCATAACCCTTGTTTTCGTTGAACCACTTTACGCGTCCTTCAGGCATAGTCATATCCCTCCTCTTGAAGTATTTCTCAAGTTGGGGGCCGACTTGCCAAAAAAAAAGCACCGAGGAGAGTTTCTCCGATGCCTGAGCCCGTCGAGTTGTTCACCAACTTCGACCGTCATCCACGCCAACCTGGGTCAATGACGGATTTAATGACAAAGGACTTTAATAGCCTTATCTACGCAAGTCAAGATTTTTTTAAATATTTATTCCTCGTCAGGGGAATATTTTTTTATGGGCCAGGCTTATTTGTTTAAGCAGGGGAAGGATATTCCCCCGGTTTACCTTGAGGTATTCAAACCAGGTCCTTTTCTGCCGGTATAACAAAAAGGGCCAAAATTTTTTGGGGATATATTTAAAGAAAAAATACCAGTCGTTGAAAACCGTACTTTCCAGATACCTTCGAGGAGGGGGGGTTCTGCTCCCTCCCTGCTTTTCCATGACATGAAATACCGCCGCCCTTGGCTCATAGAGGATCTGATACCCATGCTTTCGGATCTGAAGGGCATAATCCACCTCCTCCCATAAAAAGTTACCCCAGTAATTCAGGTCGAATTCCCCGACCTCCTGAAGGACCTTATTCCGGATGGACATATTACAGCCGTACAAGGTCGGAACCAGGCATCTTTGATCGGTGGTAAAATTCCGGAGGTATTTCCCGCTCGGGGTAATTCGAGCCGCCCAGGGCCAGTCATTTTCCGTACAGCCGTCGTAAAGGACCTTGCCGCTGACGGCCCCCAGAGGTTCATCCCGATAGTTTTCCAGATGGGTTTCAATCAAGGTGGGATGAAACAGGACATCATCATCCAGGAAGAGGACGATGTCCCCCCGTACGTCTTTCCGGGCCATGTTGCGGGCCCCGGTAGTGGACGGGAAAGGCAAGGGCAAGAGGCGGATCCGGTCTTGGTTTTCCTTCAGGTAATCCCAGGTCTCCGGCTTATGCTCCCGGCTTTGATCCATAACCAGGATCTCCAATGGTGGCCTGGTCTGATCTTTCAAGAGTTTGAGGACATGGATCAGGGACTCTTCGCGGTTTAAGGTACAAATGACCACCGATACTGTAAGGGCGACTTCAGTCATGACTTTATGAGGCTCAAAAATAAAGCCTCCATGCGATCGGTAATTCGGCCGATTTCAAATCGCTCCTGCACCTTGAGCTTCCCTCTTTCTCCCATAGTCCTTCGGAGGGCAGGATCTTTTATCAGTCTGGTCGCTGCGGCGGCCAGGCCGAGTCGATCGCCGTAGGTGACTAAAAACCCATCTTCCCCCTGATCGATCAGGTCGGCGACAGCCGGTATGGGGGCCCCGATGACCGGTTTTCCCTTGGCCCAGGCCTCCAAAAAAACCACCCCAAAACTTTCGACCCGGGAAGGAAGGATGAGCAGGTCACAAGCCGCCAGGAGGTCCAATTTTTTTTCATCCGGAAAATCATCCAAAGAAATGATACGGGAATCTTTAGAAAGGGAATGGCCGTTGTATAAGGTCTTAAAATAGGGGCTGGTCCGACCGGCCAAGATTAAGACCGAGCGGGGTTCCTCTTTCCAGATCAAGGGCATGGTGTCTAAGAGGATGTCGATCCCCTTATCCTGCACCTTGCGGCCCAGAAAAAGGATCAGGGGTTCGTCGGTGAGACCAAGGGTTGAACGGAAACGGCAGCCGTCCCCCCCTTCCAGAAGGGTAAGGTCAAGCCCTTGTCCCAAGGCATGAATCTTGTCGCCCTGAAGACCTTGTTGGATTAAATAATTTTTTTCAGCCGGGGTATTGGTCAATATGGCTGAAGCCTTGGGGAAGATCCAGCGGATGATTTTTACCAGGGAGGCATTTAAGTCATTAAAATGAAGATGGGGTTGAATGACCCACGGGCGGCCTATTTTTTTAGCGGCCGCCGAAGCATAATAAATGGATGCGGTCGGGAAGGGGACGGCATAGACAAGGTCCGGGTTGAGTTCCCGGGCCTTCTTGATCATCTGGGGAAGGTGGGGGACATGGGTCATGAACCAGAAGGTTTCTCCACCCATAAGACCACTGCGCAGGGCCAGGGCCCCTATTTTGGCTAAGATGAACCGTTGGCTTGGAGAAAGGGGTAAACGGATAATATGAATGCCCTCTTTGAATTCTTCCCCCGGCAGGGAAGGATTGGGTCGAGGCTTTCTAAAATCTTCCAGGCGGATTTGATTGGATGTGACCACGGTTACCCGATGTCCCTTTTTAACCAGTCCTTTGGCCAAATCGAGGAGGGCGTTTTCCGTCCCTCCCCTGGCCGGGGAAAAGAGATGGGTAAGGGCGACAAGATGCATGGTTTCAGGTCACCCGTCGAGATTGTTTATAATCGGGATTTGAATTTCCGGTTTTTGGGGGTGATCGGTGAAACACTTAATGAATCCAAAAAATTTTCCTGATTTTTGAATCCTGGTAATTTTGAGCCGATAGTGCTGACCATCTTTAACGGTCTCTAAACGATATCTGATTTTCTCGGTAAGTCCGTTTTCTATCTTTTGGATATGAAAGGGGTGTGAGGTGGCCAGGATATCGATGGTTTTTTCTTCTTGCCCCGGCCCCTTACTCCTGAATTCGATGGAAGATGTGGGGAGTAATTCAATAAAAGGGCGGATCTTTCCATGAAAGCTCAACGTTACATTTGGCTTTTCCGGGTCGTTGCTGACAATCGTGGCTGATTTCCAGACCTGTCCATGATACCTTTTTAAATTTACCGTTAAGGAAATTTTCCCTTCCCCTCCTGGGGAGACGGCCCGGTCAAAATGGGCCACGGAACAGCCTCAGCCGGGTCGAACATTAACTATTTCCAGGATTCCAGGACCGGTATTTTTTATCAGGTAGTCGTGGGACAGGATACTCCCTTCTTCGACCTCCCCAAAGTCATAGTCCGGGGAAGGAATTTTTAAAGAAGGGGCCAGAGGGGCGGAAACGGCCAGCCCTGTCCCTAAAAAAAACAAGAGAACCCCGAGGGTTTTTTTAGACCAGTTTATCATTTGGGAAACCTTGGAGCGGCTTTGACCTGTTGACCTTTGACCTTTGACCTTTGACCTTTGACCTTTGACCTTTTTAAGGTATTCATGGTCAATCCGGCTTGTCAAGAAAAAAGCGGAATCAGGCCACCCAAATCTTTTCTAAATAGGGGACATTGGCGTTGTCAATGGAGAACAGCGGACGGTTCTTCTCCAGGTTCCAGGGGACAAAATAGGCCAAGTCTTGAATGATCGACGGATCGGAGACCCGGATGTGGGCCTTAATCCAGTTCATTGTCTCTCCTATGATTTTAGTCAGTTTTTGATCCAATAACAGGTGCTGATTGAGAAACCGGAGGTCCGGATTTTGTTTGAGTTGATAAACCGCTTCCTCCCAGTGGATCCCCTCTATCTTTCTTCGTAAAATATAACCGTTTCCCCGGTCGTGAATCCAGAGAAGGGGTGGATTGATTTTGACTTGAGCCTGCTGAATCCTGATTTCTCGAGTTTTCCGATCTATTTTATGGACTAAGTCTTTTCTTTCCTCAATTTCATCGAGGAGGACGGGGGAGATCCGCTCAAACATAAAAACGCGATCCGGGAGGGCCAGTTCCCTCAAGCGGGTGGGATCGAAACCAAGATCCAAAAGGTCGGCAATGGTCAGCCTGAGAGGCTCGGAACATCCTTTTTCCTCCATCCATTGTTTCAGATAGGGTCTTTGATATAAGGGCAATCTTTCAATGGCCAGAGTAGGATTGGCCTTTATGGCATGGGGTAAAGACGTCCATAAAGAAGGATCTCCGAATAGTTTAAAATCGTTTCCTTCCGGAACAAAGTTGAAGGGCTGAATGGGCAGAGAACAGATATGGGAAGAGAGCGCGATTTGTTTTAAGGACTCACCGCCGGTATAACCCAATAATTCCTGGATACGTCTTTGAAAACCCAACAATCGGGTGGTAAATTTGGTGAACATAAAACGCATCAGGGGGGAACTGTTTCCGGATTCAAGCTCTTTTTTAAAGAGCCTTTTCAAGGCCGAATGGAGGTCATTGAACTCCCGGATGGTTCGTTGAACCATTAATTCGTTGTCCTGCATCTCAATCACGGGCCTTTTTTTCTCGAGATTGAAAATCAACTGGGAAAGCTTGAGTTTAAAAGACTTCGTTTTTAAACTTGTGGGGTGGTAGATCATATAATGGCCTTGATTCAAGCCTTCGTCGGACCCGATCAGGTTATCAAGGGAGGTCCAGCCCAGTTTGGTATAAATATCAAAGGTAGGGTCTTCGGGGGGGATGATATTATCCAAAAGGCCCAGCGCCCCCTTTTCTTCAACCAGGTCACGAAAGGCCTCCAGTATCCGGTTTCCCAATCCTTTTCCTCGTAATGAAGGAGTTACTTCCACGTAAACCAAATAATAGCAGGGAAGGGGTTTGCGCAAATAAAGCAAGTTTAAATAGGCCAATACCTCTTTTTCCTGGGTATAGACCTCAAACACTTGAAAAGGTTGAGTGGGACCGTTGGGCCTGAATCGTTGGATCCGGCTCCCCCTGACCGTCGAACGGGACAACCGATCCAGGGGATTAAATAATCGACTGGAAGGTTTAAGGACCGAACTCCGGGGGGGGTCCTCCCAGGTCATTTCTATCAAAGACAGCGTCTCTTTGAGTCCCAGACGGGCATCTTTAAATTTTTTTTCAACCTGGCTGGGTGAAAGATAAAGTGATTTTTTTCCCATCATTCAAAAAAAAAGCCCTGGTTCAAAAGCCCAGGGCTTTTAGGATAACCATGGGCAGCACCTGCGGCGACTGCCTTTGGTCAATTGGATTTAAAGGTTTATTCCTTATTGATCCAGGCAGCCGCCCAAATGAAAATATAAAAATAATAAAGAAAACGGGTCATGGTTCTTACTATTTCATGGTCTAAACTCGGTTTATAAATATTTTATGATCAGCGATAACGTCCGTCAATGTCTTTTGATTAATGGGGGTGCAGTCCATTGAACTGATTGCATGACAGATTAAATAACGGCTGTTTATCAAGTAGCCGCTTTAGTCATACCCGCCAAAATACCCCAAAAAACATTGGCTGCCGTGAAAAAGAACCATTCCAACAGTGAATCATATTAGCCCAAGAGCAGCAATTAATGCAACACCAATTTGATCCAAGGGGGGTCACTATAGTTCGGTTCTGACCCTTTTGCCTCGCTGGAGAAATGAGTCGTCAGGGAGTGTTGTATAATACCCGCCACCAATACGGCCTCCGTCCCTTCATGAATTTGAGTATTAACTTTTCTGCTGCTGATGGATTCTTTTTCTCAGGTTCCATGAGATCATCCCACACAGTGTCAAAATCCTGCCAGTGGGCGGTCACGTCGTAACACCACTCCCCATTGATGCGTTTAATCTCTTCCTCTCTGCTCCCCGCTTTATACACCAGAAAGACCTTTCCGCGCTGCTCAAACAGCAATTCGAGGGTATCGTTGACGCGGGACTTGAAGGGAAACACCCAATCTGCCACCGTCTGCATTACCTGTAGTGACCCCATTCCTCGAAAGGTGCCACTCGTGATCCCTCACCACCAGCTTGTACCTTTGTGTGGAGGAACCGGACGTGGTGAAGAACCGAGCCTTTCCATCTCGGTCGATCCATGCCTCTTGCTCGGCCTTTCGATAATACACCATAGGCCAAACCGGGCATTCTTATATCCCGTGTACCCGAAACAGGTGAAACCCTCAAAAGGGAGGGGGGAGGATACCATGAGATGGCTTAATTGGATTCTAAAGGGGGATATTTCAAATGTTTGAATTTTTTACTTGAATTTTAAAATTTTAAGCTTATATTAAAAAGTAGCACTCAACTACATTGAGTGCTAAAAATCCAATAATTTCTTTAAAGAAGGAGCGTAAACCTATGAAAATTAGGCCATTACATGATCGAGTCATTGTACAGAGACTTGAGGAAGAAGAAAAGACCAAAGGAGGGATTATTATCCCGGATACCGCCAAGGAAAAACCCCAGGAAGGCAAAGTCATTGCCGTTGGAACCGGGAAGATTTTGGAGAACGGGACCAAGCTTGCCCTGGACGTCAAGGTGGGCAACAAGATCCTCTTTGGAAAGTATTCCGGGACCGAGATCAAAATCGAAGGCGAAGAGTATCTAATGATGCGAGAAGATGATATCTTAGGCGTAATAGAATAAAGGAGGAAGTAAAATATGTCAGCGAAAGAGATTAAGTACGATTCAAAGGCCCGCGAGGCAATGAGGATAGGGGTGGATACCTTGGCCAATGCCGTTAAGGTGACCTTGGGACCTAAAGGCCGAAACGTGATATTGGATAAATCCTATGGTTCTCCGGCCATCACCAAAGATGGTGTTACCGTGGCCAAAGAGATCGAACTGGAAGACAAGTTCGAAAATATGGGAGCCCAGATGGTCAAAGAAGTGGCTTCCAAGACCAGCGATGTGGCTGGAGATGGGACTACTACGGCCACTTTATTGGCTCAGGCCATTTACCGCGAGGGGTCTAAGCTGGTTGCCGCCGGAAGCAATCCCATGGCCATTAAAAGAGGCATCGAAAAAGGCGTTGAGGCCGTAGTCAAGGAACTGAAAAGTATCAGCAAACCCACCAAGGACCACAAAGAGATCGCTCAGGTGGGGACCATATCGGCCAACAATGATTCCACCATCGGCAATATCATTGCCGAAGCCATGGAGAAGGTTGGTAAAGAAGGGGTTATCACCGTTGAAGAAGCCAAGAGCATGGAGACGACCCTTGAAGTGGTGGAAGGGATGCAATTTGACCGGGGATATATTTCTCCTTATTTCGTGACCGACCCGGAGAAGATGACCGCGATTTTAAATGATCCTTATATCCTGATTAATGAAAAAAAGATCAGCAGCATGAAAGATCTGCTTCCCGTGTTGGAACAGGTCGCCAAGAGCGGTCGGCCCTTGTTAATTATTGCCGAAGAAGTTGATGGAGAAGCCTTGGCCACCTTGGTAGTCAACAAGCTCAGAGGGACCTTTTCCTGTGCGGCCGTCAAGGCCCCGGGTTTTGGGGACCGGCGCAAGGCCATGCTGGAAGATGTCGCCATTTTAACCGGTGGACAGATGATCTCCGAAGATTTAGGAATCAAATTGGAAAACGTTTCCCTGAAAGATATGGGAACAGCCAAGCGGATCACCATCGACAAAGACAATACGACCATCGTTGATGGCGGTGGTGAGAAATCAGCCCTGGAAGGCCGGGTCAAACAGATTCGAGCCCAGATTGATGAAACCACCTCGGATTACGACCGGGAGAAACTCCAGGAGCGCTTAGCCAAATTGATCGGCGGCGTGGCCGTTATTAATGTCGGGGCTGCTACCGAAACCGAAATGAAAGAGAAAAAGGCCCGTGTCGAGGACGCCTTGAATGCGACCCGCGCCGCCGTTGAAGAAGGCATCGTACCGGGTGGCGGCATTGCCCTCTTACGCTGTCTACCGGCTTTAGACGCCCTAAAGACAGAGGGTGAGGAAGGCCTTGGGGTAAATATCATCCGAAGAGCTTTGGAAGAGCCTGTCCGCCAGATTGCCAATAACGCCGGATTTGAAGGTTCCGTGGTCGTAGAAAAGGTTAAAGCAGGAAAAGGGGCCTTCGGCTTTAATGCCGATACCGGGATTTATGAAGACCTGATGAAGGCCGGGGTCATGGATCCGACCAAGGTCACCCGTTTTGCCTTACAAAACGCGGCTTCAGTGGCCTCCCTCTTGTTGACCACCGAGGCTATGGTAGCCGAGAAACCAAGCAAAAATGAGTCTGCTATGCCGTCAATGCCGCCAGGTGGCGGTATGGGAGGTATGGGGGGTATGTACTAAATCGTCAACCTTTTTATGGTAAGCAAAAAAGCCCCCTTATTTTCGGGGGCTTTTTTTTAATTGGATGGATTGGGTACTGGGGAACCTGGTGAAGGAATCTGTCGGCAATCATCTCAGGCAATACAAAACCCGTTATTTCTAACGGGTTTTGTACTTCTTGGGATTGTGTCGGACTGTTAAATGGTGGCGGTGCAGGGAGTTGAACCCCGGACACTGCGGATATGAGCCGCATGCTCTGACCACCTGAGCTACACCGCCGTAAAGAACCTATTTTTGCCCGGTAATCGTACCCAGGTCATAACAATACAAGACACTGCGGGCATTGGAGACCAAGGGGAGTCCGGTCGATTGAACCACCCCAACCACCAACTGCTGTTGTCCGTTATTCTTAAAATCAGCCACGCCGTAATTGGCTACGTAGTCGTTTATGATCTGGGTACGCCAGTTTTCCTTCATGACCGCCCCGTCCCAGGAAAGAGAAAATATTTCTCCGCTGGTATAGGACTTGTAGCGTTCCAGGAAGTTGGCAAAGGAGCCCTTGTTTTTGTTGATGATGATCTCCTTTTTCCCCCGATTCAAGACTGAAGTGACCACCATGCGAGCCGGGATATAGAAAGTGTTTTTCTCGTTGGTCCTGTTTGGTGACGAATAGGAGTCAGAATCACCTTCCCCCGTCAATATCAGGTTGGTGGATCCCCCGTAGGATTCGCTGCTGGAATATTCGACCTTGCCTTTTTCGGTCAGGACCATGAGTCGGTTATAGGAGTTCAAATACAGGTACTGCTGAGAGCCATCGGTATTTAAATCCAAGAAAATAAAATTAAATACGGTAAAGTCATCCGGGAGCTTTAATGTTTCAACGGGAACATACTTTCCGTCTTTCCAGGACAAAATATGTATCCCCGAGCCAAAGGGATTATTGATAATCTGTTTCTGGCCTAAAAGCACAGCCCCCCTCCTGGGGATATGATGGATTCGAAGGTGATAGGGGATATCCTTGGCGATCGTCTTGTACTCTCCCTGTTCCCAGGAGAGGGCCTTGGACCTCAAACCATCTCTGCGGTAATTGGTCACGAAAATTTGGGGTCGGCCGGTTCCGTTGATATCTCCCACATCAACGGCGACATAATTGTCCCAGCGATCTCCTGGAATTTCTTTGATGATCTCAAAGCGGTCCTGGACAAAACGGCAGATAGTGATTTTATTTTTGCTGATCAGGACCGTTTCTATCTTGCCGTCGCCGTCCAAATCCCCAAAGGCCATATCGACAATGGCAAAAGGAAGGACCGTACTGCGCCAGACCCCGGTCACGTCAAACCCTCCGGCATTCATAATGATCTGGGGTGAAAGGGGATTAATGATAAAGTTTTTGAGCGATAGCGGGGCCGGGGCCTTTCCGGGAACAGACTGTCCTGGCGAAGCCTCCGGATTTTTAGGTTGTGAGGTTTCTCCTGCAGCCGGGGAAGCCAAGGCCGTTTTCGGGCGGCCAAAGACTTTTTCATTGATCTCATCTGAAATTTCGGTGACCCGAAGGATGACTTCATCCATTCCCTTGGCCTGGCTATAAAATTTTTTCACGGGTTGATTTTCGGAAAAATCTAAGACGCTAAAATCCAAACTAACATTGGTGCCGATGACATTGATGCTTCCCCAAAGAACGACCTGCACTCCCAATTGTTTTCCTATCCGCAGGGCAAGGGATTCGTCGAAGGGGCCGGAAATTTTTTCCGTACCCTGCTGCACCTGGGAACGGTTCAAGACCAAGACCTTTCCCTCCCAGGCCAATCGTGAGGAAAGCATATCCTCAACTCCTTCGCGTAAATAGGCCATCTTTTCGGGAGCATTCAGGCTTAAGGGAAGAATGGCCAGTCGTTTTGTCTCTGCGGCCCAGGAGGGCAGACAGAGAAAGGAAAAAAGGATAAGGAAAATCCCCGACAGACATAACCACATGGTGCGGGTGAAAATTGGGGTGAACCGGTTATTTGTTTTCATAATGTCGAAAAATACCATGCCATTTCGATTCTGTCAACCCTGTATTGAGTCAACCGAATCCATTCCTTGACATTGTGAAGAGATTCTTTCATAGTTATTTTAAAGCCCAATTCATTTTATGGAGAAGGGAACTTCGGACGATCATGGATCTGGAACTCATTAAACAAATCAATCAACGGGTTCAGGAAGAGCTTCGGAAAAAAGAGATCGAGGTGGTCCAATATGGGCTGACGGAATTGGAGCGCATCTTGGGGAAAAGACACCAGGGTCTGGCCGGTCTGCAGTCGGACTTACAGGGATTAATCCAGAAGTACCAGAACCGTTTAAAAATGTTAAAGACTTCAAGTTGATGGATTCGTAAAACTCGATCCCTGCAGGGGCCGGTTTAAAAACCGGGCACTACAAATGAGGGGAGAAATTTTATACTGCCTGAAACCCTCCGGGTTGATATCCGTCTTTCATTAGGGGAAAATTAGAAATGTTCGAATTAAAGATCATCACCCAATTTGCCGCTGCCCATCGGTTGAGGAATTTTCAGGGGAAATGCGAACAACTCCACGGGCACAACTGGAAGGTGGAGGTTTTTGTCCTGGCCGATCAACTGGATTCCGCAGGACTGGTACGGGATTTTGGAGAAATTAAAACAACGACCCAGGAAATTTTAAATGGGCTGGACCATCATTATTTAAACGAACTCACTCCTTTTCAAGAAGAAAACCCTTCCTCGGAACATATCGCCCGCTATCTCTTTCGGCAATTGAGCCGTCTTCTAAACGATGAAAGGGCCAAGGTGAGCAAGGTCTCGGTTTGGGAATCCGATACGTCCTGTGCCACCTATCTTGAGGAATAAGAAGAAAAAGGTCCACGGTCCAAGGTATAAGGTTCACGGGTTGATGCCAAGGTCGTAAGGTTTTTAAATTTTTTCTTGTATCTTGAACCTTATACCTTATACCTTGCACCTTTTGGTTATCCGCTCGATGCCGTCCATGTAAGGCTGCAAGGCCGGCGGGATCAGGATGCTGCCGTCGGCTTGCTGGTAGTTTTCTAAGAGGGCTACCAGGGTTCGGCCCACAGCCAAGCCGGAGCCATTCAAGGTGTGGACCAGCTCGGTCTTGGACCTGCCTTCCCGACGAAAACGGATATTGGCCCGGCGAGCCTGAAAATCTTCAAAATTGCTGCAGGAAGATATTTCCCGGTATAGATTTTGTCCGGGGAGCCATACTTCGATATCATAGGTCTTGGCCGAAGAAAACCCCAGATCGCCGGTACAAAGGCTGACCACCTGATAGGGCAACTGCAACCGTTTAAGGACCTCTTCGGCGTTTCCCAGCAAAGCTTCCAGCTCGGCGTAAGAATCTTCAGGGAGACTGAATTTCACCAACTCCACTTTGTTGAACTGATGCTGGCGTATAAGGCCACGGGTATCTTTGCCGTAAGAACCGGCTTCGGATCGAAAGCAAGGGGTACAGGCCACAAAATATTTGGGCAGTTCCTGGGCGGAAAGGGTTTCCTGCTGAAAGAGGTTGGTCACCGGCACTTCGGCCGTGGGGATCAAATAATAATCCCATCCTTCCAATTTAAACAGCTCATCCCTAAATTTGGGCAATTGACCGGTGCCGGTCATGCTTTGGCTGTTGACCATGAAAGGGGGGAGGATTTCGGTGTATCCATGGGTTTTGGTGTGCAGGTCGAGCATAAAATTGATCAGGGCCCGTTCCAGTCTGGCCCCCGGCCCTTTATAAACTACAAAACGGGCCCCGGTCATCCGGGTGGCCCTTTCGAAGTCGAGGATATCCAAGGCTTCTCCGATCTCCCAGTGGGGCCGGGGGGAGAAAGAAAAAATCGGTTTGTCGCCCCAGGTGCGAACGACCGGGTTGTCATCGCTGGAATAACCGACGGGAACCGATTCATGAGGAATATTGGGCAAGGTAAGCAGTATGGCCGAGAATTTCTCTTCAATCAGGGTTAAGGCATCATCAAATTCCTTGATCCTTTTTGAAACTTGACGCATTTCCTCAATGGCTTCCCGGGCCTCTTGTTTTTCCTGTTTCTTCCTGCCGATCTGCTCGGAAACCACATTGCGACGGTGCTTTAAGGACTCTGTCTCTTGGAGGATCTCCCGGCGTTCCTTATCTAAAGACTCAAAGGTTTCCCAGGGCAAATCCTGGCCGCGCAGGGACAGCCGATCCTTGACCCAGGCCAACCGTTCCCGAATCAGTTTTAGGTCCAACATGACCTCATTCCTCCCAGAGTAAATGTTCTTGTCGATACCGGAAATTTATGATAGATTTATTGACTTTTTTAATCAAGGTATTATTTTAAGAAAAAATTCGAGTTGACTGACTGGAAATAATAAGGATGCCCCCGGAGAAAGCTCCCAAAGGAATTTTATCTAAAATAATTGATTTTTTTGCTTCGGTTAAGCTGGCCCTGGTTCTCCTGATCACCTTGGCCGTCACCTCTATCCTGGGGACTGTTCTGCCTCAGGGTCAACCTCTGGAGATGGTTACAGAGGGCACCAGTCCTCTGGCCGGCAAACTGATCCAATTTTTTCAACTTTATGATATGTACCATTCCTGGTGGTTCCTGTGGCTCTTGTTTCTCTTAACCCTTAATCTAATTGTTTGTTCCCTTAAACGTTTTTCTACTACCTGGAGAGTGATCAAGGCCCCTCCTCGGGTTGTTTCCGATACCTTGTTCACCTCCCTTCCTTTTAATCAAAAATTTTCCTTTAAAGAACACCCCATTGATTCCCTGGCCTGGACCCGATCCCTGTTAGGCAGGCATTTCGGCAGTCCGGTTTCCCTTCCCTCATCCCAGGGAACGGCCTTTTATCTGGAAAGGGGTCGATTCAGCCGGCTGGGGGTTTATTTGGTACATCTCAGCCTGTTAATTATTTTTTTAGGGACCGTAATAGGATCCCTTTACGGCTTCAAGGGATTCTTGGAGCTTAGGGAAGGGGAGAGCCGAGACCAGATTTCCATCAAAGGCCCTCAATCCGTAAAAAGACTGGATTTCTCCGTCAAGTTGGATAAATTTAATATGGCCTTTTACCCCAACGGGATGCCCAAAGAATATCGGTCCGATCTGAGTGTCTGGGAACAGGGCCAAGAAAAAGAGAAGACGGTGATCAGGGTCAATGACCCTTTTACTTATAAGGGCATCACTTTTTACCAATCGTCCTGGGATCAGTTTCCCTCGTCCATAAGGCTGTCTTTAAAAAAAGGGGACCAGGAATCGGAGTTATGGCTCAAGATGGACCAGAAGGTTCCTCTGTCCGATAGCCCCTTTTCGTTGATGGCGGTCCGGTATGTAAACGACCTGTCCAATATGGGGCCGGCCTTGGGGGTGGTCCTTCTTAAAGATGGGGAAGAAGTCGATCATACCTGGATCCTGGCCAATCATCCTGAATTTCACGGCAACCAGTTGGGCGAATATCGTCTCAGGATCAATGAAGTCAAGCTCCAATACCTGTCCGGTCTGCAGGTCAATCGCGATCCGGGTGTCTGGTTTATCTGGGTCGGGTCTTCTTTGATGCTGATCGGATTTATCATTGCCTTTTATATTTCCCATCGACAGATCTGGATTTGGGTCCGGGAAAAGAAAGATTCTAAAGGGAGATTGAGGACGGAGATCCAGGTAGGCGGGACCGCTCACAAAAACCGGGGGGCCTTTGTACACAAGATGGAACAATTAACCGAGAAGCTTCGGAGTGGTTGAGATGAACAGTTCTTTTTTACTTGGCCTGGTAACCTTTGGCTATTTTTTTTCAGCCTTTTTCTATTTGATTTCCCTGGTGCTCAAAAAAGAGGGGATCGGCCGATTAGCCTCCTGGATCATCCGGGCCGTTTTTTTAGTCCAAACCGGGGCCATTATCCTGCGCTGGATTGAATCTTATCAAATGGGGATCGGCCATGCCCCGCTTTCCAATCTTTATGAGTCCTTGATTTTTTTCGCCTGGACTATCGCCCTGATTTACATCTGGATCGAATGGAAGACGAAATCCAGAACGATCGGAGTTTTTGCTACCCCCTTTGCCTTTCTTTCCATGGCCTATGCCTCTTTTTCCCCTAACATGAATGACCGGATCCAGCCTCTCTTACCGGCCCTTCAAAGTAACTGGCTGATCGCCCATGTGATCACCTGCTTCCTGGGATATGCCGCCTTTGCTGTCTCCTGCAGTCTGAGCATCATGTATCTGCTCAAGAAACCGCTGAATGAAAAGAAAAAAGAAAACGGCGGACTTTTATCCTATTTCCCCGGGATTTCGGTGCTGGATGATTTGATTTACCAAACGATTATCATCGGCTTCTTGTTGCTGACCCTGGGGATCGCGACCGGTTCGGTCTGGGCCCATTCGGCCTGGGGAACCTATTGGAGTTGGGACCCCAAAGAAACCTGGTCCCTGATCACCTGGCTGCTCTATGCCGCTTTTTTGCATGCCCGGATGATGAAGGGCTGGCATGGAAGCCGGGTCGCCTGGCTCTCGATCATCGGGTTTGCCTGTGTCCTCTTTACCTACTTCGGGGTCAATTTTATTTTATCCGGACTTCACAGTTACGGCACGGCCTAAGATAAAATTAGTTCGGGGTGGGGAGTTGGAGTTTTCAGGCTTTTGTCAGGGCTTCTCTCCGACTCATTACAAACTCCGAACTTGTTTTTTAGGATTAGCGCCTTAATCCCTAATTTTTTTTCCAACCGATTCAGATTTTTCCGATCTCCCATGGCCACTAAAACATCTCCTTCCTGGATCTTGGCCTGAGATGATGGATTAAAGATCATTTCACCGGATTTTTTCTTGATGGCCACCACGATCAGATCATAATCTCTTCGTATAGCCGATTCCATTAAGGTGGACTCCTTGATTTCGGAATCCCTTCCCACGAGCAATTCCTCCATCTGTAAATCCAGATTGCGATTGTGTACGGCCAGTTCGATAAAGTCAATGACGGTGGGCCGCAGAATGGTGTTGGCCATTCTGCGGGCCCCGATATCATAAGGGGAGATGACCTTGTCGGCCCCGGCCCGGGTCAATTTTTTAATCGAAGATTCTTCGGCGGCCCGGGCCAAAATGAATAAATCGGGGTTTAACCCTCTGGCTGTCAAGGTGATATAGACATTGTCGGCGTCTGAGGAAGCGGCCGCCACCAAACCCCTGGCCTTTTCGATTCCGGCCTTGAGCAGATTCTCTTCCGAGGCGGCCTCCCCCATAACGTAGAGGAGATTTTTTTCTTGAAAAATGGGGATAGTCTCCGGGTCTTTTTCGATGACCACCACCTCGATGGGTTTTTCTTGCAGCAGTTGGGTGACGGTTCTGCCGATGCGGCCATACCCGCAAATGATATAGTGACCGTTTAGATGAAGGATTTGCTTTTCCAACTTTCTCCTCCCGAACATGTCCTTTAAGGTCCCCTGGACGACCATCCCGGTTATACTGCCCAGAAAATAAAGGAAAAAGCCCACTCCGAAGAGGATCAAAAACATGGTAAAGATCCTTCCGTTTTGGCTTAAAGGATGGACTTCTTGAAAACCTACGGTGGTAATGGTGGTGATCGTCATATAGAGGGCGTCGAGGCCATTCCAGCCTTCGATGACCATGTATCCGATCCAACCCCCGATTAGAATCAGCGCAAAGATGAAGAGGTCGAAAATAAAACGGCTTGCAAATCGCATTTAATCCCCAAATGGATTAAGGCGTTGAAGACAAAATGGCCTTTTGAGAACTGACCACCTCTATAGAGACCTGGGTCGAGCCCGGAAGCAGGGGCGGAAAAAGGATCATAAAAGGCAGTGTTTTCCCGGGAGCAACCCGGATGTTGGTGGAAAACCGGTCAGGTTGGGATAAAATCAGTTTGTTTATTTCCTCCAGTGAGAGGGTTTCCAATTCCGCGTCGGTTAAGGTCCAACCTGAATAGACTTCCCGGCTGGCGGCCACTCGATTTTCCGCTGTTCTCAAAGAGCCCCGGATTTTGATTTTCTGACGTGGGTTCGGGTAGCCGTTTTTTATTTCTCCTTCGATCACAAAAAATCGGCCTATTTTCGGATTATCTTTAAAATTTTTTTTTATATTAATCAGGCTTATTTTTTGGTTTCCCTCCGGGTCAATAGGAAGGAAAAAGACGTTCGACCAGATATCGGCAAAGGTCCAATTGGGATGATGGTGTTGGATCACTAAAAAACGACCGGCCGGGGCCAGCAGAACAAACAATAGGATGGTCCCCAAAACCCAAAGGGTTTTCTTAGACGGCTGCCTTTGCTGGACCCCCGTTTCCTTCTCATCCTCCAGGACCATCGAAGGGCCCAGTTCGGGGACCGATTCCAAACGAGGTGGAGTCTCCGAAAAAAGGCAGGTTCGACCCAGAAGATATGGCCACAGCGCGTGCACCGAACTTTGGAACCGAAGGGCTCGACAAATTTTTGATCTAAATGATAGGTGGTTGTGCATCGTTCACATCGAATGATCAAGAGGGCCTCCTTATACAAAAAAGGCATTAATTAAAAATCAAGTTGATATAATGCCGGGAGGTGGCGGTACCGTTCATCAAAATCAAGCCCGTAACCCACAATAAACCCTTGAGAGACTGAAAATCCAACGTAATCGATGTTAACCGCCACTTCCCGTCGCTCGCTTTTATTAATCAAAGCACAAATCCGGACCGATTTGGGATTTTCATTTTTTAGGAATTCCAGGAGGAAATTCAGGGTCAGTCCGCTGTCTACGATGTCTTCGACCACCAGGATGTGTTTATCCTTGATCGGGATTTCAATGGTTTTAGTGAGACGCACTTCTCCTTGGGTTTGGCTCCGGCTGCCGTAACTGGCCAGCCTGACAAAATCCAGCTTGACCGGAATGGAGAGATTTCTGGCCAGATCGGAGAGGAAGACAAAGGCCCCTTTCAAGACGCCGATCAGGATCAGTTCCTCCTTCCGGTAATCTTCCGAAATGATGCCGGCCAGTTCTTGGACCCTTTTCTGGATCTCGCGCCGGGTATACAACCGTTTTTTTTTGGCCGGAATAGGCATTATTTTTTAAAGGGGTGTTTTCTTTAAATTACCGCTTTTTTTAGAAAACATAGTCTAAAGTTTTATAAAAGTCAATCACCGCTGTTGGTTTTTCCTTGAATTATAATGATTTTGGATTTATATAATAAGCAAAATTTCCAGGAGAAGACCCGTATGAATTTTAAGGCTTTTTTATTTCCGGGGCAGGGTTCCCAGTATGTGGGAATGGGGAAGGAAATCCATGATCAATACCCCGCGGCCAAGGGACTTTTTAAAAAAGCAGAAGAGATAACCGGATTGCCGTTAAGAGAATTATGTTTTAATGGTCCCCTGGAACAATTAACCTTGACTGCCAACCTGCAACCGGCTATAACCGCGGTCAATTTGGCGGTATTGGCCTGTTTGGAGGAGAAGGGTCTGACCCCAGCGGTTACGGCCGGACATAGTCTGGGTGAATATTCGGCCCTTTGTTGCGCCGGCGTGATCGGCCTGGAAGATACCCTCAGGCTGGTCAAGGCCCGGGGGGCCTTAATGGACGAGGCGGCACGGAAAAACCCCGGGGCCATGGCGGCCGTCATAGGGCTGGTCCCTGAAACGTTGCAGACCATCCTTTCTGAATTGGGGCGGGAAGGGGCCATCGGGGCGGCTAATTATAATACGCCGGACCAAACCGTGATCTCCGGGACCAGGGAATTGGTTGAAAAGGCCTCTCTTCGGGTAACCCAAAGCGGAGGCAAGGCCGTTCCTCTGGCGGTCAGCGGGGCCTGGCACAGCCCTTTGATGGAGGAGGCCATGGAGGCCTTTAGGGAAGTCCTTTCCCCGATAAAATTTAATCCACCCCTAAAGACCATTTTATTTAATGTAACCGGAAAAGCAGAAAGCGATCCGATAAAGATAAAAGAAATTATGGGGAGTCAGATTAATCATCCTGTCCGTTGGGTGGAACTGGTCGGGAATCTGATGACTCAAGGGGTATCCCGTTTTGTGGAAGTAGGTCCCAAAAAGGTCCTCCTCGGTTTGGTCCGAAAATGCCTGCCCAGGGATTATGAATACCGGTCGTATAATGTGGAAGACCTGAAGTCCTTGGACGCCTTGGCCTCCGCAGAAAAAGGCTGAAGACCCTTTGCCCTCAGCCGATCGATTTCTGTAAAATTACTCCTCCTCTATTCCTTACCTCCTATGGGGATTGGGGAAGGGAAAAAATTTTGGAAGTAATAGGGAATTGTTATGCCAAAGATTGCCTTTCAAGAAGAACGGTGCAAGGGTTGCGGACTTTGCGTCCTGGCCTGCCCCAAGAAAAGTATCGTTATCAGCAAAAAAATTAATAACCAAGGCTATACGGTGGCGAAAATCAAACATGAGGACCAATGCACCGGTTGCGCCCTTTGCGCGGAGATGTGCCCCGATTGCGTTATCGAGGTCTGGAAGTAGGAGTCCCTATGTCAAAACCTGATATTGAACTGGTAAACGGAAACGAAGCGATAGCCAGGGGGGCCATGGCCGCCAACTGTAAATTTTATTTCGGATACCCCATCACCCCCCAAAATGAGATCCCGGAATATTTGTCTAAACACCTGCCGGCGGTTGGAGGGACCTTTATACAGGCCGAGAGTGAAATCGCCTCCATCAACATGCTTCTTGGTGCAGGGGCCACCGGGGCCAGGGCCATGACCTCTTCTTCCAGCCCGGGCATCTCCTTAAAACAGGAAGGCATTTCCTACATGGCCGGGTCCGAGATTCCGGGAGTCATCGTCAATATGAGCCGCAGCGGGCCGGGCTTGGGAGGCATTTCTCCATCACAAGGAGATTATTTTCAGGCTACCCGCGGAGGAGGTCACGGAGATTACCGGGTCATCGTCCTGGCCCCTTTTTCAGTTCAGGAAAATTATGACCTGACCATGAAGGCCTTTGATCTGGCCGATAAGTATCGTAACCCCGTTATGATTTTAGGTGATGCCCTTCTGGGGCAGATGAAGGAGCCCATCGTCCTCCGGTCTTATATCCCCCAGGAGATTGACAAGCCCTGGGCCTTGACCGGCGCCGAAGGTCGTGATGCACGTTTTTTAAAAAGCCTTTACCTGAACGAAGGGGACCTGACCCAGCATAACTGGAAGTTGTTCCAAAAATACCAACAGATGAAGGCCGAGATCCAATACCAGACCTATTTGACCGATGATGCCGACATGGTGGTGGTTTCTTTCGGGTCCGTGGCCCGTATTATAAAATCATCCGTCAATATGGCCCGGGAAAAGGGGATGAAGGTCGGCCTCTTCCGCCCCATTACCCTTTATCCTTATCCTGAAGAAGCGCTAAGGGAGCTATCGCAAAAAAAGAATCATTTTTTTGTGGTCGAACTCAATACGGGTCAGATGGTCGAGGATGTGAAACTCTCGGTGAACAAGGGGGCCAATGTGGATTTTTACGGCCGGCCGCCCGGTTCGATCCCCACCCCCGATGAATTGTTTGAAGAGATTAAGAAAGTATATCGGTGAAGGTAATGAAACAGGTATTTAAACGTCCCAAGAGTTTGAAAGATGTGCCCTTTCATTTTTGTCCCGGGTGTCATCACGGCGTCATCCACCGACTGGTGGCCGAATGCCTCGATGCCTATGATCTTCGGGAAAAGACCATCTGTGCCGCCTCGGTGGGTTGCTCGGTCTTTATGTATGACTATTTTGACATCGATGTCTGTGAGTCCCCCCATGGAAGGGCGGCGGCCGTGGCCACGGGGATCAAAAGGGCCAGACCGGAGAATTTTGTCTTTACCTATCAGGGAGACGGGGACCTGGCTGCCCTGGGTATTGCCGAGGGTCTTCATGCCGCCAATCGTGGGGAAAATATTACCATCATCTTTGTCAACAACACTGTTTATGGGATGACCGGGGGTCAGATGGCCCCGACGACCATGTTGGGTCAGGCCACGACCACCTCCCCATTCGGACGGGATTTTCGCCGTGAAGGGTATCCGATCCGCATGGCCGAACTCATGACCATGCTGGGAGGAACGACCTTTTCCGCCCGGGTGGCCGTCGATACTCCCAAAAATCTGATGCAGGCCAAAAAGATGTTGAAAAAGGCCTTTGAAGTCCAGATCAAGAATCAGGGATTTTCCTTTGTGGAATTCCTCTCCAGTTGTCCCACCAACTGGAAGATGTCCCCGGAAAAGGCTAACAAGCGGGTCGGGGAAGAGATGATCCCCTATTTCCCATTGGGGATATTTAAAGAAATACAGCCAGGAAGCAATTAGCGATTAGCGATTCAGCTGAAAGCGAGGCGGCCATCTGAAAAATTTTAAAGAATTGATGGTTTGGCAGAAAAGCCATCAATTAACTCTGAAAGTGTATAAGAAGACATTAAGCTTTCCAAAGGAAGAATTGTTACGGATTGACCAGCCAGGTTAGAAGGGCCTGTATCTCTATTCCCGGCCAATATTGCGGAAGGGTGTGGCAGAAATAGCGAAGCTGAAATGGCCCGCTTTTTTCAAATAGCTATGGGTTCCGCCAGTGAGTTGGAATATCATCTATTACTTGCCCACGATTTAGGTTTTTTAAACAACTTTGATTATGAATGAATTAAACCAAGAATTGCTCGAAGTGAAAAAGATGTTATCTCATTCATCAACAAGCTGAAAGCTGAAAGCTGACAGCTAATAGCTAAGAGCTTTAGGAGCTGTATTCATGTACTTCGATGTCATTGTAGCCGGTTTTGGAGGACAGGGGGTCCTGTTGATCGGGAATCTCCTGACTTATGGGGCCATGGAAGAAGGCCGTCATGTCACCTATATGCCCGTTTATGGGGTGGAGATGCGCGGCGGGACGGCCAACTGCACGGTAGTCATATCCGACCAGGAGATCGGCTCTCCGGTAATCCATCACCCGGTATCCGCCATAGTCATGAATAAACCCTCTCTTTTGAGATTCGGACCCATGGTCAAACCCGGAGGCTGGCTCTTCGTCAATTCTTCTTTGATCGATACTCAGGAAGGGGACTACCCGGAAACCAAAATGATCAAGGTCCCGACCATTGATTTGGCCGCCAAGGCCGGGGACCAGCGATTAGCCAACATGGCCATGCTGGGGGCCGTTATCGAAGAAACAAAGGTACTCACCGCGGAGGCCGTGGTTAAGGCCTTTTCCCGCGCCCTGGACAAACGCTACCACAAGATGATTCCCATCAATACCACCGCACTGGAAACAGGGGCCGGGTTTATCCGGGATGGGAAGGTTTAAATACCGTTCAAGGTTCTTTAACGTTCAACGTTCGCCGAAAATCAATTTCATGTAATGGTGGCGGGGTTCGCTGAAAGCTAAAAGCTGACGGCTGACCGCTTCATGGAACCTATTTCGGTTTTATTTGCAAGCTTCGCAGGCGGTTGATGGCCCCGGCGATTTCAAAGAGTCGGGGTTTGGCCAGGTTTCCCACCTTATAGGGCATGAGGTCGTCTAACCCTTTCTCTTCGATCTCGGCCAAGGTCTTTTCCAGCCCTTCCTTGAGATCGGCACTACCTGTTAAATACTTCGAGGCATAAAGATGAATGATCCGGCCGATGGCCCGGGTCTGTCCGGTCTCCGCTAACTGTTCCAGGAAAGACAGGTCAATGGCCTGTTCCCCGTAAATCAGGGTTTCCAAACCCTTGGCTTCGATGCGCACCTCCTTGTGCCCCATACTCGGATTAAAGCTGTCCGGTTTGGGCTGACGCGGGGAAATCTCTCCGAAATTCTCCCCACCCTCGGGAAGGCGATGGACAGGAAATTTTTCGGCAATGGCCCGGGCTTCCTGAGTGACGCAAAAGGGCCGATAATTGTTCATCCAGATGACCGTATCGGCCGCTTCAAAATAGTCACCGGTGCCACCCATGACCAAGAGGGTGGAAACTCCCTGGTCCTGATAGAGCTGGCGGACCTTGTCGATAAAAGGGGTAATCGGTTCATGGGCCTTTTTGACTAATTCCTGCATGCGCCGGTCCCGGATCATAAAATTAGTGGCCGAGGTATCCTCATCGATCAGCAAGACCCTGGCCCCCATTTCCAGGGCCTCCATGATATTGGCGGCCTGGGAGGTGCTGCCGCTGGCGTTATCGGTGCTGAAGCGGACCGTGTCCCGAAGTAAGGGAAGTGATTTGATAAAGGGGCTGATGTTGACCTTTTCCACAAACCTCCCGTCTTCGGCCCTGATCTTGACGGCCTTGGCATCGGTGACCACATATTCCCGGCCGTCTCCCGGGATGTGGCTGTAGATCCCTAATTCCAGGGCCTTTAGCAGCGTGGACTTTCCGTGAAAGCCCCCGCCGACGATCAAGGTCACCCCTTTAGCCAGCCCCAAGCCGGTGATCGACCCTTTGTGGGGAAGCTGGAAGGTCATCGATGCCTCCTGGGGAGGATAAAATGGGACGGTTCCCATGGCCAGGGGCCGGGAACTGATGCCGCTTTCCCGGGGCAGGATGGCCCCCTCAGGGATAAAGGCCACCAGCCCTTTTCCCGCAAGGGCCGACTCGCAGCCACTCCTGGTCCTCGTAGGCGTCCACAAAATGTTTGACTTCCAGCCCCATGTTGGGGAACTGAAAAACCCCTTGCTGGATGACCTTGGGCAGGTCTTCGAAAAAAATGGACACCGCTTCCATCCCCAGGACAGTCCGACCGGCCGCGGGCAGTCCCACGGTCAGACGCAGTTCCAGGGTTTCTCCATGAATCACCACGGCCGACCGTTCCAGGATTTCGGGTCCCCCGGCCTCAATAGCGATCATTCCGCTCTTCCCGGTTCCCCGGTGCTTGGAGGAAAGATTGCGGATGGCCTGCTGGACCTGGCGGCCGATAAAATCGCCAAAGGCGATGCGACGGGTCTTGGTTTCCCAGAGGTCCGAAAAAATTCGCCATTTTTTTAGAGAGATTATGGCTCGGACCCGGGAGGGAGGGGCAAAAGGATCTGCCTGGACGCGGTCGATGGACAGTTCATATTGGGAAAAGAGATACAGGCCTTCAATGTCCTGATAGGCCTTATAGCCCTTGTCATGAATGCGGAACAGGGTCTTTTTTAAATCATCGGCTGGTTTCATGAGATTTCCCTGATGGCTCGTCTGGTTACCTGAGGATAAATATCTTTTCTATGGATAATTCCAAAAATAAAAATTTTCCTCCCCGTTATTTTAAAAACGATCCGATATTCTCCAACCCTAAGTTTCCAGTATCCCTTGAGAGTTCGTCGTAAAGGTCTTCCGTAAAGTTCTGGCCCGGTAGTTAAGCGTTCCTCAATGGCTTTTTTAATCATGGCCTTATTTTTTAAGTCGATCCTGGGCAAGTCCATTTTTTTTACTTCTGGATGATAGGCAAGTTCAAAAGTCATCTGATTTAAGCCCTTATTCAAACAACAGGATGCGGAAAAACTCTTTTTTGACAGGTTGCTCAAAAAGGTCCAGATATAAGGCGCCCGAAACCGGGAACCCGCCCCGAAGGGGTGGGACTGAGCAGCGCCCTCGATGCGAAGAAATCCCGAGGAATGAGGCGTACATAGAAGTACGCCGCAATGACGAGGGGTGAGGGGAACGCAATAGATGGGCCTTTTTTCGCCCACATCGCGGCTTACTCCCACCCCTACGGGGCGGTACCCGTTTCAGCAACCTGGTAATCAAGCCCAGACTTCCTCATGGCTAAACGCCCGGGAGTCCTTAAAAGACTTTTCCCGTTTTTCGGCCACCTTGGTCAAATAGACATCTTCTTGGACATCCAACGCTTCTTTAATCAGATCTCTCAGTTTGGTGGATAAAGATACTCCGTCCTTTTTAGCCAGGAATTGGATGTTTTGATAAAGGGGTTTATCAAGGACGACATTGATTCTCGGGTTTTTGGTGGGCATAGCCTCTCCTGAAAGATAGTGAAATTATTTTGGAGTTAAACGGAATGAAGTGTCTCATAAGTGATGAACTATGTCAAGAAAGAGGAGAACCCATAATCTCCTTGAAATCAAAGAGGAGATTTGTTATAACTTTCCAGAAATCAACCACTAACCATGATGCCGCCACGTTGGGAAAAATTGCCTCCATTGACATCGGTTCCAATACCTTACGACTGTTAATCGCCGAAAAATCAGCACAAGGGTTTTATCCGGTCTGTCGGGATCGGGAGATCGTCCGGTTGGGGAGGAATTTTTATCCGGACCGACTCCTTTCCGCCCGGGCCATCGAATCCGCCGTGAAGGTCTTAAAAAGATTTAAAATCAGGGCCGACCGTGAAGGGGTAACCAACATTTTTGCAGTCGGAACAGGCGTTTTGCGGGAGGCCAAAAATATTGCCACTTTTTTAGACCGGATCGAAAAGGAAACCCGTCTACCGGTGCGGATTATCTCGGGTCTGGAAGAGGCCCGACTCATGGCTCAGGGGGTCCTTTCTATGTTTCCCTCAAGGTCCGGGGAAACCGTTATATTTGATATGGGCGGCGGAAGCACCGAATTTGTCTTTATGAAAGAAGGACAAATGGCCGACAGGCTTAGTCTGCCCCTCGGGGTCGTGGCCTTAACTGAGCGTTTTCTAAAATCCGATCCCCCAGGCCCGGATGAATCGGAATTGCTTAAGGGCCATTGTCAAAATATTTTAAAGAAAAATTTAATGAATAATGATAATATAAAAAATTTAATCGGAACAGCCGGCACGGTTACCACTTTGGCCGCCATGGTCAAAAAGCTTTTCGACTATGACCCGGATCAGATTAATGGGACGGTGCTGACTAAAGATCGTCTTCGGCAATTATCCGAAGAAATCTTCGCCCTGCCTTTGGACCGACGGGCGAAATTAGCCGGATTAGAACCCGGAAGGGCCGATGTCATTGCCGCCGGGCTTTTGCTGGTTTTGGAAATTTTGGATCATTTTTCCCAAGAGGACCTGCTGGTCAGCGATGCCGGTCTGCTGGAGGGGATGATCATATAAAAAGGTTTAAGGTACAAGGTATAAGGTTCAAGGTTGAAAGAAAAAGGACGTCCAACGAAGTGCTTTATTGCTTCCATCTTTAAATGTATGTTTTTATGCCCTATACCGTAAACCTTGCACCGTAAACCCTGAACCGGGTTTTTTTATGAAAGGAGTTAATATGACCACAACTGTTTCCAATCCTATCCGAGACGGATTGACCTTTGATGATCTTTTGTTGGAACCGGCTTATTCCATGGTGTTGCCCAAGGAGGTCAATGTCCAGACCGGCCTGACCCAGTCCATACAGCTGCATATCCCCATTGTCAGTGCGGCCATGGATACCGTCACCGAATCCCAGACGGCTATCAGCATGGCCCGTCAAGGAGGGATCGGTATTATTCATAAGAACATGGGGATAAAAAGCCAGGCCATTGAAATAGAAAAGGTCAAAAAGTCGGAAAGCGGTATGATTGTCGACCCGGTGACCATGGGACCGGATAAGCGGGTCCAAGACGTCCTGACGGTCATGGAAAAGTATCGCATTTCCGGGGTGCCCATTGTCGAAGGCCAAAAACTGGTCGGGATCGTCACCAACCGGGATTTGCGTTTTGAGACCAATCTCAAGAAAAAGGTTTCGGAAGTCATGACCAAGGAGAACCTGGTTACGGCCAGGGTGGGTATCACCCTGGAAGAATCCAAGGCCCTGCTGCACAAAAACCGGATTGAAAAATTGTTGGTCGTCGATAACCAGGGAAATCTAAAAGGTCTGATCACCATCAAAGACATCGAGAAAATCAAGAAATTTCCTTTGGCCTCCAAGGACAATTTCGGACGCCTGAGGGTCGGCGCCGCCGTCGGGGTCGGGCCGAATCGCCGGGAACAGATCGAGGCCTTGCGCCGGACTGAGGTGGATGTGGTTGTTTTTGATGTGGCCCACGGGCATTCCAAAAATGTGATCGAAGCGGTTCAGGAGACCAAGCGGCAATATCCGGAACTTCAGGTCATTGCCGGTAATGTGGGTACGGCCGAAGGGACCGAGGCCCTGATTAAGGCCGGAGCCGATGGAATAAAAATCGGCATCGGACCCGGTTCCATCTGTACCACCCGGATTGTGGCCGGTGTAGGGGTCCCCCAGATTACGGCTATTATGGACTGCGCCCGAGTGGCCAAGAAATACAAGATCCCCCTGATCGCCGACGGCGGCATCAAGTTCTCCGGAGACATCACCAAGGCCCTGGCTGCCGGAGCGGACTCGGTTATGATCGGCGGTCTTTTTGCCGGTACCGAAGAAAGTCCCGGTGAGACCATCCTCTATCAAGGACGGACTTACAAGGTTTATCGCGGTATGGGCTCCATCGAGGCCATGAAACAGGGAAGCAGCGACCGGTACGGCCAGGAAGATTATGAAACGGATTCCAAACTGGTCCCCGAGGGCATTGTGGGCCGGGTCCCTTATCGCGGCCCGCTGGCCGACACGGTTTATCAATTAGTCGGCGGCTTGAAGTCCGGTATGGGCTATGCCGGGTGTCGCACCCTTAAGGAACTGAAGACCAGGGCCCGCTTTATCCGCATAACCCCGGCCGGTCTCAGGGAATCCCATGTCCACGATGTCATCATCACCAAAGAGGCGCCGAATTATAGGCTGGAATGAAGGTCCAAGGTATAAGGTGTAAGGTCCAAGGTAAATAAAAAAATGAAAATAGAGGAGAAGTCATGGGAAACTTCTTCGACTTAAAAGTCTGGCAACGAGCAAAAATTTTGGCCGTTTTTATTTACCAATTAACCAATGAAGGACCTTTTTCCAAAGATTATGGTTTGAGAGACCAGATTCGTCGGGCTGCGGTATCCGTTCCGAGCAATATCGCAGAAGGAGATGAATTAAAAACCAACAAGCAATCTGTTCAGTATTTTTTTATGGCTAAAGGTTCTCTGGCCGAACTATTAACACAAGCGCTTATTTCTTTTGAAATAGGTTACATAAATCAGGAAAATCTCATCCACATACAGAATGAATGTCAAGCCATTTCAAGTATGTTAACAAAATTGATTCAAGCCAGATCAAAGAATTAATGTTTTTTCCTCAACCGTAGACCTTATACCTTGAACCTTAAACCCAATAGGTATTAAAAATGGACATACACAGTCAAAAAGTCCTCATTTTAGATTTTGGCTCCCAGACGACCCAGCTCATTGCCCGCCGGGTCCGGGAGGCCAAGGTTTACTGCGAGATCCATCCCTTTAATTGGCCTTGGGAAAAAATCAAGGCCTTCGATCCCAAGGGGATTATCCTGTCCGGAAGCCCGGCCAGCGTTTATGATCCCAAGGCCCCTATCCCGGACCCGAAAATTTTGGATTTAGGGATCCCGATTTTGGGAATCTGTTATGGCATGCAGTGGATCACCCATCAGTTAAAAGGCCGGGTAGGGCGGTCGGCCAAAAGAGAATACGGCCGGGTGGAACTCAATTTTCTGGATTTTCAAGACCTCTTCTTCGGACTGGACAAAGGGGGAGGGAAAAAGAGTCAGGTCGTCTGGATGAGTCATGGGGACCGGATCGAAAAGCTTCCCAAAGGTTTTGTAGCCATTGCCCAAAGCCATAATGCGCCGGTGGCGGCCATGGGTAACCAGGCCCGCACGGTCTTCGGGGTCCAGTTCCATCCTGAAGTGGTCCATACCCCATCCGGGCAGCGGATCCTGAAGAATTTTCTTTTTAAGGTCTGCCGTCTGAAACCTTTATGGACCCCCAGTTCTTTTATCAAACAGACCATCACCGCCATTCGACAACAGGTGGGCCACGAAAAAGTGATCTGCGCCCTTTCCGGCGGGGTAGATTCTTCGGTGGTGGCGGTCCTGCTCCATCAGGCCATCGGCAAACAATTGACCTGTATCTTTGTCAACAATGGGGTGCTGCGCAGCGGAGAGGCCGAGAAGGTGGTCAAACTTTTCCGGGGCCATTATCATATCCCCTTGGTTTATGTGGATGCCTCCAGGTCATTTCTAAAAAAACTCCAAGGGGTGATCGACCCGGAAAAAAAGCGGACCATCATCGGTCATGAATTTATCCGAATTTTTGAAGCCGAGGCCAGAAAGATCGGCCCCGTCCGTTTCCTGGCCCAGGGCACCCTGTATCCGGATGTGATCGAATCGGTCTCGTTTAGAGGCCCTTCGGCTACGATCAAGACCCATCATAATGTGGGCGGACTTCCGGCCCGAATGAAATTAAAACTCATCGAGCCCCTGCGGGAGTTGTTTAAAGATGAGGGGCGTGAAGTGGGCCGCAACCTTGGCCTGCCCGAAGAGGTCGTCAACCGGCAGCCTTTCCCCGGGCCGGGACTGGCCATCCGTATCCTGGGGGAGGTGACCGAGGCCCGTTTGTCCATCCTCCGTCAGGCCGATACCATCGTCTGGGAAGAGATAAGAAAGGCCGACTTGTACACCAAGGTCTGGCAGTCTTTTGCCGTTCTGCTGCCGATCAAGACCGTGGGAGTCATGGGGGATGAGCGAACCTATGAACATGTCATCGCCTTGCGCATCGTCGACAGTCTGGATGCCATGACGGCGGACTGGACCCGGATCCCCTATGACCTTTTAAGTCGCCTTTCCAACCGGATCATCAATGAAGTCAAAGGGGTCAACCGGGTTGTCTTCGATATCTCTTCCAAGCCCCCCAGTACGATCGAGTGGGAATGAAAGAAAGGTGCAAGGCCCAAGGTACAAGGTGAAGGGTTCAAGGTATAAGGTCCAAGGTGCAAGGTTAAGACGCAGGGTGCAAACCCAAAGAATTAAGGGATCAGGAGGCAAGGGATAAGATGTGGGATGTAAGAGGGAGAAAAATATATTGCAAACAAATAAGCTCAAAGCATAGAGGAAGTTTGTTGTTTTTAACCTTACACCTTGCACCTTGTACCTTATACCTGGATTAAAGATGCCCCACGCCCCGTTTGTCCATCTCCATCTCCATACCCAGTACAGCTTGCTGGATGGGGAGATAAGGCTCAAAGAGTTGTTTGAAAAGGCCCAGGCCTTCAAACTCCCGGCCATAACCATGACCGATCACGGCAACATCTTCGGCATGGTGGAGTTTTATAAACAGGCCCAGAAACATGGACTGAAACCCATCATCGGCTGCGAAATGTATGTGGCCCCGGGAAGCCGCTTCGATAAAGAGGGCCATCCCCACAGGGAAAACGCCTTCCACCTGGTCTTGCTCTGCAAAAATGAAAAGGGTTATCGTAACTTAGTCAAATTGGTGACCCAGGCCTATTTCGAAGGTTTTTATTATAAACCCAGGATCGACCGGGAACTCCTGAAGGAGCATCATAAAGGATTGATCGCCCTGTCGGCCTGTCTTCACGGCGAAATCCCCTATGCCTTGCTTAATAAAGACTATGACCGGGCTTTAAAAATCACCCGGGAAATGGCCGAGATCTTCGATCAGGATCGTTTTTTTCTTGAACTGCAAAAGAATGATATCCCGGAACAGGAAATCGTCAACAAGGGTTTGTTGGAAATCAGCCGTCAGTTGGGTCTCCCCATAGTGGCTACTAATGACTGTCATTATCTGACCCAGGAAGAGGCCAAGGCCCATGACGTCTTGCTTTGCATCCAGACCGGGAAGACCGTTGAAGACCCCAACCGGTTGCGTTTTTCCACCAATCAGCTTTATTTCAAATCACCGGAAGAGATGACGGCCCTTTTTTCAGACTTGCCGGAAGCCATCCAAAATACCCTGCGCATTGCCGATCGTTGCAACCTGGAATTGAACTTCGGCCAATCTTTTCTCCCCCGCTATCCCTTGCCCCCGGAAGAGACCATGGACGGCCGGCTTAAAAATGAGGCCCGCGCCGGTCTGGAGAAAAGACTGTCCATGAAGGAACAACTGGATCCCTCCTTTCCCCCGTCGCGTTTTAAAGAGTATCGGGACCGCCTGGAAAAGGAACTCACGGTAATCACCACAACGGGATTTTCCGGATATTTTTTGGTCGTGGCCGATTATGTGGGGTTTGCCAAGCAGCAAGGGATTCCGGTCGGACCCGGCCGGGGTTCCGGGGCCGGGAGTCTGGTGGCCTATTCCCTGGGGATTACCGATATCGATCCGTTGGATTACGGCCTGATCTTTGAGCGCTTTCTGAACGTGGAACGAAAAGAACTCCCGGATATCGACGTGGATTTCTGCGTAGAACGGCGGGATGAGGTCTTAAAATACATTGCCGGGAAATACGGGCAAGAGCATGTGGCCCAGATCATCACTTTTGGAAAGATGCAGGCCCGGGCCGTCATTCGGGATGTGGGGCGGGCCCTGAATATCCCTTATGGCGAAGTGGATAAGATCGCCAAGCTGATCCCTTCGAAATTAAACATTACTTTAAAAGAAGCCCTTGAGGCGGAGCCCCGGCTTAAAGAGCTGAAGGAAACCGATCCGACCATTAAAGAACTGCTGACCATTGCCGAAGCCCTGGAGGGACTTCCCCGCCATGCCTCCACCCACGCCGCCGGCGTGGTCATTTCCCCCCATCCCATCACCGAGACCGTTCCCTTATATAAAGGCCCCAAGGGTGAAATCCTGACCCAGTATGAAATGAAATCGGTCCAGGATATGGGCCTGATCAAGTTCGACCTCCTGGGCTTGAACAACCTGACCATCATCCAGTATGCCTTAAGGACCATCGAACGGACCCACGGCCTCAAGATTGATTTGATTCGGATCCCCTTGGATGATCCGGAAACTTACCAACTATTGGCCCGAGGGGATACTACCGGGGTGTTTCAATTGGAAAGTTCGGGCATGAAGGACCTTTTGATCAAGAGCCAACCCCAGAATTTTGAAGACCTCATCGCCCTCAATGCCCTCTATCGCCCCGGCCCTTTAAATAGCGGGATGGTGGCGGATTATATCAAGAGAAAACATGGGGAAGTACCGGTAGAATATCCGCATCCCCTCCTGGAAGGGGTATTGAAAGAAACCCTGGGGATTATCGTCTATCAGGAGCAGGTTATGCAGATCGCCGGTCTGATGGCCGATTATTCCATGGGAGAGGCCGACATCTTGCGCAAGGCCATGGGTAAAAAGATCCCCGAGGTCATGGCCCAGCAGAAAAGCCGCTTTCTGGATGGGACCAAAAAGAAAAAAATTGATCAAAAGAAGGCCGAAGCCATTTTTAAAAATATGGAAACCTTTGGCGGCTACGGTTTCAACAAGTCCCACAGCGCCGCTTATGCCCTGATTACCTACCAGACCGCCTATCTGAAGGCCCATTATCCTCTGGATTTTATGGTCGCTTTGGTGACCAGCAAGATGGGCAATTCAACGGAGGTGACCAAATGCATCACCGAATGCCGGGAAAAAGGGATCGTGGTCCTGCCGCCCGATGTGAATCTGAGTCCATTGGATTTTGCCGTGGTGGAAGACAAGATCCGTTTCGGGTTGGCGGCGGTGAAAAATGTCGGTGCCGGGGCCATTGAGTCCATCTTAGAGGCCAGAAAGAAGGAGGGGGCCTTCAAGTCCCTGATCGATTTTTGTCAGCGGGTGGATCTTCGCCGGGTGAATCGCCGGGTGGTGGAAAGCCTGATTAAATGCGGGGCCTTTGATTCCCTGGGAGTGGCCCGGGCCAGGCTGATGGCCTTTTTACCCGAAGCCCTGGAGATAGGGCAGCAGCGTCAGAAAGAACAGACCGAAAATCAGTTCAGTCTTTTTTCCATGGGAGGAGATTCTGGATTAACCCGCCCCGATATCGAGCCTCCGATGGCTGAAGAATGGAGAGAGAGCCAAAAGCTTTCCTATGAAAAGGAAATCCTGGGTTTTTATATCACCGGCCATCCCCTGACCCGCTATGCCGAGAGTTTACCGGACTTAAAGACAGTCGATATCCAGGCCTTGGCCGACTATGAGGACAAAGAAAATGTGCGTTTGGTCGGTATGGTGGCGGCCTTAAAAGAGATCAACAGCAAAAAAGGGGAGCGGATGGCCTTTGCCACCATTGAAGATCTGACCGGCTCCTGTGAGGTCATCATTTTTTCTCATGTTTACCGAAAATCATCGACGGTTCTGAAAGAAGAAGGTCCCTTGTGGATTGCCGGGTTTACCACCAAGGCGAAAAAGGGATCAAGGTGATTGCCAATGATATGCAGCTCCTGACCGAGGCCGAAGAAAAAATGGCCCAGCAGCCGTTCTCAAGCCCCGTTTGTCCATCTCCATCTCCATACCCAGTACAGCTTGCTGGATGGTGAGATAAGGCTCAAAGAGTTGTTTGAAAAGGCCCAGGCCTTCAAACTCCCGGCCATAACCATGACCGATCACGGCAACATCTTCGGCATGGTGGAGTTTTATAAACAGGCCCAGAAACATGGACTGAAACCCATCATCGGCTGCGAAATGTATGTGGCCCCGGGAAGCCGCTTTGATAAAGAGGGCCATCCCCACAGGGAAAACGCCTTCCACTTGGTCTTGCTCTGCAAAAATGAAAAGGGTTATCGTAACTTAGTCAAATTGGTGACCCAGGCCTATTTTGAAGGTTTTTATTATAAACCCAGGATCGACCGGGAGCTTCTGAAGGAGCATCATAAAGGATTGATCGCCCTGTCGGCCTGTCTTCACGGCGAAATCCCCTATGCCTTGCTTAATAACGACTATGACCGGGCTTTAAAAATCACCCGGGAAATGGCCGAGATCTTCGATCAGGATCGTTTTTTTCTTGAACTGCAAAAAAACGATATCCCCGAGCAGGAAATCGTCAATAAGGGGTTGCTGGAGATCCACCGTCAGTTGGGCATACCCATCGTGGCCACCAACGATTGTCATTACCTGACCCAGGAAGAGTCCAAGGCCCATGACGTCTTGCTTTGCATCCAGACCGGGAAGACCGTTGAAGACCCCAACCGGTTGCGTTTTTCCACCAATCAGCTTTATTTCAAATCACCGGAAGAGATGACGGCCCTTTTTTCAGACTTGCCGGAAGCCATCCAAAATACCCTGCGCATTGCCGATCGCTGCAACCTGGAATTGAACTTCGGCCAATCTTTTCTCCCCCGCTATCCCTTGCCCCCGGAAGAGACCATGGACGGCCGGCTTAAAAATGAGGCCCGCGCCGGTCTGGAGAAAAGACTGTCAATGAAGGAACAACTGGATCCCTCCTTTCCCCCGTCGCGTTTTAAAGAGTATCGGGACCGCCTGGAAAAGGAACTGATGGTAATCACCACAACGGGATTTTCCGGATATTTTTTGGTCGTGGCCGATTATGTGGGGTTTGCCAAGCAGCAAGGGATTCCGGTCGGACCCGGCCGGGGTTCCGGGGCCGGGAGTCTGGTGGCCTATTCCCTGGGGATTACCGATATCGATCCTTTGGATTACGGCCTGATCTTTGAGCGCTTTCTGAACCTGGAACGAAAAGAACTCCCGGATATCGACGTGGATTTCTGCGTAGAACGGCGGGATGAGGTCTTGAAATACATTGCCGGGAAATATGGGCAAGAGCATGTGGCCCAGATCATCACTTTTGGAAAGATGCAGGCCCGGGCCGTCATTCGGGATGTGGGGCGGGCCCTGAATATCCCTTATGGCGAAGTGGATAAGATCGCCAAGCTGATCCCTTCGAAATTAAACATTACTTTAAAAGAAGCCCTCGAGGCGGAGCCCCGGCTTAAAGAGCTGAAGGAAACCGATCCGACCATTAAAGAACTGCTGACCATTGCCGAAGCCCTGGAGGGACTTCCCCGCCATGCCTCCACCCACGCCGCCGGCGTGGTCATTTCCCCCCATCCCATCACCGAGACCGTTCCCTTATACAAAGGCCCCAAGGGTGAAATCCTGACCCAGTATGAAATGAAATCGGTCCAGGAAATGGGCCTGATCAAGTTCGACCTCCTGGGCTTGAACAACCTGACCATCATCCAGTATGCCTTAAGGACCATCGAACGGACCCACGGCCTCAAGATTGATTTGATTCGGATCCCCTTGGATGATCCGGAAACTTACCAACTATTAGCCCGAGGGGATACTACCGGGGTGTTTCAATTGGAAAGTTCGGGCATGAAGGACCTTTTGATCAAGAGCCAACCCCAGAATTTTGAAGACCTCATCGCCCTCAATGCCCTCTATCGCCCCGGCCCTTTAAATAGCGGGATGGTGGCGGATTATATCAAGAGAAAACATGGGGAAGTACCGGTAGAATATCCGCATCCCCTCCTGGAAGGGGTATTGAAAGAAACCCTGGGGATTATCGTCTATCAGGAGCAGGTTATGCAGATCGCCGGTCTGATGGCCGATTATTCCATGGGAGAGGCCGACATCTTGCGCAAGGCCATGGGTAAAAAGATCCCCGAGGTCATGGCCCAGCAGAAAAGCCGCTTTCTGGATGGGACCAAAAAGAAAAAAATCGATCAAAAGAAGGCCGAAGCCATTTTTAAAAATATGGAGACCTTCGGCGGCTACGGTTTCAACAAGTCCCACAGTGCCGCCTATGCCCTGATTACCTACCAGACCGCCTATCTGAAGGCCCATTATCCTCTGGATTTTATGGTCGCTTTGGTGACCAGCAAGATGGGCAATTCAACGGAAGTGACCAAATGCATCACCGAATGCCGGGAAAAAGGGATCGTGGTCCTGCCGCCCGATGTGAACCTGAGTCCATTGGATTTTGCCGTGGTGGAAGACAAGATCCGTTTCGGGTTGGCGGCGGTGAAAAATGTCGGGGCCGGGGCCATTGAGTCCATCCTCGAGGCCAGAAAGAAGGAGGGGGCCTTCAAGTCCCTGATCGATTTTTGTCAGCGGGTGGATCTTCGCCGGGTGAATCGCCGGGTGGTGGAAAGCCTGATTAAATGCGGGGCCTTTGATTCCCTGGGAGTGGCCCGGGCCAGGCTGATGGCCTTTTTACCCGAAGCCCTGGAGATAGGGCAGCAGCGTCAAAAAGAACAGACCGAAAATCAGTTCAGTCTTTTTTCCATGGGAGGAGATTCGGGGTTAACCCGCCCCGATATCGAGCCTCCGATGGCTGAAGAATGGAGAGAGAGCCAAAAGCTTTCCTATGAAAAGGAAATCCTGGGTTTTTATATCACCGGCCATCCCCTGACCCGCTATGCCGAGAGTTTACCGGACTTAAAGACAGTCGATATCCAGGCCTTGGCCGACTATGAGGACAAAGAAAATGTGCGTTTGGTCGGTATGGTGGCGGCCTTGAAAGAGATCAACAGCAAAAAAGGGGAGCGGATGGCCTTTGCCACCATTGAAGATCTGACCGGCTCCTGTGAGGTCATCATTTTTTCGGATGTTTACCGAAAATCATCGACGGTCCTGAAAGAAGAAGGTCCCTTGTGGATTGCCGGGTTTACCACCAAGGATGAAAAAGGGATCAAGGTGATTGCCAATGATATGCTGCTCCTGACCGAGGCCGAAGAAAAAATGGCCCAGCAGGCCGTTCTCAAGATTCCGGTAGAAGGTCTGACCCGGGATCGGATCATCGAGTTATCCGATTTTTTAAAGGGACATCCCGGCGCCTGTCCGGTCCAGATTTGCGCCTGTCTTCCCGATAAAAGCCAGGTCCTGTTGAACCTTCCGGAAACCCAGAATATCCGGCCTTCGGCCAGGTTAAGAAGAGAACTAAAGGGCATCTCCTGCCATCCGATTTTGGAAGTGGTTTATCCATAGAAAAAGGTTTAAGGTTCAAGGTTTAAGGCACAAGGTAAAAAGTTCAAGGTTCAAGGGGATAAGGAAAAGCCGTAAGCCGTGTATTGGATGCATAAACCGTTGGAAACCATAGCTTGTCAGTACAAAGGCAAGGTACTTGGACGGTTTGTGACCTCAGACCTTGGACCTTCTGAACCTTGAACCTTGTACCTTGTACCTTAGACCTTGATGTTCGATCCTCGATCCTTGACCTTTAACCTCGAACCTTGCACCTTGTACCTTGAACCATTTTATTATGATTGAACATCAGGAACGGTTCTACCGCAGTAAAATCAATTCTCCGGATTGGGTCTCTTTCACCGTCCAGGTCAAAGAAACCGACCTCTGGGTGCGGGCCAGGAAAAATCTTTCGGCCGAAGGGTATGAACGGGTTTATCAATACCGCCATGCCCTGGAAAGTTATATCCGACAAAACCCTGAATTCAAGGAAGCACTCCAGCCCCTGGCCTTGGACCCCCTGGCCCCGCCTATTGTCCAGGCCATGCTTCAAGCCGCTCGGATTGCCGGAGTCGGCCCCATGGCGGCCGTGGCCGGGGCCATGGCCCAATTTGTCGGTCAGGATTTATTGGCCGAATCGAAGGACATTATCATTGAAAACGGCGGGGATTTATTTATCCTTTGCCCTGAACCTTTGACCATCGGGATTTATGCCGGGCAGTCTCCTTTGAGTCAGAGATTAGGAATCCGGCTGGACCCATCTCCAACACCCAGAGGACTCTGCACTTCGTCGGGCACGGTGGGTCATTCTCTAAGCTTCGGCAAGGCCGATGCGGTAACCCTGTTATCTCCTTCGGCTGTGCTCTCCGATGCCCTGGCTACGGCCGTAGGTAACCGGGTACAGACCAAAAACGATATTCAACCGGCCTTGGATTGGGCCCGGCAGATTCCCCAGGTGGAAGGGGTCTTGATCATTATTGGGGATCAGGTAGGCGTCTGGGGGAAGATGGAGTTGGTGGCGATTTGAAAAGAAGGTGCAAGGTATAAGGTTCAAGGTCAAGGTGAAAGGTGAAAGGTGCAAGGTATGAGGTCCAAGGTTAAAAACCCGTAAACCGTGGACCTTATACCTTTTATTCAATGGAGGTCGTTTTATGAAATGGCAGTAAATGGATTGCATGTGGTTTGTTATTGGCACTACTCGGGACCGCCTGGGGCTGTGGAACCGTTCCCACGGCCAAAGAGCGTAAAGGCCCCCCCAAGATCGCCTTGGTTTTAGGGGGCGGGGCGGCCCGGGGGTTTGCCCATGTGGGGGTCATCCGCGTTCTGGAACAGGAAAAGATCCCCATTAACATGATCGTCGGCACCAGTGTGGGCAGCCTGATCGGGGCCCTTTATGCCTCCGATCCCAACAGTTTTAACCTGGAATGGCTGTCCTTCACCATAGAAAAGGATGACATCTTCGATTATTCGCTGATTTATTCCAAGATGGGGCCGGTGCAGGGGGAGCGGCTGGAAAAATTTATCCAGACCAAGGTCAAAGCGAAAACCATGGAACAGATGAAGATCCCTTTTTATGCCGTGGCCACGGACCTGAATGCCGGTAATACCTGGGTCTTTGAAAAAGGATCGGTGGCCAAGGCCGTGCGGGCCAGTTCCTCCATTCCGGGCATTTTCCAGCCTTTGGAAATGAACGGGAGGATGTATGTCGACGGCGGAGTGACCGACATTCTGCCGGTGGATGTGGCCCGGGCCAGGGGAGCGGATATCATCATTGCCGTCAGTATCCAGAAGAATATTAAGAATCCTCCGGCCAATTCTCTGATCGACGTCATCCTGCAATCCATCGATATCATGGGGCGGGAACTGTGTACCTACAAATCGAGGGGGTATGATGTGCTCATTGAACCCAATGTGGGGGACGTGGGCATGACCGATTTTACCCAGAAGAAACGATTGATGGATGCCGGCATTCAGGCCACTAAACAGGCCATGCCCAAGATCCGGAAATTGATCCAGGAAAAATCGTGATTTAAGTAGGGTCAAAAGGAGCTCAAAGAAAATCCTTTTGTTTCCAGGATTCGAGGGTTCAAGGGATTTAATTTTTTCCATCCGTCATTCCGGCGAAAGCCGGAATCCGATATGGCTGACAGTTGTCAAGAGAAAAAGATTCTTCCTGGCCCTTAGTAGAGGGTTAGCCTTTCACTTTAATCCAGGGCACAAGCAGAGACGGGACCGATTTAGCGACGTTTGATCATTCTGATATTCGCGTATTTTGAACGCCTGACTTGACTTCGTCACAGGAGCTGCCTCGCTCTAGGATCGGAAATTCGGATGACCTTATTCCTTGGATTCCTCGAGGATTCTCCCAATGTGGTCGCGTCTCTGCTGGTCCCCTGGATAGGATATAATTTGTTGTCTCTGTACTCCTTTAAGAAGTTTTGTTTTTTGACATACCTTACACGTTTTGTAAATCAACTTCCCTGGCAATAGCCCACATGAAGCCGGAGAGCTCGCGGGCAATGGCGGTGACCACTTTGGTTTTCATTTTTCCTTGGGCCATAAGCCTTCTGAACCGGCCGCAGAGTCTAACCTGGCTTTCCAGGCAATGTCCCGGAAGGGCAGCGGCAGTCCCTGTTGTCGTTTGAGCAGAAACCTGCTTATCCGGGCCGGATAGCTATAGGCCTGCGCCGCTTCAACGAGAACGCGCCTGACGTGGCCATTGCCGGTTTTGGTGATGCTGCCCCGTTTGACGGACTGGCCGCTGGAGTGTTCCGAGGGAATCAGACCCAGATAGGCCATAAACTGCCGGGGGTTCTCAAAACGAGTTATATCGCCGATCTCAGAGACCGTGGTTATAGCCACAATAGGAGCCACCCCTCTGAGGGCCTGGAGGGCTTCAACCACTGGGGCCAGGCGCCCTTGGGGCAACAGCTTCAGAATCTGGTCGACTAAACGACCGACTCGCAGAGTGCCCTCGTTTACCGTGTGGATATATTCCTGAAGCGTAATCTGCTGGGCCGGGTGAGGCATGGTGACGTCCGATAGCCAACGCATATGAGCAGGTGTCCAGGATGTTTTACCGGGGTACCTGTGGCCATACCGAAGCAGAAAAGCCCCTAAGTCTTGATGGGCAGTGCGCAAGGCCTTGACCGCATCTTCCCGGGCGCGGTTCAAATCCCTCATGGCTTCGTCGTCCTGTCGAGGAACATAGACTGGGGTTAACTCCCCGGCCCGATAAAGCCGGGCCAGTGTCTCGGCATCGCGACGATCGTTTTTGATTCGGTCGCCGCTCCGTCTTGGAGTCTTCGAGGGGGCAACGACCACACAAGTAAACCCCTGCGAGGATAGGTGACGGTAAATCTCATAGCCACATGGCCCAGCTTCATAGACAAAGTGCAGTTCCCTACTGGTACTTTTGAGTTTTCTGACTGCTTTGTCCAATGAGGCCATGTCGCCGTTAATTTTTCCGTAATGCCGAACTTCTTGAGTTCCTGTGGTTTCGGCGATTACAATCTCTATGGAATCTTTGTGTACATCCATACCGACAACTGTGATAAAATGTTTCATGACCTGCCTCCTTATTTTTGGCTCTGTATTGGGATCACTCCCTAATATAACCCACGATGATAAGGGGCAGGTCGCTTTTTTTAACTTCAAGCCTTTATGTCTTGAAACCTTGCCCCTTGACTCCTTGAACCCTGCTTTCGCCAGACACCCCCCCCGGCGCCTGCCCCGCCTGCGTCCACCTTACAAAGAGAAACACGATAACATCAAAGACTAAATATGAAAAAAGGGATTCACCTCTGGATAGGTCTGGCTGGCCTGGTTGTCTTTGAGATCGCCTTGGTTTATAGGCTCCGGCCGGTGACCACCTATTTTTACTCGCTCGTCTGGTGGTCTTATATCCTGATGGTGGACGGCCTGGTCTATCGGCGGAAAGGGAATTCCCTGATTGTCAACCGGACCAGGCAGTTTTTCCTGTTAATACCCTGGTCGGTGGTGATCTGGCTCATCTTTGAAGGATTCAACCTGATCCTTAAAAACTGGTATTATCTGGGGGTGCCGAAATCCATCTTTCTGCGCTGGCCGGGCTATTTTGTGGCTTTTGGTACGGTCCTGCCGGCCATCCTGGAGACCAGAGACCTTCTATGGGCCTGGGGGATTTTTGAAAAAAGCCGCCTGACTCCTGTTCGCGTTCAACCGTCCTGGTACCGGCCTTTGATCGTCACCGGTACCTTGTGCCTCATACTCCCTCTAACCCTTCCGCTTTTCTGCTTTCCCCTGGTTTGGATAGGTTTTATTTTTCTTTTAGAGCCATTTAACCACCGCACGGGGAGATCTTCCCTTTTGAAAGATCTGGAAGCGGGGAGAATCGGGACCCTTCTTCAATTCCTTTTATCCGGAATGATCTGCGGCCTTCTCTGGGAATTTTGGAATTTTTGGGCCGAGGCCAAATGGGTATACGCCGTTCCCTGGGTGGGAAATAGTAAGCTGTTTGAAATGCCGGTCTTAGGATTTTTCGGGTTTCCGCCCTTTGCCGTGGAATGTTTTGTCCTGGTTCAATTTTTAGGGTTGTTGGAATCCCGGAGGGCAAGGGAAAAGGGTTTTGTCTGGCAAGCCGTTCCCTTATGGTTGTTCTTTTATGGGGTTATGTTCGCGGCCATAGATCTCTATACGGTTCGCAGTTATGGCGGATAAAACCATCTCGCCTATCATTCTTGTCCAAGATAGATTTTTTACCACAGAGCCACAGAGAACACAGAGAAGACTATTTTTGTAACACCTTAGTTGTTTTAAAATGTTTTTGCCACCGACTCACACGGACAAAACTGGACGAAAAATTGTTTCCCCGGCCCAACAAAAACAGGCCGGGTAAACCAGCCGTCAGCCTGGAGTGGCGAAGCTGGTTTCAAGTGCCCGAAGGGCCTGACAATGAGGGGGCGGCAAGTCACCGCCACCTCGTCCTGCCTTTGTCTGTGGCAAAAAAATGGATTTTACTCGGTGTCCTCGGTGTCTCGTGGTGAACCAAGGAGTCAAATGAAAAGCAAATCAAACCCAAAATCGAAACCCTCGAATCCTCGACCCCTCCGAAGTAATTGGGATCAAATCTTTTATATTGACAATTAGGGGACAATTTGACCAATTTGGGAGTAGGGCCGAAATTTGTCAGGATTAATTTCCAGTGATCCAGGGGAGGTTCTTCATTCCATTTAGAAATTTCTGTGTACTGTCGGTCTGAGTTCAATCCGGTTAAAGGACTGGGGAGCAATATTGGAACCGTCCATCCGCCGGAAAGGGATTAGATCTACCGGGATGAAGGTTATCAATGTGCCGTTGTTGCGTGCAAGCGCTAAGCCCAGAGCTCGTATGACCTTCAGCACTGTGGGCGAATTTGGGATTTCCTTCGGAGACAAGGCGCTTATATGCAGGCTTTTGCGCCCAAGCCCGGTCTCAGAGCTATCCGGGCTCATTCCTTTGGCGCGGGACTGATATCCTTCTCAAAGCGACGGCCCGCCAGCACAGCATCAGGGTCTCCTTCCTCAAGGGCCGTCTCTGCGGCCCTGTCTATGACTGAGCATGAAGCACCTGTAGAGAGAGCGGTTTTACCGTTTGCCAATCATCCGATGTATGCTCTGCCTGCCACAAATCGTAATTCTTTTGTAGATTAAGCCAAAGATCAGGGGTCGTTTCAAAGGCTCGGGATAAACGAAGTGCCATATCCGGAGTAACAGCGCCTCTTTCATTAATAATCTTTGATAACGTTTTTCTTGAAACGCCGAGAGTCGAGGCCAATTCGCTGATCGTGAGGGATAATGGTTTTAAATAATCTTCTTTTATAATCTTCCCAGGGTGGGTTGGTTTTCTTCCGATTTTTCTCATGCTCTTACCTCTCAGTGATAATCGTTGTAATCAACCAGATAGACATCGCCGCCTCTGAACTCAAAAAAAAGCCTCCAGTTCCCGGATACTTTTACAGCATAGTGCTCTTTTTTATCTCCCATCAACTTGTGGAGGTGAGAACCTGGATAATTCATATCTTTTAATTCGTTGGCGGAATTTAATCTATCAAGAATTCTCTCAAGCCGGTCGCCATGTTCAGGCTTTATACCTTTCTTCTTTCCTGTATAAAAGAAATCCTCAAGACCTTTATGCTTAAATGACTTGATCATGATCAAAATGTAACCCCACGGGTTACGATTTGTCAAGAAAAAAATTACGATTTTCCGGGTACACAATATAAGTTGGGGGAATATTAGGAACCGCCCATCCGCCCAGGTGAGCTATCTTTCCGGGATGAAGGTTATGAATGTGCCGTTGTTGCGTGCAGGCGCAAGCCGAGGACCCGTATGACCTTCAGCACCGTGGCGAATTAGCGGTCAAATGTTCTCCATGCGGTTTTTGAATCCGGGGACAAAACTTCCGGCCAGCCCTTTTTTATAAACATCCTCAAATTGTTAGGTGGACCACCCGCCTTAATCCCTCATCGTTTGCGGTTGCAAAACTCCCTTGGGATGATTAGATTTAAATATTTCGAATACGGCACCTTGCAGGAGAAAGTAATGAAAAAGGTTCTTAGATTAGTATCCGATGAAAGATTTGGCATGCAGACTCGAGACGCAAGGCAGACCGGTCCCTTCCGACGAGGACCTGCTGGACGCCTATTCCACGGCGGTAATAACCGCAGTGGATAAGGTAAGCCCATCGGTTGTTTATATTGAGGTTTGCCGGAACGTAGAGCTTAAACAACCCAATGGTTCCATACGCTCATGAAGAAACGGGGCTCCCGTTTCTTCATAAAACAAGATTCTGCTCGGTGTTCTCGGTGTCTGGTGAATATTCTCATCCGGAAATCCAAAATTCCCGGATGAAGCTTTTAGCAGTCAGCGATCAGCATTCAGCTAACTCATTAATGTAAAAGATTTTGCTGAAAGCTAACAGCTGATAGCTGACCGCTCCATCCGGAAAGATACTGTTTCCGGATGGACATGAACTAAGGAGTCAAATGAAAAGCAAATCAAACCCAAAAACGAAACCCTCGAATCCTCGAATCCTGGACCCCTCGACCCCTTCTTTTCCCAAGATCTATTTCATCAGCCTCGGCTGTGCCAAGAATCAGGTGGACAGCGAGATCATGCTCCATCAATTGGAGGCCAAGGGTTTTTCTTTGACTCAGGACCCTGATAAGGCTGAAGTGATCCTGATCAATACTTGCAGCTTTATCGAATCCGCCACCCAGGAAAGCATCGACACTATTTTAGAGGCGGCCCGATTAAAGGAGGAAGGGGCCTGTCAGATCCTGGTGGTCACCGGGTGTTTTCCACAAAGATATGGGAATTGAGTTGATAGATCAATTACCCGAAGTGGATCTCTTCCTGGGCACGGAATCTTTTTTGACCGTGGCCGATCAGGTATCCGCCCTTCTGGCCGGGAGAAAAACGCATAAAATGATTTTGGATCCTGTTCCCGGACTGTGGGCAGAACCGCATGGCCGTCTCCTGACCACCTCTCCGGGAACGGCTTATTTGAAGATCGCCGAGGGGTGTTCCAATCGCTGTGCCTACTGCACAATCCCTTCTATCCGGGGACCCTTCCGCAGCCGCGACCCAAAGGTGCTGATTCAGGAAGCGCAGATCCTGGCAGGGCAGGGGGTCCGTGAACTCATCCTGATCGCCCAGGATACGACGGCTTACGGGTCCGATCTTGTTCAGCCGCTTTCTTTGAACGAGTTGATTGTTGAATTGTTAAAGATAGAGTCCCTTCAATGGCTGCGCCTGCTTTATTTGCGGCCGGAAAGGATTACCCCGGACCTTTTAGCCTTGATGGCCCAAGAGGAAAAGATCTGTCCTTATTTAGACATCCCCATACAACATATCAGCGACCGGATTCTTAAGGCCATGAATCGGCCCTACGGGCAAAAAGCCTTGAGGGACTTGATCCAAAAAATTCGTCGCACACTCCCGCAAGCGGCCCTTCGGACCACGGTCATGGTGGGCTTTCCCGGGGAAACAGAAGAAGATTTTCAGGAGCTGGTTGATTTTGTTTCCGAGACGGGGTTCGATCATCTCGGAGTTTTCAGATATTCCCGGGAAGAAGGCACCCCGGCTGCCGGCTATGCGGACCAGGTGCCGGAAGAAATCGGTAAGGCCCGGCTGGATCTCTTAATGGAGACCCAGAAGAAAATTTCTCTTAAGAAGAATGAAAACCGGATCGGTTCTCTGGAGCCGGTCCTGGTAAGCGGGATCAGTCCGGAAAGCGAGTTATTGATTCAAGGCCGGACCCGTTTTCAGGCCCCGGAGGTGGATGGAGTGGTCTATATTACCGATGGGGAACCGAAGATCGGGGAGATAGTACAAGTCAAGATTATTGAGGCCCACCCCTATGATTTGGTGGGCATTGTTAATGATTATTTATAAACCGCCCGTTCCCTTCGGTCACTTGACCACGACTGGACCATTACGGATAATATTTTTCCTCCGGCACGATCCTGTGCCGGGTAAACAGCCTGTCGCTGACGCGAACCTGCAATCCCGGAGCTCGGCAGAGCAGAGCTGAAGGGTTGCCCTCGGGGAGTTTCGCCCGAGGGCAAGAATAAATGTCCCGTTTTTTATCCCGGTAATCAAGCGAGGTACGAGCAAGCGGTTCCAAAACCTAAAGACTTTTTCATGACCAACTAATTGGGAGAAGAACACTTTTTTATTACTTTTCGAGCCTATTGGCTTGGTCCGATCCCGTTTCAACAATATTTTCTTGACGAGTAAGTAATTAATGGAATATTATTTTAATATTGTAATAAAATAATATTCAAGTGAAGGTAGATGATTATGGGAGTTACCGTTAAAGTAAGGGAGAAATACCAGGTTACCATTCCAGAACAGGTCCGAAAAAAAATTCCTTTAAAGGTTGGGGAACGGGTCGAGGTTATCGCTGGCGAATATGAGATCGTTATCCGGCCGGTGGTCGAGGTTCCCCGGGGCCAGTCGTTGTTTTGGAGCCCGGAATGGCAAACAGAGATTCAATCCTCAATAAACAACTTAAAAGAGGGAAAAGTCAAGGTATTTGGCTCGGTAAAAGAAGGCCGCGAACATTTTGGCGACTAATATCATCATTCCGGAAAATATTATAAAAATTTTAAACGACCTGCCGAAGGAAGTGCGCTTGAAATTCTGGGACCAATTGGAAAAACTTATAGCCGACCCATCCTACCCAGGTTTGAGAAATGAAAAATTGAAAGGCACTCCCCATTGGGCTTTCACCATTACCATGAACTATCGGGCAACCTATCTCAGAACGGAGGGGGGTCTGGTCATTACGGCTATAGGGACCCACAAGGAAGTGTTGGGGAGGTAAACACGGCCTCTCACCGCCTACCTTGATAAAGACGGAATGTTCTTTGCCCTCGGGCGATGCCCTCCCCGAGTCAGATCCCAGACCCCGACAAATCGGAGGCGGAATTTTTTGACTCCCAGGGTCGGGAGTCAAAATTTCTGAAAGGAGCCTTACGGTTCAATAGGCCAATAATGGTGGATTTATCGGGTGTATCCAGAACGCTTTCAATATAACTTTTTATAATATCACCCATTTTACTCTTTTAGCTGATCTATAGTATCAGCTTCGGCGGCCAAGTTAAAATCAAGGCATACTCCTTGTCATCTCCCAGAAGAAGTTCGAAACCCATAACATCGTATTTCTTTTTCTTTAGACATTTGGGCCTCCTTTGTAAATAGTATCCATCCGGAAACGACCCTCTTCCGGATGAAGCATGAAGCCATCAGCTCTTAGCTTTCAGCAAAATGCTTTATCATTGGGAAGTTGGGCTAAATGCTGAGCGCTGACTGCTGAAAGCTATCCGGAAATCTTGGATTTCCGGATGAAAAGTTGGAACCAAGTCTGCCCAGGTCCATAAAATCTTAGAGGTATGAATAAAATTCTTTTTTGGAAAGACCTGATTGCTGAATCATTTTATTGAGAAGAAACCGTCCATATTTTTCTTTTTTGCTTTTCTCTATATCAACTGTTACGATCCGGCGCTCTCCTCTGATATACCCCTCCCATTGAGCATGACTGGTGGATTTTTGCCTTTTTAGAGAGAAATTAAGCTTTTTAAGAATATTTTCTACTTGTTCGCGGTCTAATGGTGGATATTGACCCCCCATCGGAACCTATAACGGGACATCGGCCGTGTTTTGAAAAGTACTTATGGTGCGGATCTCTTTTATAAATATAATTGATTTTATTAAATAATAAAGAACCCAATTCTTGAAAGGAGCCTTACGGTTTAATAGGGCAATAATGGAGGATTTATCGGGTGTATCCAGAACGCTTTCAATATAACTTTTTATAATATCACCCATTTTACTCTTTAGCTGATCTATGGTATCGGCTTCGGCGGCCAAGTTAAAATCAAGGCATACTCCTTGCCATCTCCCAGAAGAAGTTTGAAACCCATAACATCGTATTTCTTTTTCTTTAGACATTTGGGCCTCCTTTGTAAATAGTATCCATCCGGAAACGACCCTCTTCCGGATGGAGCATTAAGCCATCAGCTTTTAGCTTTCAGCAAAACCTTTTATCATTGGAGAGTTGGGCTAACTGCTGAAAGCTATCCGGAAATCTTGAATTTCCGGATGAAAACTACTTCGCCGCAAATCGGATTATATTCAAGCAATATAGGCGAGGGTTAATTTAAAGTTTATATCAATTAAGCCCTTTGTCAAGGGTATTTTACGCATAACAGATGTACAGACAGGTCCTGGAGATTGATCCGGGGAACATCGAGGCTTTGATCCGAACGGCTCATATCCTGGAAAGGGAGGGATTACGGCCGTCGGGTTTACCAAAGGCCATAGAAATCAATCCCCAGGCTGTTGCCCCTCGTTTCGGATTGGCCTTACTCTATCAACATTACGATATGTTTGATGAGGCCAAAGAAGCCTACGAAGCCCTTTTAGAGAAAGAACCATCCCACCCAATAGCCCGGTTCAACCTGGGCCGGCTTCTCTTCCAACTGGGGGAATATCCCGAGGCCGCTGGTTTGCTGTCCTTTTGATCGGCTAAGGCCCGGTGCTTTTCTTATATTTCCGGTTTGGGAGTGCTCAGATGCACCATATTGTCTTGTCCAGTTTTTGGGGAGAGGCTCAGCCATAGGGTCCAGCAAACACGAGATCAGATCGAAACAGGTAACACGGTCTTTTTAGCATTATTGCTCCATCGAAGAGCAGAAAGATACCACACCAACATTGCAGGTGCGTACCAAAACATCCAGTGGTCGTAGATGTTGCCATAACGAAGAGCGAAGGCCACGATGTTAATGATAATGTAGGGCATCGCCACCTTCCACGCGGTTTGGGTGTCGTGCACATCCAGCATTAAACAGGCCACTTGCAGGACTACGGGTATCAACACGACTTGATCAAATGACCAGCCGTAAGGAGCCGTCACTACGGAAACGAGCAACAACAACGATATTCGATCTGCCCACAGCCAAGTTTTTCGATGCTTCATGCCATAGAGCGCAAACCAGACGACACCCCCCACCATCGGAGCGAACTGCAACCAGGTTTTCCCTGAGCCGAATAGCAGTCGAAGAAGGCAGCCGAGCGTCGGAGTCGCCCATACTAAGAGGCGAGCCAGACCTCATCAGGATTAAGTACTGGTTGATGACCTGTGGATTGAATAGCATCGCTGCCAGCGTCGCAGCTAACACGATGATGGCTGCACCACCGATGATGGCCCAACGTTGCCGGCTGCCCAGCTCCAGAACAGGATTGCCAGGCAAACCAAGTACAGCAAATGCGGCTTGATCGCCAGCAGGGCGACGAAGGCGCCTGCCAACCAGTATCGCTTCTTCCGTTCGAAATGCAGGAAGCCCGCAACGCCTAATAGAAGCAACGGACCGATCTGTCCCATGCCCAGTGTAAAAATCGTGGGAAAGAAGGTGAACGCCAGCGTCCAGGCGAGCCATGGCTTAGGCGGTCGCTTCTCTAAAGAGTGCCCAAGTCCAATTCGTACTAATCAGGATCATGACTATGCTCAGGCCGAGCCAGAGCAGGCGACTGATCGGAAAGCTAAGCAATGACAGCGGCATTGTCAAGGCCAAGGTCCAAGGTGGATTCCACATCATCACTGCTTCAGCGGTTCGCCCTTCGCCGCGCTGTAAGGCGAGAAGTTGATCGGCTGCGTAAGGGTTGCCGCCGGTGAGGTTGAGACGCCCAGCAGCCCAATACGCCAAGTAGTCATTGGCGAGGAGCCCAGGGATGGCAACCAATCTGCTGATTAGATACACAAGGATTGCCATCATAACGATGAGACCAAGCAACATCCAGCGTTGCCTGTTACGCCTGTTGGCGTGGGTTGATTCCAATACTTGTTTCTCCCTGTGATTGGCTTATTGCCCGATCCGCTGCATCACAACAGCGTCGTCATCCTCATATAGCATCTTCCACTGTCCGCACGTTTGGTCGCGGAACCGGATTTTTTTAAGTCGAATAGACCGGTTTCCCTAAGATACCGCAGGTTGATGTTTAACTTTTTTGTTTACCGCCTGGTTTCACAACGCTGCCACAATATTTCAACCATTATCGTTTGTACTCTTACAGGATTCTCGAAATCAGTCAATCATCGAGTACAAGGAAGTAATTTTTCAAAAAGCCCCCTATGGTTTGCGGACTGGGATGTTATCACCTAATCGCTTTATATCCTTAGCCCGGTAAGTCCTAATGTTTGTTTGGTCGTGCTGCAATTTCGACAAGGTGATTTGTCGATTACCGAAATCTCTTTAAATTTAAAGGGCTAATGATATTAATGTGGTCATCTGTCCATATCTTGGTACTCTTTCAGGCCATCTCCGTTCTTAAATTGTTTCCATCCGCGTTTCAACAGTGGTTCGAGCCGTTCCGGAAGATCGAGTGAGGGCCACGTAGTTCTGAGGCAATCTGGTACGGTTTCAACTTTGACTGGCCAGAGTTCTCGCACTAGCACCCAATAGTTTCAGCTCGGCGGCTATTGCCTTGAGCACTGGTCGCAGATCGTAGTAACGATTTGATATGTGAAACACCATCACGCCACCTTGGGATAGGTGGCGAAGATATATCTCGATGGCCTCTCGTGTAAGGAGGTGCGTTGGGATGCCGTCCCCGGTAAAAGCATCTATTAGGATGACATCGTATTCGGTTGTCCCTCTTCCACCACTTTGCATTAACAAACGGCCGTCGCCAATAAGGATCTGGACCCTTCCCTTGCAGTCATCAAGATAGGTAAACCATCGACGGGCAATTTTCTCAACGTCTGGATCTATTTCATAATAAGTGATCGTATCATTTGGTTTTGCGTAGGCAGAGACAACACCGCATCCGAGTCCGATGATGCCTACTCTACGTGGCGAAGGTGTCGTTTCCAGGACCTCGGAAATTCCGCTGCCGGCGTAATAGTATGTCGTGGGCACCGAGCGCAGGTCTTGGCGCAATAATTGGGCGCCATGTAGTGTTCTTCCATGATACAACCTTCTAAGACCACCGGGCATATCTATTCTGCTTGGTTCGTCTTCGACACGATAAGCACCGTAAAAATTTCGATGCCGAAATTTGGTCGGTTCCATGACGATGTTTTGTTGCCCATTATCGCGATAAGGGCTACTATAATAGTCACGAACAGTAGCCGTATGCCACCCTCTATGAACGAGACACGGCGCCAGAAGGTGAAGAAATCATTATGGTGGCACCACCAGAAGGTGACTGCAAATAAGAGCAACAGGATAGGGTATTCAAACAATCCGGTGAACAGGAGCGGGGCTACGAGACTCACCATGACGCCGCCGAGCCATCCCCCGAGTGCTGAGGTCAAATAGAAGTTCGTGAGATAGCCAGTGGCGGGTCGTCGCTTGTATAGGTTGCCGTGAGCAACAAGGCAAATAGCAAAAAAGAGGCATAGGTGAGCCGATAATGCTGAGCCAGCTCGAAGGCCCCACCAAATACATCAGAGAGGCCAAAAGCAGTATCTCTATCCAGAGGATATTCAATGAACCCGGGTATACCCCCACCGGTGCGAAATGTCACGATGAAGCTGCCAAGGTAGAGGGCGAGGGGAATGACCCAGATAAAGGGGAATGAACCGACTTCGAGTGTAATGTAGTTGGTGGTCGCCAGAAGAAAAGCAGAAGGAAGCGCGCTCAGCAAAAACCATTGCGCATACACGGTGAGCTTCAGCGGTTGGGGTGTTACCGTCTCGATGTTTGCCTCGGAGTTCTCCTTGTATTCTTTGCCTGGCCGAAGCTGGAACCAGGTGACCAGGACAAGCAACACATAAACGATGTATGCCCCTGACCAGACGAAGCTTTGCACCCGCAGGCCGGAAAGGGGCTCAATCAGAAAAGCGTATCCGAGAAGCGCGAGGAGTGAACCTGCGTTTGAAGCGGCGTACAGCGGGTATGGCTCCCTATTTCGTCCCGCCGGGGAATTGGCGAGCCAGGTCTGAGCGACCACGGCTGTGGTTGAGAGTGCAATAAACGGGAGTGCCACATGAAAAACCAGAGTCGCGAGAATGGCGAGAAGTGGTGCGCCTGGATTGGGGTTTGCACCCATTCGCAAGGGCAGACTCACCAAGGGAATAAGCAGGAAAAGCAGATGCCAGGCTCCTAATTTACGTGCGAGAAGATGGGCATACAGATACCCCAGGAGAAGCATGGCCTGAAAGAACATGAGACAAGTCAGCCAAACATGAGCGGCACTGCCAAAATAGGGTGTTAACAGTCGACCGACAAGGGGCTCCAGGCTGAAAAGAAGTACAGCCCCAAAGAAAACGGTGCAGGTGAGCATGGCTACAGCCAGCCGCTCGTTTCGTGCGTCAGTTATGTTCTCAGAATCTGTCATGGAGCAATCTTACTAACCTTAAGCAGCCCCCTTTGTCAAGACAGCTTTGAAAGAGAGGGTTACAATCTCAGGGTTTCAGGTCCATGAGAGTATTATTCTATTCCGTTTGTTTGACAAGAAATTCCTTTTCAAATCTCGACGCAGTGACTAGGGTCGAAGGCGTGCTTTGGGAATTCTATGCCAAGAGCACGGAACTTTTCGCCAAACTTAGGTCTGACGCCCTTCGGCAGAAATAGGCCTTTGACCCTCCCCTCCTCCGTCACCCCCGTTTGCTCAAAGGAGAACATCTCCGTCATGGTAACCACATTGCCTTCCATGCCGGCGATTTCCTGAAGACTGACCAATTTTCGGCTGCCGTCGCCGAGGCGAGATACCTGAATAATGATATCGATGGCAGAACTGATCTGCTTTCTGACGGCCTCGTGGGGAATGGTGAGCCCGGACATGGCTACGAGCGTTTCCAAGCGGGCCAGGGCGTCGCGAGGGGAGTTCGCGTGAATCGTGGAAAGAGAACCGTCGTGCCCGGTGTTCATCGCCTGCAGCATGTCTAAAACTTCCCCCCCTCTTACCTCGCCGACCACAATCCGGTCCGGCCGCATCCGGAGGCTGTTTTTCACCAGGTCCCTGGCGATAACCTCCCCCTTTCCTTCGGTATTGGCCGGTCTCGTTTCGAGACGGACCACGTACTGTTGTTTCAGTTGAAGCTCGGCGGAGTCCTCGATAGAGACAATACGTTCATCCGAAGGGATGAAACCCGAAAGCACATTGAGGAGGGTGGTCTTACCGCTCCCCGTTCCTCCCGAAATTAAGACATTCAGCCTGGCCCGGACGATGCCCTCCAAGAGTTCTCCGATTACCGGAGTAAGCGTCTTGTAGGCGATCAGGTCCTCAAGTTGCAGCGGGTCTTTCCGGAAGCGTCGTATGGACATACTCGGGCCGTCAATGGCGAGCGGCGGTATAATGACGTTGACCCGGGAACCATCAGCGAGCCTCGCGTCCGCCATGGGCCACGATTCATCCACCCGGCGGCCTACGGCGGTGAGAATGGCGTCTATGAGGGCCCGCAATTCGGCTTCGCTTTTGAACTTGAGATCCGTAGGTTCCAGTTTCCCTTTCCTCTCAACGTAGATCTTATCAAAATTATCGACGAGGATGTCCGTGACGCTTTGATCTTCCATAAGGGTCTCAAGGGGACCGAACCCGCTTGGACCCTTGCTCACGTCAAAGTAGGAATTATCAAGATTTGCATCAAGTGTCTTACCTGCTGGTGTGTCCATTAGCATTTGCTCCTTTTATGGTTGTGAATTATTATAAAAACTTTTGGATCATCTCCAAATTAGTTGGTCATTTTTAAAAGTTTAACCCTTTGGAACCGCCCGCTCGTTCCCTCGCTTGATTACCGGGATTACTGGGATATTTGCCCTTGGGCGACACTCCCCAAGCGCAAATTCCGGCTCTGCCCAGTGGCGCAGTAGCGCCTGACTGGTTTTTCATTGCCGGGTTTTTTCGGGCAATGAAAAAATCTATCGTCCGCAAAGGTCTGTGCGCATCCGGGGCTGATTGTTTTTATCTCCTCAAGGCAAAAGAGTCAAATTACTTTTCTCGTCTAATCTTGGTCAAGTGCGCGAAGCAAACGGGCGGTAAAAATAAATTTGTCAATGATATTCAAAAAGTTCACCAGTTGCATTGAAGAATCTGGTCGATATTATTTACTTCTCATAGAAATTCCTTTTTCTGGTAAAAGCCGAAAACCCCATTTTCCCAGTTAGTTTTATATATTCTATTTGCAACAATTAAGCCATTAATTTATTAAACGGTGAAATTACAATTATTTTGGTGAGCTTAAGGTTTAAGAGGGGACCTTTGAAGGATAGGAATAGGCTGAGGGACAGGTTTTAACCTCCATGATCGGACAAAAAATTGTCATGTTTTGGACAATAACGGGTTGTTCCTGGGACGGATAGGCCGTCGAAGGACTTCCTTGTATCAAAGGGGGCTCACCTTGATGATGCACTTAAATTTCTTGATTTTAATTTTATGGATCTTGCATTTAATAAGAGTGCAGCAAAAAAAACAAGGATACCTGCCCGACAGCCATAAATAATTAAAAATTAAATATCCCAATGCGGGGAGATTTAAGTTACCTAATACACCAACAATTAATATGAACAAGGGAAAGGACACGACTGTAAGCGAAGCGACATAACAGGTTAAGAACTTTTCCCCTAAAACATTTTTACCAAATATGAAAAGAGATAATAGTGCCGGAAATAAGTCATATTCTTTCATCCTCGGGTTTATGATTGTAAGTATAAAATAGGTCAAATAAAGCGCGTTTTCCTTAGATAAATCTTTCATGCTCCATCGAACCCTAAAAAAATAAAATAATACCAATTAGAGCAATGGAGAGTATTGAGTGCAAAATAATTGAAATAAGATTACTGTGGGTTAATTTTAGTAACCAGTAAAAAAATGAAAATCCAACATCCTCCTTGCCAACTATTTGATAACGCAAGGCGGCATGATACTGACTAACAATATCCGGGTTTAACGTTTGGTAAAGGATAACTATGGCTACATATATAGCCATAAAAAATAAACATAATCCAATTTTTTGCCTTAGATTTCTCTGATCAACAAAAATTGGTACCAAATAATATGCCAAAAATATGGCTTTATTAATGAAAAAATAAAGATTACTGCATAGGATAAAAAAAACTTATCGGTTCGCACCTCATTTAATAATAAAGCAAACAAAAAAAGATGTAAAAATGGGGTTATATTGCCCGATGCAAAAGACAATAAGCCTATTCCACCAAAGGAGATAGATAGGAGTATTTCTCGACTATATTTTTTCCCTAAAGATAACCACATGAATAATAAAGACAGTGAATAAAAAACGCCTAATCCAAAGCAAAGATTGATTTTGTTCAAAATTCCAAATAACTCAAGAACTATAGGGTGGTATATAAACAATAGCTCATTTCCAATTGAATAAGGGTTAGAATTATTTTCAAAATTTTCAACGGCTGCCTTATAGACTTCAAGGTCCCAAAAAATATCATGATCGAGATGGAGTCGGATAAAGAGAAAATCCCACTTGCAAAGTGGACAGAAAAATCACAAGAGCTAATATATGTTTACGGGTATCCATAAAAATAATCCTTGCAAATAATTGCGCAAATTTCAAGTCCAGATTTCAGTCAGCTCGAAGAGCTACATAGGAGAATCTCGAAACCTTCATCTTTCATGAATTGAGGCGGCCGGTAAGTATTTCCATAGAAAGAAAGGTAACCAGGATTCTTGTTTTTTTTGACAAAGCCCATTGGAGACGATACTATAGAAGCCATAGTATCGAACCATTTGTTCGCGCTGATCGGGGATATGAGAGCCATGGCGGCCAACCAATCTAAGGCATCGAAGATTTCAGAGAAAAAGCTTTTATGACTAAAATGAAAGCGGAGTGCTAATTGACCGATCGTCAAAACGAAAGTTATAAAAAAGTTTTGTTGTTAGGGATCAGGCATTTTCCTCTCTCTATGGTTGCTTCTAATGTTTGCCGGTAGGAGCAACTTATTGCGTGATCCGGGGACTTTCTCTCACCTGGTAATAGGGGAGCGGATATTATCGACCGGTCATTTTATTTACAACGATCCGTTCAGTTTTACCTTTTCGGGTAAACCCTGGATTGCCCAGCAATGGTTGGGGGAGTGCCTCATGGCCGTTATACACCGGATCGGCGGTTTTGACAGCCTCCTTTTGTTTACGGTGACTCTCCTGGCCTCTCTTTATACCTGGCTGATCCTTCGACTGATGGGAAAAGGGATGCATCCGATGCTGGCCATACTGATCATTGCCATGGCTATGGCCGCCAGTTCATTCCACTTTCATGTGCGTCCTCATCTGGTAACCATTATTTTTTCTGCTGTCTTATTTGCCGTATTGACGGATTTCGAATCCGGACAAATCCGACTTTCCCGGTTATTCTGGCTGATTCCTCTCTTTGCCCTGTGGGTGAATATTCACGGAGGGGTCCTGGGCGGGATGGCAACCCTGGCCATTACCGGAACGGGATGGATACTGATAAGATTAGTCAAAAAAAGCCCCCCTCTCCTGACTTTTCAACAAATCTTTTCTCTGCTCCTGCTGATCTTAGCCTGCCTTTCTACCGCCTTCGTTAACCCTTATGGCCTAGCCCTCCCCAAGACCTGGTTTTTGATTATGGATTCACCTTTACTGCCCCAGGTGATTCAGGAACATGCCCCTCTCTTTTCCTCCGGGTCTTTCTATGCCGTCCTGCCCTTTGCACTTCTTTATTTCATCTGCCTTTTGGGCACGCTGCCGGGATGGCCCAGGATTACCTGGCTAATCCCGGCTGTCTGGTTTTGTCTGGCCCTGATGAGGGTTCGACACGCCCCTTTGTTTGCTGTGTTCGCCGCTATTGCCATTGGGGATATGTTCCCCCATGTCCGTTGGGTAAAATGGCTGTCCGACCGGGGGAGTGAAATCATCAAAATCCAAAATACACCTATTTTCAATCGCCGCAAAAAATTAAACAGGAGTTTAATTTTTATTCCCATACTGCTTATGATCATTGGCTTTACCTGCCAGAGGGCCGACTGGCCCATTCCGCTTTTGGGGAGAGGTTGGGCAAAACTGGATCCCGGGCATTGGCCGATAGAGGTTTTACCCGGATTGCTGCAAATCCAGCAGGCCAATCCGGAAGGCACCCCCATTTTTAATGAATTCCTGTTTGGGGGTTTTCTCATGTATTATACCCCAAGGTTACGGGTATTTATTGATGACCGATGCGAACTCTATGGAGATGATTTTATAAAAAAATATCTGGAGGCTGAAAGTAGTCAGCCTGAACAATTCAGGCGCTGGGTCAATCAGTATCCATTTGATTATGCTTTAACCATAAAGGGGTCTGGGTTTGACAGCCAATTTTCAAGGTCCCTTGAATGGGCGGTAATGTCCAGTTCAAAGACTGCGGTTCTTTATAAAAAACTTTGACTTTTGCACGTTTATGAGAAATGGTTGATCGCATTCCACAAAAGTCAACAAAAGGTATTCAAGGATTTGGCCCAAAAAGGTCCTGTGAGATTAATAAAACTGAGAAAGACTTGTCGAACGAATAAATAGCAGATGAAATATAATAAAATTCTAATTTGGATATTCTCTCTATCTATATTAACGATGGCTGTCGCCTTTTTTGTATATTTTTGTTCAATTCAGCTACCACGGCGTTTGGATGGTCGAATTCCTTATGACTTTCCAAATTGTTCTTTCGCAGGAAAAAGACTTTGGAATGGACAACCCGTGTATACCGTCATAGCTGATGATGTACTAAAATTTTTTGGATATAAGTATTATAAAATATATCCTGCAGACCCCCCGTTTGCTGTTCTTGTACTCTCATTTTACTCCTTTCTTCCTTACCCGTGCGCGTGCGGGATTAATATTTTTGTTTCCTTGTTCCTTATGGTCTTAGTGGTAGGGTTGACATGTCGTTTTTGTAATTATAAATTACCCACTTTTATTACTTCTATTGGAATATCAATAGTAAGTATTCCATTTCTAAATTTAATCGTAATCAATCATTACGAAGTTATCTTGGCGCTCTTAGGTTTATTAGGGTGGAATGCCTTTCGCAATGGGAAGACCTGGTCTGGAAGCATTTTCTGGGGCTTTGCAGCGAGTTTAAAATTATTTCCTATATTTTGGGTTTTTGCATTGCCCCAATATCTTGGCTGGCGGGCATTTTTAAAGTCTTGTTTCTTTTTCTTAATCTTTTCGGTTTTAGGGGTTTTGGTGCTTGGCATCGAAAATTCAATGTATTATATTTTGAAAGTTATTCCAAATTCGAGAATATGGTATGAGACAGTTGGAAATTATTCATTAACATCCTTAGCTTATGCGTTTAATGCCCCATGGGTGGGATGGCTTCTTGCTTTTTTATTTTTTCTTCTGGGTATTTATGCCAGTTTTTATAAAAAAAGCAATTTTACAGGGGTTTGGATAGAATTAGTTATACTCTCTCTTCTTATTTCTCCGATCTCGTGGTTGAACTATCTGGTATTAACAATTCCATTGATTCTTATTCTAATGACAACCATTAAAACAAATATAGAAAAACTTACTTTGATAATTATAATAATTTCTTTACTTTTTGCACCGGCTGATACTGTTAAAACAAACTATCATGTGTTGACGGTCATTTTAACCAGTATCCCCCTTTTAGGCTTAATCAGCCTTTAGATATATACTTTTACCCATCGAAAAGCCATGCTGGTTTAGCGCGAAAATAAAGTTCAGAGTTAAGAGTTCGGAGTTCGGCGTACCCTATTTTCATACTTCGTGGCGCCCCCAGGGGCATGAGAGTTTAATAGAAAAAGAGAGAAAGAAAATAAATCTCTGTGGGTTCTTAGCCCGTCCCTGTTACCCCTTAACCGAAGTAAATGGCGGACTTTCTGTCGGTTTATGAGAATGATTGAAAAAGGAATTAAAGGCTGCTTAGAAACACTCAAGGGGCGGATTCTGCCTGATGGAGGTTTTTCCGCACATCAGGATGGGGCTTATCGGCCGGATGCAACGGCCTGGGCTATCCTGGCCTTTAAAGCCGCAGGAGTTCAGTCCGAAACGATCGATCGTGCCCGTTCACGTTTAAGGATGAGCCAGCTTACCGATGGGAGGGTTTGCCTGTCACCGGATCATCCCGAGGTGATCTGGCCCACCCCCCTGGCCATCCTGGCCTGGCAAGGTTCGGAACCTCACAGGGAGGCCCAATTACTGGCCATAAATTTCCTCTTGAAAATCACCGGACACTTTCCGGTCTTTTCAAATATGGCCCCCTTTTGTACGGGATACTGAGGTCCCGGGATGGCCCTGGGTCGAAAACACCTTTTCCTGGACCGAGCCAACCGCCTTAGCGATTATATCTCTAAAAATAACCGGTAACGGTTCAAACAAACGGGTTCGAGAAGGGATTCAAATGCTTCTAAATCGTCAACTCCCAAAGGGAGGCTGGAACTATGGTAATACTATTGTTTTCGATCAAGAACTCTTTCCCATGCCGGATACAACAGGAATTGCGCTAACGGCCCTTGCCGGACAAGTTCCCCAAAATCAAATAAACAAAAGCCTTGATTATCTAAAAAATAGAGTAAAACAGACACGCACCCCCCTATCCCTTGGATGGGCTCTATTAGGGCTGGGGGCCTGGGGAGAAAGGCCCGCTGAATCGCAGGATTGGATCCTGGAAACCTTAAAAAAACAAAAAGTTTTTGGGCCTTATGATACCTCTTCTTTAAGCTTACTCATAATAGCTTTTTTATCCACCTCAGGTCTGGAAAAGGTTATAATAGTGATAGAATCACAGGATTCACGGATGTACACGGAAGGTCAATTGATTTCATCAATCCCGTAAGAGCGGATTGAGAAGTTGATACCCGCTGCGAGGAGCACTCAGATACCGCTGATATTTGAATTAAGACTCCTCATGTCGCCTACAGAGGTCATTACGAATATAAAAAGATTCAAGGATTCGAGGGGTTCAAAGGATTCAAGGGAATCCGTAACCCGTAACGCTAAACAAAAATATTTCCAACAGATTTGGTCATTAATCTTATGCAAGAAATAAAAAAAAATGATTGGAGTCGGAGGGAATTTCTTTTAGGTCTTTTAGGGATCTCTCTTCTCCCAATTCTCCCGAGCTGCAAACAAAACAAAATGACGGCCGAAACCTTTATCGCCAAGGCGGCGGATTATTCAGTAGATCTTAAATCGATCATCCTCTCTGCCCTGAAAGAATTAGGGGTTCATGGTTCAGAGATCAAAGGAAAAAGAATTTTACTTAAGCCGAATCTCGTCGAACCCCATCAAGGTGCAGGACATATCAATACCCACCCCCTGATCGTCCAGGGGGCCATAGAAGCTTTTTACAGTCTCGGGGCCGCCCAGGTTATGGTAGGGGAAGGGCCGGGACATATCCGTGATACTCAATTGGTAATAGAAGAATCCGGGTTTATTGATATACTTGGGGAAAATAGAGTTCCCTTTATAGACCTTAACAATGACCAGGTAATTACCGTTCCTAATGCCGGCCAAAAAACCGATTTAAAAACACTGACCTTTCCCTCGGCGCTCAAAAAGGTGGACTGGATCGTATCCATGGCCAAAATGAAGACCCATCATTTGGCCGGCGTAACCCTTTCCATGAAAAATTTATTTGGAGTTATGCCGGGAAATTATTATGGCTGGCCGAAAAATGTCCTCCATTTTGCCGGCATTGATAAAGCCATTTTTGATATCAACATGACTTTAAAGCCTCATTTTGCTATTATTGATGGAATTGTCGGCATGGAAGGGGATGGTCCAATCATGGGAACCCCCAAAAAGGCCGGGGTTATTATATTGGGTCGAAATTTCCCGGCTGTGGATGCCACCGCCGCCCGGATCATGGGGATCAACCCCTCATAAAATTACCTATCTGGCCATGGCGGAAAATTGCCTCGGCCCGATTCGGGAAAAGGATATCCGGCAAATTGGGGAAAAAATTGTCTCAGTGCGTACTGATTTTAAACTCTTGGAAAAGATCCCGGCGCACAGGGGATTAAGGTCGTAGATGGCCAGTCCGTCGCTGTCCCAATAGATCAGTTTGACCCGATTGCGGTATCGGTTACAAAACACAAACAAGGAATCGGACAGCGGGTCCTGATTGAGTTCCAACCGGATCAAGCCGCACAAGTGAATATTCCGGACCACTTTTACCAATGAGTCCGGGGATTCGTTCCAACCAATCCGGATTAATGTTCCAATCATTCCGGGGGTCGTGCCAATACATTTATGGTCCTTTATAATGGATTCATACACCAAGGCTCGGTGTAAATTCATTATTAAGGAGGTCATCATTATGACCAAATATCGAGAAATCCTTAGACTGCAAAGTCTGGGGATTAATCAAACCGGCATCGCCGGAAGCTGCGGATGCTCCAGAGCAACGGTCCGAAAGGTTCTAAATCGGGCCAAAGAGCTGGACATCGTCTGGCCATTAAGGGCCGAAATCACGGATACCGAATTAGAAAACCAATTTTTTCCAGAGAAATCAGCCCTGGAACCCTCCCGAAAATATCCCGATTATGGATCCATTGACCGGGAAATGATGCGGAATGGCGTGACCTTAAAGCTTCTTTGGTATGAATACTGTGAGGCCTGCCGACAGGGTAATGAGTTGCCTCTTATGTATTCCCAGTTCTGTTTCCATTATCAGAAGCATTCCGAAAAGAAGCGCGCCACCATGCATATCCCGAGAAAACCGGGAGATCAGATTGAGGTGGACTGGGCAGGGGACCCCGCCTGTATCGTTGATCGGGACACGGGAGAAATCATTCCGGCCTCCCTTTTCGTGGGCGTCCTCTCTTATAGCCTATACGCTTATGTCGAAGCTTTTTTTGCTCAGGACATGGAAAGCTGGATTGCCGCCCATGTCCACATGGTTCAATTCTTTGGCGGGGTAACCCGTATGCTGGTCCCTGACAACTTGAAAACGGGAGTGGACCGCAGTGACTGGTATACGCCCCTTATTAATAAAACCTACCAGGAAATGGCCGAACACTACAACACCGCCGTGATCCCGGCACGGGTCAGAAAACCCAAGGATAAGCCGAATGTCGAAGGTACAGTCAGAGCTGTGTCCACATGGATCACCGCGGCTCTCCGCAATGAAAAGTTTTTTTCCTTAGAGGAATTGAACCGGGACATCCGTTCAAAACTGGAGGCCTATAACCGCCGCCCTTTCCAAAAGAAAGAAGGCAGCCGATACAGTGTTTTCTTTGAGCAAGAAAAGCCATTTCTGGCACCGTTACCGGCTACCTCTTATGAACGAGCGACCTGGAAGCAAGCCACCGTTCAGTTTAATTATCATATATCCGTAGACAAGATGCAATACTCTGTTCCTTACGAGTATATCAAGCAGAGGGTGGATGTACGGGTAACGCGTAATGTGATTGAGGTTTTTTACCAGAACACCCGTATCTGTGCCCATAAGCGCCTCTATGGACATCCCGGACAATACAGCACCCTTGAGACCCATATGCCGGAAGACCATCAGAAGTACCTGAAATGGGACGGAAACCGCTTTATCGCCTGGGCTGAGAAAATCGGCGTCCATGCCGTTATGACCATTAAATCGATCCTGGCCTCCTACCGGGTAGAACAGCAAGGCTATAAGAGCTGTCTGGGCCTTTTAAAGCTGGCCGACCGATATTCCGTGGAACGCCTGGAAGCGGCTTGTAAAAAAGCTTTATCTTATACGCCCCATCCGAGCTACAAGAGCATCAAAAACATTTTGGCCACCGGCCAAGATAAGCTAATGGATGAACGGTCCAAGAAAGATCTTCCGCCCCCAATGAACATGGGTTCACCCGCGGCGCCGGTTATTATGGGAGGAAAGATCATGATCAATAGTGCCACTATCAATAAATTAATTGAAATGCGCCTGACGGCTATGGCCAATGCCTTCCGTACCCAGTCTCAGGACAGTTCCTTGCATGGGTTTTCCTTCGAGGAACGTCTTGGAATGCTTGTCGACGTGGAATATGCCGCCCGTAAAAATAACCGCCTGCATCGGCTGATTAAGAATGCCTCTTTTGACCAGCCCGGAGCTTGTATCGCAGACATTAATTACCGCTCCGGCAGAAAACTCAATAAAAATCTGATTGAGCGTCTCTCCGGCTGTGAATACATCACCGAAAAACATAATATCATTATCCTTGGCGCCACAGGTGCAGGAAAATCATATATTGCCTGTGCCTTCGGCATGGAAGCCTGTAAACGTCACTACACCGTGAAATACATCCGTCTCCCGGAATTGCTCGCCGAGTTTGCCATTGCCCGGGGAGAAGGGAGCTTTAAGAAGAGTATCAACCAGTATAAAAAGTACAGTCTGCTGATCCTGGATGAATGGATGCTGGTTTCCTTAACCGAAACCGAGGCCCGAGATCTGCTGGAAATTATTCACTGCCGCCACAAAACCGCTTCCACTATTTTTTGTTCTCAGTTTGCAACGCCCGGCTGGCACAAGAAAATCTCAGAAGCGACCTTGGCCGATGCCATCCTTGATCGCATTGTCCATGATTCTTATACTCTTGAAATCCAATACGTGGATGCCAATCAGGACAAATCCATGCGAGAGGTTTATGGGCTGGAGAGTAAAAAGAAAAAATAGCAGCTAATTTATTGTTTTTTGAGTTCCGTTCCGGAACCATTGGAACCTCTGTCCGGATTGGTTGGCACCAACCTTCCGGACAGGGTGGTCTCTTTGACCGGTATATTC
>CAWGEQ010000038.1:0-103199 GCA_963821645.1 uncultured delta proteobacterium | reverse complement strand
TTTTCTTGGCCAATATGGCCTTCTGGGCCTCTTGCTCGGAATTAAAGACCCGGGCTGGGCCGGTGTGGGTCATCATCTCCGGGGCTACGGCCGATTGTTTAACCACCGCCCCTTCCGGGGCCAGGTTCCCATAGAGGATGGCGATCCCGCCTTCGGCATGATAGGGATTGGTCACCGGTCGGATGATTTCCGTATCCAGGATTTTTTTGCCTTTGAGATTTTCTTCCAGGCGGGTGCCGGTAACCGTCATCACCCCGGTATCGATGGCCTTGATTTTAGTCAACTCGGCCATGACCGCCAGAACCCCTCCGGCTTCATCCAAGTCCTGCAGGCTATGGGGGCCTCCAGGGATCAGACTGCATAAATGGGGAGTCCGTTGGCTGATCTGATTAAACAGGTCCAAAGGCAGCTCCAGCCGGGCTTCATGGGCCATGGCCGGCACATGAAGGACCGTGTTAGTCGAACAACCTAAGGCCATATCAACCGCTATGGCATTGCGAAAAGCGGCCATGGTGGCGATGTCCCGGGGACGGATGTTCTTTTTCCAAAGGTCCATGACCTTCATCCCGGCCTGCTTGGCCAAACGGATGCGGGCCGCGGCCACGGCCGGTATGGTCCCATTTCCCGGCAAACCCAGGCCGATGGCCTCGGTCAGACAGTTCATGGAGTTGGCCGTAAACATCCCGGCGCAGGACCCGCATCCCGGGCAGGCCGCCTCCTCAAGGTCCAGCAGGTCCCGGGCCTTCATCTTTCCGGATTTGACCTGGCCGACCCCCTCGAAAACGCTGACTAAGTGGACTTTTTTATTCCGCCATTTCCCGATGAGCATCGGGCCGCCGCTGACCATGATGGCCGGAATATTGAGACGGAGCATGGCCATGAGCATGCCGGGAATGATCTTGTCGCAGTTGGGGATCATCACCAAGGCATCAAAAGGATGGGCCATGGCCATCACTTCCACGGAATCGGCTATCAGTTCCCGGCTGGCCAGGGAATATTTCATCCCTTCATGATTCATGGCAATCCCGTCACAGACCCCGATAGTCGAGAATTCAATGGGTGTTCCACCGTTCATTCGAACCCCGTCCTTAACGGCCCGGGCGATCCGGTCCAAATGGATATGGCCGGGGATAATCTCATTGGCCGAATTAACAATTCCAATCAAAGGCCGGGAGATTTCCTCATCAATATAGCCCATGGCCTTAAACAAAGAACGATGGGGACTTTTTTCTATTCCCTTTTTCATGGCGTCACTGCGCATCTTTTCTCCTTTCCCACAATCCTATTCCTGAAATCACGGGTTGATAGCCCTATAAAATATATATATGCTTTTCTAACGCAAATCGAAAGGATAATGATCCTTAGAGCGGAAAAATATTTTCCCGTGGATTAAACCATCCCCGCCAGGAACCATTGGTCTTCATGCTGGTCATACTTCAGCAGATAGACTCTCTGATCATCGGCCCGGACCTTAAAATAAAGATAGTCTTCTCCATACCAACGGTCCAGGACCTCCTCAACGGCAAAGGTCCTTTCCAGCAGCTTAAAGGAAACCGGACGTTCTGGATAACGATAACCGGCGTAACAGGAAACCTCCACTTGAAACCCCTGATGCTTCATCCCGATTAACCTTTCCGCATCCCAAGGTCATGATGCCCGGATTACCGAACCTTCCCCCGAGGAATCAAGGGTAGATGCTCCTCCGATAAGACAGCCCTTTCTCGCCTGCTGGGCAGACCAAGGCGGCTACCATTCATTTCGTATTATAAAAAGGCCTTTCTTGTAAATAAGGGAAAACCTGTATTTTTAATTTACTGGAAAAAGGGATTATCTTGAGCTGCGGTCAACCCAGAAACCGCGCGAACTTACCTTGCAATGGCCGGATGGGATGTGCTATGGTTACCGCACTTAATGAAAGGGGATGAAAAGAGAACCCGTGGAATGGATAACCGGCCTGATTGATCTTTTTTTACACCTGGATCAACATTTAAATACCATCATTCTGGATTTCGGCCTTTGGACCTATTTAATCCTTTTTATCGTTATCTTTTGTGAAACCGGCCTGGTGGTAACCCCTATTCTTCCCGGAGACTCTCTCTTGTTCGCCGCCGGGGCCTTTGCCGCCAATGGGGCTTTGGATCCTCTCGGGTTGTTCCTTCTTCTCGGCATAGCCGCCGTGGCCGGAGATACGGTCAATTACTGGGTGGGAAACTGGGTCGGCCCCAAGGTATTTCACCAAGAAAAAATGCGCTTTTTTAAAAAAGAATATTTAGTGAGGACCCATGAATTTTACGAAAGACACGGGGGTAAGACCATTATTATCGCCCGTTTCATTCCTATCATTCGAACCTTTGCCCCTTTTGTGGCCGGTATCGGTGAAATGACTTATCTTCGCTTCATCTCTTATAACGTCATCGGCGGAGTAGCCTGGATCGCCCTTTTTATTTTCGGGGGCTATTTCTTCGGAAACCTGCCCATGGTCAAAAGAAATTTTACCCTGGTTATCCTGGCGATCATCTTCATTTCCGTTTTGCCGGGGATCATTGAGTTTCTGCGTCAACGCAAGCATTCCTCAAAGAATAAATAGTTGAAAGACACCTTTTCGGCTCATTCCAGGGCAACCGTGGTGACGAATTATTTTAGTCCATCGAACCTAATTTTTCCCTTGCTTCTTATCCTTCAATTCATCCCATTTATAATCGATGATCTCGGTCAGGACCCCGTTTAATTTCCTGGGATGGACAAAGGCGAATTCGCAGTCCCGGAAAGGCCGGACGATTTCTCCCTTGGGGCCGGGGATAAAAGGGTAGCCTTTTCCTTGAAGCTCTTCAACCGCCGCCCGGGTGCTGTCCACATTAAAACTGATCAGCATGACTCCTTCCCCCCGTTTCTCGACAAACTTGGCCACATCGCCGTCGGGGGTGGTGGATTCCATGAGCTCAAAGCCGACTTCGCCTACCCAATAGCGGGCCACCCTGATCTTTTCGGGTTCATCGACATAGGCATCGTCCGGACCGGTCTTGCCCAAAAGGGGTTCCCAAACCTTCTTGGCTTCTTCCAGATTCTTAACGGCGATGCAGATATGATCGATCTTTTTAACTTCCATGGTCCCGCTCCCTTGATTTTCAATGTTATTTTGATATTGAAATATTGGGGATAAATATTCTAATTTCATTAAGGCATTGTAAAGAAGAAAATGAAAGGAAGGAAAAATGCCAGCTAAGATGATCTTTCCAGATTTCTACCAGGCCACCCTGACTCCCAGGGAGGAGATCGAACACCGGATTTTGGCCTTCCAGGAGATCTTGACCGATAAAGGCCTGGAGGACGCTTTAATCTACCAGAACGTGGATCTGTTTTATCTTTGCGGAACGATGCAACAGGGATTTCTTTTGGTGCCGAGTCATGGGGAACCCCTGCTTCTGGTAAAGAAAGACCTCTCCCGGGCCAAGGCCGAATCCCCCCTTCCGCACATTAAGCCTTTGCCTTCTCTTGGTAAGTTAGCCGACACCATAATGAAATATGGCTACCATCTCCCGGACCGGATCGGGCTGGAACTGGATGTTCTACCCTTAAATACGTACCGGTTCCTGGAAGAGCAGGTTCACTGGAAGAAGGCCGTAGATATTTCAACTGCCCTTCGCCATCAGCGGGCGATCAAATCCGCCTTCGAAATCGAGCAAATGCGGAAGGCCGGCGAAATGGGGCGCCGGGTTTACCAAACCGTCCCGGAACTTTTAGAAGAAGGCTTAAAGGAAATGGAAATGGCCGGCCGGATGATCCAAAAGGCCCTCAGCCTGGGGGATCAAAATATTTTACGCAGCCGGGGGTTTAACAGTTGGGCCTTTAATTGGCATGTGATCAGCGGAGAGACCGGGACCTTTCAAAGTCGAAACGATGCCCCCTTTGCCGGCTTGGGCCTGAGTCCGGCCTTTCCCATGGGGGCCGGATTAAAGACCATCCGGAAAGGTGAGCCTGTTCTGATCGACTTTGGAAACTGTTACAACGGCTATCAGGTAGATCAGACCCGGATGTTTTCCCTTGGCGAGCCCTCTAAAGAATATTTAAAGGCCTACGAGGCATTAAAGGAGATAGAAAGCCGTCTCCTGGAACAACTCCGTCCGGGCAACTCCGCCGAGTCCTGTTACAAGCTGGCCTTGAAAGTGGCCAAAAAGCTTGGCTATGAGGATTCCTTTCTTGGACCCAAGGGCCAGAGGGTGAAATTCGTGGCCCATGGGGTAGGGCTGGAAATCGATGAGTTCCCTTTTCTGGCCGAGGGGCATACCTATCCTTTAAAGGAGGGGATGACCATGGCTTTGGAGTTAAAGATTGTCTTGGAAAAAGCCGCCATAGGATTTGAAAATACCGTGGTCATCTTAAAGGATGGGGTTGAAAAACTGACGACCGCCGACGAATCCTTTATCGTCGTTTGATCTTCAATAATCTCTTCTATCTTTCCCCTTGACCCTGTCATTTCCTTATTTTATACTCTTTCTAACCAAGATACCTTCTATCAATAATCTTAGGTTTCGGGAGGTCATAGAATATGGAATCCAAATTACAGGGTATCAACCTCTTAATCGTTGACGATGAACCCGACATCTTGAGCGTTCTTGAGGAAGAAATCAAGGACGCCTGTCCGAATTGCCGGGTTATCAAGGCAGAAACCTATGAATGGGCCATGGACTTACTGAACTCTACTCCCTACGACCTGGTTATCCTGGATATCATGGGGGTTCGAGGCTTTGATCTTTTGGAAAAAGCGGTAAGTCTGAAATATAGGGTGGTCATGCTGACCGCCCATGCCCTGACCCCCGAGGCCCTGCGGAAGGCCGTTGAAATGGGGGCCCGGGCCTATCTGCCCAAGGAGAAAATCGGTGAGATCGTTCCTTTTCTGGAAGATGTTCTGTCTCACGATCCCCTGACGGCCTGGCGACGGGTATTTGAAAAGCTGGGGGGGTTCTTCAACCGGCGCTTCGGCAGCGACTGGCAGCAGAAAGATGAAAAATTCTGGAAGGAATTCAGCGAAAAGCTGAAGACCGACGGAAGTTCATACGTGGAAACGCCTACGCAGAAGCTGGGATTTTATTAAGCACCTGAAAATTTTTCGGCCCCCTGCCGGGCGATCAGGGGGGCTCTGCCACCGGAGCCTTATCTGCTGAGGAAATTTCTTTTTGGAGTAGATCTGGCCGATTCATCCAGCATAGCGGTCGCTGGCCCTGTCTATAAAAATATTTGGGTGGAGTTCACGAAAAAATAGAAAATTCCTCCTCCCCTTCGATTTTTTACTTTTCTTTCTTCCCGAACCAGCCCTTCAATTTCTTTTGAAAAGACTCCATATAGAGATAAAACACCGGGGTGATATACAGGGTCAAAAGCTGGGAAAAGAGCAGGCCCCCGACCACGGCCAGCCCCAGAGGCCGGCGGGATTCGGCCCCGGCCCCAAAGCCCAGGGCGATGGGCAGGGTGCCCATCAGGGCGGCCATGGTGGTCATCATGATCGGACGGAAGCGGGTCAGACAGCCCTGATAGATGGCCTCCAGGGGGGTCTTGCCTTCATTGCGCTGGGCCTCCAGGGCAAAGTCGATCATCATGATGGCATTTTTCTTGACGATACCCACCAGCATGATGATCCCCACAAAGGCATAGATGCTCAGGTCCTGACCGAAGATGAGCAGGGTCAATAAGGCCCCGATGGCGGCCGAAGGCAATCCCGAAAGGATGGTCAAGGGGTGGATAAAACTTTCATAAAGGATTCCCAGAATGATGTAGATGAGCAGGACGGCCAGGATCAAAAGAAGCCACAACCCCTTGAGCGAGGATTGAAAGGCCTGGGCCGTGCCCTGAAAGCTGGTGCTGATGGTCGAGGGTAATAAGTTGCGGGCCATTTTTTCAACCGTCCCCACCGCATCCCCCAGGGCCACCCCTGGTTTCAGGTTAAAGGAGATGGTCACCGAAGGGAGCTGGCCCGAATGGTTGACGGTCAGCGGCCCTACCCCCCGGCTCAGCTTGGCCACGGCCTCTATGGGGACCAGTTGATTCTTAGAGGAGCGGATATAAAGCATGGATAAGGCCGCCGGGTCCCTCTGATATTCCGGCTCCAGTTCCATAATGACCTGATAGGCATTGTTGGCCGTATAAATCGTCGAGATTTGCCGGGAACCATAGGCGGTGTAAAGGGCGTCCTCAATCTGTTGGGCCGAGACGTCCAGGGCCTTGGCCTTATCCCGGTCGATCTCGATGTTGATCTGGGGATTTTTCAACTGGATATCACTGGTCACATCCTGGAGTTCCGGCAAGGCCCGCAGCCGGGATTCAAAAATGGCGCTGTGGCGGTACAACTCCGGGGTGTTGGGACTTTGCAGGGTAAATTGATAAAGGGCCTTGGTTATCCGGCCTCCGATGTTGATGACCGGGGGGTTGATGAGGTAGATCCGGATGCCCGGGACCATGGCCAGCTTGGGCCGCAATTCCTGAATGACCTGGTCGGCACTCAATTTTCGTTCTGAGCGCGGTTTGAGGCGGATGAACATCCGGCCGGTGTTGCCGGTCAAATTCGGGCCGCCGGCCCCGACGGTGGAATTAAAGGAATCCACATTGGGGTCATCGCGGATGATCCTGGCCAGGGCCTGCTGATGGCGGATCATGTCATCAAAGGAAATCCCCTGGTCGGCCTCGGAGGAGGCCAATATTTGGCCCGTATCCTCGCTGGGAATGAACCCCTTGGGCACGGCCCGGAAAAGAAAAAGGGTGGCGATCAGGGTCAGCACGGTCACCGCCATGGTGGCCCGGCGGTGGCTTAAGACTTTTTTGAGCGTCCAGTCATAAACTTTGAGCATCCCGTTGAAGAACCGTTCGAAGGCCCAAAAAAGGCGGCCGTGGTGCCCGGTTTCCGGAGGACGGAGAAAGCGGCTGCAGAGCATGGGGGTCAGGCTCAAAGAGACAAACCCCGAAACCAGGATGGCTACGGCTATGACCACGGCAAATTCCTGAAGTAACCGGCCCAGGATCCCGCCCATGAAAAGGACCGGGATAAAGACCGTAGCCAACGACAGGGTCATGGAAAGGATGGTAAAGCTGATTTCCTTGGAGCCGTTAAGGGCGGCTTCAAATCGGGGCTCCCCCTTCTCCATGTGGCGCACATTGTTTTCCAGCATGACAATGGCATCATCGACCACGAAACCCACGGCCAGGATCAGGGCCATCAGCGAAAGGTTGTCCAGACTGTAATTGAGCAGGCTCATGACCGCAAAGGTGGCAATGATGGACATGGGCAGGGCCAGGCTGGGGATGATGGTGGCCGAAAGATTGCGGAGAAAGAGGAAGATGACCAGGACCACCAGGAAGATGGTCAGGATCAGGGTGAATTTGACATCGTCCACCGAATTCCGGATCGATTCGGAACGATCATAAAGGATATCCAGGTTGACCGCGGCCGGCAGTTGGGCCCGAAAGGTCGGCAATAGTTTTTTGATGGAATCGACCACCTCGATGGTGTTGGTGCCCGGTTGGCGTTGAATGGCCAAAACAATGGCCCTGCGGTCCTTATACCAACTGGCGATTTTATTATTCTCCACGCTGTCGATGACCCGGCCGATGTCCTGAAGGCGCACCGGGGACCCATTCCGATAAGCGACGATGATCGGGCGATAGACCGCGGCATTGGTCAACTGGCCACTGGCTTGAACCGTGAAGGCCTGGTGATTCCCATAAAAGGTGCCGGTGGGCAGGTTGACGTTACTAGCCTGGACAGCACTGGAAACCTCATCGATGCCGATGGCCCGGGAAGCCATGGCCTGGGGATTGAGCTGGACCCGGACGGCATATTTTTGCGAGCCGTAAACCAGGACCTGGGCCACGCCACTGATCATGGAAATACGCTGGGCCATGATGGTCTGGCCGTATTCATCGATGGCGTAAAGGGGCAGGAGCGTCGAGTTCAACGACAAATAGATCACCGGCTGATCGGCCGGGTTGACCTTTCGATAATAAGGTGGGGTGGGCATATCCTGGGGGAGCAGGCGGGCGGCCCGGGCAATGGCCGATTGCACATCCTGGGCCGCGGCATCGATATTCCGGTCCAGGCTGAACTGGAGGGTGATCTGGGTAACCCCCAGGGCATTGGCCGAATTCATCGAATCCAGGCCGGCGATGGTGGAGAACTCTTTCTCCAAAGGGGTGGCCACGGCCGAGGCCATGGTTTCGGGGTTGGCCCCGGGCTGGTTGGCCGTTACCAGGATGGTCGGAAAATCCACATTGGGCAGGTCGCTGACCGGCAAACGCATATAGCCCATGATCCCAAAGAGCAGGATGCCCATCATGACCAGAGTGGTCATGATGGGCCGGCGGATGAATATCTCGGCGATATTCATGGACGGGTCGTCCCTTTCCCTTCCGGCCCGGTTTTGATCTGGACCTTGCTTCCGGAAACCAGCAGAAATTGACCGTCAATAACCACCTTCTCCCCGGCCTGCAAGCCCTTCTCAACGACGATCATCCCGTCAAGGGACCGGCCGATCACCACCGGCCGGGTTTCGGCAGTCATGTTCGGCTTGATAACAAACACATATTGGCCTTCTATGCCGGTTTGGACGGCCTGGGAAGGGACGACTACGGCATTGGCCTGGGTAGTCAGTCCCAAGACCACATTGACAAACTGGCCGGGCCACAGCCTTCGATCTTTATTGGGAAAGGTCCCCTTGAGGCGGATGGTGCCGGTCGTCCGATCCACCGTATTGTCGATAAAGGTGACCACCCCTTCCTCGGGATGTGCTTCATCCTTGGAAATCATGGCCTTGACCTTGAGCTTTCCGGCCGCCGAATATTTCTTGATTTCGGGCAGGGTTTGTTCGGGCAGAGAAAAAGCCACATAAATGGGTTGAATCTGGTTGATGACCACCAAATTTTTATTGTCGTCATTGGCCTTGATCATGTTGCCTTTATCGGCTAACAAAGTACCGGTCCGTCCGGAGATGGGGGCCCGGATGGAACAATAGGCGACCTGCAGACGGGCGGTCTCGACGGCCGCCTGGTCGGCCTTGATCTGGGCCTTGAGGGCCTCGAGATTGGTCACCGACTGTTCATATTGTTCCCGGCTGATATAGTCCTTTTTAACCAGATCCGAATAACGTTTCAGATCCTCTTCGGCCTTTAGGGCCAGGGCCACGTCTTTGGCCAGGTTGGCCTGGGCCTTTTTCAGGTCGGCTTCGAAGGGGTCCGGATCAATAGTAAAAAGCAGATTCCCCTGAGCCACATCCTGACCTTCTCGAAAATGGACCTCTTTCAATTCACCGGTGATGCGGGCCTTGATGGAAACCGTGGCATAGGGCTCCACATTGCCAATGGCCGTGAGCTGCACCGGTACGGCCTTTCCCTCGGCCATACTGATAGTAACCGGTACCCGCCTTTCTTTTTTCATGTTGGAAGGATCTTTTCCCCTGTCGGAGCAGGCTGTGAGGCCCATAAGAGAAACGAGACAAAAAGTCAGGAGGCAACTTTTAAGCATAATTAAAAGATTTGCCGATAATATTTTGGAAAACCTTGACATAGGGACTCCTTTTTAAAAAACCTTAACATCAGGAGCTTGAATTCTAATGAATTGTTGGAAGAATTGTCAAAAGGTATTTATAATCGCCTATTTTTCAAAATATTTGCACCGGTCAGGGTCTGATGGTATATTGCCGCCTGGATGAAGAAGAAACCGGTCCGGGTCCTCGGCTCCATCATCGGGTCTTGGGGGATTGTCAATTTTTTAAACGCTTTTTGGATTTTCAGCAAATGGAAACAGACGACCATCAGGTCAGAATTACGCATTTCCTTTCCATCCCCGAGAAAGAGTTAATCTTTACCGCCTCCCGCAGCAGCGGGCCCGGAGGGCAGAACGTCAACAAGGTCAGCAGCCGGATCACCCTTTGGTTCGATGTCCTCAATTCTCCCAGCCTTCGAGAGGAAGACAAACAGATCATCCTTCAAAAGCTCCCCACCCGTATCAATAAAGCGGGCTGGCTTTGGGTCAGCGCCCAACAAAGCCGCAGCCAGGCGGACAACCGGGAATTGGCCAGACAGCGTTTGGTCGAGCTTTTACAACAGGCCTTGATAAAACCCCGTTCAAGAAAGCAGACTCGGGTTCCCCGGAGGGTCCGGGAACAACGGATCGCCGAAAAGAAAAAGCGTGGGCAGTTGAAGGCCAAACGGTCACCCAAGATCCTTTGGGAGTCATAGCAAAAGCCATGATCATCAGCGCCAGCCGTCGACCGGTTATTCCGGCCTTGTTCGATCCCCGTCTCTGAAAGGGCGGGAGAAAAAAAGGAGGGCCTATCAATCCACAGACCAAGGATCCCAAAGAGCTTATCGGTCTTATCATGGAAACACTCGGAACACGGAACCGGGAAAGCTGTCTTTATCCGGAAAACCTTTCCGATTCCAGGGGCGCATCCGCCGTTCTTTTCCTTTTAAGTCTCTGCCCACCAAAGATCGGTCTTCCGCCTGAACCCTGTATCCTATTGAATAAGAGGTCGAAGCTGGTCAGGCAGGCCGGCGACCTGTGCTTTCCCGGTGGAGGGATCGTCCCTCATGTGGACTCCATAGGTGCCAGGTTATTGGGGCTTCCCTTTTTCCCTTTGGGCCGTTGGCCCTATTGGAAGGAATGGCGGAGGTTAAGAAGAAAAGAATCGACCCGCCTGGCCCTTTTGTTGGCCACTGGTCTAAGAGAGAGCCTGGAAGAAATGCGTCTTAACCCATTCGGGGTAGAGTTTCTCGGGCCCATGCCCGCCCAGACACTTCTATCTTTCCAGAGGGTCATTTATCCCCTAATGGTCCGTATCAGGAATCAGAAGCGTTTTTTTACCAACCGGGAAGTGGAAAAGGTGGTCTCGATTCCAATAAAAGATCTCTTAGAACCTGAAAAATATATCCGCTACCGAATGCATTTCGAATCATCCCAAAACGGAAATAATGAAACCCTTCAGGATTTCCCCGGTTTCTTCCATGATGACGGTGAAGATAGGGAAGTCCTCTGGGGCGCGACCTATCGTATCGTCGTCACATTTTTGGAAATAGTCTTTGGTTTTTCTCCGCCGGAGATAACTTCCTCAAACATCATAGAAGGGTGTCGGGGGGAGAATTATTTTTAGGCCGAAGCAAGAGTTTAAATTTATTGCTTTTGTCAAGCGGAAATGGTAGATTATTTATAATTTTCCTTTTCAGGAAAGGGGGGGGCCTTGTGGATTGGATAGGATATGGATTTCTGGTCGTGGCAGTTGTAGTTGCCTTTTTTCTTGTCTGGGCCTTGGTGCAGGTTTCTCGAACCATGGGCCGACTGGGAACCTTACTCAATTCCCTGGAAAAAGAGATGCCCCCTTTGATCCGGGAATTAAGAGAAACTTCGGAAAGGGTTACTTGTCTCCTGTCCCAAACCCAGGAACGATTAAACCAGTTAGATGGGCTTTTCCTGACCTTGAAGGAATCGGCCCAGATCTTTTCCATTATTAATCGAATCATGCGTGGAGGGGTTACTCCCTCCCTAATGAATCTAGCCGGATTGGCCATTGGCCTTAAAACCGCCGGGAAAACCTTATTTAAACGAAAGGAAAAAGGAGGAAAATAATATGGCAGAAGGAAATGGTTGTGGGGGGAGTGCTGTGGTTTTGTCTTTTATCCTTGGCGGGGTGGTCGGGGCGGCCCTGGCTATTCTCTATGCCCCTACGGAAGGGACCAAGACCCGGGGGAAACTGAAAGACTTTACCGAAGAGGTCAAAGAAAAATCAGGCCACCTTTCCGAAGATTGGAAAGAAAAGGCGGCCACTTTTATTGAAAAAGGAAAAGAATTTGTGGAGCAAAAAAGGGGTATCCTCTCCTCGGCCTTCGATGCCGGGAAGGAGGCCATGAGAAAAGAAAAAGAGGAATTGACCCAACCCGAAGGGGCTTAACACTAATTCCCCAATTACTCCTTTTTCGCATCGTTCCATTGTTCAGGCAGGGGCTGAGGGCCGGGTTTGATACCGGCGATGTCCGGGTCTTCGTCCCCGGTCCTGGGGGCAGAGGCGCTGCTGACTGACTTAGCCTGAAGGCGGCGCGCTTCTTTGTCTTTCTGCTTTGCTTGACGGGCCTTTTCTTTTTCCATTTTCCTAAAAGTGGCTTTTGATTTGTTGGCCATAAATGGTCTCCCTTTCATTCATTAAAATTTTAATTTATCGAACCAACGGCAAACCTTATAGCCGCTATCCTCAATCACCTTCAGTGCAACCTTAACCAGAAGAGGACGATCTCCTGCACCGAATCCTGTTTCCCTACCGGGCGCTTTCCAGGACAAAATCCCCATCCTTGGAATAGCCCAACTCCCCTTCGTAAATAATGGTCCGGGTCCGTTGGGCGATGATTTCCGGGTCCACCTCGATTTTAGCCACCCCCGTCTCGATGGCCCGTCGGGCCACGGCAGCGGCTACCACCGGCGGAACGCGGAAATCCATTCCTTTCGGAATGATATACTCAGTGTCGAGCTCCTTTTCCGGGATTAATCCGGCGATGGCCTGGGAGGCGGCTATTTTCATGGCTTCATTGATCACCCTGGCCCGCACATCCAGGGCCCCCCGAAACACCCCGGGGAAGACCAGGGAATTGTTGACCTGATTTGGAAAATCCGACCGCCCGGTGGCCACGATCAAAGCCCCGGCTTCCTTGGCCAGGTCCGGCATGATCTCCGGCATGGGGTTGGCCAAGGCAAAGATGATCGGGTCCTTGGCCATGGAGCGGACCATGTCCTGGGTCAAGGCCCCGGCAACCGAAAGCCCGATAAAAACATCGGCCCCGCGCACCACCTGGGACAAGTCCCCCTTCCGCCTTTCCGGGTTGGTCTGTTCGGCCATTTCTTCCTTGATCCAGTTCATGCCTTCCTTGCGGCCCTGATAAATGGCCCCGCGGGTATCACAAAGAATCAACTGAAGGACCCCCATCTCCAAAAGAAGTTTGCTCACAGCGATGGCCGCGGCCCCGGCCCCATTGACCACCACCTGGAGGTTTTCCAGTTTTCGGTTAGAGATCTTCAGGGCATTGAGTAAAGCGGCGGTGACCACGATGGCCGTCCCGTGCTGATCATCGTGAAAGACCGGTATATTCAATTCTTCCTTGAGCCGCCGCTCGATATAAAAGCAGCGGGGGGCCGAGATATCTTCCAAATTGATGCCGCCGAAGGTGGCCTCCATCCGTTTGACGATCTCTACGATTTCATCGGCCACCTGAGTGGCCAGGCAGATGGGAAAAGCCTCCACACCGCCGAAGGTCTGAAACAGGATGGCCTTCCCTTCCATGACCGGCATGGCCGCCCGGGCCCCGATATTGCCCAGGCCCAATACGGCGCTGCCGTCGGTTACAATGGCCACTAAATTCCCTTTGGCCGTCAATTCATAGGCCAGCTCCGGGTTTTCCCGGATCAAACGGGCCGGCGTTTCCGCCAGGGGGGGGAGATAAAACTGGCCCAGGATGTAATTATCCCGGATAGCGATCTTGTTTTTTATCTGAAGCACCCCCTGGTACCTCCGATGCAACTCCAGGGATTCTTCTTTTAAGGACTGTGTTTTTCCCGAAGGAGGTGGAACCGGCCACTGTCCTTCATAGACATATCGGCGGGTCTTCTCAGAAATCAGAAGGGGATCGATATCTCCCTTGGCCTCACCGGTTTCCATAGCCGCCCTGGCCACGGCCTCGGCTATCCGGGGGGCGGTGCGAAAATCAAAAATTTTGGGCATTACATGGTCGGGGGACAATTCCTCCGGGGTAACGCAATCGGCCAAGGCCTGGGCCGCGGCCAGGGCCATGGTATCGTTGATATTGCTGGCCCGACTATCCAGGATCCCCCGGAAAAATCCCGGGAAGATCATGGCCACGTCGGATTGATTGGGGAAATCGGCCCGGTTAAAAACCATGACCCTGGCCCCGGCTTGACGGGCCTCTTCGGGCATGATTTCCGGGACCGGGGTGGATAGGGCCAGTATGACCGGATCCTTGGCCATGGAACGGACCATGTCCGGTTTCAAGGCCCCGCCCGCGGAGAGCCCGATAAAGATGTCCGCCCCTTTCAAGGCCTCTCCCAGGGTCCCGGTAAAATTATCCGGGTTGGTTTTTTTGACGATCTCCCATTTGGCCCAGCTCATTCCTCTTGGCCGATATTTATATAAGGCCCCATCCCGGTCGCAGACGATGACCTGTTTGACCCCGGCCTTGACCAAGAGATCGGCACTGACCAGACTGGCCATGCCGGCCCCATTGATGACCACCCGGGCCTGAAGCAAGTCTTTGCCGACGATCTTCATGGAATTGATCAAGGCCGACAATACCGGGATGGCCACTCCCAGGCCGTGATTATTAAAGACCGGGATGTTGGCCCCCCGTTCAAGGTGATCGGTGATGGTAAAACTCTGGGGACTGGCAATGTCCTCCAGGCAAAAGGCCCCGAAAGTGGGAGTAAGGGCCAGGGCTGTGTCGATAAACTGATAAGGATCCTGGGTGCGGAGGCAGATAGGGATGGCATCCACGCCGGCGAAGGTCTTGAATATAACCGCCTTGCCTTCCATGACCGGTAAGGCCGCCTCTGGTCCGGCAAAACCCAGGCGAAAAAGACCGGAGCCGTCGGTCAGGATACCCACGGTATTACCCCGACAGGAAAGGGAAAAAGACTGCATGGGGTCCCTGAAAATTTCCAAACAGGGCTCGGCTACGCCTGGGGTATAGACCAGGCTCAGAATATTGACGTCTTTAATAGGGATCTTGGAGGTGATCCCGATCACCCCCCGATATTTTTTACGATAAGCCAGGGCCTCTTCCCCGGCACCGTTTTCAAACAACATGAACAACCTCCTTGTTTCAACTTTCAGCTCGATTAAAAGCGTAAAAGGTTTTATCCTGATTAAGACATCTTACTCCCTTTTTCTGAATCACCACCATATTTTCCAACCGAACCCCGCCCCAGCCGGGTAAATAAATCCCCGGTTCAATCGTAACGACCATTCCCGGAAGCAAAGCGGTCGGCTTAACCGGGCTGAGGCTGGGTAATTCATGGGTGGCCAGTCCCACTCCATGTCCGAGAGAATGTTTAAAATATTTCCCGTAGCCGGCTTTTTCGATAACCGATCGGGCCAAGGCATCGGCGTCGGCGGTGGTCATTCCGGCCCGTATCCCTTTTTCGGCCTGGATCTGGGCCTGACGGACCAAAGAATAGACCTCCTTGAAGCGGTCGGTCGGGGGACCTAAAAAAACGGTCCGGGAAAGGTCTGAACAGTATCCCTGGAATTTACTCCCCAAGTCGAACAAAATGGGTTCTCCCTTTTTGATCTCTCTTTCGGTAGGCTCGGCATGGGGCAAGGCGGCATTGGGTCCAGAGGCCACGATCGGTTCAAAAGCCTGGTCATCGCCCCCTTTTTGGTGGATCCATTGTTTGACTTGCCAGGCGATTTCTTTTTCCGTTTTTCCCGGCCTCAATAATTTTTGGACCTCCTGAAAGGCCCCTTCGGTAATTCCCAGGGATCGGCTGATAATCGCTATCTCCCGCCTTTCTTTCCTGGCCCTCAATTCCTCCACAACCTGGTAGGCGGGCAGGAAAGAGCCGGGCTTCTCTTTAGACCAAAGCAACTTCTTTATCCTCTGGTAAGTATGGAAGCTCAGGGCTTGACCCTCAAAAGCCAGTCTCTTTATGGGCTTGACCCGCCCCTGGATTTCCGGCCAGGAGGCTTCCAGGCCTTTCCGGTAAATGAAGGGATAAAAACCCTTAGCCTGATCCTTGGCTTCCCCTTCATAACGCGGGTCTGTGCCCAACAGGGCCAAACCATTCCCTATAATCAGAAATCCGGAGGATTCGTTGAGTTGCGGATCTCCCGGCTTGAATCCGCTTAAATAGCGCCGGTTCTCGGGTTGGAAGATAAGGATTCCAGAGAAGGATTTCTTGGTCAATGATTCCGACAGAAGTCGGACCCTTTCCCCGTAAGGGGAAGGAATAAGGTGTTTTTGATTCTTGGCTGGCGGCATTTTCTTCTTAATATCTTGACATTCTTATAATAAACATTATATTATATTGGAATTTCAAACTAAGGAAAACCATGCAAGGTTATCAACAATTCACTCCGGGAGAAATACACTTAGTTGATAAGGCCTTGGAGATTTCTGAAGATCTTACTTGTAACCATTACCATATTTCAACGGGTAATTGGAAAAAATATGGCTTTGAGGTCTCGAATTTAGTTCATCTCCATGAGGAAGAAATTACTCCCCTCGGATTGGCCCAGATAGCCCGTTATGTCCATCCATTTCCTTTTCGGATGCCCTTACATTATCCGAGGGATTATTACCGGATCTGCCTGCAGGATCACAATATCCTTCGGGTCTTAAAACGTAATAACGGAATTGAATTATTACCCTTGATGGTCTATATATTAACACACGAGTTGATCCATGTAATCCGATTCAGAAAATTTATTCAGCGTTTTGATGTGAGCGAACAAGAAAAGGAAATTGAGGAGGGAAAGGTCCATGAGACGACCTATCAGATCCTGAAATCGTTGAAAAGTCATTAATTTAAATCCTATTTTTGATTCCTATGTGGGCCATCGATGCCCGATTGAAACTTATTAGAAGTACAGGAGGTTTGTTCCATGCCGATTTATGAGTATGAATGTTCACAATGCCACCAGATTACCGAAGCCATGCAGAAATTCTCTGATCCTGCTTTAACCGAATGTCCTTGCTGCCGGGGAGCCCTGCGGAAAATGATTTCTCAGAGCACCTTTCATCTTAAAGGCAGCGGCTGGTATGTAACCGATTATGCCCGCAAAGGGGAATCCACCCCAATAGGGAAGAAAGAAAAACCCGCCGAAAGCAAGGACACGAGTCCAGGAAAAACCAGCGATCCCAGCCCGGCCTCCCCGGCCGGTGGGACCTCCGAAGCGAAACAATAAAGTGCCAGTGCCCAGTGACCGGTGACGAGAAAAGAGCCTCAATATTAATGGGACTAATCATGTCACTGGCCACAGGTCACTCGCCACTATCATGAGCGCCATTCCAAAAACTTCCCGGTACATTTGTATCCACGGCCATTTTTACCAACCTCCCAGGGAGAATCCCTGGTTGGAGGCCATTGAAAAGGAAGAAGGGGCCTCTCCCTACCATGATTGGAATGAGCGGATCACGGCCGAATGCTATGCCCCCAATACCCGTTCCCGAATTCAGGATGACAAGGGCAGAATTACCCGGATCAGCAATAATTATCAAAAAATCAGCTTTGACATCGGCCCTACCCTTTTGTCCTGGATGGACGAAAAGGCGGATATTACGCTTAAAGGGGTCCAGCAGGCCGACCGAATCTCCCAAAAAGTGCACGAGGGGCATGGAAATGCCTTGGCCCAAGCCTACAACCACCTGATCCTTCCTCTGGCTCAGGAAAGGGACCTGCTCACCCAAATCCGCTGGGGAAAGGCCGACTTTAAAAAACATTTCGGAAGAGAACCCGAAGGGATGTGGCTGCCGGAGACGGCCGTTGACCTGAGGACCCTCAAGGTTCTCTGCCAGGAAGGAATCCTGTTTACCATACTGGCCCCCCATCAGGCCAAACGGTTTCGCCCTCTTGGACAGAAACAATGGACCGAGGCACAAGGAGCCATCAATCCCCGGCGGCCTTATTGGTGTCGTCTGCCAAACCGGCGAAGGATCGGCCTTTTTTTTTATGACGGCGGGATTTCTCATGCCATCGCCTTCGAGGATCTCTTGCAGAACGGAGAAGCCCTTTTCCAACGCCTGCTGAACGGTTTCGTTCCCCAGGAGCCGGGCCCCCAGTTGGTTCATGTGGCCACCGACGGAGAATCCTACGGTCACCACCGACCCTTCGGAGACATGGCCTTGGCCTATGCCCTCCATTTATTGGACAAAGATCCCGATATCCAGTTGACCACTTATGGTTGGTTTTTGTCCCATTTCCCTCCCCAATACGAGGTGGAAATTAATGAAAACACCTCCTGGAGTTGTGCCCACGGTATTGAACGCTGGCGGGCCAATTGTGGCTGCCGGCTAAACGGACCGGAGCTGCAGCAAGCCTGGCGGGCTCCCCTTCGAGAGGGCCTGGACGCCTTGAAGCATGAATTGGACCTTCTATTTGAACGCCGGGGCGCTTCTCTCTTTAAAGACCCCTGGCAGGCCAGGGATGACTACATCCAAGTCATTTTAGACCGCACCCCGGAAACCCTGGACCGTTTTTTTAATGCCCAGGGTAAGATCTCCCCCCTTTCCCGGGAAGACCGGATTCAAGCCCTAAAGCTTTTAGAGATGCAGCGCCATGGTTTATTGATGTTTACCAGTTGCGGCTGGTTTTTTGATGAGATCAGCGGACTGGAAACCACTCAGATCCTGAGATATGCCTACCGGTCCATTCAATTGGCCAAAGACTTCGGCCGGGATCTCGAACCGCCCTTATTGACCTATTTGAAAAAGGCCCCCAGTAACCTGAAGGAATTCGGGAACGGAGAAAAAATCTGGGAAGAAAAGATTCGTCCTTCTGCCGTCGATCTTTCCCAAGTGCTGGCCCACTATGCCATCGGTTCTCTCTATCAAAAAGATCAGGAAGATCGGGTTTATTGTTATCGATTAAGTAATCAGGACCGGGTAATCATTCCTCAGAATGGTTCCCGCTTGACCGTAGGCCGCCTCAAAGTTTTTTCACCCATCACTTTGGAAGAGAAGGAAATGATTTTTTCGGTTCTCCATTTTGGGGGGGTGGATTTCCAGTGTCATTTGAAAACCTTTCAAACCAATAAAGACTATAAGGCCTTAAAAAATGAAGTCCTAACTCTTTATAAAAAAACCTCATTCGGTGATGTCTACGACTGGGTCAGGAAGGCCTTTGACCCCCGAGTCTACTATTTAAAGGACCTTTTCCCGGAAGAAAGACAAAATCTGATTAACTTTCTTCTCCAGGAGCGCATGAAAAACCACCTTCTCTTATTGGAGGAATGGGTCAAAGAAGATACCGGCACCTTCATTAAGCTGATTGATATGGGGATGATGCTTCCCAAGCCCATCGAAACGGCCCTTACCCTTATTCTGGACCGGGCCTTACAAAAAGGAATCAACGAGGCTTTTTCCTCAGGGCATCGACTGGACAGGCTACTGGAATTTTTTCATCGTTCGAAGGAGCTCGGGTATCCCCTGAGCAAACCGCAGATCCAGGAACAGACTCAAAGAAAGATCGAAAAGGCCATAGGACAATTAAGGGATTATCCCGACCCGGCCCGGCTTTTTACGACCATCCAAAAAGTGATCCAGACCTGCCGACAGTTTGACCTTCCCCTGAATCTCTGGAACATTCAAAACAGTTTTTTAGATGCCTGTAACGACCTTCCTCAGAAAAGGCCCGAGATTCGACCCTTGTATCAGGCCTTCGCCCAGGAAATCGATATTCCCTCAGAGATCATCGGCTGGGAGGGAGAATGAAAAATCAATTCGATTCTTTAGCCAGGGGGGAACACCCCGATCCTCACCGGATTTTGGGGGGCCATCCCTATCAACAGGGACAAAAGAAAGGGGTGATCATCCGGGCCTTCCACCCCGATGCGCAGAGTGCTTCCCTTTTGCTGGAAGGGGAATCGATCAACATGCTTCGCATTCATCCAGGAGGGACCTTTGAAGCCGATTTAAAAGACCGATCCTGGCCGATCCCCTACCGTCTCCGTTTTGCCTTCTCTGATGGCCATCATTGGGAGATTGAAGACCCGTACCGTTTTCTCCCCACCCTGGGTGACCTGGATCTCCACCTCTTAAATGAAGGGAATCATCTCCGGCTCTATGAAATCCTGGGGGCCCATTTGCGGACCATGGAGGGTGTTTCCGGGGTTTCCTTTGCCCTCTGGGCTCCCAATGCCAGACGGGTCAGCCTCCTGATGGAGTTCAACCGCTGGGACGGTCGGATCTTTCCCATGCGAGCCATGGGCAGTTCCGGGATCTGGGAACTTTTCGTACCCGGACTCAGGCCCGGTCTTCTCTACAAGTTCGAAATCAAGACCCAGGAAGGTCATCTCCGGATCAAAACCGATCCCTTGGCCTTTTCCATGGAGCTTCCTCCGGCCATGTGTGCCCGGATCTGGGACCTTTCCGAGTACCGCTGGAATGATGAGGCCTGGATGGAAAAACGCCGCCACGTGGGCTTGCGCACCTCTCCCATGGCCGTCTATGAATGTCATCTGGGATCTTTTCGCCGTCTCCCGGAAGAAGGAAACCGCCCTCTGACCTACCGGGAGATTGCCCCCCTTTTGATCCAGGAGATGGAACGTTATGGATTCACACACCTGGAACTTTTACCCATTGCCGAGCACCCTTTTGACGGTTCCTGGGGGTATCAGGTCACCGGTTACTATGCCCCCACCAGCCGCTATGGGACGCCGGACGATTTTCGCTATTTGGTGGATGCCTGTCATCAGGCGGGTATCGGGGTCATTCTGGATTGGGTGCCGGCCCATTTCCCCAAAGATGATTATGGCCTGCGTTGGTTTGACGGCACGGCCCTCTATGAACACGCCGATCCCAGAAAAGGGGAACATCAGGACTGGGGGACCCTGATTTTCAATTTCGGAAGAAACGAAGTCCGGAATTTTCTTCTGGCCAATGCCCTTTTCTGGCTGGATCAATATCACATCGACGGATTGAGAGTGGATGCCGTGGCTTCCATGATATACCTTGATTATAGCCGCAAGGAAGGCGAGTGGATCCCCAATCAATACGGCGGCCGGGAGAATTTGGAGGCCATTTCCTTTTTAAAGACCTTGAATGAAAAGGTCTATGGTCTTTTCCCCGGCTGTTTCACCAGCGCCGAAGAATCCACGGATTGGGGCGGGGTGACGGCCCCCGTCTATCTTAATGGCCTGGGTTTCGGCTTCAAGTGGAATATGGGCTGGATGCACGACACCTTGCTGTATTTCTCCAAAGATCCGGTCCACCGCGGTTACCATCACAATCAGTTGACCTTCTCCATGATTTATGCCTATTCGGAAAATTTTATCCTGCCCCTTTCCCACGATGAAGTCGTTCATGGAAAAGGATCCTTGCTTTCCAAGATGCCCGGTGATACCTGGCAAAAATTCGCCAGCTTGAGGACCCTTCTGGGTTACATGTACACCCATCCCGGGAAAAAACTATTATTTATGGGCACCGAACTGGCCATGGACCGGGAATGGGATCATGATCAAAGCCTGGATTGGCATTTGGAACAGGATCCCTTAAGAAAAGGATTACAAAATTTCATGGCCGATTTAGGGAGGCTGTATCTCAAAGAACCGGCCCTCTGGGAAATGGATCACCAACAAGAAGGATTTTCCTGGATCGACTGTCAGGACTACCGGCAATCGGTGGTCTCTTTTATACGGCGGTCCAGAGAAGGCTGGATCGTGGTAGTCGTCAACCTGACGCCGGTGCCCCGATTCGGCTACCGCATCGGCCTTCCCTATGCCCCCCATTACCGGGAGGAAATCAACAGCGATTCCGAATGGTACGGCGGGAGCAACCTGGGAAACTCCGGGTTGATTCAAACTGGTCCTGTTCCTTTTCATTCCCATGCCCAATCCCTTGTGTTGACCCTGCCTCCTTTAGCCTGCCTCATTCTACGGCCGGAAAAAGATTAATTCAGGCCCTTTGACGACCGGTCGAACAGACCCCTTTCCGTGAAGGCAATTTCTCTTGACAGGTCCGGGCTATTTTAGTTAATTAAATATTTAATTAAATTAAAGGAGAAGAACAAAATTTTATGGGACATTTCAAAATCAACGAAAAAGACCCGCTCTTTATCCTCAAAGATCAGTTGAATTATGGAAGCCTTTGCCGGCTTGAGCGCTATCAGGAACTGGATGAGGAGACGCTGGATATGTTGGTCACCGAAGCCATCAAATTCGCCAAAGGGGTGGTTGAGCCCCTCCAGGAAATCGGCGAACGATGGGGGGTTAAACTGGAAAACGGTCGTGTTCGCTGTGCTCCGGAGTTCAGGGAAGTCTTCCGGCTCTACGGAGAAAACGGCTGGACCGCGGCCGTCCGGAGTCCCCGTTACGGAGGCCAGGGATTCCCTCATATGATGCGGATTATTGTCAATGATTTTATGTACGGGGCGGCCCAATCCTTTAACATGGCCCCCAGCTTAACCCATGGGGCGGGCCACCTGATCGAAAGCTTTGCCACCGAAGAAATAAAAGAACGCTATGTGTCTAAGATGTACGGAGGCCAGTGGGCCGGCACCATGTGTTTGACCGAGCCCAATGCCGGCTCCAATCTGGCGGCCTTGCGCACCACGGCCTATCTTGAAGGGGACCACTTTAAGATCAAGGGCACCAAGATGTTTATCTCCTGGGGGGATCACGATCTGACGGAAAACATCATCCATTTAGTTTTGGCCCGCATTGAAGGGGCCCCGGAGGGGGTCAAGGGGATTTCCCTTTTTGTCGTACCCAAGGTCCGGGTAAATCCCGATGGTTCCCTCGGGGAGCCTAACGATGTGGTCTGCGCCGGGGTGGAAAGAAAGCTCGGCCTGCACGCATCACCCACCTGTGTGCTCAATTTCGGCGATAACGATCGTTGCATCGGATATCTTTGCGGGCAGGCCAATCAAGGGTTGGCCCATATGTTTCAAATGATGAACCAGGCCAGGATCAATACGGGGGTCAGCGGCATGGCCCTGGCTAGCACGGCTTACCTGAACGCCCTGGCCTATGCCAAGGAGCGCATTCAAGGAACGGATTTGGCCGGCCGCAAACCGGGTTACGTACCGATCATCGATCATCCGGATGTGCGGCGCATGCTCCTGTGGATGAAGGCCATGGTCGATGGGATGCGGTCTTTGATCTATACCGGGGCCTTCTGGTCGGATCTGGCCTTGGAACTGCCCGACGGCGAAGAAAAACAGCGCTACAACGCCCTGCTCGACTTTATAACCCCGATCATAAAGGCCTATTGCTCGGATATGGGGTTTCGGGTTTGTGAGACGGCCATCCAATGTCTGGGGGGATATGGATTTTGCAAAGAATACCCCTTGGAACAGTATTTAAGGGATGCCAAGATCATGTCCCTGTATGAGGGCACCAACGGGATTCAGGCCATGGACCTCATGGGGCGCAAGATGCGGATCAACCAGGGTGCTCCCTTTAAGGCCTTTATGTCCGAATTAACCCATTTCTGTCGAAAAAACGGGGAACACCCGATTTTTGGAAAGACCGTTCAGGATCTGAGCAAGGTGGTCCAACGATTAGGAGAGGTGGCCGAAGACCTTTCCAAGAGGTCTAAATCCGATCCGCTTCATTGGGCCTCGACAACCTATCCGGCCCTCCTTTGTTTTGGTGAAGTTTCGGTCGCCTGGAGGCTGCTGGATCTGGCCTTGAAAGCCCAGGGATATCTGGAAAAAGATCCTGACAACCCATACTATGTGGGTAAAGTGATGCAGGCCACCTATTGGACCGAAGTAACTTTACCGGAGACCTTGGCCCGTTTGAAGACTTGCCTGCGCAAAGGAAGGGAGGTCATTGAGATTCCCGAAGAGGCCTTTTAAAGGTAAGGGTTCAAGGATTCGAGGATTCAAGGGTTAAAAAAAGACTTTCCCTCGAATCCTTGAACCCTTGAATCCTGAATTTGTATCCCCTTCCCTACAAATACCCCCTGACCCACCCCCACAACAGCCCCAGATATTCATAAAAGGCCCTCTCCGTGTTCATCAGGGCGCTGGCCCGAGGAAAGAAATCGGTAACCATCAGGGGTTCCCAAACAGCCCGGAAATCCGTCGGCGCGGCGATAGGGTGGGTCCCTGCTTTTATAAACATGGCCATGGACCTGGGCATGTGTCCGGCCGAGGTGACCAGATAAAAAGGGTCCCGGCCCAATTGATTTTTGAGGAGTCGGGCTTCATCCTGGGTATCCCAGGAAGATGTTTCCAGGACCAGGCGGGCGGAGGGAAGGCCGAATTGCAGGGCTACCTGCCCCATGCTTTGGGCATCGGAAGAAAGTCCACGGTAATCTCCGCCGGATAGCACCAGACGGGCTTTAGGCAGATGGCGGCAAAGCCGTATTCCTTCTAAAAGACGCTTTAGAGACTCATCGCCCAATCGGTCCACCGGAGTCAGCGATGGGTTGGCTCTGGAACCGCCGCCCAAGACCACGACCCATTTGATTTCTTTTTGGATGGCTGATTCCGAAACCGCCGGATATGGTCTCTCAAGGGGCCATAAAAGTAACTGGGCAAAAGGACTGAAGGAAAATAGATATAATAAAACCACCCCGGTAATGAGAAATCCTATTTCTCTTTTTGCCCCGCACTAATCCGATAACCATCAATTCGATGATTATCGATAGAGGGAAGAAGAAGCGGGAAAAGATTTTTTTCAGGATGAACATACTTTTTTATAATCCAAGCTTTTTCTCTAATTCTTCAATAAGCCGTTCCAGCTCCTTTTGATCGGCGGGCTCCAATTTTTCTTCGGCCAGCCTTTTCTTTAAGGCCAATAATTGCTGGGTTTCTCGATATTCCCTACAGGAAACCGGCATTATTAGATTCCCTTCCGTTTTAAATTTAACAATCATCTCTTGAATAACCAATTTAGATACAGGGATTTTTAATAACTTTCAATTGATTTTTCATTCTATTTTTTGATTGACTTAAGGGTCTTGGATTGATTTTATATGGGCTATTCAAGATAGAGTTTTGGAATATAGTCTTTAAAATTGAAAACAGGAGATTTCTCTGAATCCCATCGGTGCCCATATGTCTATTTCGGGAGGCCTGGATAAGGCCTTTGAACGGATCCGGTCCGTCGGCGGAGAATGCTTCCAGATCTTTGTCAAGCCCAGTGTCCAATGGAAGGCAGGAGACCTATCACTGGACGATGTCGAGAGCTTTAAGAATGAACGAGCCAGGACCGGAATCGCCCCGGTGGTGGCCCATGCCTCTTACCTGTTGAATCCGGCTTCCCCCGATAAAGCCCTGCGGGAAAAATCCATCCTGACCCTGGCCCTGGAATTGGTCCGCTGTGCCCGCCTGGGCATCGAATATCTGATCCTCCATCCCGGCAGCCATCGGGAAGCCGGAGAAAAAAAAGGACTTGAACGGATCGCCCAAGGGATCGATCGGGCCTTGGCCAAGGCCGAGGTTCCGGAGACGAAAATCCTTTTGGAAACCATGGCCGGAGCCGGAAGTCAATTAGGCGGCCGTCTGGAACAGTTAAGGGATGTGCTGGCCTTAAGCCGCAACCCCGAAAAAGTGGGGATCTGCCTGGATACCTGCCATGTATTGGCTGGCGGCTACGATATTGTCTCCGCTCAGGGTTATGAGGATTTCTTTAGCTCTTTTCAAAGGGTGATCGGGCTGGACCGTCTCAAATGCCTTCATATCAATGACTCCAAAAATCCATTAGGTTCCCATGTGGATCGCCATGAACAGATCGGGTTCGGCTATTTGGATTTAAAGACTTTTGAACGCCTTATAAACGACCCCCGTTTGAACGGCCTCCCTTTCATCCTGGAAACCCCCAAAGGGAAAAAGGGAGAAAAAAATTGGGATGAGATCAATATCCAGCTCTTAAAAAAACTTAGAAAAGCCGCTCCTCTTCCAAAATGAGGCCACAGGATCTTTCCCCGTTGGACCGAATCCTGCCCGAATTAGTTTTCATCCGGAAATCCAAGATTTCCAGATAGCTTTCAGCGGTCAGCATTTAGCCCAACTCCCCGATGATAAAGGGTTTTGCTGAAAGCTAAAAGCTGATGGCTTAATGCTCCATCCGGAAAAGGGTCGTTTCCAGATGGATACGAATTAACCCCAAGAGGATTAAAACCATGCCTCAAGCTTTTAGGAGAGAAGACGGGAAAATACTTTATTGATGTAATTAAAATAATGATCGCTGTTATCCACCCCAAAAACCCATAGATCGTATGTTCGTTGATAAGCAATGGAATGGCGTTCGGCATATTGAATGGGATATAATAAGATAGGAATCATTTGACGTTCATCATAGAGGCTCAATTGAGCCAGGGCCCTCAAAAAAACCTCAAAAGGAAAATCTTCGGAATCCAATACAAATAATGAAAGACAATTGGTCAATTCCGATAAATTCAAACCGGCATCGGTTTTGATCAGGCTTATAATAGCCTTGACCTTACCTCTCTTCTTTATCGACAATAGACATCGCTCCCGTTTAAACCCCATTCGCTGATAAGTCAGGTTTAATCCGTCCTTTTCCAAAATATCCGGATGCAAGTCGAGGGCTCGAATCATCTGCCCTCCGGAAGTATGATTATAAAAATGGGCTAATTCTTCCAAGTCCTCCGGCTCCGCCGGGGTCAAGGCCCAAGGTTCCGGAAGGCCGCCCTCTTGGCAGCCCAGGACCATGGGATAGGAAATATAGGCAAAGCGATCCAGGGAACAAATCCTGGGGTCCTTCAAGGCCCGGGCCGCCCCGCCGAAAACCAGATTGGGGAACTTATTGTCGGGCCGGAAATAACAGATGATATTATCCATCTGGGAAGATTCAAAGTAATGGGAGTCAATGATATATTGTTCGATTTGCTGCAATAAAGTCAAAGCCACTCTTTTGTGTCTGGAACTGGGGGTGGCTGCAAAGTGATGAAGCATCCAGGTCGTTTGGTAAATATGCAGCATGGAAATATGCCCAAGAATAGTCCCTCTCTCCTGATAGGTAATATGTCTTTCTATTTCCGTTGGGGTATTATAAATTCTTTCATATAATTTTTTAAAACTTTCTTTGTTTTGGTGGATGGAATGATATTTTTGGGGATAAATAAATCCGGTTTGGAAAAAAAAATCCCAAAGGGAATCCATTTCGATGGTGCCGCATATATCCAGATTATTATTCATCGATTTATTAACCAGATTGGTTAATTTTATATAATCCTCGTTATTCATGTTTAATATGGTAAAGCCGCTCTTCACAATATTTTTATCCAGTTTGTTTTTATAGATAACCTGGGCTTTACAGGACAAGGCGAAGGCATTGGCCAGTTCTATTTGAATGTCGGAAATGATCATCCCGGGCAAGAGCGTGGAGGAGTCCTCTTCTTCTTCCACGGAGAAACCGGAGGTAGACAGATCGTAGACATTGAGTTTAATTAATTTTTTAATTAACGGATGCCTATAGGAAATCCCGGGAGAAGGGTGCAACGTTTGTCTGGGAGACCGAAACTCCCTTCGCTTGAATCTGTTGATTGGTTTTTGGATGGATTGTAATACTATCCTTTTTGTTTGAAGCGTTCCCCTCTGCTTGACGATGTTACATTCTCCGGAATAAATTATTTCTCCCTGGTCTTTAAAAATGATTTGGACCGGGGATTCGGAATTAATCCATTTTAAAGAAATTCCTTCTCCGGAAAAAATCTCCACCAGGAAGGAGTTGACACTAAAAACGGCCAGACGGCCTGAAAATAAAATACCGTTTTGAATAAGTTGGGCTTGTATATTATGGCCGGGGTATCGGTTGGTTTTCCTTAAGATGATCTCAAAGCCAAATTCCGGTAAGGTTAAGGTAATCCCCTGGTCGCTGATATTCATCTTTCGGGATTGGGCTAAAATGATTTCTCTTTTTTTTTCGATGAAAAAACAGAGGACCTCCAAATCTCTTAAAGATTCCGAAAATTGGGTCGGGTTATTCCACCGGCCGAAAACAGTCTCCCCCTGGCAGGGTTCCGGTTTGATCGCCCGGATCACGATTTCATCGTATTTAGCATGCCTGAAAACGACTAAGATTTCGCCTTCGGAAAAATTGATGTAGTTGAGATGATCGATCAGTTTTTTGCGGATGACCTTTTTAGCGTTGTTGAATCCTTTTTCAAGTTCTCCTTTGACTAATATTTCGACCAATTCAAATAAATTCGCATAACTTAAGTCACCGGCCTCTAAATCTTTCTCTTCCTTAATATTAGGAATTTGAAAGGGTATACTCATTCCCTACTTGTTTAACATTGGAGGTGTCAGATGACTCGGCTGACCCTCTTTGGCTATTAAACCATCTTGAGACAAGTTTTCTGTCCTATTTTGATCCATTTCATACGGATAGAAAAGGCCCATCAATAGCACCCGCTTAATCGGCTGCCTTGCGAATAAAGGTCGGGACTTCCAATTCTTCCTCATCAAAATAGTATTCCGGGGCTTTGGCCGGCCGCCGGGGGCCGTACTTATCGATCTCCTTCCCCTTGCGAACAAAGGTTGGGGTTTCCCTGTCTTCCGGCCGGTCGGGTTTGACCTCCGGCATGGTGGGCCGCATTCTATCCAAATCCATGACCACCCTTTCTTCTTTGGGGTTGATCCCCGTGGCCACTACGGTAACCCGAAGGTTATCCTCCATACTTTCATCAATGGCCGTACCCCAGATAATATTCGCTTCTTCATGGACTTCTTTCCGAATTAAAGTGGAGGCTTCGGTCACCTCCTCAAATCCCAGGCTTGAGCTGGCCGTTATATTCATAAGAACCGCCCGGGCCCCGGAAATGGATATATCTTCCAATAAGGGGCTGGAAATGGCCCTCTGGGCCGCCTCCAGTGCCCGGTTTTCACCACTGGCCACGCCGGTCCCCATTAAAGCAATCCCCATCTCCGACATGATGGACTTCACGTCGGCGAAATCCAGGTTGATATGCCCGGGCACGACGATCAAGTCGGAGATCCCTTTAACGGCATACAACAAGACATCGTCGGCCTTTTGAAGCATTTCCAAAAAAGTGGCCTTTTTAGTGGCCAAGGCAATCAAACGGTCATTGGGAATGGTGATGAGGGTGTCTACCGCTTTCCGGAGTTCTTTAATCCCTTCATCGGCCTGTTTTAAACGTCTATTACCTTCAAAATGGAAGGGACGGGTAACGACCGCCACGGTCAAGACGCCTAATTCCTTACACATCTGGGCAGCCACCGGGGCACCACCGGTTCCGGTTCCTCCACCCATGCCGGCGGTGATAAAGACCATGTCACTGCCCTCCAAGGCTTCTCGAATTTTTTCCGCATCTTCCAGGGTAGCGTTTCTCCCGATTTCAGGATTGGCACCGGCCCCCAACCCCTTGGTCAAGGTAGTCCCAAGCTGAATCCGCTGGTCGGCCAGAGAAGATGAGAGGGCCTGAAGGTCCGTATTGGCAGCAATAAACTCGACTCCCGAGAGTTGGGACTTGATCATGTTATTGATGGCATTATTCCCTCCTCCCCCGATCCCCAAAACTCGGATTTTTGGTTTTTGGCTATTGTTGTCTTCTTCCACCCTCATCATTTCTATTCTCATCTTTTTTTCCTCCCCTTAGAATTAATGTTCTTTTTCTATATTAAACCATCTCTCTAAACCATTTTTTCATGCGTTCCATGACCCGATAAAAAATATGTTGATCCCGTATCCTGAATTTCTTCTTGGGCAACGCCTTGGCACCGTAAAGGACCAACCCCACGGCAGTAGCGTACATGGGACTGTTGACCACATCCATAATCCCCCCAAAACCCTGGGGAAATCCCCGCCGACTCGGCAGGTTAAAGATCTGTTCAGCCAGTTCCGGTATCCCTTCCAATAAAGAGGCCCCACCGGTGATCACGATGCCGGAGGCGATGGTGTCCGCAAAACCCGATTTCATGATCTCCCGATTGACCAAAGAGAAAATTTCTTCGACCCTCGGTTCCAGAATTTCTCCCAAAATTTGACGGGAAAGGACCCGGGGTTTTCTGCCCCCGACACTCGGGACCTCGATGGTTTCTTCTTTGTCGATCATGGAAGTAAGACAACAGCCGTGAATTTTTTTGATTCGTTCCGCCGCCTGATGGGGGGTCCGCAGACCGATGGCGATATCGTTGGTTAGGTTGTTTCCCCCTAAAGCCAGGACCGAGGTATGTTTGATACAATTATTTGAAAAAATGGCCAGGTCAGTAGTCCCCCCCCCAAAATCAACCAAGGCCACACCGAGTTCCTTTTCTTCGGGTGTGAGCACCGTCTCACTGGAGGCGATCGATTCCAGGACAATATCTGAGACATCTAATCCGGACTTGTTGGCACAGCGAATAATATTCTGGGCCGAGGTGACCGCCCCGGTTATGATATGGACCTTTACCTCCAGGCGCACGCCGGAAATTCCCAGGGGATCCTGAATCCCGTCCTGATCGTCGACGATAAATTCTTGGGGCAATACATGAATGACCTCTCGATCCAATGGAATGGCAATGGCTTTAGCGGCATCAATAACCCGGTCAATATCGGTTTTAGTCACTTCGCGTGTTTTTACCGCTATAACACCATGGCTGTTGAAGGCTTTAATATGCCCGCCGGCGATACCGGCGTATACCGACCTGATTTCACAGCCGGCCATGAGTTCCGCCTCTTCCACGGCTTTCTTGATGGAGTTGACCGTACTCTCAATATTGACCACCACCCCCTTGCGCAAGCCGACCGAAGGATGAGTCCCGATTCCGACGATATCCACGCCACTCGGGGATATCTCCCCAACGACCGCACAAATTTTGGTGGTCCCGATATCCAAGCCGATAATCAAATTATCTTCCAAAACAGTGCTCACCCCCTTTCACTTTCGCCGGTCCTTGCCATCGTTGCCCATGGGAGCGGTTTTAAAACGGGCCTCGACTCTCCGATACTGGAAGAATCCTTCTCCTGATGGCTAAACCCCTTTTATGGGTTTAAGCCTCAAGCCGTGGACGATAACCCGTTGTCCGAACTGAAGGGAAATCCCTTTTAAGGCGAATAGGTTCGGCCGTTTTTCCAGTTCGGCCCAGACTTTTTCCAAACGCTTAAGCCGGAGTTGGATATCTTCCTTGCCCAAAGCTATTCGAATTCCTCTTTCTACTGTATATAATGAAAAACCGCAATCAGGATCGTAATGAATTTCGGAGAGTTTGTCTGGATAAAAGGGGTCCCGGCCTTGGCTCAAATACCCCTGGAGGGCTGCCACTTCCTGGAGAATAGGTGGCCTAAGTTGTCCTGTCGGAGTCCAGTCCTTTTTCGTCAGACCAGTCAAGATCGGAAGAGAGATCTTGTCTGACAAGGCGACCTTTTTGAAGGGGACCCCCTCATCGTTTAAATAATAGAGGTCCTGCCGGACCACGACTAGAAAGGTCGGTTGCTGTTCGGTGACCACCACCTGGAGTTTATTGGGAAGTTCTCGATGGAGATAAACCCCTTTTACCCAGGGGAGGGATTCCATCTTTTTTTTGGCCTCACTCATATTCAGGGCTAAGAGATTAACCCCGTTCTCCAGCCCTCCTTTTTGGAGCAACTCCGCCTGGGAGACATGTTTTATTCCCTTAAAACTGACATCTTCCAATTTAAAGATCGGGGTGGACAAGGCCACCAGATATCCGATCAATAAGACACCACTTATCCCCAGAATAATCATCAGGACTAATGAACCTACCCAGAAGTGGTGCCATAGCCGTTCCATCCAGGATAGCCCGGAGTCGGATAAGGTATCCCGATAATAATTGTGGCCCAAATTTCCCAATCGGGTTTTTCCTAAGTACATGACAACCTCTCTCTAATAACTGCTGAAAGCTGAAAAGAAAAACGGTTCTATTACTTTAGCTTTGAACTTTCAGCAATGTTTCCTTTATGCTGAAGCGATCATAAGTGACTATTATTTCAAAAAAGCCAGGAAACTAAGCCGGCTCTTTCAGGCTACATCCCCATAACCGTACCTCGGGGTCCAGGAGGATGCCGAATTGCCGTCGAACCCGGGTTCGAGCCAGGTTCATCAAAGATAAAACATCATCGGCACTGGCCCCTCCCTGGTTGACGATAAAATTGGCATGCCGGGAGGAGATCCGGGCCTTACCCCTTTCAACTCCTTTCAGTCCGGCCTTTTCAATCAGCTCTCCGGCAAATGCACCCGGAGGATTTTTAAAAACCGAACCGCAACTCGATTGGCCCAAGGGTTGTGTAGCCCTCCTTTGAGATCTAATTCTTCGGATCTCTTGTTGAACGGCCTCGGCCTCCCCTAAAGATACCTTGAGTCCTCCTGAAATGATGATTTCACCGGGTTCCAGCTTCAAATTACGGTAGCCAAAAAAAAGTTGTTTTTTCCCTTTTCGAACTACCCGTCCTCCGGGTGAAACAATTTTCAGATAGGTGGTTAACTCTTTTATTTCCTTCCCATGACTTCCGGCATTCATGGCCCAGGCCCCCCCGACCGATCCCGGGATACCGGCCAAGAATTCAAGACCCTTCCAATGATTTTTTATCCCCCACCGAACCAGTCTGGAGAGAGGAACCCCGGCTTCCACCTCCAAAAGGACCTGAGAGTTCTTCAAAGATTTTGTTTTAATCCCCTGCCGGGGAGATGATAAATGAATCACCAATCCCCTTACCCCACGATCCGAAACCAGGAGATTGCTGCCCTGGCCCAAGACAAACCAGGGAATCTTACGGGACACCGCCAGGTCCAATAACTGATTCAGTTCGGAATCATCTTGCGGTTGAATGAACCAGTCCGCCTTCCCGCCTATCCGGAGGGTGGTATAAGAGGCTAATGGTTCCCCTTGTTTGACCCTTCCAGGGCAAATCCTTTCCAAGTACGGCTTAAGCCCCTGCTGCCGATACAATTTCCTGACCTATTTTCCAAACATCCCCGGCCCCCAGGGTAACCAGCACATCTCCTGACTTCAGCATTCCCAGAAGAGAAGGAATAACCTCAGTCCGAGTGGAAAAAAATTTCACCTCCCGGTGACCCTTTTCTTTGATCCCTTCCAATAAATGTTCCGAATCGACCCCCTCTATCGAGTCCTCACCGGCCGGATAGATGGGCAGTAAAAACAAGCGATCGGCCTGATAAAAAGAGGTAGTAAATTCATCAAAAAGGGCCTTGGTCCGGCTATACCGGTGAGGCTGGAAAACGACCACGATCCTTCGTTCGGGCCAACAGCCCCGGAGGGCGTTTAAGGTGGCCCGAATCTCCGTGGGATGGTGTCCGTAGTCATCCAAAACCGTAATGCCCCGGAACTCCCCTCTGATCTGAAATCTCCGCTGGACCCCCTCTAAACAGTCAAAGGCCTCCTGAATCTTTTGAAAGGGGATCTCCAATTCGAAACCGACGGCGATGGCCGCTAAAGAATTATAGACGTTGTGAAGACCCGGAATTTTAAAACGAATTTCCCCCCACTCCTTGCCGCTGCTATAAAGACGATATTGGGTGGAGAGACCGTTTTGTTTAACCTCCCGGGCCTGAAGATCGGCTTGGGCCGTCAGACCATAGGTTCGATACCGTTTCTGGAGTTTCGGAATCAAAGAGGGTATATGAGGGTCATCCAGACAGAGGATCGCCAGGCCATAAAAGGGCAGGCGGTTTAAAAATTCAAGAAAAGTGGTTTTGATATGCTCCAGGTCTTTATAAAAATCCAGGTGTTCCAGATCGATATTGGTCACGACTGCAATACTCGGAGAAAGATGCAGAAAAGAACCATCGCTCTCATCGGCCTCGGCCACCAGAAAAGCCCCCTGTCCCAACCGGGCATTACTCCCCCAACTATTCAAACGCCCTCCGATGACTACGGTAGGATCCAGTCCTCCGTAAGCCAGGACATGGGCGACCATCGAGGTAGTGGTCGTCTTTCCATGGGCCCCCGCCACGGCAATGCCATACTTCAGGCGCATCAACTCAGCCAGCATCTCTGCCCTGGGAATTACCGGCAAAAGGGCCGTCCGGGCCGCCAGGACTTCTGGATTATTCGACCGAACCGCGGAAGAGGTGACTACGACTTCGGCCCCCTGTATATTTTCTGCTTGATGACCATAGAAGAGTTTACCGCCTAAGGATTGCAAACGGCGGGTAATCTCGGTTTCTTTCAGGTCCGAGCCGCTGACCCGGTAGCCGAGGTTCAATAAGACCTCGGCGATACCGCTCATACCGCTACCGCCGATCCCTATAAAATGAATATGCTGAAAACGAGGGTACATTTATCTCCCAAATAATAGGGGATTCAAGGATGTCGATGGGTTAAGGTACAAGTTATTCGATTTGACGTTTTTCCATGAACCTTGGACCTTCATTTATTTGACCCCTTTTTTTCTTCTACCAACCGATAACATTCTTCCACGATTTCCTCCGCGGCCTGCCAACGACCCATGGTTTTGGCCTTTTCCCCCATTTTGACCAATTTTTCCCGATGGGCCAGCCAGTCCCGAAGACGATCCGTCAAAGACACCGGATTTAAATCTTCCTCCAAAATCATTTCCGCTGCCTCGGCCTTAATCAACGAACGGGCATTGTGTTCCTGATGATTATTGGCCGCAAAAGGAAAGGGGATCAATAAACTCGGTTTACCCAGGGCCGTTATTTCCGTTATCGTCATGGCCCCTGCCCGTCCGATAATCATGTCCGCCTGACCATAGGCCCAAGCCATATCCGAAATAAAAGCCATAACCCGGTATTTGAACCCTTTTTCTTGATAGGCCCGGGCCAGTTCCTCGGCGTCTTTGTCTCCGGTTTGATGGATAAAATAAAGTTCATTTTTCAAAGGGAGCAGACCCTCCAGAGAATCCTTGACGGCTTGATTGATTCGGTGCGCACCCTGGCTGCCCCCCAGGATTAACAGGGTTAAAGGTCCGAAAAGGGGGACCGGGCGATCGGCCGTTTTTTGAAGCTCCTGCCGGATAGGATTACCGGTAATTTGCAATTTTCTTTTTGGGAAATAGGTCTCGTTCTCCTTAAAAGCGCCAAATACCCGGTTCACCACCTTACTCAATAACCGGTTAGTAACTCCTGGAATGGAGTTCTGTTCTTGGACGGCGCAGGGGATCCCTTTCCACCAGGCCGCCAAAACCACCGGTCCTGAAACATACCCTCCAACCCCAAGCACCATCTCCGGTCGGTATTCCCCGATGATTTTTAAGGACCGGCCAAACGCCCGGGGCAATTGGGTCAGTGAGTTTATCTTTCTAACCACTCCCTTGCCTTTGATCCCTCCCATTTTAAGGGCTGTAAAAGAAAAACCCCTTCCCCCCAATATTTGCGAATCCAGGGCTCGTTTTGTGGTGACAAATCGTACTTGATTGTCCGCACTTTTTTTCATAAAGGTTTCCGCCAAGGCAACAGCCGGAAATAAATGCCCCCCTGTTCCTCCCCCGACGATCAGGACTCGCACTCCCTTTCCCCTTGATATTGGGCGGTAAGGTTCAAAAGGATCCCCACACAGATCATATTCAAAAGCAAAGAGGATCCGCCATAACTGAGAAAGGGTAAGGTCAATCCCTTGGTCGGGAGAAGTCCCATGACTACCAAGATATTGATTAAGGCCTGGAACCCGATCATGACGGTGATCCCGACCACCAGATAGACCCCGAATAAGTCTTTTACCCTTAAGGCCAACCGAAGACATTTAAAAATCAAGAACAGATATAAGGAGGCTATTATAAAAACCCCGATAAATCCAAATTCCTCTCCCACAATGGAAAAGATGAAATCTGTGTGGGGTTCGGGCAGATAAAAGAGCTTTTGTTGGCTCCCACCAAGTCCTTTCCCCCAGAAGCCTCCTGAACCGAAGGCCAGAAAAGAGTGTTTGAGGTGGAATCCCGAGCCTAAGGGGTCCTTCCAGGGATCCAGGTAAGACAAAACCCTCAACCGTCGGTAAGGGACCCTCCAAACCAGGAAATAGGCTAAAGGGATCATCGGGACGATTGAAACAACCAGGTGCTTGATCCTGACTCCGCCGACAAAGAGCATGATCCCCGTGATCAGGACCATCGTGATGGCCATACCCAGGTCAGGTTCCATGAGGACCATGAGGATAAATACCCCGACGACACCTACATGAAAAAGAAAACCCTTTTTTAAGTCTTTCATCTCATCCCGGTGACGGGCCATAGAATAGGCCAAAAAAATGACCAAGATCAACTTGGAAAATTCGGCCGGTTGAAGGGATACCCCGCCCAGGCGAAACCAACGGGATGCCCCACCCATGCGGGAGCCGATCCCGGGGATAAGCACCAGAATCAGAGTCAGCAAACTGGCCCCCAGAAGCCAGTAAACCCATTTTTGAAACTTTTGATAAGGCACAAATCGAAAACAGATCATGACCATAAACCCGAAGAAAGCGAAACCAAGTTGTTTCTGGGCGAAATAGAAACTGTTATGGTACCGCCTGGCGGCCAAATAGGCGCTGGCGCTGTAAACCATAAAGATTCCGAAGATCACCAAGGCCAGGGTTGCCCCAACCCATAGATAATCGAGGCTTAGGTCCGCCTTGACCCCTTCCGTCCCGATCTTGTCCTCAAACTCTGTCTTCGGTTTATCATAAAAAGAAGAAGGCATTAAACCCCTTTCTTTTCCCTTTGATCTTCTTGATCTTCCCTTAATTCCCTGACTGCTTTTTGAAAAACCTTCCCCCGGTGGACATAATCCCGGAACATATCAAAACTCGAACAGGCCGGGGACAAAAGCACCACATCCCCGGATTGGCCTTGTTGAAAGGCCCATAGAACCGCTTCTTCAAGGCTATCTGCCTCTTTGGTTTTGGTCAGGGGCCCTAACTGTTTCATCATCTTCTCCCGGGCTTCCCCTATCAATACCAAGGCCTTGACCTTGTCTTGAATTAATTCCTTGAGGGGATGATAATCTCCCCCTTTGTCACGGCCTCCGGCAATCAGGATGACGGGCCGGTCAAAACCCTCTAAGGCCTTGACCACGGCCCCGACATTGGTGGCCTTGGAATCATCATAAAAGTGTACCCCCCGGACCTCTCCGACATATTCCAGCCGATGTCTAAATCCTCTAAAAGTCAGAAGGGTCTTTTGAATCGATTCAGGGGCTGCTCCCATCAGACGGGCCCCCAAAATAGCCGCCAGGGCGTTTTCCAGATTATGGACTCCCGGTAAAGAAAATTCCTTCAAATCATAGACCTCACGGGTTGGACCCAGGTTAAGGACAACCTTGTTTTGATCGATAAAAGCCCCTTGGGAAATCTTATGGGTCCGACTGAAAAAATAAACCGGTCCGGAGAGCCCTTCTCCGATAGAACGGCATAGCGGATCATCCCAATTGACTACGGCCTGGTTGTCCTTCCCTTGATTACGAAAAAGACTGGCCTTGGAATTGATATAGTCCTGGAAATCGGCGTAGCGGTCCAGATGGTCTTCGGTGATATTCAACAGGACCCCCACCTTGGGAGAAAAGTGGCTGGTGGTATCCAATTGGAAGCTGCTGATTTCAGCCACTACGATCTCCCTGTCCTGTTCGTTGAGAATATAATCCGTCAGAGGCCGGCCTATATTTCCGCCTAAGAAAGTTGCCTTCCCCGAATTGACCAGCATTTCGTTCAACAGGGCCGTGGTGGTCGTCTTGCCGTTGGTCCCGGTCACGGCCACTACCGGGGTCTTGGAAAAGGCGGCAAATACTTCTACCTCTCCAAAAACCGGAATCCCTTTTTCCCGGACGGCCCTCAAGGCCGGGATGTCCAGAGGAATTCCAGGACTGACCAGGACCATATGAGCCTTTAAAAAAAATGCCCGGCTATGCCCCCCTCCCTCCAGGATCAGGGGAAGACCGATTCCTTTAAAATCGGATACCAGTCTTTCAACCTCGGTAAGTTGGCGGATGTCTGAGACCAGGACCTGGGCCCCCTGCCTCAACAAAAAGGTTATCAAGGAAATTCCCGTCTTTCCCAGACCAACCACTAAAATTTTTTTGTCTCGAAATTCCAAATAGGGTCCTTATCTGAGTTTCAAGGTACTCAGGGACAATAAACTTAAGATCACAGCAATGATCCAAAAACGAACAATTATTTTCGGTTCCGGCCAGCCTTTTAATTCAAAATGATGGTGTAAAGGGGCCATCCGGAAGATTCGTTTCCCGTGGGTCATCTTGAAATAGCCCACTTGAAAGATAACCGAAAGGGCCTCGACCAAAAAAATTCCACCTATAATGATTAATAATATTTCATTTTTCGTGATTACCGCTATGGTTCCCAGGGCGGCCCCGAGAGAAAGAGAACCCACATCTCCCATAAAGAGTTGGGCCGGGTAGGCATTAAACCAAAGGAATCCCATACCGGCCCCTACCATGGCCCCGCAAAAAACAGCCAGTTCCCCGGAACCGGGTACAAAAGGGATCTGGAGATAATTGGCAATCTTGAGATTGCCACTGAGGTAACTGAGTACCAGGTAGGTGCCGAAGGCGATCGTGGCCGGACCGATGGCCAATCCATCCAGTCCATCGGTTAAATTGACGGCATTGGAGGTGCCGACAATGATGAAGATGGTTAAAAGGATATATCCCCAATAAAGGTCCGGGGTCAGGGCCTTGAAAAAGGGGATATTTAAACGGGTATTGTATCTAAAATTCAGATAGAGAAAAATGGCCGCCGCCAGGGCAATGGCAATTTGAGAAAAAAATTTGGCCTTGGCGCTCAAACCTTTATTTTTTTTCTTTATAAGCATTAAATAGTCATCCAAAAAACCGATACCCCCAAAAAAGAGGGTGACCAGCAGGACCATCCAGACATAAATATTGGTCAGATCTGCCCAGGAAAGGGTAGCTGCAAAGACGGCAAAAAGGATGAGCACCCCGCCCATGGTTGGTGTGCCTTCTTTACTGAAATGGGAATGGGGACCGTCCTCCCGGATATATTGACCGATTTGATATTTAGTCAGCAGCCGGACCACATAAGGTCCCAGGAGAAAAGTAATCAAAAGGGCCGTCAAGGTGGAATAGATGGTCCTTAAGGTGATGTATCGGAAGACATTGAAGAAGGAAATCTGGCCATGCAAGGCATATAATAGATGATAAAACATGGCTTATCCCCGGTCCTCCAAGGCCTTAACAACGGCCTCCATATCCATCCCATGAGACCCTTTGATTAAAATGACATCTCCTTCCCGGATGAGGTTGAGCAGTTCATCTATTAATTCCTCATGGCTCCCGGCCATGAAGGCCTTTTGAGGGGGCCGACCGCCCTTTAAAGCCTCTGACAGCAGTTCCTGGGATAAGGGGCCTAATGTCAGGAGGTAATTAACCCCCATTCCCCCGATTATCCTGCCAATTTCCCTATGGGCCTCAGATGCCTGGGCCCCGAGTTCCAACATATCTCCCAAGACCAGCCCCCCCTTTTTCCCCTTCCGAAACGATTGAAAGGTATTTAGGGCGGCCTTTAACGACACCGGGTTGGCATTATAAGAGTCGTCGATCAGTTGAACCCCTTTAATCCCTTTTTTGAGTTGAAGGCGGTGTTCGGGGAGTTTAAACTCCTCCAGTCCCGGTCGTATTTTATCCAGGGACAGGCCAAGGACGAGGGCGGCCGCCATGGCCCCCAAGGCGTTGCTGATATTATGCTCCCCTTGAATAGGGAGAGCCATTTCTTCTTTTTTTCCCTGAAAAAGGATTCTAAGCCGACCCCCTTGAGGTGTTACGGCTATCCGTTCCGCCCTGACCTCTGCCTTGGGATTCAAGCCAAAGGTTATTTTTCTGGCCCGACAAGAACGGGCCAGGGATCGAATTCTTGGATCATCATAATTGATCACGGCCCAGTGGTTGACGTCGAGGGCCTCAAACAGTTCTCCCTTGGCCTTGGCGATCATGGATAAGGAACCCAAGCCTTCTAAATGGGCCGGCCCGACATTAGTCAATAAGCCGATAGAGGGCCTGGCTATCTGGCATAAGCGGGCGATCTCTCCCAAGTGATTCATCCCCATTTCCATGACGGCAAATCGATGATTTTCGTTTAAAGCAAAAAGACTTAAGGGCAAACCGATAGCGTTATTCAGGTTGCCCGTATTTTTTAAAGTCAGTCCCTCCCGCCCCAGGATGCCGGCTAACATCTCCTTGGTAGTGGTTTTGCCGTTGCTCCCTGAGATCCCGATCATGGTTGCCGTAAACTTCCCCCGCCAGAGGGCGGCCAAATCTCCCAGGGCCTCCAGGGTATCATTAACCCGGATGACGATTCTATCCGGCGGCCACAGTTCCGATTTTAGAGGCTCGGAAACCAGGGCGGCGACGGCTCCTTTTTCAAAGGCCTGGAGGAGGTAGTGGTGGCCGTCAAACCTCGGTCCTTTTAAAGCCACAAACAAATTCCCGGCCTTCAGGGTTCTGGTGTCCGTGGATACCCCCGTTGCCTTACCTCCCGGATCTCCCTGGATCAAACGGCCGGAGATACCGGCCACCAATTCCTCCCAACCCAATTTATCGGTACTGAACATCAATCCCTTCCAATGCCTTCCGCGCTTCTTCCCGATCATCAAAATCAAGGACTTTTGAACCCACAATCTGATAGGTTTCATGCCCTTTCCCGGCGATTAAGATGATATCTCTTGGCTGGGCCAATCGGACGGCCAAGGCAATGGCTTCCCTTCGATCGGGTATTAAGGCATATCCAGGGGATGTCGGGATCTTGTTTAAATCTTTCCGATCGATAAAGGGTATTCTCTTGTCGATCAACCCTTTTTCGACATCTTGGATGATTTTATAAGGATCCTCGGACCTCGGATTATCGGAAGTAACCATTGTCAGATGGCTTAATTCGCCGGCGACGCGACCCATAATGGGTCTCTTGTAGGGGTCTCGATCCCCGCCACAGCCGAAAACAGTGATGATCTTTCCGGAGCTATACCCTCTCAACGACAGCAAGGCAAAACGCAAGGCCTCCGGGGTATGGGAATAATCGACCAGGATGGTCAGACCGATTCTATTGGGTACCTTCTCCATCCGGCCCGGAACTCGGGTCAAAGCCTCTATGCCCTTCTGGATGACCGCCCCTTCCAAAAGATATCCCTCCCCCACGGCCCAGGCAGCCAGGATATTATACATATTATACCGCCCGATTAAGGGAGACCTCAGGGAAAAATTTCCCCGGGGGGTCTGAATCGTACCCCTGATACCGTCCAGGTCCGAATGGATTTCCAAGGGAAAATAGGCGGCCTTTTTTTCGATTCCAAAATCTTGTTTGGGTCCAGACCATTCCCGCCAGAGTCTCTGACCGTAGGGGTCGTCCTGATTAATGATGCCCAAACCAGGCCTCGGGCCCTTGAGGTGCCGATGAAACAATTTGGCTTTGGCCTGGAAATAATCTTCCATGTCCCGGTGGTAATCGAGATGATCCTGGGATAAATTGGTAAATATCCCTTGTTCAAAATAAAGGTCCCCCAACCTTCCCTGATCCAGGGCATGAGAGGAAACCTCCATAACCAGATGGCTTATGTTCTCTTGAACCATATCAGCCAGAAAACCCTGCAAGTCTAACGATTCCGGAGTAGTTACCGGTGCAATCAGGGTCTTGGAACCATACCGGTAATAGATGGTTCCCAAAACACCAACCGAGAATCCCGCTGCTTTTAAGATCGACTCGACTAAGTAAGAAGTCGTCGTTTTCCCATTAGTCCCGGTAATGCCGATCAGATGAAGTTTTAAAGCCGGATGTCCAAAAAAACAAGCTGCCAACCGGGATAAGGCCTGTCTGCTGTTTTCAACCGAAATTTGGGTGACCCCTGGAGAAATAACCCAACCCTCTTTCTCGACAACAACTGCCTTGCTTCCATTGCGGATGGCTTGGTCAATAAATCGGTGTCCATCGGTCTTATGGCCTGAAATGGCCACAAACAAACCATCCTCCTTGACCTTTCTGGAGTCATAGGCCAGGTTGGAGATTTCCAGGTCGATCTTTCCTTCAACCTTGGCCTCCGGTAATATTTTTAATAACTCGCTTAGATGCAAAAGGATTCTTCCTATTCAGAGAATCGGTTGGAATTGAATCTGACAACGGGTTTTCTGGCTTAAGGCCGTCCCGGGTAAGGGCCATTGGGTTACCACCCTTCCACTCCCCACGAAAGCGACCGGTATCTCATAGCCTTTCATAACATCGAGCACTTTTCGCATGCTCATCCCCCTAAGGTCGGGCATGGTCTGCCTGGTTTGTGAGTCTGAAGAAGGAACGCCTTCATCCTCTTTGGGTTTTTGGGCCATTAGCCAGGGGGTCATGTCCGGTTTTTCTTGCGGAGACTCGTAGGGGACAACCGTGGCCGGACGTCTTACCCCCAAGATGGACAGGGTTTGTTCGGCTATTCCTTTGAAAACGGGGGCGCAGACCACCCCTCCATAATGAGTTCCCTTGGGTTCGTCCAGCATCACCAGGATGACTAAGGAAGGATTTTCCACGGGGAGGAAACCCATAAATGTGGAGACATATTTTCCCGGTGCATAGTGCTTGGTTTCCTGAGAAACCTTTTGGGCCGTGCCGGTCTTCCCCCCAACTTGAATACCCTCGATAGCCGCCTGAGGGGCTGTGCCTCCCGATTCGGTTACCCGGGATAAAAGGCGGCGCATTATCCGGGCCGTCTCAGGAGATAAGACCTGCCTTACCGCCTGAGGGGAAAATTCTTTGACCGGATTTCCTTTCTGGTCAAGGATCTGGCGGACTAAATAGGGTTTCATCAGACGGCCGTCATTGGCAATGGCGCCCAAGGCACAGGCTAACTGGATCGCAGTTACCGATACCCCTTGACCAAAACAGATGTTGGCCGCTTCGATTTCTCCCCAGCGATGGTAAGACCAAACCACCCCGCCAACTTCCCCCGGCAGATCGATATTGGTTTCTTTTCCAAAACCGAAATTTTTAATAAAGGTATAAAATGTTTTAGGTCCCACCTTTTTCCCTATTTTCGTGGCCCCGATATTACTGGAAACCTTGAGGACATCCTGGAAGGAAAGCCATCCATGAGGATGAGCATCATGGATCACATGGCTCCCGACCCGATAAGACCCATTCTCACAAAAAATCATATCATCGGGAGTAAACTTTTTTTCTTCCAGCGCAGCGGCCAGCAAAAAGGTTTTGAAGGTAGAACCGGGTTCAAAAGTATCGGTCAAGGCCTGATTCCTTCGAAAAGCGGGCGGAGCCTCCCGGTAGGCATTTAAATTATAAGAAGGGTAGTTGGCCATGGCCAGAAGCTCTCCGCTTTTGGGGTTCAAGACAATGGCCACTCCGCCCTTGGCCTGGCTTTTGATAACCCCTTTTTTTAATTCTTTTTCGGTTAAATATTGGATGTTTTTATCCAAGGTCAGGACCAGGCTTAATCCTTCATTTTCCTGGATCGATTCCATCCCGTTTAAATAAAGGGCCCGCCCCAGGGCGTCTCGGACCGTGGGCTCAAAAAGATAAGGGCTCTTCAGGTAAGAATCATATTTCTTTTCCAGTCCTTCCAAACCATTGGGGTCCATTCCGACAAAGCCGAGAAGATGGCAGGCCAAGTCCTTATAGGGGTAAAAACGCTGCGCTTCTTTGGTAAAGGCTATTCCTTCCTCATCTTGAGCACGCACCGCCTCACATTCGTCTGGTGTGGCCCTGCGTTTTAAGTAGACAAAGGGCTTGGGTTGTCTGAGCAAACCTGAAAGACGTTTTTGGTCCAAAGCCAGTAAAGGGCCCAGGCGATTAGAAACCTGCTCAACGCTTTTTATGTCTCTGGGTTGGGCAAATACGGATTCCATTTCAATCGTTAAGGCCAGTTCAAATCGGTTGCGATCATAAATAACCCCCCTTTTATGGGACCGGGGGATCATTTTCTCCATTTCGGCTTTGGCGATCTTGCTCAGTTTAGGGCCTTGCCACAATTGAAGTTGGACGGCCCGGCCGATTATAATGGCAAATAGAAAACAGCACAATCCCAAGACCCAATACAAGCGAGTTCGGACCCGTTTGAATTCAACTTCCTTCATTTAATGATCTCAATCTGCCCTTTTTCCGGAGTTCTCAACCCTAATTTAGTCAAGGCGATCCCTTCGATCCTTTCCGGGGACTTCAAGTTGGCTAATTGAATACGTAATTTTTTACTGATTTCTAACAACTCCCCTTTTTGTTTCTGGTCCTTGGCGATATCGTAAGCTAAGTTCACCTCCTGGACATGGAGCCAAATATAGATCAAGACCCCCGGGAAAAAAAAGATCAACAAAAGAATCAAATACTTAAAAGGGCCCTTGGGTAATTTATCCCTGGTTTGTTTTTTTCTCGTACGGGGTTGGGGTTTGACGGAGTTTTTCAATGATCTCCTTCCATCCGTTCACCCACTCTTAGCTTGGCCCCCCGGGACCGGGGATTTTCTCCCATCTCCTCCTGGGAAGGGATTATCGGTTTGGGAGTCACTCTTTTAAATAGTGGCTGGTTCTGGGGCCGATAGGGTCCCACCAGACCGAGGGGATCAATCACCCCTCGCTCCAGTCGTAAAAAAGCCTGTTTGATCAGTCGATCTTCCAATGAATGATAGGCAATCAAACAGACCCGCCCTCCATCGGTGAGAGTTTCGAGAAACTGTTCCAAGAAGGCCTTTAACTGAGTCAACTCATCATTAACTTGAATCCGCAGGGCTTGAAAAGTCCGGGTGGCCGGATGAATCTTCCCCCCCTTAGGAATAGAACGGGAAACCAGTTCAGCCAATTCGCGAGTAGTCCTGAGAAGCCCTTTAGCTTGAAAGGCCATTATCGTTCTGGCAATTTTTCTGGCCCTTTTTTCCTCACCATATTCTTGTAAAACTCGGACCAATTCTTTTTCGCTGGTCTTAGCCAGCCATTCCTGGATGCTGATTCCCTGGGTCTGATCCATCCGCATATCCAAAGGATCTTCCCGTTGAAAGCTGAACCCCCTCCCTGGATTTTCTATTTGAAAAGAAGAAAAACCCAAATCAAGAAGAATCCCGTTTACCGCCTTAATCCCCAGCCTTGAGAGATGATCTTTCAGGTCTCCAAATTTCCCTTGAATCAGGCGAATCCGGTCAGAATAGGGCTTTAATCGTTCCCGGGCTAAAGCCAAACTTTCCGGGTCTCGATCAATCCCGATAACCCGGGTCGTTGCAGGACTGTGTTGAAGTATGGCCAGGGTATGTCCTCCAGTTCCAAGGGTGCCGTCCACAAAAAGACCTCCCCGGGCACACCCTAGATAGTGAATCACTTCATGAACCATTACCGGTTTATGGATGGTCGATTGCGTGCTCCTTATAGACCCAATGAGGCCAGCTTATCTTCCAAGACAGATAAGTTGGCGATATTTTTGGCCAGTTCTTCTTCGAACTTTATCTTGTCCCAAATTTCAAAATACTTGAGTTGACCGGCCAGGATAACCTCTTTATCCAGATGGGCGTATTCTCGTAGCGTCGGCGGGATCAGGATCCGTCCCTGGCTGTCCAAACTGCACTCGGAGGCCCCGGAAAAGAAAAATCGTTTAAAAGAACGTATGTCCCGATCGACCAGGGAGAGTTGACCCATTTTTTCTTCAATCTCTTGCCATTCTTTAAAGGGATAGACTGCCAGGCATTTTTCCCAGTTGGTTACGATCAAACGTGGATCCCCATTGGTCTTGATTAAATCCCGAAACCGCGTCGGGATGCTGACCCGGCCTTTTGAATCAATAAAATGGATCGAACGCCCGCGAAACACCTGCTTAAATCCTCTTTTCCAGTATAAAATCTACACAATTCCCCACAATTCCCCACTTTGAAATAAACTATAAAGGGAATTCATGATTTGTCAAGGGAAAAAGTTGGGTTACCGCTGGAAATTGCTAAAATTTCTTCTCTCTCTGCGAAAGGGCCTGACCTCCCTGGGGCCGCTTGTCCTAATCCGGATTTAACAACGTTAAAAAACAACTCTAAAATGATCAAGATTTAAACGAAGAGGTAGTTGAAAAGGCAAAGTTTATGCATTATCTTTTTCTTAAAAAGAAGAAGGTAAGAAACAAAATTAATTTGATACAGGACCATTAAGCCTGGAAAAAAATTTAAAGTGGTAATCACTTTAAAAAATTAAGAGGTACGAATGGAAGAATTAGAAGAAGGTAAAAAAACATTTTCTCAAGAAGTGGACCAGAAACTCCCTTCTCAAAAAGAATTGGAAAGGGAATTGAGCGATTATCTTTCCAAGAAATACGGAGATCGAATTAAAATCATCACTCCCTTTGTTTTTCCCAAGGGAGAAAGAGAAGAAACCGAAACAAAGTCCAAAGATTCCAAAGGAGCGGCCTCTAAGATTAATTTTAACCTTAAGCCTGAGGAGCTTGAGGCCTACCTGGATGAATACGTCATCCAGCAAGATGAGGCCAAGGCCGTCCTGGCCACCAAAATCTGCACGCACTTTAATCGAATCAAGTACTGGGAACAACAGGATAGACACAATGGTTCCGAGGCGGTGGGAATGATCAAAAACAACATTATTATGATCGGGCCTACCGGCGTGGGAAAAACGTATTTGATCAAATTGATCGCCAAGAAATTAGGGGTCCCTTTTGTTAAAGGGGACGCCACCAAATTCAGCGAAACAGGCTATGTCGGCGGAGACGTCGAGGATCTGATCCGTGATTTGGTTTATGAGGCCAACGACGATATCGAATTGGCTCAATACGGGATCGTCTACATTGACGAGATCGACAAAATCGCCTCCAGCAACAACCTGATCGGGCCCGATGTCTCTCGGACCGGGGTTCAAAGGGCCTTATTGAAACCCATGGAGGAAACCGAAGTTGACCTGCGGGTGGCTCACGACCCGATTTCCCAATTGCAGGCCATAGAGAGTTTTCGCCGGACCGGTAAAAAGGAAAAAAGAACCATCAATACCAAGAACATCCTTTTCATCGTCAGTGGAGCCTTTAATGGCCTGGATAAGATCATCCAGAAGAGGGTCCAGGAACAGGGGATGGGCTTCGGGGCCCCCCTTAAATCCAAAAAACCGACTCAAAAATTTCTGAATCAGGTTAGGGCCGAAGATTTAATCAACTATGGATTTGAATCCGAGTTTATCGGGCGATTGCCTATGACCGTCGTTCTGGAAGAATTGTCCCAGGATGATCTTTATCAGATCCTGAAAAATCCTAATAATCCGATTGTTCGGAGCAAAAAGAGAGACTTCAAATCTTATGGCATCGATATCCTTTTTGAGGATGAAGCCTTGCACCTTTTGTCCCAAAGGGCCTACCAAGAAAAAACCGGGGCCCGTGGTCTGGTCAGCGTAGTAGAAAAGGCCTTGATCAAATTTGAAAAGAAATTACCCTCTTCTTCGATCCAGCAGTTTCTGGTTACCCCGGAAGTGGTCCTTGATCCACAAAAAGCCCTTGACCTGCTGCTTTATGCCGGCGAGAACCCTGGCCACAAGGTCTGTTTCCAAGAGGCCTGGAAAAGAGAACGCCAGGCCCTTAAAGAAAAACTACAGGAAAAGGCCCATGAATTCACCGGCTGTTTTGACGGCCGGTTAACCGAATTCCGGACGGAGTTGATTGCCTGCCGTTCCCTGGAATTGGTCCAGGATCTGGCCCAGTCTTTTGAAGAGGTCTGGCAGATGATTCAGCAAGTCCAGGAATACGAACTGAGGTTTTTTGAGCGTTTCGGGATCAGTTTGAAATTTTCCGAGGAGGGGATCGATGCGGTCCTTGAAAAGGCCTTGGAATCCAAAGTGAGTGTCTGGTCCATCTGCGAAAATCTGTCTAAAGATTTTGAATACGGCTTTAAACTGGTTCAGGAAAAAACCGGGTTGAACCGGTTCGTCATTACCTCGGAGGCCATTTCCAACCCCGAAGGTTATATCCAAAAATTGATCCGCACCTATTACCGTGGCGGGGAGTCAATCGTCAATACCTAACTGATTACAGTCGTTGTCACCGGATCGAGGATGAAGGATAGGAAAAAGAAGCTTTCCTATCCTTCTGGTCCTGACCTCTGATCCAGTGTCCGTTAAGATAAATTCTAACTGAGCGAGATAAAATAATGATTGGCATATCCAAACTCTTTTGTGGCACCATCGAACCTTCCGATGCCCTAAGATACGGTCGGCGTTCCGACCGATTACCTTCCCACCTCCTTCAATTTTCCCAGGATAAAAAACCGGTGGTCGTCTGGAACATGACCCGGCAGTGCAACCTGAAGTGCCGGCATTGTTATGCCCAGGCCCTAAGCAAAAAGACGACCGATGAACTGACCACCGAAGAAGGGAAGGCCTTGTTAGATGATCTCAGTTCCTACGGGGCACCGGTAATTTTATTTTCCGGAGGGGAGCCCATCATGCGTCCCGACCTGCCGGAACTGGCCGAATATGCAGTGGCCAAAGGCATGCGGGCGGTCATCTCGACCAATGGAACTTTAATCACCCGGGAATTGGCCAAAATCCTAAAAGATATCGGCCTGTCTTATGTCGGCATCAGTCTGGACGGGATGGAAGCAGTCAATGATCGTTTCCGAGGCGTTTCCGGGGCCTTTAACCAGGCCTTGACCGGTATCCGGAACTGCCAGGAAGCCGGGATCAAGGTAGGCTTGCGTTTTACCATCAACCGGATGAACCAGGATCAGGTCTCACCCATTTTTGATCTGCTGAAAGATGAAGGCATTCCCAGGGTCTGTTTTTATCATCTGGTTTATGCCGGCCGGGGATCCCAGTTGATCCATGAAGATTTGGATCATCTTCAAACCCGGCAGGTGGTCGACCTGATCATAGACCGCACCAAAGAATTATTCGCTGCCGGATATGAAAAGGAGGTCCTGACCGTGGACAACCATGCCGATGGGCCTTATCTCTATAGGCGTCTTTTGAAAGAAGGCTCATCCAGGGCTCCCGAGGTCCTGGAACTTTTAAAAATGAACGAAGGCAACAATTCCGGCCGGGGAATCGGCTGTATCAGTTGGGACGGGGAGGTTTATGCCGATCAATTCTGGCGCCATTATTCCTTTGGCAATGTGCTGCGGCGGCCCTTCAGCGAAATCTGGCAGGATACGACCGAGCCCTTGATGGGCAAGCTTAAAGACAAAAAAAGACATGTCACCGGACGGTGTGCCGGTTGCCGCTGGTTGGATATTTGCGGAGGAAATTTTCGAGTCAGGGCCGAAGCCGCCAGCGGTGACCTTTGGTCTCCGGACCCGGCCTGTTATTTAACGGACGGGGAAATCGGCTTAGCCGGCTGATGTTCCGGCCTCAGCAAGTCGTTGATGGTTTTTACCGGACTAAAGGTCTGGTTGGGCACCTCTACAAAGAGGGTGATCCATTTGGCCATACCGCCGTTCCACAGCCCGGGCAATTCCAGGGCCTTGAGGTCCCGTCCGTTTTGGGATTTCCGGCAGATAAAAACCGCTTCCGGATCTTTATACCGATTTAAATCAAAGGGCTTTCCTTCATAATCGCGAACGGCACAAACCAAATCCACCGGGTTGAAATGGGTGGAAGAGGCCCAGAGGGTGATTTGTTCGGTCGATCCGACATCGATTTGGGCCCTTTCCACAATCTGCAAGGAAAGGGTCTCCTCTTTATCCTCCACCCAGAAAGGCCCTCCGCCGGGTTCACCTTCATTCCTGACCATGCCGCAGACCCGAATCGGTCTGTTCAAAATCCCGAACAGGAAATTCGCCTGTTCTCTAAGGGACCACTCTTTAAAACCGCGGGGTGGAGAAACCAGAATCCAGTCCCGGCAAAAAGCCAATATCTCCTTTAACAGGGCCGGGGTATTTTCTTCTTTTTTCATCTTCTTGATCAGGCCATGGACCATTTGCTGGATCTTGACCAGATATCCCCCCAGGACCTTTTTCCAAAGAATCGTCGATTCTTTCAGCCGGTCGGGTAAGACGTTATCGATATTCTTGATATAGATCAGATCGCCCTGAAGGTCGCTTAAGTTTTTAAGGAGTGCCCCGTGACCGCCGGGTCGAAAAAAAAGGGCCCCGGAATCCGTGCGAAAAGGTCTATTTTCCAGATCGACGGCCAGGGTATCCGTAGAATGGGTTTGCACCGAAAAGGAAACTTCTAAACGGCATTGGTACTGATGTTCATAGCCGGGTCGTATCAATTCAAAAAAAGATCTGACCGCCGTTTCATGCTCCGGTGCGACCGTTACATGGAGGCGGCATTGCCCGGCACCATCGCAGAGGGTATGAAAGGCCTCAACCAGATGTTCTTCAAAGGCGGTGCGGTCTTGGAACGGGTAGGTATGAAATTTATGCAGGCCCTTGGGCAGGGTCAGGTAGTTCAATCCCCGCTCGGTAAGAAGATATTCTAAAATCTTCGCCCATTGTCTTTGTTGGATCACTGTAGTGATATCCAACCCATCTCGGGCCAGGGACTTCTTCAGATCCTCGAAAAAAGCAAACCGGTTGATCCCAACCATAAACCGAGCCAATTCCCCGGCCTTTTGATCGCCATTTTCAAAATTCTTTTGAAATTTATCCGGGTTCAGAGAACAGGGGTGGAGGTAAAAGGGGATAAGGGATTGAAACATCCGGGTGGCCGCGCCGGAAGCCGGAATGAATTTGATAAATCGTCCCTCCCGGGCCGCTTCTTTCTGCCTTTGAATCAGGGACTCTATTTTCGTTTCAGGGATCTTTTGAATCCCGTCACCAAGGGTACAGGGCCGATGAAGGCGAAGATAGCCGGAGGACTTTTGGAGCAGTTCAATCTGAACCCGCACCTGGCTTTCGGAAAGTCCCAGCCCGGACATCACCTGGAGATCCTCCTGATTGAATTTCTCATCCTCCATGATTTTTCCCTTCAGCCCTGATCTTTTTTTCAGGTCTTGATTCGATGAGTTAGCCCTATTCAAATGACAGAAAATAGACTGGTTGTTTTGGTATGTCAAGCATTAACAACTCCCATTGAGGTGAGTCTGAACTTTGTAAGCAAGAATATGCTTGACATCATCTGCTGCCTGGAATATATTGTTACTTAAAGTTAAGTAAGAAGTTCTTGTCAAAAGCTCCGGAAGCCGAAACCATCAGGCCCTGCCTGGGGCATAATACCCAAGTAGCTGTGGACAGTTTCATAGCCTGAACGGCGGCTTCACCGGCAATCCCGACCTATTCATCCTAAGCGTCCTCCGATTTACCATAAACCAGCCGGATCAATCCATTGGGCACATCTTTGCCTTTTAAGGAAAGCCCGCCCAAGGAAAAAGGAGATCTATGTCATTTTCATCTTTTGCACTTCACCCCCAACTATTAAAGGCCCTTGAGGAAAAGGGTTTTGATCGGCCCACGCCGATTCAGAAGCTGGCCATTCCGCACCTGCTTGAAGGCCGGGATGTCATGGCCACGGCCGTGACCGGAAGCGGCAAGACCGCCGCCTTCCTTCTACCTATTCTCAACCGGCTGATCGGGCAGCCTCGAGGAAAAACCAGGGTTCTCGTTCTTGTTCCCACCAGGGAGCTGGCCGTACAGATAACCGAACATTTTCATGACCTGGCCCGGCACACCCCACTGAAGGGCGCTGCCGTTTACGGAGGGGTTTCTCAATTACCCCAGGTACAGGCCTTCCGGAAGAAAGTGGACGTCCTGGTGGCCACGCCCGGGCGGCTCCTGGACCATATGCGTAACGATTACGCCCACCTTAACGAAATCGAATATCTCATTCTTGACGAAGCAGACCGCATGCTCGACATGGGTTTTTTGCCCGATATTCGCCGTATCCTGGGACAACTTCCAGACAGACGGCAGACCCTTTTCTTCTCGGCCACCCTTCCTCCGCCCATCGTGGCCCTGGCCGAGGAAATGCTCGACAATCCGGTTTCCCTCAATATCACACCCAAGCCGATGGCGGCGGCACAAATAACCCATGTGGCCTATCCCGTGGCCCACGAGCTGAAATCAACCCTTTTTCTGGCGCTGCTTAAACTGAGCGCGACCAAAAGTGTGCTGGCCTTCACCCGAACCAAACACCGGGCTAACCGGCTGGCCGACTTTCTCGAAAAACACGGGGTGTCCTGTGCCCGGATCCACGGCAATCGCAGCCAGGGGCAAAGGACCGAGGCCCTGGCCGGTTTTAAGAAGGGCCGGTTTCGCGTCCTGGTGGCCACGGATATCGCCGCCCGGGGGATCGATGTGGAGGATCTTGGACTGGTCTGCAACTTTGATGTGCCCCCTTTGGCTGAAGATTATGTTCACCGGGTCGGTCGGACCGGCCGGGCCAGCGCCGCGGGCGATGCCTGCACCTTGATCTCTCCTGATGAAGAGAGAACCTTCCGGTTCATCGAACAGAGTCTTGGCCGGCGGATGCCCAGGGAGAAGGTGCCCGGCTTTGACTATGAGAAGAGACCCTCAGAGCGTTTTGAAATCCCCCTTAACGAGCGGATTGCCGCTATTCGCAGCCGAAAGGCCGGAGAGCGTGCCCGTCATAATGAAAAGGCCGAATCGAGGGGCCATAGGCCAACCGGGTCGGGTAGATCGGCTTCCCAAGACGGTCCCCCAGCCGGGTTTGCCCCCGGGGGCCGTCGAAGCAGCACCGTCTTCGGTCTTTCGAATGGAAGAGGAACGGTCGGTCGACGGTCTTCTGCGCAGACCCGATCGAGATAAGAATTCCCACCCCTCTGCCCTCCGCAAAATTGGTGGCGGGGGGTGGGGGACAATAAAGGAGGCCCTATGGGAACCCGTCCCGGTTTTTATAAAAGCGGTAAACGGAATAAGGAACTGGCCCGCCAGAAGAAACAGGAAGAGAAAAAGCTACGCCGATTGAACAAGGGAACGCAGTCTAACGGACAGGAGGCTTCAGACGCCGTCTTGCAAGCACCAGCCTCCGATGAGGGAACAGAAAGCCAGAAAGAATCAACCTAACTTTTTTGTCAGTCGGCCCAAAAGCACCGCGCCTTGTCCGATCAATTCTTTCTTTATGTTGTCTAACCTGAAAGACTTGCTCCTTCTCCCCTCTGTGGTAGTGCCAAACCCTGTGTTCCTCGCTACGCCTATGTCCACCATAACAATTAGTGTGCTCCCTCTATTTATCCTATTGGGTCTGCGTTTGTCGCCCAGGAGCATCTTGGCCGGAAAAACCTATTCAAGGAATCGTAGTTTTGTTCCGACTCATTCGGGTTGGGAATCATTGATGTGATCCGATTCCAGAGGATAATTCCGGTCCCGCCAGGCTTGGAAGCCGCCGGCCAGGGGCCGAACGGCCTTCATCCCCTTTTTCTTCAGCGCTGCAGCGGCCTGGGCGCTGGATATTTCATTCGGACAATCGCAGTAGATAATAACTTCCCGTACAGGGGGAAAATCAGGGGGATCTTTCAACAATCTTTCTAAAGGCAGGTATAAGGCGCCGGGTATTTTTTGCGGCTCAGCCTCAAATTCAAGAAGAGGCCGCACGTCGAGGATCAACAGGTCTTCGGCGGCATCAATCTTTTTTTTCAATTCTTCCGGTGTAATGCGGGCCATTCGGAGCCTGCGTATAAGGTGTCGGCGCTTGGCATATTTCCAGAGGATATACAGGACCAGGCTGCCGATTATAACCACCCACAAGAATACCCCTATTCGGGAGACATAAATCGCCGCATCTTCAATTTGACTGCTGAGCAAAAAGCCGATCCCCATAAACAGGCCCACCCAGATGAAGGCCCCCAGGATGTCGAAGAGGATAAATCGTAATGATTTCATTTGCAGGATTCCCGACAATGGGGCCGCAATCGGGTTTATCCCTGGAAAGAATTTGACTACCAGAAGCGACTTGGCCCCGTACCGGGAAAAGAGATTTTGCGTGCGGCGAACGCAAGAGTCCGGATTGAGCGTGATCCGGCAGAGAGATGACAATAGAGACCTTCCCCGGTAACGCCCTATCGTATACCAGAAACTATCACCCAGCAAACAGCCGATTGCCGCCATTAGGAAGGCGATAGTAAAATTTAATTGCCCGCCGCCGGCGACCGCCCCTGCCCCCAATAATAAAATTCCGGCCGGCAGGGGTAATCCGAGTTGCTCACCTGAGACCCCCATGAAGAGCACCAAATATCCATGGCGGATCAGAATTTCAATCAAATGATGCATAAGAAACGGGTATCCCGCTTTCGGGCTAACCAGACCTGCCGCTGCCGATGACCGCTGTGGCCCTGATCTCCACCAGAAGCTGGGGCATGACCAATTCCTTGACCCCCACGGCGGTCCAGGCCGGAAAGTTTTCCGGAATGAACCCGGCCTTGACCTTGGAAAACCCCCGGATGTCGCTCATGGCGGTGTGGAAGGTGATCAACTCCACCACGTCGACCAACGAAGCCCCGGCCTCAGCCAGAACACGCTCCAGGTTCTTGAAGGCCAGGCGCGACTGGGCATCGATACCTTCACCGACCGTTCCCAATTCATCCATGCCTACCTGACCGGATACCCAGACGACGTCTCCCACCCGGACTGCCTGAGAAAACTGCATCCGTTTGTAAATTTGTTCCGTGCCCGGAGGATTGACCAAGATCTTCTTTTTATCCGATGTCCCTTGACCCATAGATTCCTCCTTCCCGCCCCTTGGCTACCGGGACAATGATGATAGGGTCTCGTTGATAACGGCCAGGGTCTCCCGGTGGGTCTCCTGCTTCATCTTCCGGATCAACTCCCGGTCCTTGTTCAGGGGCCTGGCAAAAGCCAGCACTCCCTTCATCAGTTCCTCCAGAGGATATGCCTTCATGATGATATGGTGCTCCAGGCACTCCTGGGCCGTCAGTCTTTTACCGGTGAAGAGCATCTCTTCAAATTTATACATCGGGAGGGCCCGTTTGGAGAGGGCCGTAAAAACCGACCCCAGGGGGATACCGAGGTCCACCTCCGGAAGGCAGAGCCATCCCCGGTCCGAGCGCATAAACCTGAAATCATGGGCGAAGGAAAGAAAGGCCCCGGCGGCAAAGGCATGGCCGGTGATGGCGGCGATGGTGATCATGGGATAGGTCAGCACCCGGCGCATGAGAACGAACATCTCATGTTGAAATTTTTTGCCCAGTTCGGGCCCTTCTTTCTGAACCGCCGGAACAAGCCAGTCAAGGTCTATGCCGTTGGACCAAATCTTTTCATGGGCCGATCGGACAACGAGTACACTCACCTTGGTATTCTGCTCTATCTCCTCCAATACTTCCAAAAAGGCCTTCAGAAATGGAAAATTAAGACGGTTTTCCCCGCTGTTCATGGTTACAACAGCGACATGTTCCTCCAATGCATACTCGATTAAGGGCATCGGTTATCCTTTCTTGCCGGTTATACCATGCAGCTTCTTTTTAAATTCTAAAATTATCCCAGGGTGAAGAGGCTGCTTTAATCAACAAATTTCGGGGCCCGCTTTTCCAGGTTGGACAGGACGGCTTCCACCTGATTGGGTTGGCCGATGACCGATTTTTGAAGCTCTGCCTCCAATTTTAAACCTTCGGCCACGCTGACCAGTCTGGAGGCATTCAACAGTTTCTTACCGGCCCGGATGGCGTCCGGTGATTTGGAAGCGATTTCCCGGGCCAGCTTCATGGCCTCCTCATAAGGAGTTTCGCTGACCCGGGTAGCCAAACCGATGGCCACGGCCTCCGTCCCTGAAACGATCCGGCCGGTATAAGTCAGTTCTTTGAGCACGTCCAGCCTGACCAGATGACGCAGGAGTTGGGTGCCGCCCATGTCCGGGACTAATCCCCATTTGATCTCCATGACCGACATTTTTGTATCCGGGGTTACGATGCGAATATCAGCGCCCAAAGCGATCTGGAGCCCGCCGCCAAAAGCCACGCCGTGAACCGCGGCAATGACCGGAACCGGCAGCCAATGCCAGACATAGGCCGGCTGTTGGGCAAAGTTGGCCGGGCTGTCCGGATCGGTCTGGAAAATATCCTTGCTCAGACCTCCTTGGCCGGATTCGGCCAAGGCCTGAAAACTCATAAAATCCAGTCCGGCGCTGAAGGCCTTTCCTTCACCCGACAGCACGACCGCCCGAAGAGATTTCTCGGCGGCCAGTTTCTTTCCCGTAGCCGTTAACCCCTCGAACATGGCCGGATCAAGGGCGTTCATTTTCTCCGGACGGTTCAGGCGAACATCGGCCACGCCGTTTTCGATAGTAACCACAACACGCTCAGACATAGGGATTCACCTTCTTTAACTATTATATTTTATGGGGAGTTTTTGGCCGTTCAAGCCAGTTTGTCCAGCCTTTTTTTGGCTTCCATGGCCTCGGCGATGGTCCGTTTGATCAGTTCGGCCACGGTGGGGATATCCTCGATGGACCCGATAATCTGGCCCATCGGATAAATTCCTTCGCTCAGGTCGCCGTTTTCCCAGCCTTTGAAACTGACTTTGCCGCTGATCATGGGCACCAGTTCTTCAAGAGAAGCGCCCTTGCGTTCCATTTCTATAATTTTTTCCGTCCAGGGGGTTTTTAGAACACGGGCCGGGTTCATCAGCGATTCCATGACCAGTACGGTTTCCGCTTCGCCGGATTCGACAATTTTAGCCTTGGCCGTCGGGTGGAGGGGGCATTCCTGGGTGGCCAAAAAACGGCTCCCCATATTGATGCCTTCCGCGCCCATGGCCAACGCGGCCAACAAGGTGCGCCCGTTGCCGAACCCTCCCCCGGCAATCAGGGGGGCCTTGATCTTGGCCGCTGCTTTGGGAATCAGAATCAGGGAGGTCACCTTTTCCATACTGGGATGGCCGCCGCATTCCGTACCTACTATGGACACCATGTCCACACCCATACTGTCGGCCTTAACGGCGTCCCGGACTCGGGCGCATTTATGGATGTGGACCAATCCGGCTTTGGAAATCATCTCCCGATAAGGCTCGGGACTCCGGCCGGCGGTTTCCAATATCTTAACCCCGGCATTTATGACGGTCTCGAGCATTTCCTCTACCGGCCGGGGGACCAGGGCCGGGAAGAGGGAAATGTTGACGCCGAAGGGCTTGCTGGTCAACGCCCTGGTCTTCTCAATGGCCTCGGTCAACTCCTCTTTGGTCGGATAGATAGCCGCGGCCAGACAGGCCAGCCCACCGGCGTTGGCCACCGCAGACACCAACTCGGGCTTGCTCACCCACATCATGGTTCCGCACTGAATCGGATAATCGATACCCAACAACTCGGTCATTCTGGTTTTAAACATAGCATCTCCTTTCCCTATCTTACCATCGCTGGGATGGCATCGGGGATCGAATTTTTAAGGTTCGAATGATAGTAGACCGGTCGGCACTATTTTTCAATTACTTTTTGCCGAATTGATACCAACCCTATTCCTTCTTGGAGGAAATAGGGCTTTGGTCTGGTAAAGGTCAGGAAGACCGGGGAGAGCAATTCGCGGCGGTGCCGGAGCGATAGAGAGAGGGCGCCTTAGGGGCCGCCCTCAAGGTGGTTATGACAGAGGTTCGCTGTACTTTTTCCGGATCACTTTCTTGTCTAATTTTCCCACACTGGTTTTAGGGATGGCCTCGATCATGATATACCGATCCGGAACCCCGTATTTGGGTAATTTACCTTCGGCGGCAAATTTTTTCATAAATTGTTTTAATTCCTCTTCAGTGATTTTATCCGCGTATTCCGGTTTAAGGGTTACCACCATCAAAGGCCTTTCACCCCACTTCGAATCCGGAACGCCGATAGCGGCCGACTCCAACACGGCCGGATGCTGGCTCAAGGCATTTTCCAAATCCAGGGAGGATACCCATTCACCGCCGCTTTTGATCACGTCCTTGATACGGTCGGTAATCTGCAAGTAGCCGTCCGAATCGATATAACCCACATCGCCGCTATGGAGCCATCCGCTGCGCCACAGTTCTTTGGTTTTATCCGGCTCTTTAAAATAGCCTTGGGTCAGCCAGGGGGATCGCATGACCACTTCGCCCTTGGAAACACCGTCATGGGGCAATAGTCGGTCCTCCGGATCCACCACTTCGACTTCAGCCAAAGGAATGGGTTTACCGGTTTTGATGATGATATCCCGTAATTGATCTTCCGGCCAATCGAGCATACTTTTTTTGGGAATGGCCGCGGTCATCACCGGACAGGTTTCCGACATGCCATAACCGGCCTGAATCGCGATACCGCGATCCTGGGCGGCCTTGGCCAATCCTTTGGGGAACCGGGCGCCGCCGATAACCACTTTCCAGTGAGACAGATCCACTTGGTCGATGACCGGACAGTTTAAAAGCATCTGCAAAATCGTCGGGACACAGTGCGAAAAGGTGACCTTTTCCTTTTCTATCAGCCGCAAGATCTTTTCCGGTTCATACTGGCCCGGATAGACCTGCTTGGCGCCCAGCAGGGTCGAGACATAGGGATAACCCCAGGCATGGACATGGAACATGGGGGTAAGGGGCATATAGACGTCATCGGACCTGAACCATCCGACTGGCTGAAAACTGCCGATCATCACCGAAACCGAAAGGGTGTGGAGCACCAGTTGACGGTGGGTGAAATAAACCCCTTTAGGACTACCGGTCGTCCCGGTGGTATAAAAAGTAGTGGCCTTGGTGTTTTCGTCCAGGTCGGAAAAAGGATAGGGGAAAACCCCCGATCGGAGCAATTCCTCATATTCAGCGGCCACAGGTATTTTCGTATCCGGTCTTTGACCGTCTTCCACCATGACCACCATTGCCTTCACCGTCTTCAGGTCCTTCCAGACCTCTTCCAGGATGGGTAAAAAACTGGCATTGGTAATGATCAAGTCGGCTTCGGCGTGGTTGAGGGTATAGACGATCTGATCCGTGGATAACCGCCAGTTTACGGTTTGCAGTACGGCCCCCATCATGGGAACGGCAAAGAAGCATTCCAGGTAACGGTGACTGTCATAATCAAAGACCGCTACCGTATTTCCGGCCTTGACGCCGAGACGGTTGAGCCCGCCGGCCAGCCGGTGGATACGTTCATTTAAAGTTCGATAATCATAGCGATTCTTGTCGGCATAGACGATTTCTCGCTCCGGCGAATAGATCAAAGGGGTATTCAGTAATTTTTTGATAATCAAAGGGTATTGATAATTTTCTCCGGGATGGTAAACCTTTTCTGGCATAAAAACTCCTTTCATCCTATTCCCAGCAAATTTTTAACACGGCCTATTTTGCCTTCCAGGTCGGCCTGGCGGCCGATCATGATCCTTTGGGCGGTCGGTGGCCCGGCCCCGTGCATGGACTCGATGAGGTAGCCCACAGCGCCGGCACCGGCCACCAGGTTTTCAATCAGGCGCAGGACCTTCATTCGGTCGATGACCTGCCCCTCCGGAGAGGCGGCCAAATATTTCTTGATGTAGGGACCGGTTATGGGGTCTTCAAAATCATCGGCCGAAGGCATGGTGCCCAGGAGCCCTCCGGCGATGTCGGTGGCCAACCGGGCCAGCTCGTAAGGGAAACGGGTGACATTGAGTTTGCAGACGTTGGCTAAGAGTAAATTCACCTGGTAATTGCCGGCCGGCGTCTTTGTGCCGGTAGCCGAACAGGCAATACCGCAGGAATAGATCGTTTCATTGAGATGGATCATCTCCACGATTTTATCTTTGATATGGCTGGCCTCGGCAACCCCGTTCAGACGGGCGATCAGGGCCGTGGCCCCGATGAGGACGTCGCCCACCCCCACCTTGCAGCCGCCATAGCTTTGCCGGTGGTAAGAGGCGAAGCGTTCCACCAGAATTCCGGAAAAATCAACTTCCCGGTTCAGGAATATTCTTTCCTTGGGCACAAACACATCTTCAAAGACGGTCATCACCTCCTGACCGCCGAAGACGGGATTGCCCACGTCGGTAGTAAATTTTTCCAGCTTCCGGGTATCGCTGGACTGGCGGCCATAGATGTGACGGATACCCCTGGCATTGGTCGGAACGGCGCAGCAAATAGCCCAGTCTTCCTCTCCGGCCCTGAGCGTCATGGTCGGCATAACCAATATCTCATGGGAGTTGAGCATGCCGGTTTGATGCAGCTTGGCGCCGTTGATGACCACACCATCCAGTGTGCGTTCTTTGACCCGCAGATACAGGTCCGGGTCCGCCTGATCCTTGGGTCGTTTCCCCCGGTCCCCCTTTGGATCGGTCATGGCCCCGTCCACCAGCAGGTCCTGCTGTTGAATCCATTTCCAATAGTCCTTGAATTGTTGATGATAAGAAGTCCCATGCTTCCGGTCGCATTCATAGGTCGTGCTGAAGATGGCGTTGGCGGCATCCAGCCCCACACAGCGCTGAAAGCAGCAACCGGTTTGGAGGCCGCAGTAGCGCTGCATTTTAACCTTGTTGACCAGATCTTCTGTGCTCTGGTGGAGATGGGTGAACCGATTGACCGTATCCTGACATAAGGGCGACTCCACACAAAACAACTCCCGGGTTTCCGGGTCGTGGGCGCAATCATAGGTGAAAGCCACCGCCCGCCTGGAAGGTCCCACCAGCCCGTGTTCAGGCAGATTTCCGGTCTTTTGGCCCAATATATGGGCCTCCAGCCCAAGGGATTTAATCGAATCCAGGTATTCATCCCCTGTTTTCATAGCCATTTTTTTATTCCTTCCCCTGATGATAATAGGTCAGGCATCTTGCCTGATAAAAAATTGGAATCAAGATATGGTCAGGCGTGGCCTGCCTATCGGTAATTAAATTTTGATCATCCGGCACTTTGCAAGGGCCTTAACGCATTTTACTCTCCTTAACCGCCTTTTAAAGGAACCTGTCTTTAGCTAAAATAATCATAGGGTATTCATATTAACTAATTGTTTTTATAACTATTTTATTGTTTTCGGTCGGGAAACAAGCTATTTGATTATTTTTTATCTGTCAAGTATTTTTTAAGGTTTATTAATAAAGCTTGACTTGCTTATATAAAGCTATTAAAAAATTAAGGCATAAATCCGTTATTGACCCAGTGCGGTGTGAATAACGGTCGAAGTTGGTGACCAATTCAACGAGCTCAGGCATCGAAGAATTTATCCTCGGTGCCTTTTTTTTAGGCCCGTCGTATCCCAACTTGAGAAATACTTCAAGAGGAGGGATAGGACTATGCCAGAAGGACGCGTAAAGTGGTTTAACGAGAACAAAGGTTTTGGCTTTATTGAAGTGGATGGTCAGGATAAAGATGTTTTTATCCATCATTCAGCCATCAGTATGCAGGGTTTCAGGACCTTGCAAGAAGGCCAGCGGGTAAGCTTTGACATCGAGCAGGGTCAAAAAGGCCCGGCCGCAGTCAACGTAAAGACCCTGTAGCCTTTCGTTAATCACCAAAAAAATAAAGGGGTGAATGAAAATTTACCCCTTTTTTATCTTCATGAGCCCCATCGACTTCATTCTTGATCACATCATTTCCTCCGATTTTCCTTACGGATCCGTGAGTGAGGCCGCAAACCGGCCAGCTATAACCACGGGAGGAAACCATTTGACCTTCGAAAAAATTTTATCGTGAACATGTCCGAATTCTCTCACTATGCTGCTTTGATTGCTTCAGCCAGGAGAAAGCGGTTGCGACCATCGGCCCCAGGTCCCCGGTCTCGATGAGTTCGGCGATTCGAGTGAACTGACCGGCCTCGGTTCAAACCGAGACCTCCTGTGAGGGCTGTAATTTTAAATTTACAAAGCCGGCTGAGGTATGATATAGGTCTTCCGTCAATGGGTTAAGGATTTCCAGCAGTTAATTGCCGTTCACCCGATTAACCATCGAGGAACTCCATCTGGATATTTTAGTCCAAATACTGGTCAGTGGACTGGCTACCGGCGGTGTCTATGGCTTGATCGCCCTTGGCTTTGTCCTGATCTACAAGGCCACCAGTGTCCTCAACCTGGCTATGGGCGAATTCATGACCATCGGGGCCTTTATCTGCCTGACCATCCTGACCAAATTTCAGGCCCCTTTTTATATAGCCTTCCTTTTTACTCTCCTTTTCGCCTTTGGTCTGGGTGTGCTCGTGGAAAGGGTCATCCTAAGACCCCTGATCGGTGAACCCATCATCTCGGTCATCATGGTCACCATCGGGTTGGGGGTCGCTTTACGGGGGATCATGTATATGGTCTGGACCCCGGTCTTCCGAAATTTTCCCGATATCTTCCCTCCTCAGCCTCTGAACCTTAAGATTGCCGTTGTCCCCTCTGGTCTTTTGTGGGGGTTTATCTTCGCCGTCATCGGCACCCTGATCTTCTTAGCCATTTTTAAATTCTCTCGGACCGGCGTGGCTATGAGGGCCACGGCCAACGACCAGCAGGCCGCCCAATCCATGGGCATCAGCGTCCGCTGGGTCTTCGCCCTGGCCTGGAGCTTCGGGGCCATGGCCTCGGCCATCGGCGGGATCGTCATCGGCAACCTGTCGGGGATCAGCGTCTATATGGGAGACATCGGCCTCAAGGTTCTGGCCGTTATTATCTTGGGAGGCCTGGACAGTATCGGAGGGGCCATCCTGGGGGGGTTGATTATCGGGGTGCTGGAAAATTTGGCCGGTTTTTATATCGACCCCCTGGTCGGGGGCGGCATTAAAAGCGTGGCCCCCTTCTTTATCCTGGTCTTGATCCTCATGTTTAGACCCTATGGTTTGTTCGGGAAAAAGCTTATTGAGCGGGTTTAATAATCAGATGCTGGATAAAAGAAAAGACTGATGCTGGATACTGGATAAAGTCCAATAGACAGCTTCTATATCAGCATTCAGCATCAAGGATTTCGAACATGCGCTGCGGCGATTTTAAAGAAACCTACCTCCAGGACGAAGCCATCTTTCAATCGCTTTTTGTTAAGCTGTGTCTAATCTTATTTTTTGGGTTTCTGCTGATCTTTCCCTTTGTGGCTAATGCCTACTTTTTATACCTAGCCAATATGATCGGTTTCGCCGTCATCGGGGCCGTGGGCTTAAATTTGTTGACCGGGTTTACCGGTCAGATTTCTTTGGGACATTCGGCCTTCATCGGGGTGGGGGCCTATACCTCGGCCATCCTGATCACCCGTTACGGCTTCTCCTTTTGGGTCTCTCTTCCTTTTGCCGGATTGGTTTCGGCCTTGGCCGGCCTGATCATCGGTCTGCCTTCTCTCCGGGTCAAAGGGCTGTACCTGTGTATCGCCACCTTGGCCTCCCAGTTCATCTTCGAATTTATATTCGTCCATTGGGAGTCCATGACCAAAGGGATTACCGGGATCCATATCCCGCCGCCCCGGATCGGAAGTTTTAAATTTGAGACGGAGAAAGATTTTTATTGGATAACCCTTTTTTTTGTCATCCTGTCCGTGGGCTATGCCCGCAACCTGGTCCGGTCCCGCATGGGACGGGCCTTTGTCGCCATCCGGGACCGCGACCTGTCGGCTGAAATCATCGGGATCAATCTCCTTCAGTACAAACTGAGTGCTTTTGCCATCAGTTCATTTTTGGCCGGGATTACCGGGGCCCTATGGGTAACTTTTTTAAAAGTCATCACCCCGGAACACTTTCCCTTCATCCTGAGTATTCAGTTTCTGGCCATGATTATTATTGGAGGGATGGGCAGTATCTTGGGGTCGATCTTCGGCGCCGTCTTCATGACCATCGTCCCGGAGCTCTTAAATTATATTGCCGGGGTGGTCAAGATGCAGGCCCCGGGGTATGAAGAAATCTTTATTCCCATGAAAGAGGTGATCTTCGGCAGTCTGATCATCCTCTTTCTGGTTTTTGAATCCCGGGGTTTGGCGGAAATCTGGAACCGCATCAAAAGTTTTTTTCGACTGTGGCCGTTTTCGTATTAGAGAGGATTCAAGGATTCCAGGGGTCAAGGATTCAAGTGAAAGGCTCCAGATGCAAGATTAATGGTTGATGCATTCGGAAGAACTCGTCATTCCCGCGCAGGCGGGAATCCAGGATAGGGATAGCCAATTAAAACACTGGATTCCCGTTTACACGGGTATGACGAAATGGGGATCTTCCTGACTTTTTACGCGTCCATCAAGGTTCAAAGGTAAACTTGATCCTCGGACTCTATTTTCGCATTTAGAAAGGGGGGATTTTTCTAAATCTTGAGATTAAAAATCGTCATCAATTTTCTACTAAAAGGAGGGTCTAACACCATGAAAAAAGCATTACTGATTGCCATAACCATCGTCATGGGCTTGAGTCTTTATTCTTTTTGCCTGGCCCAGAGCCAACAAACCTACACCATCTGTGCCGTCCATCCTTTCACCGGACGTTTTGCCTTTGCCGGGATCCACGGGCAGGATGCCATGAAGGACGCCGTGGATATGACCAACGAGGCCGGCGGGATCAATGGGAAAAAACTCCTCTATTACTGGAAGGATGGGGAATACAAGGACGACGTGGGGATAGCCGCCTTTAAAAGTCTTCAAAGCCAATACAAACCCCAGCTCATGTGGGGTCAGAGCACCGGCATGACCAAGGCCCTGGCGCCGGAAATCAAGGATCGTTATAAGGTCCTTTACTCGGCCTATACCTTTGCCGCTGAGGCCGCCAACCCCAAGGAAAATCCCTTTCTCTTTATCCCCGGCCCCACTTACGCCGAGCAGTTTGCTGTTTTGTTGAAATACATCGCCAAACAAAAACCCGGGGCCAACATCGCCTTCTTTTACAGCGATACCGAGTTCGGCCGGGAGCCCATTCCCTTCGGCCGGGAATATGCCAAGAAGCTGGGCTTGAAGGTGGTGGCCGAAGAAGTGACCAAGGTCGGGGGTGTGGATGTGACCACCGAGATCTTGGACATGAAAAAGAAAAACGTCGAATTTTGCATCTTTCAGGGCTATGTGAATGATCCCATCCAAAAGGTGATGAAACAGTCCAAAGATTACGGACTCAAGTGTCAGTTCATGGGCACCTTTTGGTCTACCGAAAAACACCTGCTTGACTCCTTGGGCCCCTTGAGCGACGAATACATCGGGGTCACCGCCTATTCTTATTATTACCAGGATCAGTATCCAATGATCAAAAAGATCCGGGAATGGGTCCAGAAACACAATCCCAAGGGGGCCGATTATCGTTCCCAGGCCTACATGCAGGTTTTCATGGGCACCACCCTGATGATCGAGGCCCTGAAACGGGCCGACAAGGCCGGTCCGGTGACGGGGGATAGCCTGGTCAAGGCCCTGCAGTCTATTAAAAATTTTGATGTCGGTGGGTTGATGCCGCCGGTGACCATTAAAAATAACAGCATCCCCGTAGGACGGGTCGTTCGAGGCAATTCCAAGACCGGACGCTTCGATCCGATCACCGACTGGATCACGCTGGATTGATAAAAAATAGGCGCAAGGCACAAGGCATGAGGCATGAGGCACGAGAAAGAGTGTCTTAGTGTGATCCTTGCGCCCTGCGCCTTGGGCCTTGCGCCCGACACAATAACTCAATAAACCCGATTAACCCAATGAACCCATCGACCCCTAAAGACCCTGCCGGGCCTGTTAAAACGCAATGCCTCCCTTTTCGGAGACACCAAGGTGGCCTTGCGCGAAAAGGAGTTCGGGATTTGGCAGTCCGTTTCCTGGCAGGCCTATTACGATAAGGTCAGATATCTCTCTCTGGGCTTGGTGGAGTTGGGCTACGAAGCAGAGGATAAACTTTCGGTCATCGGCGACAACCGACCGGAATGGCTTTATTCGGAACTGGCCATTCAGGCCCTGGGCGGGGCCGTGGTAGGCATATTTCCGGACAGTCATCTGGAACAGGTCCAGTATATCATCGACCATTCCGATTCCGTTTTCGTCCTGGTGGAAGACCAGGAACAGACCGATAAGATCCTCAACATGATCGACAGGATCCCCCGGGTCAAAAAGGTGATCATCGATGACATGAAGGGGATGCGCAATTATGATCATCCGAAGCTGATCCCTTTCAGCAAGGTATTGGAGATGGGTCGGGAAAGGGACCGAAAAGATCCAGGCCTCTTTGATTCCCGGCTTGACCGAGTCAAGGAAGAAGATACGGCCATGATCCTTTATACTTCGGGGACGACCGGTCTGCCCAAGGGGGTCATGCTCACCCATCGTAATATGATCAAAATGATCGAAAATTTCGACCGGGTGGACCCGGCCTTTCCATCGGACAATCATGTCTCCTTCCTGCCCCTGCCCTGGGTGGGGGAACAGGCTACCTCGGTAGCCTGGAATCTCTATAAAGGGGTAACCATCAATTTTCCGGAAAAGGTGGAGACCGTTCCCCAGGACATTAGGGATGTGGGGCCCCATTTGCTTCTGGCCCCACCCCGCTATTGGGAAAAGATGTGTTCCGACATCCAGGTCAAGATCCAGGATGCCGCCTGGATCAAACGATGGATGTATAAAGTATGCATGCCTCTGGGCTACCGCCTGGCCGGACTGAGATTGCAGAATAAAAAACCGGGCCTTCATTGGTTGATCCTGGACCGGATCGGTTATTTTCTCCTTTTCCGGTCCCTTAAAAACTATCTGGGATTAACCAACTTAAGAAATGTCTATACCGGCGGGGCCCCCATCGGGCCGGAGGTCTTCAATTTCTTTATGGCCCTGGGCATCAACATCAAACAACTCTACGGCCAGACCGAAGTCACGGGAATCGCCGTGGGCCATCGCAATGACAGCGTTAAACTCAATACCGTGGGCCATCCCATGCCGGAAGTGGAATTAAAGATTTCCGACGCCGGGGAAATCCTGATCAAGGGACCTATTGTCTTTCGGGGGTATTATAAAAATAAAGAGGCCACTCTTAAAGACCATCGACGCCGAGGGCTGGGTCCATACCGGCGATGAAGGGATTCTGGATGAGGACGGCCAATTGATCATGATCGACCGCCAAAAGGATGTCATGCGTCTGGCCGACGGCAGCAAATTTTCCCCACAGCTTATCGAAAACAAATTGAAATTCAGCCCCTATATCAATGAAGCCATGGTGGTGGGTAAGGACCGTCCTTATATAGCCGCCATGATCATCATGGATATGGGGAATATGGGCAAATGGGCGGAAAACCGGAAATTAACCTTTACCACCTTCACCGATCTGTCTCAAAAAGCGGAAATTTATGAGCTGATCACCTCGGAGATCCAGCGGATCAATCGGTCTCTGCCCAAGATCGCCCGGGTCAAGCGCTTTGTCATGATGGTTAAGGAACTGGATGCCGATGATGACGAAATGACCCGAACCCGAAAATTACGCCGGGGCTTTGTGGCCGAACGCTATGCCAACCTGATCGAGGCCCTCTATGGCGCCCAGGAAGAATTGGACGTAGAATCGGATATCCGCTATCAGGACGGGACCGGTTTTCGCATGAAGACCCTGGTGCGGATTAAAGAGGTAAAAGACGAAGGATGACTCTGTCGAAAAACCCGTACAGCCCCCAGGAATACCAGTTGATCGTCGAGGATCTTGCCTTGACCTTTGGGGGGATCAGCGCCCTTTCCGGGGTGACCACCGGCGTCAAACAGGGGGAGATCTTTGCCATTATCGGCCCCAACGGCGCCGGGAAAACCTGTCTGCTGAACTGTATCAATCGTTTTTATCACCCCGAGGAAGGAAGGATTACCTTCGAAGGAAAAGAGATCACCAGGGTCAAACCCCATAAGATCGCCGAATTAGGGATTGCCCGGACCTTTCAGAATGTCGAGCTCTTCGGTCACATGACCGTCCTGGACAACATCAAATTGGGCCGCCATGTTCATTTGAAATCGGGATTTCTCTCTGGCGGGATCTACTATGGAAAAACGCGACAAGAAGAACTCACCTTGCGGAGGGAAATTGAGGAGACGATCATCGACCTCCTGGAAATAGAGCCCATCCGCAAGCAGGTCGTCCATACCCTTCCCTACGGGCTGCAGAAGCGGGTCGAATTGGCCCGGGCCTTGGCCATGAAGCCCAGGCTCCTGCTCCTCGACGAACCGGCCACCGGCATGAATCTCGAAGAAACCGAAGACATGGCCCGTTTTATCCTGGACATCAATGAGGAATGGGGGGTGACCATCATCCTCATCGAACACGATATGGGTATGGTCATGGATATTTGTGACCGGATCTGCGTGCTGGATTTCGGTCAAAAAATTGCCGAGGGCCGGCCGGAAGAAATCAGGCACAATGAACAGGTTATCCGGGCCTATCTGGGAGAACAGGATCTGGCCTATTCGAGATTGGGAGCATAAGGAAAGGTACAAGGTGTAAGGTTCAAGGTTTAAGGCTAAGGACAAATACTTTCCATCTTTTGCCTCGTACCTTGTACCGTGTGCCTTGCACCCAGAACGAATTTTTATGGAACCCTCATTAGTCGTCAACAACATCGAAGTCATCTATCATAATGTCATCCTGGTGCTGAAAGGGCTTTCCCTCCAAGTCCAGGAAGGGCAGATTGTTACCATTCTGGGCAGTAATGGGGCCGGGAAGACCACCACCTTAAAGGCCATTTCCGGACTGCTTAAGTCTGAAGACGGAGAGGTGACCGACGGCTCCATCACCTTTTTGGGACAACGGATTGACCGCCTGTACCCGGAAAAAATCGTTCGTAAGGGTATCTTCCAGGTCATGGAGGGCCGGCGGGTTTTTGTGGACCTGACGGTTGAAGAGAACTTGATCGCCGGAGGCCATACCAATAAAAATACCCGCCGACTGAAAGAAGACCTGGAGATCGTCTATGGTTATTTCCCCCGACTGAAACAACGAAGGGCCGTCCTGGCCGGATATATCAGCGGAGGGGAACAACAGATGTTGGTCATCGGCCGAAGCCTCATGGCCCATCCCAAGTTGATGCTCTTAGATGAGCCTTCCATGGGGCTGGCCCCGTTATTAGTGACCGAGATTTTCGAGATTATTAAACGAATCAACCAGGAAAGAAAGGTAACCATACTTTTAGTGGAGCAGAATGCCCGTTTGGCCCTGAGTATTGCCCATCATGGTTACGTTATGGAAAACGGTCGTATCGTTTTAGACGATACCGTGGAGAAACTTCGGGAAAACGCCGACATCAAAGAATTCTACCTGGGGCTGACCGAGGTGGGCAAGAAGAGTTACCGGGATGTTAAACACTACAAACGCCGTAAAAGATGGCTGGCTTAAGCCGTCCCGCCCATCATCCTTCCTGAAAAGGATTATAACCCGGCTTTTTATATAGCTTGTCCTGGTTATTCAGGATATCCGGCCTATAGACCTTCTCCGCCCAGGCGCTCCGCTCAATTTCTTCAAAGGCCACGGAAACAACCTTCTCTTCACAATCGGCGATGGTCATGACATCCTTGGTTATGGCTTCTGCCAGGCGCTTTTTTTGTTCTTCCGTTCTTCCCGGAAGGAGCTTGACAATCACATGGGGCATCGACGGGCCCTCCAAAATTTTTATTTGGCGAGGATACGGAAAGAAGCGGAAATTATAATTTTCCGGCCTCATTTCTTCCATCACCTTTTTCCATATAATACTGCCAAACCAAGCGGTTGTCAACCTTAACCCAGCAAATGAAGCTTCCAGGCTTGCCTACGCGGGTTCATGGTTATTCTTCCGAAGGACTGATGTAGTCGAAAGAAGACATCTTTCCATCGATTGAAACAGCATGAAACAAACAAGGCAACAATCAATTTATTTCCTATTTTCGAAGACTTAAACTATAGAATCCATCCAAAAGACATTTTTATTGACAGGACCTTGGATATTTTGTAAAGGTAGTGAGCTTGTATTTAAGCAAAGGTTTTAGGCTCATTGGAAACTACTTAGTTAGGAGGTCATCATGACTTTTACCGGCTTTGTCGAAGGACCCCTGGTGTGGATTGCCTTTTTAGTCTTTTTGATTGGAAGCGCCCTGCACCTCCTCTTTTTCTTTACCCTAAGCAGCAAGAAAGACAAACCGATCTATCGCTTTTTCAGCTTAAAATGGATGCTTCTTTCTATAGTCCGCTGGCTTTTTCCGGCCCATGTGGACCTCAAAAAAAATCCCGTCTTTACCATCCTGGGATACCATTTTTCACATTTGCCTCCTGGCGGTCCCCCTCTTTTACAGCGCCCATATGGCGCTCTGGCAGGAAAGCCGGTTTAAATGGAGCTGGTGGACGATGCCCGACTCCTGGGCCGATTGGATGACCCTGATTTTGTTGGCCATCGCCATTTTCTTTATCATCCGTCGGATCGTCCTGCCCAGTGTCCGGATCATAACCTCCCCTTCCGATTATCTGCTGATCATCGTCTGTTCTTTGCCTTTTTTGACCGGATACCTAAACACCCACCCGGATGGGACCGCCTACCAATGGGCGACCTCAATACTTCCTTTTTATGGTCAATACGGCACCACTATTCATATCCTCTGCGGGGCCTTGATGTTGATCGTGATTCCCTTTACCAAGCTCTCCCATTGGGTTTTGTTCTTCGTCTCTCGATCGGTGACCGGCATGGAATTCGGACGACGGGACTATTCAGTTTAACCACAAACAATAACGGAGGGATCATATTATGGCTGAAGCCCAAACCCAACCCATGACGATCAACCCGGAAGCGATTCGCCAGGCCGTGGACGCCCGTTTGAATGCCCGTCTGAAAATGTGGATGCGGATCTGTGCCCACTGCGGCCTTTGCGCCGACACCTGCCATTTTTATCTCGCCAAGAATAAGGACCCCAGGATGGTCCCTTCCTTTAAGGCCCAAAAATTAAAAAAATTGGTCAAGAAAAAAGGAAACGTGGACGAGGCCTTTATGCAGGAGTTGTATGATACCGCCTTTGGCGAATGCACCTTATGCCGCAGATGCACCCTCTATTGTCCTTTTGGGATCGACGTGGCCATGATGGTGGCCACTATTCGAGGCATTTTAACCTCCCAGGGTATGACGCCGGAAGGACTTAAAGCCTCCATAAAAAACTACCTGGAAACCGGCAACCAGATGGCTATCAGCGAGGAAGACTGGGTGGAGACCCTTAAGTGGATGGAGGAAGAACTTCAGGATGAACTCCCCGGGGCAACCATCCCCATCGATAAAAAAGGGGCCAGAATCATGTACACGGTCAATGCCCGGGAGCCCAAGTTCTATCCCCAGGATATTCAGTTGGCGGCCAAGGTCTTCCATGTCGTCGGAGAAGATTGGACCCTGCCCAGCAAGATGGGCTGGGACGACACCAATTTGGCCATGTTTGCCGGGGATGCCAAGACCGCCGGTTATATTGTTAAGCTGATCCATGACCGGGCCGTGGAATTGGGCGTTCAATATGTGGCCATCACCGAATGCGGTCATGCTTATCGTTCCGTGGCCTTTGAAGGTCCTGTTTGGTTGGGCAAGGATTATCCCTTCAAGGTAATCCACAGTGTTGAACTTTTTGCCCAGTACATCCGTGAGGGAAGGCTTAAATTTGACCGAAAGTTAACCGAGCCGGTTACCTATCAGGACCCCTGTAATGTCTCCCGCAGCGGCGGACTGGCTAAGGAAGCCCGGTACATCATCGGCCATATTGCCGAAGATTTCCGGGAGATGACTCCTCATGGCAATGACAACTTCTGCTGCTCCGGCGGCGGCGGGGCCATCCCCATGGGGCCTCCCTTTAGACGCCGCCGCATGGAAGCCGGCAAGGTCAAGGCCGATCAGATCAAGGCCACCGGGGCCAAGATCGTCATCTGCCCCTGTCATAACTGTTATGACCAGGTCAATGATTTGGGCAAGGAATACAATCTGGGAATCAAGGTATTGTCTTTCAAAGAGATCTTTGAACAGACCATGCACATCCCGGAAGAGCTGAAGGCCAAAGAGGAAGAGGAATAAGTTCGGAGTAATTAGTTCGGAGTTGGAGTAAAGCAAAAAAAAAAGGCCGCCCAAATTTTTAAGCGGCCTTTTTCTTTACTCCGAACTCCCGACTCCGAACACCGAACTATACTTGCGGTCTGGGTAACAGCCCGGCCATCTCAACAAGCTCCGGGACCCGTTCCTCCCATTCGATGGCCATGATGTGAACCCCGGCGATCCCTTTCATCTCTTTCAGACGCTGGATGGTTTCCATGGCAATGGCAATCCCTTCCTTGGTCTGTTCCTTTTTGGGAACCCCTTTCAAGCGGTTGATCACCTCGACCGGTACATCCATGCCCGGCACCAGATTCTTCATATAGTTGGCCATACCGACGGATTTCATGGGGGTTACGCCGCCCAGGATGTAGACCTTTTCATCCAGACCCATGTCCCGCACCTGCTGCATAAATCTTTCAAAGCGATCTAAATTGTAGATACATTGGGTTTGGACGAAATCCACTCCGGCGGCCACCTTTTTCCCCAGGCGTATGGCCCGAAATTCGGCCGGGTCGGCAAAGGGGTTGGCGGCGGCGCCGATAAACATCTTCGGGGGAGTGTCGATGTCCTGATCGTTGATAAATTTTCCCTCATCCCGCATTTTCCGGACGGTCTGGATGAGCTGCATGGAATCCAGGTCAAAGACGTTCTTGGCCGAGGGATGATCCCCGAATTTCTGATGGTCCCCGGAAAGGCAGAGCATATTGCGAACTCCCAGCGCATAGGCCCCCAGGATATCGCTCTGGAGGGCGATCCGGTTCCGGTCCCGGGCGACCATCTGCAGGTTCGGCTCCAACCCCTCCTGTATTAAAAGCAGACAGCCGGCCAGGCTGGACATGCGGACCACCGCTGTTTGATTGTCGGTAACATTGACCGAATCCACCACTCCTTTTAAAAAGGCGGCTTTTTTCCGGACCACCTCCGCGTTGGCACCCCTCGGAGGACCGCATTCGCCGGTTACAGCGAAATGACCGCCGGATAATATCTTTTCTAATCTGCTTCCCGATTTCATAGCCTTAATTCCTCCCTGATCATTTTCCGGGGTCCGCCATCCCGACTGGTCGTCCAATCTTTACAGGGGACAACCTGGGTCATTTGATCCAGTTGCCCTAACCCTTTGAGACGATCATAGATGAGCTGCCAGACACAGTCCACATCCTTACTGATCTCGCACTTACCGTTGGCCGACCCTCCGCAAGGCCCGTTTAACAGACTCTTGGAACAGCGGGTTATGGGGCAAAGGGTGCCAAAATTATGGATGATACAGGAGCCGCAGGCCTGGCAAAATTCGGCAAAAACCCCGTGTTCCCGGGAACCTCCGATGAAGGTCGTATTGAGCCCCGGGAAGACCATCTTATCCATATAGCGGGCGGCGATATATTGAGGACCGACGGTACAGGCGATGGAAAGGACGGCATCCCGATCTTTGATCGAAGTTTCCAGTTGATCGATATATTCAGGGTCACATTGGCGTTCCAGGGTAACCTCCTGAACATCGGCCTCCAGCCCATCCTTTTTCCGGGAGATCCGGATTTCCGCAGCCAGGATTTCGACCTCTTTTTTCCCACCGGTAGTGCAAACGGTCACGCATCCCTTGCATCCGGCCACCAGGATCTTTTTGTACGGCTGGAGCATGGTCAGGATTTCGTTTAAAGGTTTTCTTTCCGCTACAACCATGGTTGTCCTCCCAAAATTAGTTATTAGCCTTGTAATTGATACGAAAATAACGATTTAAGGTTCAAGGGAAGGGAGATAGATTTAATGTATGTGGTTATGGTTTCCCTTAGACCTTGACCCTTAAACCTTGAACCATTCTTTATCAGGCCGCCTTTCCCATGGCTCGAACCGGGCTGGGCCCCAAGGCCCGGATCTTTTCGGTCATTTCCCGAGCGATCTCAGCAAAGCGGGGCCCCTGGGCGGCTGAAAGGTTATACATCTCGACCCGTTCCGGTTCAATGCCCAATTCCGTCAACATATTTTTAACCTGACCAACCCTCTTACGGGCCTTCAAATTTCCGCTGATATAATGGCAATCCCCTTCCAGACAACCGGCCACATAGACGCCGTCCGCCCCTTCCTCAATGGCATTGAGGAGATGGATGACATCAACCCTTCCGGTGCAGGGGACGATGATAACTCGGATATTAGTTGGATATTGCAGCCTCATCGAACCTGCCAGGTCCGCCGCGCTGTAGGCTCAATACTGGCAGCAGAAGGCCACAATCCTGGGTTCAAATGGATGGGTCATCGAAAACTCCTTTGTAAAATAAGTATTCAAAGTTTAAGATACAAGAACACAAGATGCATGGTGTAAGGTAAAAAAGTTTATTCCTTACACCTTGGACCGTGTGCCTTGAACCTGTTTTTAAGCTGCCGCCAAGGCATGAACTTTAGCCAGGACCTGCTTGTCGGTAAAGTGCTGCAGGCTGATGGCCTTGGCCGGACACTCGGAAACACAAACGCCGCAGCCCTGACACTTGGTAACATCGATTTCAGCCGCCCCCCGGTCTCCGATAACCGGGACCCGGAAGGGGCAGACCCGGACGCAGGTCAGACAAACGGCACAGAGCTCTTCCTGAACCACGGCCACCACTCCGCCGACCTTGATGGAATCCTTGGCCAAAAGGGTCAAGGCCCGGCCGGCGGCAGCTTGGGCCTGAGCGATACTTTCATCGATGGGCTTTGGGTAGTGGGCCAGACCGCAGAGATATATCCCGTCAGTGGCGAAATCCACCGGCCGCAGCTTCATGTGGGCTTCCAGGAGGAAGCCTTCATTGTTCAAAGAAACCTTGAAGATCTCGGTTAACTCTTTTACCGGGTTGGGGATGATAGCCGAGGCCAGGGTCACCAGGTCCGGCACAAGGGTAATGGGCCGGCCCAGCACATGATCGATGACGTTGACCGTCACCTGGCCGTCTTCTACCCGGACCTGGGGTTTGCTTTCCAGGTCAAAGCGGACAAAGATGATACCTTGATTTCTGGCCTCCCGGTAGAGGTCTTCCCGAACCCCAAAGGTCCGCATGTCTCGATAAAGAATAAAGATGTCCATATCGGGATTGATTTTTTTCAAGGTCAGGGCGCTTTCCACGCTGTGGGTACAACAAAGTCGGCTGCAATAGGGCCGCTGCGGTTCTCGGGAACCCACACACTGAATAAATACCGCGGTCTGGGCCTTGGAAATCCTTTCCTCCTTCCCGATGATGGCCTGGTCTAATTCCAGGGCGGTCATGATCCGTTTATCCTGTCCATAGGCATAAACATCCGGTTCCCATTCGTGACCGCCGGTAGCCATGATAACCGCCCCATGGACGATTTCCAGGTCCTGTCCGCCCTGGTTCAGGGTGGTGGTATAGTTGCCGATAAAGCCTGATGAACGGGTCACTTCGGTATTATAATAAACCTGGATCCGGGGGTGACTGGTAACCGAAGAAGCCAGGCTCTTGACATAAGCCGGGATATCCTCTCCCTTCCAGGTATGCCGAAGTTTCAGGGCCGTTCCGCCCAGGATGTCGCTTTTTTCTACCAGGTAGATGGGGTATCCCTGCTTGGCCAGATTCAGGGCGGCCGTCATGCCGGCTACCCCGCCGCCGATGACCATGACGGACTTGGTCAAACCAAAAGAGATCTTATGCAAAGGTTCGAGTAAGGTGACCCGGGCCACGGCCATACGGACCAAATCCTTGGCCTTGGCCGTTGCGGCCGGGTGATCTCCCTGATGGACCCAGGTATCCTGGTCCCGGATATTGGCCATATCAAAGAGGTACTGGTTGAGACCGGCCTCCCGGATGGTCTGTTGAAAGAGGGGTTCATGGGTCCTGGGTGAACAGGAGGCTACGACTACCCGGTTAATCCCTTTTTCTTTAATGGCCGCCTTCATCTTTTCCTGGGTGTCCTGGGAACAGGTAAAGAGGTTGTCTTCCACGTGGACCACGTTGGGCAAGGATCTGGCATATTCCCGGACGGCCGGGACATCGGCCACCCCTCCGATATTGATACCGCAATTACAGACAAACACACCTACCCGGGCATCTTGTCCGAGTACATCGAGCTCCGGCGGGAGTTCCTGATGGCGGATGAGCTGCCCCCGGGCCTCGGCTAAGGATTCGGTGGCGGCACAGGCCGCGGCCGAGGCCTCCATGACCGCCTGGGGGATATCTTTCGGGCCGTCAAAGGCCCCGCAGGCATAGATACCCGGTGTCTCGGTGGTCACCGGTGAAAAGCTGCTCACCTTGGCGAATCGATTGTGATCGAGTGGGACCCCGAGCTTTTCGGCCAGGGCAATGGCTTCCGGTGAAGTCTCCAAGCCCACGGAGAGGACGACCATATCAAATTCTTCGGTCAAGACTTCTCCGTTTTCAGCCACGTACTGGATCAGGAGATTGTTGGTTTCCGGGATCGGATCGATGGAATGGATCCGGGACCGGATAAAGCGGACCCCGCGTTCCTCTTGGGCCCGGTTATAATATTTTTCAAACTCTTTACCGTGGGTCCGCATGTCCATAAAAAATATGGCCGTATCCAAGGGGGTGGGGCTGTGTTCTTTGGCAATGACCGCTTCTTTGATGGCATACATACAACAGACGGCCGAACAATAGCCGTGATCGCAGTGGTTGATGTCCCGGGAACCCACACACTGAAGCCAGGCGATTTTTTTCGGTTCCTGGTGGTCCGAAGGACGGACTAAGTGCCCTTCGAAAGGCCCGGAGGCCGAAAGAATGCGCTCGAATTCCATGCTGGTGACCACATTGGGGTAATGGATATACCCATAAGGTTCGTAGGGGGAAGGGTCAAAAGGCTGGAAGCCAGGGGCCATAACCACCGAACCGACTTCGATCATTCTTTCAATGGGCTTCATCTCATGATCGATGGCCTTGGCCAGGCAGGCCTCGACGCACTGATAACATTCGGAACATATTCCGCACTTAAGGCACCGCTCGGCCTCTCTCCGGGCCCGCTCCTCGGTGAACCCCAGGGCGATCTCTTGATAGGTCCCGCGGCGCTCGGATAGATCCCTGGTCGGCATGACCTGACGGGGTTTAAGGGCCTCCCCTTCTGTTTCCGGCTTGGTAAAGGACCAGTCTTTTTGCCGGTCGGTCTTTAGATCCAGGTTGTTGAGATAACGGTGAATGCTTTCGGCCACCTCTTTGCCGCAGGCCACGGCCTCGACCACGGATTTCGGCCCGTAAAAAAAATCACCGCCGGTAAAGACACCGGGAAGATTGGTCTCCAAGGTCAAGGGATCGGCCTCAAAAGACCCTCTGGGGGTGATTTTCAACCCTTGCGTGGACAGACCCTCGAGGTCGGATTGCTGGCCGATGGCCACAATGGCCGTATCCGCTTCCCAGGAAGTGGTTGTCTTTTCATCATAACTGGGGTTGAACCGTTTCTGGTCGTCAAAGACGGCCACACATTTTTTAAAGGAAACGGTGGAGAGACTTCCCCCCTTTTCGGTAAACTGCAAAGGTCCCCAGCCGTTTTCGATGATGACTCCCTCGGATAAGGCCTCTTCGATTTCATACTCCCAGGCCGGCATTTCTTGGCGTTGTTCCAGGCAGACCAGCCTGACTTCTTCGGCCCCCTGTCTAAGCGCAGTCAGGGCTACGTCGATGGCCACATTGCCGCCGCCGATGACCAGGGTCTTTTTTCCGACCCGGATATTTTCCCCCAAAGCGGCCGAGCGGAGAAAGTTGACCCCTTGCAAGACATTGGGCAAATCTTCTCCGGAAACCCCGAGTCCGCGGCTTTTATGGAGACCAAGGGCCAGGTAGATCGACTGGAAACCCTGGTTTTTCAAGTCGTCCAGGGTAAAATCCCGACCGAAGGCCAAGCCGGTTTTCATTTCCACACCCAGGTCTTTGATGACCTGGATCTCAGCCTGCAAGGTTTCACGGGGCAGGCGATAAGCCGGAATGCCGACGGCCATCATGCCGCCAAGGACAGGCAGCTTTTCAAAAATAGTAACCGGATACCCTTTCTGGGCCAGATAATAGGCGGCCGTCAACCCGGAAGGACCCCCGCCCACGATGGCCACCTTTTCCGGCCTGGGCGCGGCCACCGAAGGGACATAGCGCTCGGTATCCTTAAGGTCCTGGTCGGCCACAAACCGTTTCAGATATTCGATGGCCAGGGGCTCATCCACCTGACCACGGGTACATTGGGCTTCACAGGGGTGATGACAGACCCGTCCGCAAATAGCCGGGAAGGGCATTTCCTGTTTGATCAGTTTTAAGGCTTCCTTGTCCTTTCCCTGGGCAATAAGGGCGATGAACCCCTGGATGCTGATATGGGCCGGACAGGTGGCCTTACAGGGGGCGGTCCCCCTTTTTTCAATGGCAAAGGCACCGGGCATGGCCTGAGGATATAGTTTGTAAGCGGCCTTGCGGGTCCGCATTTCCTCGTCGAACTGGTTGGGCAAATCGATCGGGCAGACCTTGGTACATTCGCCGCAGGACGTACATTTGGAGGGATCCACATAGCGGGGATTTTGCCGGACCTTGATTTGAAAACGTCCAGGGCCTCCGGAAATCTCCTCGACTTCGCTCAAGGTCAAAAGTTCGATATTCAAATGTCGGCCGCATTCCACCAGCTTGGGGGAGATGATGCACATGGAACAGTCGTTGGTCGGAAAGGTCTTGTCTAATTGGGCCATGACCCCGCCGATAGCTGATTTTTTCTCCACTAAATAGACGTAGTATCCGGATTCGGCCAGGTCCAGGGAGGCCTGAATACCGGCGATCCCTCCTCCGACAACCATGACCGCTCCGACTTTTTTGGTTTCTTCTTCAGCCATATAATCTTGTCCTTCTTAATTTATTGGGTTGTTAAGATAACCATCATCCTTAATTTTACTCCAGGCCCGCCTTTGGAATGGGGATAAAGAGGACCCACCTAAGGGAGGGCTTGTTTGAAAGGATTAAAAATAAAAGGCCCAGGGAGGTCTTCCCCGGGCCTTTGGAACTGTTTAAAATAATCCTTTAGTCTTGCCGGTCTTAACATCCACGTCGATTCGGCGGAAGGCCGGATCTGAAGACGTTCCGGGCATCAGGGTGATGGCCCCGGCCACCGGGCAGAGGAATTTAGCCCCGGAATAGATCAAGACATCTCGGACTGGAAGCTTCCAACCCTTGGGCACGCCTTTGAGGGTCGGATCATGGGTAAGACTCAAATGGGTCTTGACCATCATGGTGGCATAGTCGTTGTATTTGGAATCGGCTTCCAGCATCTTGGCCTTGGCTTCGGCCTCGGCCGTCCAGGAAACCCCATCGGCCCCATAGACCTCTTTGGCGATCTTGGCCACCCGATCCCGGAGTTTCATTTCCAGGGGATACAAAAATTTAAACTTGGATTTTTCCTTACAGGCGTCAATAACCGCATCCGCCAGTTCCAGTGCCCCTTCACCACCGTCGGCCCAATGGGTCGACAGGGCGCAGCGGGCACCGGCTTTTTCCGCCGCCTTACGCACCGTAGCGATTTCATCCTTGGTGTCGTTGTGGAAGGCATTGATACAGACCACCGGGTTCATGCCGGACTTGCGGATGATTTCGATACAATGGACCATGTTGGCCACGCCCTTTTCCACCAGGCCTACGTTTTCCTTGGTGTATTCTTCCGGCAAAGCCAATCCGGCCACGACTTTCGGTCCGCCACCGTGCATCTTCAAGGCCCGGATGGTGGTGGTCAAAACCGAAACGTGGGGCTTGAGCCCGCTGTAGCGGGATTTGACATTCCAGAATTTTTCAAAACCGATATCGGCGGCAAATCCGCTTTCGGTCACATGATAGTCAAACATCTTCAAGCCGACCCGGTCGGCGATAATGGAGGACTGACCAACGGCGATATTGGCAAAGGGACCGGCGTGGACCATGCAGGGCTGGTACTCGGCCGTACACAACAGGGTGGGGTTGATGGATTGAACCATAAAGGCGGCCATAGCCCCGCCGACTTCCAGGTCACCGGTGGTTACGGGATTACCCTTTTTGTCAAAGGCCACGGTGATCTCATCCAATCGTTTGCGCAAGTCGGCCAAATCATTAACGATGGATAAAATGGCCATGACCTCAGAGGAGACGGCGATACCAAATTTGGATTGCATCATAAACCCATCCAGACGGCCGCCGATGCCGATGATGATATTCCGCATGGCCTGGGCACAGAAGTCCATAATCCAGCCCATCTCAACCCGTGTGGGGTCGATGTCCAGCCGGCGCATCTTGGTCAACCGCTTTAACTGCTCATCATTGTAGTTCCGCTCGTGTTGCATCCGGGCCGTCATGGCCACCATGGCCAGGTTGTGGGCGTTCATGATGTTGTTGATGTCGCCCGTGAGACCCATGGAGAATTCAGTCATGGGGATCAAGAGGGCGTTTCCACCGCCGGCCGCCGTTCCTTTGATATTCATGGTCGGTCCGCCTGAAGGCTGACGCAGGGCACCGCCTACACTGACCCCCCGTTTTCCCAGGCCTTCCATAAGACCGCAGGAGGTGGTACTTTTCCCTTCACCCAGGGGGGTGGGGGTAATAGCGGTAACCTCAATGTACTTTCCGTCCGGTTTATCCTTGAGCCGTTCCGTGATTTTCATGAAGTCGAGCCTGGCCAGCCGGCCAAAAGGGATCACTTCGTCTTTTTGAAGCCCTAATTTGTCCCGCCATTGATCGGGACTGGGCATGTTTTTTTCGGCAGCTTCGGAAATCTGCCAATCCTTCATTTTCACCGCATTGTACGCCATGTGAAACATCCTCCTTGTTTAAGGTATTTTGAACCTTCTCAGACTGACTTTTAATCCTAATAACTTAAAACTTGTGTTATTTATCACAACGATTTATTACCGTCAAGCTTTAAAAATCACCCAAATATTTTTTGACAGGCCGGGATTGGTATGCTAAAAATACTACCAAAAGTTTATAAAAACAATAAAGGAGTAATGCCGTGTTTGAGATCTTACAAAAAGAAGAGTTGGCCCAGGGGACGGTGGTCAGCAACGTGATCAAGGCGCCTTTGATTGCCCGAAAGGCCAAGCCGGGCCAGTTTGTCATCCTCCGGGTGAACGAAACCGGCGAACGGATCCCCTTGACTATGGCGGATACGGATTCTCAGGCCGGGACCATTACCCTTATCTATCAGGTGGTAGGAAAATCGACAGCCTTGATGAAGACCCTTAAAGTCGGAGATGCCTTTCAAGACATCTGTGGTCCTTTGGGGCAGCCCACTCACATCGAAAATCGGGGGACCGTGATCTGTGTAGGGGGGGGCACCGGGGTGGCGGTCTTACATCCCATCACCAAAGGGATGAAAGAGGCCGGGAATAAGGTGGTGGCCATTATCGGAGCCAGGACCAGGGATCTGCTTATTCTCGAAGATAAAATGACCCAGGCTTCCAACGAACTGCGGGTCTGTACCGATGATGGGTCTTACGGGCACCATGGATTTGTTACCGAGGTCTTAAAAGAATATTTAGATAAAAAAGACCCTATCGCCTTGATCGTGGCCATCGGACCGGTGCCGATGATGAAGTTTACCTGTAAGCTGACCCAGGGATACGCAGTGAAGACCATGGTCAGCTTGAATCCCATCATGGTTGATGGAACCGGGATGTGCGGTTGTTGCCGGGTCACCGTGGACGGGGCAACCCGTTTCGCCTGCGTCGATGGTCCTGAATTTGACGGTCACCAGGTTGATTTCGATGAATTGATCCAGAGGCAGCGGAGTTACCTGGAGCAGGAAAAAAGATCCCTGGAACGGTTTCAGGAATCCGGTTGTCAATGCAAGGCATAAATAAGTTCGGAGTTAAGAGTTCGGAGTTGAGTCCCATAAATTTACCCTTGACTGACTACTCCGAACTAAGCCATCACCCCCGTTTGGGCACCACGAGGTTTGAAAATGGGTTTCTCCGAACTCTGAACTCCGAACTCCGAACTTTATTTTTGTACTAAGGGAGACATTTCCATGGCCGAAGAAATAAAGAAAAAAGAAAAAATTCCCAGGCAGAAAATGCCCGAGCAGGAACCAAAGGTCCGGGCTAAGAATTTTGACGAAGTACCCCTGGGGTATTCCCAAGAGACGGCGGAACTGGAAGCCGGACGCTGCCTGCAGTGCAAAAAGCCGACCTGTATGGAAGGATGTCCGGTTCAGATCGATATCCCGGCTTTTATAAAATCGATTAAAGAAGGGGATTTCCCAGGGGGAATTATGAAACTTTGGGAAAAGACCAGTTTGCCGGCTGTTTGCGGCCGGGTCTGTCCCCAGGAAAGCCAATGCGAAGCCTTGTGTATCCTCGGCAAGAAAGAGGAACCGGTAGCCATCGGCCGGCTGGAACGCTTTGCCGCCGACTGGCAGCGGACCAAGGGGGAATTTAAGATCCCCAATAAGGCCGCCCCCACGGGGAAAAAAGTAGCCGTAGTGGGGTCCGGTCCCTCGGGTCTTACGGTGGCCGGCGACCTGATCCTCAAGGGACACGAGGTGACCATCTTTGAGGCCTTCCATAAAACCGGGGGGGTCCTGATCTACGGGATCCCGGAATTCCGTCTCCCCAAGGCCATTGTCCAGGCCGAGGTGGACACCCTGGAAAAACTGGGCGTCAAGGTGATCTGCAACGCCGTTATCGGCCGGACCTTATCCGTGGACGAACTCTTTGACCAAGGTTTTGATGCGGTCTATGTTGGGGTGGGGGCCGGATTACCCATCTTTATGAATATTTCCGGAGAAAATTTGATCGGCATCTATACGGCCAATGAATACCTGACCCGTTCCAACTTGATGAAGGCTTACCGCTTCCCTGAATATGATACCCCGATTGTCTTTGGGAAAAAGGTCGTTGTCCTGGGGGCCGGTAACGTGGCCATGGATTCGGCCCGGACCGCTTTGCGATTGGGCGCGGACAGCGTTAAGATCGTTTATCGTCGTTCCCGGGATGAAATGCCGGCCCGAGGCGAGGAGATCCACCATGCCGAGCAAGAAGGGGTCGAACTCCATCTTCTGACCAACCCCACCCGCTTTATCGGGAATGATCAAGGAAAAGTGACGGCCATGGAATGCCTCAAGATGGAACTCGGGGAGCCGGATGCTTCAGGCCGCCGGAGACCGATCCCCATTGAGGGATCGGAATTTATTATGGAGACCGACCTGGTGGTTATTGCCATCGGTGCCGGGGCCAATCCCTTGATAACCGCGGCCACCCCGGGTCTGCAGACCAACAAGAGGGGCTATATCATGGCCGATCCCAAGACCGGGAAGACTTATAAAAAAGGGGTCTGGGCCGGTGGTGATATTGTCACCGGATCAGCCACGGTCATCCTGGCCATGGGTGCCGGCCGCCTGGCGGCCAACTCCATTCATGAATATTTGACGATTGGATGGTGAGAAAGCAGGCAAGAGGCTTGAGGCTATGGGCTATAGGATAACGAGTAATATTTGGTTTTTTCTTCCTCTCGCCTCTCGCCTACTTGCCTGATTGCCTGTTGTTGATATGATCGACGTACAGAGCCAAAAAGACGACCGCCAGATCCCTATCGACAAAGTAGGGGTCAAGGACATCCGCTACCCGATTACCGTCCGGGACAAAGAAAACGGCTTTCAGCAGACCGTGGCCAGTATCAATATGTATGTCGATCTCCCTCATGACCATAAAGGGACTCACATGAGCCGTTTTATCGAGGTCTTGAGCGAACATCGCCGCCAAATCACCCTGGAAAATTTTAGTTCTCTTCTGGATGAACTAAAAAAACGGCTGAACGCCGAATCGGCCCACATGGAAGTGACCTTTCCTTATTTCATTACCAAAAAGGCCCCGGTCACCCATACCGAAGGACTGATGGAATATGTCTGTACCTTCAAAGGGTCGGTCAACCGGTCCAGGGGCCGAGACCTGGTGATTGAATTAAAGATTCCAATTACCACGGTCTGTCCTTGTTCCAAAGAAATCAGTGATTATGGGGCCCATAACCAAAGGGGAGAGGTCCGGGTCAGCCTGCGCTTCAAAAAATTTATCTGGATCGAGGACATTATCCGCCTGGTGGAGGAGTCCGGTTCCGCAGAGGTCTTTTCAGTTTTAAAGCGGGACGATGAGAAATTTGTAACCGAAAAAAGCTACGAGAACCCCATGTTTGTAGAGGATGTGGTCCGCGAAATCGCCCGGAAATTAGAAGCCGACCCCAATATCACCTGGTTTTCCGTGGAGTCCGAGAACTTTGAATCCATTCATAACCACAGCGCTTATGCCTATATTGAACGGCAAAAATAAACACAAGGTTTGAGGTACAAGGTCTAAGGTTTAAGGAAAACCAACCAATTCAACCGTAAACCTTGTACCTCGAACCTGGAGTTTTCATGGATGACCTGAAAAAAATGTACCGGACGGTTATGGCCGATCACTTTCCCCCGGATTTAACCATCACCTTGGGGAGTCAAAGCCTTATTTACCGGAAAAGGACCTGGAAGCTGCCTCAGGCCGATGGGGTCCTGGAAGAAAAAGGGCTGCGTTACGGGGAAAACCCGGGACAGGAAGCGGCCCTCTATGAATTAATCAACGGGAATCTGGTCCTGGGCGAATGCCGATTCATCAAGCCCGGCTCCGGAATGGTTTCAGCCATAACCGAGGCGGAGATGATCCAGGAAGGGAAACACCCCGGAAAGACCAATCTGACCGATGTGGACAATGCCTTAAACATTCTCAAATTCCTCTTAGCCAAGCCGGCGGCCGTCATTGTCAAACACAATAATCCTTGCGGGGTTGCCTATGGCAGCGGCTTATCAGACGCCTACATTCGGGCCAACCGGGCCGACCGGATAGCCGCTTTTGGCGGGGCGGCTGTTTTTAACCGCCCGGTTGACAAAACCACTGCCGGCCTGATCGCCCGGAATTATCTGGAGGTAGTGGCCGCGCCGGATTTTGAAGAAGGGGCCGTCTCCATCCTGGCCAAGCGCGGAAATTTGAGGATTCTCAAGGTTCCTCGAATGGACCTCCTGGAAAGCCTGCGTCAGGTCCGATTCATCGATTTTAAGAGCTTGCAGGACGGCGGTCTGATCCTCCAGCAATCCCCCATCAATGCCATCCAGAAGAAAGAAGATTTCCGGCCGGCCCTGTGCACCTATCAGGGCCGGGAATACCGGATAAGGCGTGAACCCACTGAAAAGGAACTCGAGGACATGGTCTTCGGCTGGTCCGTGGAACAGGGGGTGACCTCCAACTCCGTTCTGTATGTAAAAGATGCATGTACCGTCGGGATCGGGACCGGAGAACAGGATCGCGTGGGCGTGGCCGAGATAGCGGTTTTCAAGGCCTATACCAAATATGCCGATGCCCTTTGTTTTGACCGATACGGACTTTCATATAAAGAACTGGCCTTAGAAATCGAACAGGGGAAACGGAAACCGCAGGAAAAAGACTCTATCGACCGGAAGACCCGGGAGGATAAGGCCGGTCTTCCCGGCTCCATGATGATTTCCGATGCCTTCTTCCCTTTCCGCGATGGGCTGGATGTGGGCCTGCGACAGGGGATCTCCGGAGTGGTTCAGCCCGGGGGTTCTTTAAGGGATTATGAGGTGATCGAGGCTTGTAATCAGGCTGTTCCGCCGGTCACCATGGTCTTTACCGGTCAGCGGGCCTTCAAGCACTGATGCGTATTGCCACCTTTGGGGACCTCCATCTTGGTCATACAGCCGTCTTAGATAAATTTCAGGGCAAAGAGGAAAGCCTGCTTCGATTTGACGACCATTTGTCCCGAACCCACGACCGGATTATTTTAATGGGGGATATCTATCAAACTGATTATGGGATGGTTCCCGGCTCCCGGTCGGAGGTGCTCGAAGCCATCATAAAACGCTATTCCCGTATTACCCGCCGCTGGAAATCTTCCCGGTACGGTACACTCTTCGGAAATCATGATCTGATTACCCAAAAATTCCTGGGAACCTTGAAGCAGATCCGTCTCAAGAAAGACGGCTGGCGGATATGGCTTATCCATGGCCATCAATTCGATCCCTTCATCGGCGAAGAAGGGCGTTTACCTTTTTTTGTTACTTGGATGATCGGCGGCATGCGGCGGATGGGCTTTGCCCGGCTGGCTGATTTTTTGGAAGGACCCTTCTATGATTTTGGACAAAGACTCTTTCAGAGGCTGGATCTGGCTGCCGGGAAGGCCTTAAGCCAGGGGAAAAACGACATTATTGTTATGGGCCATTCCCATCAGATGACCTGCCGTCAATTCGGTAAGGGAGTTTATGTAAACTCAGGGGCCTGTTCCAACGATTATATGAGTTATGTTTCCATCGATACGGCCAGGCGGGTAGTCGAAGTTCGGGCCTTTAAACCCCCTAATGAATATCACCTCGTTTTGCGATGGCGGGATGTCCCTCCTCCTTCTCCAAGACTCTTCTAATACAAAGGGTAACTTCGCCCATGGATTTTCCGCCTCCCAGGCGGAAGGCGGTTCGCTGAAGCCAGCTTTTTCCCGATATCGTTAAGGTGTAGGTATGAAGGGTATAATTGGAATTTCCGGGAAAAGGCTCGAATTGGTGCGAACCCAGGTTGACCGCCAGATCATTTTGGCAAGGGTTTTTTTCGGAATCCAGACATCCAGGCACCTGGTCAGGATTGTCTATCAGGGTCCAATAGCAGCGAAATCTGTGTTGCTTGGGGTCTGATAAATGGGCGATACGAAGCAGATAGCGGGTGTCAAAACCGAAAACCCTGATCCGGGTCCAAAAGTCAACGGCCTCAACCCCGATAGGTTCTCCCTCTAATTGAAAAGATCGAACCACCTTATTTTCCACCGTGCAGGGCATCACATTAGTATACTGATTATAATTGCGGACCACCTTGAAACAGTCTTCAGCCTTGGCTTTAATGAGGCCGATACTTTGGGCTACTATGGTCCGATTATCGATATTTTTGACCGCACACATAATTTCTCCCTGTTCAAGTTTGCCCTTGTCGGGAAGAGAAATGATGCGTGGGAAGGCCTGATCCCATCGGATTGGCATGATATTGGTCTTTCCGTCGGCATTTAGGGCGTTAGGGTCGGCCCCAAAGCCCGGGGACCCTAATAAGATCCATCCCAGAGCGACGGCTATAGACAAGATCCAAGGTTTTAAAAGTTGTCTGTCTATGTTCACTCCTTTCGTAGCGGAATAACCCTTTCCCCAAAGAGGACGAATTTGAGCCACTTCAAGCCCTGCTTGAGAAGTTCCTCGTCATCCGATTCCATTTTTCTCACGGTTTCTTCCGGGATGTCAAACCGCTTAAGGAAGCTGCTTTTAAAAACAAACTGGCGGAACTGATCCAGGTTGTAACTGGCCATAAAAAACATCTGCAATTTTTGAGAAAGACCTTCTTCCGATATCAGGGAACCTTTGTGGGTAATGATTTCGGTCCAAAGATCATTGTAGAAGGAATAAGGGGTAAGCCCCTGGTCCTGGGACCAATCCCCGACAGTCCATTCCTTCGGTTCACCAAAGCCCTGACAATGGGCCTCCTTAACTACAAAATATATTTCCCTGGTCCCTTCCTGCCCTTGAGTTTTGGAAACGCCCCGGCCGATGGGATAAATGCGGCAGGCCCCCGGTCGGTCTTCATAAATACGGCAACCGGCCGGAGTAACGAATGGGCACCTCCGCCGTTCGTCCTCCATCATTTTCAGCAAAACTGCTGGAAAGCCGTTATGGACGTTGGGCTTGATGACCGTGTATTGATCCAGAAAATCGGTTGAAGACAAGTTTAAGGATTTCTTCAACCGGAGGAGGTCATAAGGGGTCAGAACCAGGTTCAGGTCCCGACAGCATTCGGTAAAACAGGAAATGCCCGGATGACAGGCAAATGAAAAGGCGTCCCCTTCCAGATAGTTAAAAGTGTCCGCAGCATTCATGGTCTTTAGGCGGTTAAGCTCCCTTATTTGGCGGTTTTGATCTCCGGGTTCTTCCAAAGGCCGTCATCTTTAGGCAAGGTGATCCCCAATTCCTTTTCCTTGGCCTTAATGACCTCTTCCCGGATCGGGATGGTCGATCTTCCCAAGAGACCGAATTGCAGCCATTTAAACCCGAGCTTTAACAGTTCCAAATCATCGGTCTTCAAGATTTCCGTTTCTTCCGGGGAAAGGTCGAAAAGTTTTAAAAAATTACTCTCAAAAACGAATTTCCTGAACCGTTCGCTATTGTAACAAGCCAGTAAAACCATATTCTGGACCTTACCATCCAACTTATGGTCACCCCAGATGCGTTGGGCCGAGGTAATTTCATTAAATTGGAACTCGATTTCTTTGTAGATATCCAGCCCCTGTCCTTTTTCCCATTCTTCCGCGGTCTGAGGGTTATTTTCCGCTAATCCCAGGCATTGCTTGGGGTCGGCGGTTATAAAATACTCTTCATCCCCTTCATCGCCTTCACGGGTATCCAAAGGGTACATCCGGCAGGCCCAGGGCCGTTCGGAATAGACGGAGCACCCCTGGTCGGAACTGACAAGGGGGCACCGTTTAACCGGATCTTCTCCCATTTTTAGGATAAACACGGGCAGACCGGAATTGGTTTTGGTCAGGGGCAGGGTATACTGATCGATAAAATCCTCGGATGTAATCCCCAGGCGGTTTTTCAAACGCAGGATATCATAAGGGGTCAGGACAATGGTCACATCCTGGCAGCAGCGGGTAAAACAACCGACCCCTGGGCCGCATTGAAAATTGAATTGCCCGTGGACCGGCATGATGGCCTCTCCCGGGGCTACGGGTTTTATGGCTGATTCGTTTTCTTTCATAACACTACTTCCTTTCTAAAACTCAGGCTAACCCGAGGCAGGTATCAAAAAGGTTTGCCTTTGGTATGCGGTTTATGGTTCACGGTTTTTCCTCAAACCTTATGCCTTGAACCTTGAACTTTTTTTACTTGGAGGCCAGATAGAACTTAAATTTTTTGAAGGGGGGGTGATCCTGGATAAACCGGAAGGTGGTTTCATCGGCACAAACCACATCGGTACAACGGCACTGGCGCTGGCATTTTTCACAATAATACTCTTCTCCCAGGGGGTTGCCGCATAGGCAAAACGGTTCCATGACCAATTCCCCGTTCTCTAACCGGGCGAAAAAATAATCCGCCTTCTCGGCGGGTTGATCCTTATCATCCTTATCATGATGAGACATAACTCAAATCTCCTTAAAATCAAAGAATAAAAAATTGCCTTGAGGGGCTATTTTTTTGATCCTAAATATATAACAGGGGCAAGTGGATTTCAACCTCTCATAAAATTCTTCCTTCAATCAAGAACAATTTGAAGATTAAAAGACCTTCTCCCGGAACAAATTCCTGGCTCTGATAAGCAGGGCAGGATCGGAAATTTGAATCCTCAATGTTGGAAGGGTCTGGTTGAAAATAACCAATAAAGTTAATCTTCCAAAAGTCGTCGCTGCAAAAGTGTTTGCATATCACGACGTCCGTCTGCAATCAATAAGACATACACCCGGCCATTCATGACCCGATAGATCAATCGATAGGGCTTAAAAAAAACTTCACGATAATCACGAATTCCTAAAGAAAGCAGTTCTTTCGGACAAACACCCCGTTCTGGATATTTCGATAGGTTCTTGATTATACTTTCAATTTTTGACAGCACCTGTTCCGCTTTTTCCGGGGCATCATGGCGGGCTATATATTGGTAAATTTCCTCCAAGTCTCTTGACGCATCAGCGGTCAGAAAAACAGTGAAAGACATCAAAAATCTTTCCGGTATTTCCGGAGACGTTTGATGACCTCGGCAGCCGGTTCGATCTTGTCTTCTTCAATTTGGCGATTGCCGAGGGCCAGAATTTTCAAAAGGGCCATCGTTTCCTGGGCTTGCTCGTAGCTCTCGATGTCCATCATTACCACTTTGGCCTCCCCATTTTGGGTAATGACCAGCGGGGCCCGTTTTTCGCCCATGTTCCGGACTATTTCCGCGGCATGGGCCTTCAGAAAGCTGATTGGTTTTACCTGATCTGATAATTTCATCGAAATCCCCTCGTTTTCAATAAGACCGATTATGGTCTATAAATAGGTCATGTGTCAAGAAAACTTTTTGGGACGTCAACCTTCCCTTGACCCCGGTTCAAGATTAAGGCATACTAAAAAAATGCAAATCGGAATTATTGGACTTCCTCAAACAGGCAAGACGACCCTATTTCAGGCCCTGGCCGGAGGTGAAAAGGCGGTCTCGGCCTATTCTTCAGGAAAGTTGGAAATCCATACCGCCGTGGCCGATGTCCCTGACCCACGGGTGGATCAACTCAGCCGGATCTTCCAGCCTAAAAAGACCATTTACGCCAAGGTGACCTTTGCCGACATCGCCGGACTGGATAAAGGGGTCAGTAAAAAGGGACTCCCCGGGGCCTTTGTCAACCTCCTTGGCCAGATGGATGCCTATGTCCATGTGGTGCGGGCCTTTGATAACCCGGCCGTAGCCCATAGTGAAGGGTCGATAAATCCCCTCAGGGATCTGGTCCTCTTAGACACCGAGTTTTTATTGCAGGACCTGACTGCGGTTGAACGGCGACATGAGCGATTGGTGGAAGGCCTTAAAAAGGGCGCCCTGGACCGGGAACAGGCCCTCAAAGAAAAACAATTGGTTGAAACTATGAAGACGGCCCTGGAAGAAGAAAAACCTATAAGGGACATGGGCCTGAGCGCCGAGGAAATCAAACCCCTACGGGGATATGGGTTCCTGTCCCTCAAACCGGTATTGGTGGTGGTCAATACCGGTGATGATAACCGGGGACCTGATATCGTCTATGATCATCAGGCCAGTGCCGTGGTCACCCTGTCAGCCAGACTGGAAAAGGAGATCTCCGAATTATCTCCCGATGATGCCGCCCTGTTTATGGAAGAATATGGAGTTACGGAATTAAGCCGCAGCCGGGTCCTTCAGCTTTCCTATGACATACTCGGTCTTCAATCCTTCTTCACGGTTGGAGAAGATGAAGTACGGGCCTGGACCATCCGCCGGGGCGCCACGGCCCTGGAGGCCGCGGCGGCGATCCATTCGGACCTGGCCAAGGGGTTTATTCGGGCCGAAGTGGTCGGTTATGAAGAATTGATCGAATTAGGCGGTCTGAACCAGGTTAAAAATAAGGGAAAGTTGCGTTTGGAAGGTAAAGACTACATAGTCCAAGACGGGGAAATCGTGCATATCCGGCATAGCGGGTGATGGGTCACAAGTTCGACCGCTTGGATCGAGGATCGCTACGCTTAAGGAGCGTTCCTCTTCGACGAACTTGAGGCCAAAGGCAGTTGCCTCTTCCCTCAAACGAAGTGTTCCTTAAGCGAAGCGCCCCTTAAACTCTTTGAATTGGATTCCCCATGCCCATTCCAGGAAATCTGTTAACCACGGCCATGGCGGTTATGCCCCATCGGGATGTCGATCAAGCCCTCAAAGCCGCCTTGTCCTTAGATATACCCTTCTGGCCCCAATTGCCCCATATCAGTTATTACGAAGATATGTATGTCCAGGCCTCGGAACACTTCCCCGGCATCCTGCTGGACCTGGAGAAACGGACCTTGCGTTTTTCCAGGGAAAAGTTTGCCCTGGAATTGGAAGAGGCCTTGATGCACTTTGAGGACCCGGATTATTTTGATATCAGTCCGCAATATTCAGTAGTCTACCGCCGGTATCTGGAAATGGATTTGTCCGCTCGGCCGGCTATCCGGGGGCAGCTTGAAGGGCCGATCAGCTTTGGGCTTAATGTTCAGGATGAGGATGGGCGTCCCATCCTCTTTGATGATACGGTCCGGCCTTTCATGCTCGAATTCATGGCCCGGAGGGTGAATACCCAGTTGAAACGGTTGAAGGCTAAAAATGCCAATGCCTTCATGTATGTCGATGAACCGGGGCTGCAATTTTTATTCAGTGCCATGGCCGGCTATGGAGACCAGGCCGCCAGAGGGGACCTGGAGGTCTTCTTTTCCCTGATTGAAAGACCCCGGGGGGTCCATTTGTGCGGCAATCCCGATTGGGATTTTCTGTTGGGCCTGGACCTGGATATCCTCTCCCTCGATGTCTACACCAATGGTGAGGTCTTCTCCTCCTACCATAAATCCATCCGAAAATTTTTAGACCGGGGCGGGGTTCTGGTCTGGGGAATAGTGCCTACTAACTTTGAGCCTTTTGAAAAGGAATATCTGGAATCCCTGGAAGAACGTCTGATTGGTCTCTGGAATTTGCTGGATAAGAAAGGGATTGATCTCCCCTTCCTGATTTCACGAAGCCTTCTCTCCCCGGCCACCTGTTGCTTAGTCAACCCGGATGGAGAAAAAACCGTGGAGCAGGCCTTTCAGATGATCCGGGATCTTTCCGCCAGACTCCGCCGGCGTTTCCGTTTGGTGGACTCTTAAAAAAGTCAAAACCTATCTCTTGAAGTATTCCGGAGGAAGAGGGCTATGGGTAAACGATTTTTTCTTTTCATCTTTGTTTTAACGGCCACGGCCTGCCTGGCCTTCGGATGTGTCGGAGTGAAGATAACCCTGGAGTCCGAATCCAAAGAGCCTCTCAAAGAATACACCCTCCAGGGCAAAGAAGAGGGAAAGCTCCTGATCCTTCCGGTCAGAGGATTTCTCTCCGATGCCCCTAAGAAGGATCTCCTCCGAGAGCGGGCCAGTACGGTTCAGGAAGTCGTTTCCCAGCTCCGAAAGGCTGAAAAGGATCAAGAAATAAAAGCCCTTCTCCTGGAAATCAATTCGCCCGGCGGCTCGATTACGGCCAGCGATATCCTCTATCATGAAATCATGGCCTTTAAGGAACGGACCAACATAAAAATCGTGGCCGTTATGATGGATGTAGCGGCCTCGGGTGGCTATTACATCGCCCTGCCGGCCGATCGCATCATGGCCCATCCCACCACCATTACCGGGTCGGTCGGGGTTATTTTCATCAACCCTAAGGTAACCGGCCTTATGGATAAACTCGGCTTGGGTGTAGAGGTCAACAAATCCGGCACAGAGAAAGACATCGGCTCCCCTTTCCGTCCCTCTACCCCGGAAGAACAAAAGATCTTTCAGGAACTGACCGATAAACTGGGAGGAAGATTTTTGGATCTGGTGGCCAAACACCGCCCGATGGATCCTAAGACCCTGGCCGACATCTCCACCGCCCGCATCTATCTGGCCGAAGAGGCCTTGCAACTGAAATTGATTGACCGGATCGGATACCTGAATGAGGCCATTGCCGAAGCCAAGGCCCTGGCCGGGCTTCCCCAGGAAGCCAAAGTCGTGGTCTATCGACGCAGTAAATATCCGAACGACACCCCCTACAATACCCCATCCTCTCTTTACAACAATTCAGGCGGGCCCCTGGTGGATTTAAACCTGCCGGAGATCATCCCGAACCTTAATCCCGGTTTCTATTATCTCTGGATGCCCGGAACCGTGGGTCATTAAGAAGAGTGCTCTAAAATCAGGCAGTCGTCATCACCTGCACATCTTCGTCAATGGATGGATATAAAGCCCCTTCTTATCGAGTAGGAAGGGGGAAAAATAAATTTAAGTGCAACCATTTTCAAATTAGTGTACATTCATCTATTAGAAATCACTAACAACATTAGAGGGGCACTCTTCTATGTCCGCTAAGAAAAAGATCAAGGAGCCAAGGAATTCTAATATCGGGCCAGACCTGGGCCGGGAAAGGGATTCCACGGAACAGCAGGTCGCAGCAGCCCGGAGGCGACTGGAAGCCCTGATAAACAGGGGCCTCCCTGTCAAAAGACCCCTTGTTGAACGAGGCCCTGGAAGAACTTTCCTCCAGTCTTGAAGAGTTAGGCGTTTCCGAAGAGGAACTGCGGCAGCAAAACGAAGAACTTATGGCCTCTCGTCAGACCCAGGAGGCAGAACGGAAGCGCTACCAGGACCTCTTTGAATTTACCCCGGATGGGTACCTGGTAACTAACCCGGAAGGAATTATAAAAGAAGCCAACCGGGCGGCGAGGTCTTCAATTGGGGGTCCGCCAGGATTATTTCCAGGGAAAACCCCTGAGGGTTTATATAAAAGATCGGAAGGATTTTGACACCATTTTAAGCCGGTTTCAGAAAAAAGGAAAAAGGGCCGTCGAAGAATGGGAAGGTTTTCTGGTTCCCCGACAAAAAAGGGCCCTTTTACGCCCGGGTCATCATTGCTCCCATAGAGGACCATCAAGGCAAACTGATCGGCCTGCGCTGGCTGGTCAGAGACATCACCGAGCGCAAACAGGTCGAGGATGCCCTCCAGAAATCCAAGGAGCAACTGCACTTTCTGGCCACCCAACTCCTCACAACTCAAGAGAATGAAAGAAGAAGAATCGCCCTTGAGGTCCATGACCGGCTTGGATCTTCCTTGAGTGCCATCAAATTCAAGGTGGAGGATATTTTCCAAAGAGTCGATCAAGACCCAAATATAAAAATATCCCAATATCTGGAACCCCTCATCTCCCTCATTCGAGATACCATCGAAGAAGCCAGAAAAATTCAATTAGATCTGCGCCCGCCCCTTCTGGACGATCTGGGTATCACAGCCACCTTTTCCTGGTTTTGCCGGAGATTTCAAACGATTTATCCGAATATCCGCGTTGAACAAGAAATGGCCATCCAGGAAGAGGAGATACCTGTTCCCCTGAAGATCGCTATCTTTAGAATAGCCCAGGAGGCCATGAATAACATCGGCAAACATGCCAAAGCAGACCTGGTGCACCTCGGGCTGCAAAAAGTCAACGGCACCGTAGAACTGACGATTCAGGATAATGGAGAAGGATTTGATCAGGTACGTCTATCCTCCATGGAGAGTTCAGAAAAAGGGATGGGTCTTTCCAGCATGAAAGAGCGAACCGAATTTTTGGGCGGCTCTTTCAGCATCAAGTCGTTCATAGGAAAGGGAACGGTGATCAAGGCCAGTTGGCCCGTCTGATTTGAATTGGGGATTGAGCCTTAAAGTAACCCTATAGAAACCTTAAAAAGAATCACGAGGAATATAAGATTTGAAAAAAATCAAAGGACCTCCAACTCCTTCCCCTTTACCCAAACCGGCTTTTGACATTGTTGCCCTGGCTTCCTCGGCCGGCGGTCTGTCGGCCCTCAGTAGCGTATTAGGGGCTTTACCGGCAGGCTTTCCGGCCATCATGGTGGTGGTCCAGCACCTGGACCCCCGGCACCGCAGCCTGATGGCCGACATTCTCAGCCGGCGCACCCCCCTTCAGGTTAAGCAGGCCGAAGATGGGGATCGCTTGAAGCCGGCTACCATTTATATCGCCCCGCCTAACCGCCACCTCCTGGTCAATAAAAACAAAACCCTTTCTCTGTCCCAATCGGAACTGGTCCACTTTGTCCGACCCTCGGCCGACCTGTTATTCGAATCCGTGGCCGCCAGTTTCCAGGAACGGGCCATTGCCGTGGTCCTGACCGGGACCGGAAGTGACGGCAACATGGGGGTAAAGGCCATCAAGCAGATGGGTGGAACGGTTATTGCCCAGGATGAAAAGACCTCGGAATTTTTCGGCATGCCCGGCGCAGCCATCGCCACGGGGAGCGTGGATTTTATCCTGCCTTTGGAGGAAATTCCTGCGGCTTTAATCTCTTTGGTCATGAAAGGAGAAGGTGAATGAAAAATCATTCTCCTGACGCCAAGTTTGAAGCCTTGTTGGATTACCTGCGGCGCACCCGAGGTTTTGATTTCGCCGGCTATAAACGCGGCAGCCTGAACCGCCGGATAATTAGACGTATGCAGATGATCGGCCTTGGGGAAATCGAGGATTATCTGGATTTCCTGGAAGTGCATCCGGAAGAGTTTACCCTGCTTTTCAATACCATCCTGATCAATGTCACGGCCTTTTTCCGGGACCAACCCGCCTGGGATGTTCTATCTCAAGAGGTTATTCCCCGTTTGTTAGCCGGGAAGCCGGCCGAGGCCCCTATCAGGGTCTGGAGCGCCGGTTGCTCCTCCGGAGAAGAGCCCTACACCCTGGCAATCATCCTGGCCGAGGCCTTGGGGGAAAAGGCCTTCCGCCAACGGGTCAAAATTTACGCCACCGACGTGGATGAAGAGGCCCTGAACGAGGCCCGCCATGCCAGTTACAGCGCTAAGGCCCTGGAGCCGATCCCGGTGGCCTGGCGGGAAAAATATTTTGAGCCGGTTCGAGGCCGATTTGTTTTTCGAATGGATCTGCGCCGGTTGGTCATCTTCGGCCGCAACGACCTGCTTCGGGACGCCCCCATTTCCCACGTGGATCTCCTGGTCTGCCGGAATACCTTGATGTATTTTAATGCCGAGGCCCAGTCTCAAATCCTGACCCGTTTTCATTTCGCCCTCAACGACGAGGGGGTTATCTTTTTGGGCAAGGCCGAAATGCTGCTGACCCATGCCAATTTGTTCACTCCCATAGATTTGAAACACCGCATCTTTACCAAGGTGCCCAGGGCCAGTAGAAGAGAGCAAATGATGATCATGGCCCAGGCCGGAGAACCGGAGGCCGCGGCTCAAGCGGGACAGTTTGGGCGTCTGCGGGAAGCCGCCTTCGAGGTCGTGCCGACGGCCCAGCTCGTGGTGGACAAAAACGGCAACCTCGTTCTGGCCAATGAAACGGCCCGATCCCTTTTCGGGCTGACCCAGGCTGATCTGGGCCGTCTTCTGCAGGACCTGGAGCTTTCCTACCGTCCGGTGGAACTTCGTTCGCTGATCGATGCGGCCTATGCCAAAGGCCTGCCAATGACCCTCAAGGAAGCAGAGCGTCGATTGCCGGGCGGGGAAGTCCAATATCTGGATGTGCGGGTCACCCCCCTGAGGGAAAACGGAGGGTTTGCCGGGGTAGGCATCAGCTTCCTGGTGGTGACGGAGGTTAAAAAACTGAAGGAGGTTTACGAACGCTCCAAGCAGGAACTGGAAACCGCCTATGAGGAGTTGCAGTCCACCAATGAAGAATTGGAGACCACCAACGAAGAACTCCAATCCACGGTGGAAGAATTGCAGACCACCAACGAGGAGCTGCAGTCCACCAACGAGGAAATGGAGACCATGAACGAGGAGCTCCAATCCACCAATGAGGAACTGCAAACCATGAATGATGAACTGCAGCAGCAGACCCTGGAACGCGACCGACTCAACACCTTTCTGGAATCCATCCTGTCCAGTGTCAACGTCGGAGTGGTCGTGGTGGACAAGGCCTTGAATGTCGAACTCTGGAACAAGGAGGCTAAAAATTTGTGGGGTCTTCCGACTGATGAGGTGGTTGGGCGGCCTTTCCTGAAATTGGACATCGGCCTGCCGGTAAAAAAAATGAAAGAACCCTTGAAGACCTTTTTGGAAAGCAACAGAAGCCAGCCAGGAGCTCCTGCTTAAGGCCTTCAATCGCAAAGGACAGTCCATCCAATGCCGGATCGTGTTGAACATCATCCTCGGCCCGAAAAAAGAAAGGCAGGGAGTCGTTTTGATTATGGAGGAGAAGAATTAGGATAGCGCGGAAGAGGTCCGGAAAATCGTCTATCCGATTACCCTGAAGGTCAGTTTCAATTCATAGACTCCCGCTTCATTCTGCCGCTGGATGTCAAACCCCATAGTCTCAAAAAGATGGAGCATGGGTCTGTTTTCCACCAGGACCTCGGCGACAAACCCCAAAAGACCCTCCTTTTTGGCTAAATAGGTTAAATAGGACAGGAGTTCCCTACCGATCCCTTTGCCTTGATAATCATCCCGGGCGACCAGGGCGACTTCGGCCGTATGATCGTTTTCGTTGATAAAATACTGTCCCATTCCGACAATTTTTTCCACCTCCTCTTCTTTGAGACAAGCCAGAATGAGCATTTCCTTGGTATGATCGATAACCACAAATTCCTGCAATCGTTCGTGGGGCATATCCTGGCGTAAAGACATGAAGCGGCGATTCAGGCTTTGATCGGAAAGGGAATAAAAAAAATCCTTTAAGCAAGGGCTCATCGCTGATTTTTACCGGGCGCAGCAACAAAGGCAACCCCTTAGCCGTGGTCCGGAATATCTCCAGATGTTCCGGATATTCTCCTTTTTTTCCTGGAATAAAGGCCTGGTCCCGGTAGATCAGATTGGCTTCTTTGGCCTTCTCGATCAACCAGGGGCGAAAATCAGGGTGGGCGATGGAAATCAAGGCCATGGCCCGTTCCCGGATGTTCTTTCCGAGGAGGTAGGCGATGCCGTATTCGGTCACTACGTAGTGTATGTCGCCGCGGATGAGGGTAACGCCGGCCCCTTCCCGCAGGAAGGGAACGATGCGGGAAACCTTGCCCCATTCGGCCGTGGCCTGGATGGCCAGGATGCTTTTGCCCCCGGGGGCCAGAACAGCCCCCCGCATAAAATCGGCCTGTCCCCCGATCCCGCTGTAAAAGGTCTTGCCCAAAGATTCGGCGGTCACCTGTCCGGTCAGATCGATCTCCAGGGCGCTGTTGATGGCCGTCATGTTTTTTTGCCGGGAGATGGTCAGGGGGTTGTTGGTATAATCGATGGTCCGGAATTCAATGCTCGGATTGTCCTCGAGGAACTCGTAGGTCTTCCGGTGCCCCATGCAGAAGGTGGCCACGGTTTTGCCGCGGTTGAGGGTCTTGCGGCTGTTGTCGATCACCCCCTTTTTGATCAAATCCACCAGGCCGTCGGTCAAAAGTTCGGTGTGCACCCCCAAATGTTTTTTTTCGCCGAAGTTGCTTAGAATGGCATTGGGCAGACTCCCGTAACCTACCTGGATGGTGTCGCCGTCCTGGACGATGCGGCTCACATATTTTCCGATCTGACGGGCCGTTTCATCCGGGGCGATGGCTTCATATTCCAGGAGGGGTTCATCATGGCAGATGATAAAATCGATATCTTCGATATGAATAAATCCGTCTCCGTGCGCCCGGGGCATGTATTGGTTGACCTGGGCGATGACCAAGGAAGCCTTTTCCACGGCCGCCTTGGTGATATCCACGCTGATCCCCAGGCTCATATAGCCATGGATGTCCGGCGAAGAAGTTTGGATCAGGGCCACATTGATGGGCACCATGCCCCGGTAGAATAAATCCGGGACCCGGGATAAGAAAGACCGGAGTATAGTCAGCCAGGCCTTTATTGACGGCCTCTCTGGAATTATTCCCGACGAAGAAGGAGTTGTGGCGGAAATTATCTTTGAATTTTTCTTCCGTATAGGGGGCGACCCCCAGGGTCCAGACATGCAGGATTTCGGCATCGAAGAAGGCCTTGGGGTTTGATTCCACAAATTGAATCAGGGCCCGAACCAGGTATTGGGGTTCACCGCAGGCGGTGCTGATAAAAATGCGGTCCCCCCGATGGATGTGGCTGAAGATCTTTTCTTCGGGGGCAAATTTTTCCGGATAAGCTTTTTTTATCTCCTCGCAAAGGCCACTTTCTTCTCCCAGGACCATGGATTGACTCCTTTTGTAATTTATCGGTGCTTATCCGGAATAAAATTTCCGGATGGATACTGAAAAATCCTCTTATTATAAGGGTCTCAATAAAAAAATGATTCTCAAAGGGGTCAAGAAAGAAAGCGGATCAAGCCTCTTAGCCGATAAACGAAATTTTTTCAGCCCTTGATCTCCAATCGATCAATCCCGTAGGCTTCAAACTCCTCTTCATATCTTATCCGAAAAGGCTCCTCCTGGATGACCCGGTCCATGGTCTCGAGGCCCTGGTACTCCTTTTCTCCCAGTTCGCGAAGGAGATCCCTTTCGACCAGATGTTCCGTCAATTCTGCCCAGAAGGAATCAATTTTCAAATTCTTCCAAGGTAACCCATGGCCGGATTTGTTTCCTCGAATTGGCCGGTCGGGAAATATCCTTGAAGCTCCTGGTCGTATTCGATGAGATGGTCGCAACCGAAGTCTTTGGCCAACCCGTAAATCTTCTGTTCAAAATCCCTGTATTTTTTGGTCTCCGCGGGTTCGTCGGTTTTATGGGCGTGGAATACCCAGTCGGTCATCTCCAGTATTTCCAGCAGGATCTGATATTCTTTTTTGGTGATGTCGATTTTCATGACTTTCTCCTCACAAGGCGAATATTTTATACTAAACCTTGAAGGCCTATTTTTCAATGTCCAATGAAGGTACTTGATCGAGGCTCGGCGGATCCCAATGAGGGTGATCGTCTTTGTCCAGGAGACGGGCCCGAATCCCTTCCAGGTAATCCGGTCGTTGGATCATAAAATGGGCCGCCCTGAGTTCAACGGAAAAGACCTCCTCCAGATCGCGAAATTCGTTGAAGCGCAGCAAACTCAGGGTAAGGGTCAAGGCGGTCGGCGAGCGCTCCTCAAGGCGCTGCCGGGCCTCGGCACTCCATTGGCGGTGAAGCCGATCCTGAGACAGGGAATTCATGATTTCCTGGATGGAGGCCTTTCCGGAGAAATGGGTGGCCACCCAGTCGTCTCTCCGGGACTGAGCCGGAATGGGTTCGATCCTAAAAGAGGACAAGAAATCCCTGAGCTGCACCAGGGCTTCTGATTTGTTTTTGGAAAGCCCTTGGCTAAAGTTTTCCAGGCCCCGCCTGAATTCCGCTAATTGCCCGCTACGGATCAGGTCCGTAGCCAAGCCGATTCGAACCCCTTCGCCTCCCCCAATCTCATGTCCAGTCAGCCCCAAAAATTCCGGATACCCTTGAGGACATCGGTCAAATAGCCAGCGGCTGGCCCCAACATCGGGGAAAAAACCGATCTGGGTTTCCGGCATGGCCATCCGGGTTTTTTCCGTGGCCATAACCAGGCCGGCCCCGGCCGCCAACCCCAATCCTCCTCCCATGGTGATACCGTCGGCCAGGACCATGATCGGCTTGGGAAAGCGGTGGATCCTCAAATCCAGGGCGTACTCCTGTTGAAAAAACCGATCGGCCTGATCAAAGGCCCCTTCCCTGACCGCCTCGGCTAAAGCCCTCAGGTCACCCCCGGCACAAAATCCCCTCTCCCCGGCCCCCAGGAGCAGAACCAATTTAAACCGACCCTCGTTTTCAGCCTCATCCAGGGCCAGTTGGAGATCCCGGATCAGGTCTATGGTCAGGGCATTGATCGCCCGGGGACGGTTTAGACTGAGGGTCAAAAGGTGGGGGCCACGATCAACCAGCAGGAAGGATCCGTTAGGGTCCGCCATCATTCGTCAATGAAATGATTTGAGAAAATCGTCATCGGCCGGCGGCGATTTTATCTCGGTAGTGATGACCTTCATCACCGCCTCACGATGAGGACCGGAATTTTGGACTCTTTGTGGATAACCCCGTAAGTGACGCTGCCGAGGACCGCGGCGGCTAAGGCGCTCTTGCCGTGGGAACCCATAATGATGAGATCGGCCTTCTCCCGCTGGGCCTTTTTCAGGATTTCCTCAACCGGGTGTCCCACCGTGATAATCGTCTTTGAGGGGACCCCATTTTGATCGCAGAGTTTTTTTATCTCCCCGGCAAACCCTTGGACCGCCTCTCTCAGATAATCTTCGAGAGGCTCGGTTACATGTCTGGGGGCTTTTCTGGCGGGAATGGTCTGGCTCAGGAAAGAACTCTTATCAATGACGCACAAGATAACGATGCTGGCCTTTATTTCTTTGGCCAGGTCGATGGCATACCCGGCCGCCTTTTGAGCGGCCTTTGACCCGTCCGTGGGCACCAAAATTTTTGAAATCATAGGATCTCCTTTAAAATTTTCTCTTCACCGAATGCCGGACTTAATCCCGGCCCCGGCCGCGCCCTTCCCCGTATTCCCTCCTTTCTTCCTTCCAACCTCGGCGCTCTTCTCTCTCCCCGTGCCTGAATTCCTTCTTCCACTGCCCGTAAGGGATATGGTGTTCATGTCCATACCTGGCCCGATAATCCCTGGGGACATGGATTACCGGGGCGGGAACATAACGTCGTTCCACGATCCCCCACGGCCCGTTATAGGCCCTGGCCCGATACCAGCGATCCCCGCGAGGCGACCACCAGTAGCCGTTATAGAAGAAGACGTCGATATCCGGTTGGGGAACGAAATAGACCTGGGAACCGGGGATCAAGACCACTCCCGGGGGTTCAGCGACCACGATCGGCGGCGGACCGATGTTGACGTTAACCTGTACCCCGGCCAGGGCCTCTGTCGTTGCCCCAAAGGCCCCAAAAAGGCATAAGAAGATGGACAGTCCCAGGATTCCAACAATTATTTTTCTCATCTTTTCCTCCTCTTTTTTGTTTCGATCCCGTCGATTAAAGCCCGAGCTTTTTCATGGTCTCGCGCATGAAGGCGGGAAGATCGGAGGGTTGCCGGGAAGTGACCAGATTGCCGTCAACCACGACCTCCTTGTCTTCGTAAAAAGCGCCGGCCTCTTTCAACTCCGGGGCCACCGATTTGTAGCAAGTGGCCCGTTTTCCTTTCATCAGCCCCGCGCTGATCAAGGTCTGAGGGCCATGGCAGATGGCCGCCACCGGTTTGTTGTGCTTAAAAAAGCTTCGGGCGATCTCCAGCGCCTTGGGTTCTTTCCGTACTTTCTCCGGCGCCTTGCCCCCTGGAAGGACCAGCAGGTCATAATCATCGGGATTGATCTCCCCGAGGGTCTTGTCCACGGCCACTTCATAATTGTGTTTTCCTTTTATGGCCTCTCGTTTCATGGAGGCCACATCCACTTTAACCCCCGCCTCCTTCAACCGGTAATAAGGAACCAGGAGCTCCAGGTCTTCGAAATTGTCCGCACTGATCATCAAAGCTTTCATCGCCATTCTCCCAGCAAAACATGAAAATGGAAAGGTTCAAGGTACAGGGTTCAAGGTTTAGGGAAAACCGTATACCGTGAACCTTGCACCTTAGACCGCGGATTTATTTCAGCCTTCCCTCGGCCGCCTTCCAGTCGATATTCTTGAAAAAGGCCTCGATGTAATCGGCGCGCTTCAGGCCGTAATCCAGCATGAAGGCATGTTCGAATACATCCATGATGAGGATGAGGTTGCCGCCGGCCGGATGGGAGACGTCGTGCTCATTGATCCAGAAATTGATGAGCCGGCCGTCGGCCCCGTCCTGGTAGAGCGCGGTCCAGCCGATTCCGCGCATGGCCCCGGTGGCCCTGAAATCTTTTTCCCAGGCCTCATAGCTGCCGAAATTCTCGGCCAGCCTCTTTCCCAGCTTGCTGTTGCCATCGAGCGGTTCTTTACCGCCGAGGTTGTCAAAATAGAACTCGTGGAGACGCATGCCGTTGAACTCCCAACCGAGCCGTCTTTTAAGCTCGGCATATTCGGGGGCAGCGGTCTTTCCCTCTTTAAGCATCTGCTCCAGCAGGTCGAGCACCTTGTTGGTGTTGGTCACATACCCCTGGTAGAGCGTGAAGTGATTCTTCAGAAGCCCCTCGCTGAATCCCGCCATTCCAATAAGTCTGGCATAATCTTTTGCCGTGTAGGCCATGATCATTACTCCTTCCCGGATTTGGTCCGTCTGATTTTATTTTACTCTTTATGGTTGGTTTCTCAATCCATGAAGACCGAAAAATTCAGGCCTTCCCTGGGTTGTCTTCTATTCATGCATTCCTCCCATCATAGGCCCGGCCTTCATCATCTCCCCGAACTTTTTCCGCTGTTCAGGGGTCAGCTTGGCTTTGATTTCTTCCAGGGCCTTGATGTGAGAAAGGATCATTTCGGTCCTCATCATCCCTAATTGCCTCACTTTGGCTTCAACAGCCTTCATATCCATAGGGTCTTGGAGGAAAAGGTCCCTGAGCTCGATCTGGGCAATGCGCATGTCCGCCATTTTCCTGATCGTCTCTTTCATTATCTTGCTCTTGATTTCATGGATCATCTTTTTCTGTTGTTCGTCAAGGTCAAGACTCTTAAGGGATTTCAACAGGTGATGGGCCGCTTCCATCATGCGGTCTCCCATGACCTCTTTCATGCCGCATCCGCACATCATGCCGTGTTCCATACCTTGGCCACCCATGCCCATGCCGTGACCCATCATCATGCCATGGCCCATCGGCATTCCCTGTTCCATTTGGTGGCCGGCCATGCC